>SFCQ01000022.1 GCA_004558525.1 Clostridiales bacterium
GAGCTTCAGCGTTTCGGTGATGGTCACGTCAAATTCCTTCATGCGCGCCGCCTCCCTCGTCAATTTCAGCCGGAAGAAAGGGAAAGAGCAGCTCCGCCACTGCCTTGACCACAGCTTCCGCTTCCGCAATGGACAGCTCGATTTCTTCGCTGCCATCCTCCGTATCAGGTGCATCTTCATATGGGGCTTCGGGGCTTTTCTCAAGGTCATTGGCATATACGCCGCGTTCGTCGCAGCAGTCGCAGTGGATGTGTACGTCGCCGTAGATGTTGATGCTTACGTTCATGGATAAACCTGCCTTTCTCGGCGCTCGTTCCGGCGCTGCTGTTTTTTCTGCCACTGCTCCAGCAGCTTGATGATGGTCTGCTGCATTTGCAGGGGCGTGTAGCTTCGGGGGAAATATTTGCGGAGGGTATCGCTGCTCAGCGTGATGCGCTCCTGTTCCTCCTTCTTTTCCTCGGACATGATGGAGCGCATGGCCTCCTGCGTGCATTTTCCCTCCCGGCTGAGCTTCTTGAGCCGCTGTGCCTGGGAAAGGGAGGGCGTGTTCTGGGAATAGTCCATTGCGTCCAGAAACTGCTTCTGCTCGTCACGGGTGAGATACGACAGCTCCACGGCGGGGCTGAACGCGATCTCCTTGCTGTCCACCTTTTTCTGTACCTCCGGCAGAAGCTCGGTGAGACGGATAAACCTTTGTACCTGACTTCGGCTGGCATTAGCGTCATTCGCTACGATGCTGACAGCCCACGATGACTTCTCCCCAACTTGGGGAGAAGTTGAACCGGTTTGCAATTCCTGCTTTTTTCCCTGATGCTTCAACGCTTCCAGCTTCATTTTGTACGCCTGCGCCCGTTCCATGGGACTGATGGTTTCCCGCTGCAAATTGCTGTCCACCATGAGGATCACCGCCTCGTCGTCGTCAAGATTGCGGACGATGGCCGGTATGGTTTTCAGCCCCGCAAGGTCTGCAGCATGGAGCCGCCTGTGTCCGGCTACCATCTCGTATCCGCCCTCCGGTGCGGGGCGGATGATGGCGGGGTTGAGAACGCCCACCTGCATGATGCTGTCGATGGTCTGCTGCATGAGCTCGTCGTCCGTCACCTTGAAGGGGTGGTTCTTGAAGGGACGAATCTCTGAAAGCGGTATCTGCTGTACCTGTTCGTTGGGTTTCTGTTTCGGCACGGTCGCATCACCTCCTGAAAATGCCAAAGCCGCAGGCAATAACCTGCGGCTCAGATGAATCCCTCCGACATATCGTGACTGACAAGGCTTCGGTAGTAGTTCCCGATGGTCAGAGGGGCGTTATACAGCGTGGCTAAAAGATACTGGCGCATATTGCGGATGCGGGTGGTGTTTTCCTTCAGCCCGCCCATCACAAAGCGGATGTGCTCGCTGTTCAGCTTCAAAAACTGGCTCCTGACCACCTCGGCGGGCTTATCGTCGCCGGAAATGCGGACGGAGCTTTTCGTCGTACAGACAACATCCACCAGCAGCTCCAGGATTTCTTCCAGCGTGTCCTGCTCGTATGGATAGTCTGTCAGGAGTGCATCGTAGGCGATGTTCTCCGCAATAAGCTCTCTGTACCACTCTCTCAGAGCCGCTTCGTTTCCTTTCGCTTCCCGCCCGTGATCCCTCCTGAACGAAGTGAAGGGAAAGGAATCAGTATCACTAAAATCAGTATCACTATTCTCAGTATTATTAGATCGTGATTTTAACGATTCTTGATCCGTGATTTTCACTGCTCCTGAATCGTGATTTTCACGGTTCAGGAATCGTGATTCCGGGGAGGGGGTGCTACTGCCCGATGTGTTATCCACAGGGTTATCCGCAGCTTTATCCACAAAGTTCTTGACGTAGATGAGGTTGGGCTTGCCCAGCCCCTGCCGCTTGCGCTCGATGAGGCGGCATTTGCTCTCCAGCTCATGCAGCAGCTTTCCGGCCTTCTGGTCGGCGCAGCCCAGGGCGGTCATGACCTCCTCGATGGTGAAGATGATATACACACGTCCTTCTTTATCCAGCCAGCCGTTCTTGCAGCTCAGGCTCATGCGGTCAAGGAGCAGACCGTAGAGCACCTTGGCTTCTGCGGAAACGCTTCTGAACCGTTCCTCCGTGAACAGCACCTTGGGGATGCGGTAGAAGGAGAACTGTTCCGCTTCCGCGCCGTAGAAATAGTCATACATGGCTTCTGTCACGCTCCTTTGGAAGTCCTGCGGCGCGCATGACCTCTTTGGTACACCATCCGATGCAGGGGGCAGCCTTTCCGTAGGGACAGCCCTCGCACTCCGAAACGGGAGCGGCGTTGTCCGCAGCTGCATCGTAAACTTGTTCTATGCCGTTCCGTCTTGCGGGCTTTTGCGGGACGGGACAGCAGCAGCCGTCCGGGTAGACGCAGCCCTTTAGCTTCCCCTTCCGGTACAGGCAGTACCGGCAGTCATATACGTTGTAGCCCCACGACTTCCCATATGCTTTCACAATAACACCTCCTTCGCCCGCATCTGGGCATAAAAATAGCGCGCCTGCCGACCCAAGCGCCACTTTGGGTAACAGACGCGCTATGTACTGATTATTGCAAGGATGTCGTCTCCTTACCGGGAGATGAACCGAGCAATAGCTGCTGAAATTGACGGTTTCAAGAGGGCGGAATACAAGTAATTTCGCTGTTCGGGTGTCCTAAAACCATTGATATTACTGTGTTTTTTGAAAAATGCTGTATCACCACTCGCACCATAACAGCAATAGTAATACATCGCCCCTGCCCGCGCAAGCACTTTTTTCCCCGATATATTGCTATTATAAAGATCATGCATTATAATATACCTGCTTCGGGGTGTGGTGAAAGTCCATACCGGCGGTGATGCGGCTTTGGCCGACGAGCCCGCGAACCCATTTTATGGGCCGAGCCGGTGCGATCCCGGGGCCGACGGTTATAGTCCGGAAGGTAGAAGCCGCTATATGGCGTATGCCCTTTATTATTCCCGCAAGCAGGGAATTTTTTAGTTTTGGAGGATCAGTCTTTGAGAAACAAACGTGTAGAAAAGCTGGTTAAGCTTGCGCTGCTGTGCGCAATGTCGCTCGTGCTCATGTACGTTGTGCGCTTCCCTATTATTCCGGCGCTGTTCTTTTTGGAGTATGACATGGCGGACGTGCCTATACTCATAGGCACATTCATGTATGGTCCCGTCGCGGGGCTTGCAATAACCGCGGTAGTCAGCGTGCTGCAGGCCGTTACCGTGTCAGCCTCATCGGGCTGGATAGGCTGCATTATGCACTTTTTTGCAACAGGCGCATTCGCGGTGATAGCCGGGGTGATCTATCGCAGAAGGCACAATATCCGCGGCGCGATAGAGGGGCTGCTGCTTGGCGCAGCAGCGATGGTTATAATAATGGTGCCTTTTAATTACTATCTTTCGCCAATATTCATATCGGGCAGCGGCATGAGCTATGCCGAGGCGCAAAGCTACGTATGGAGCTATATGTGGAGCTTTGTCGCGTTCAACGCGCTTAAGGCGCTTATAAACTCGGCAGTGACCTTTGTTGTATATAAGCCGCTTTCCAGGCTGTTCAAAAAGGAGTTCCTTAAAAAGGAACCCCATCCGGGCAAATAAGCCTATTTCAAATAATATCTCGGATTGTACGCAAAGCCCGCCTGCCTCAGCTCAAAGTGAAGCGCGGGCTTTTTGCAGTTCCCGCTGCTGCCGGCAAGGGCTATTGTGTCGCCCTTGGCTACCGTATCGCCTATGCTCACCATGGCTTGTGAAAGGTGCGCATATCTTGTTAAAAAGCCCGAGCCGTGGTCTATCTCTATCACCAGCCCATAGCCGCCCCTTTCCATAACCGTCGTTACCGTGCCGGCCTCGGCAGCGTATACCTCGTCCCCTTCCTTTGCCGAAAAGTCAAGCCCAAGGTGCATCACGCCCTTTAGCTGGCCAAAGTTTTCGCTTATCTCGCCGCTCTTTGTGGGCCTTATGAATTTAAGCTCGCCCGCGTCCGGCCCCTTCTCGCCCTCTCTTTTGCCGGGCTCGGCGTAAGCGTCAAGCTTTTTTGTGCCCTCGCGTATTATCGTGTCGGCCTTTTGGCTTATCTCAAAGGTCTCGCTCTCGCTTTTGCCCTTCTGTTCGCCGTTTATGAACCTTGTCGTCGTTACCGTGCGGCTCTCGCCATCGCTGCCATAGCTCGCTACGAGCCTTGTGCCCTTTATAAGCGTATCGTCCTTTTCGGTCTTTACCTCTCTCTTAACTATGCTCGTCTGCTTCTCCTTAAGCACGCTTTCCACTTTAAGCGGCGTTTTTTCGCCCGTAAGCAGCGCAAGCATCTCCTCGTATGTTAGCTGCGTAGGCGCGTCGGCGTCCTTCAGCTTATCCGCCCCTGCCTCCGCAAGCTCAAGCTCGTTTTTTATGGTCGAATCAAGCGCGCCTGGCAGCTGTATCTTAAGCTCAAAAAAGCGCACGGCCTCGTCAAGCACCTCCTCGGCAGCCTCCCTGCTCGCAAGCACCCCCACGCATTTTCCGTCAAGCATTATTGCCGTGGCCACGTATTCGCCCTCGCCCGGCTCAGCGTTAACGTCCATAGTCGGCTCCGGCTCCATATCCTCCTGCGGAGCTTTGGTAGCTTCAGGCGCGGCTGCAGCGCCGTCAGGCATAGTATCAGGCTCCGCCGCCGTTACAATATCCTTGGGCGCGGCCTTAAGCACGTCCGGCCTGTACTTAAAATAAGCCGCCGCTATCGCGCACGCTACAATAAAGCAGGCGGCAAGCATTATCCATTTGCCCGCTTTAGGCTTTTTGCCGCCCGTAGGCGAGTATTCTTCTTCAAAAAAGTCCCTGTCGTTTTCCATATTGGCATTATACCGCCATAAAAGCCCGAAAGCGAGTGAAATTTTAGTAAATCCATAGTATAATATAAAAATGATGAAAAACATACAGCAAGTAAAGGCCTTTGCCAAGCTCAACCTTACGCTTGACGTTTTAGGCAAACGCGATGACGGTTTTCACGAGCTTATCACCATAATGCAGGCCATAGACCTCTATGACGAGATAAGCATTGAGTTTACTTCAAAAAAAGCCGTATCCGTTGCGGCGGATTTTGAGCTGCCCGAAGGCAGCGTCGCCTTTAACGCGGCAAACGAGTATATGCAAAGGACCGGCTCCGGCGGGGCAAATATAAATATAAAGGGCCGCATACCCCCAATGGCGGGGCTTGGCGGCTCCTCGGCTGACGGTGCGGCCGTGCTCAGGGCGATGCAGCGGCATTACGGGCTGATGGATAGGCCCTCGCTTTATGCATTAGCGGCTCAGCTTGGCTCAGACGTTCCGTTTTTGCTTGAAGGCGGCGCCGCCATATGCCGCGGCAGGGGCGAAAGGCTTGAGCCTATAAGCGCCGGCATATTGGCCGGCTTATGCTATCTTGTCGTCAAGCCGGGCCCCGGCATATCCACAGCTCAGCTTTTTGCAGGGCTCAGGCCGCCGTATGCAGGGGCAAAAAGCGACGAAGCAAGGCTTGCATTGCAGGCTGATGATAAGCGGCTGTTTTTAAGCTGCATCTCCAACGCGCTTGAGCCGCCGGCAGCGGAGCTTTTGCCCTCAATAGGCCATATATTGAAAAGGCTCAGGCGCTGCGGGGCTTTGGCCGCCGGCATGAGCGGCAGCGGCAGCGCGTGCTTCGCCGTGTTTGACGATAAAAATAAGGCGCTTGCGGCGGCGGAGGGCTTCGTCGATGCCGGTATTGACTTTTGCGGCGTATTCAATCCCATATCGGGCTTTGATATATATAACAAGCAGGATCTGTGCTATAATAATGGTTCAGGATGGGATGAAGGGAGAATACGATGACCCACATAAACGAGCATAAAAGAATACATCTTATCGGTATAGGCGGCTGCTCCATGAGCGGGCTTGCAAGCATACTGAAAAACAGGGGCTGCTATGTGCAGGGCTCCGACAGGGCGGAATCCCCGTTCACCGGCAGGCTCAGGCAGCTTGACGTGCCTGTTTTTATTGGGCATAGCGCCGATAACATAGGCGATTGCGACCTTATAATATACTCCGCCGCAATAAAGCCGGACAATGTTGAGCGCGTCGAGGCTGAAAGGCGCGGCATACCGCAGCTTGAAAGGAGCGTTGCCCTGGGCCAGCTTACGGAAGGGTATCCTGCCGTTATAGGCATAGCCGGCTGCCACGGCAAAACGACCATAACCAGCATGCTGGCGCTTATATGCGAGCAGGGCGGCCCGAACGCAACGGTGCATATAGGCGGCTTTGTGGATTTTCTAAACGGAGGGGTAAGGCTTGGCGCGCATGATATGTTCATAACCGAGGCCTGCGAATATGTTGAAAGCTTCCTTACCCTAAGGCCTACCGTGGCGCTTATAAACAACATAGATAACGACCACCTTGATTATTATGGCGACATGGAGCATATAGTCGCGGCCTTCAAAAAGTTTGCGGCGCTGCTGCCAGAAAACGGCCTGCTCATCGGCAACGGCGACGATTGCCGAGTGCGCGCGCTTATGGAAGGCCATGCCGGCAGGAAGCTCACCTACGGCATGAAGGACGCCGACTATGTTCCAGGCAATATAGTTTATGATGAAAACGGCTGCCCCGCCTTCGACGTTATGTTCAACGGCAAAAAGCTCTTTGACGTGCAGCTTCAGATACCGGGTGAACACAGCATAGTCAACTCGCTTGCGGCAGTAGCCGTAGCGCGGGATATGGGCGCGGGCGACGGCTGCATACGCGCAGCGCTGAACAGCTTCCGCAACACCAGGAGAAGGTTTGAGCTTTACGGCGAGAGGAACGGCGTAAAATACTATCATGATTACGGTCATCACCCTTCGGAGATAGCCGCAACCATGAGCGCCGCGTCAAAGATGAAGCACAACAGGCTTTTCTGCGTGTTCCAGTGCAACTCCTACACCCGGGCAAAGACGCTTTTCCTAAACGACGTCACCTGCTTCAACCTTGCTGACGAGACGCTTGTGCCGGACATATATCCCGGGCGCGAAAAGGACGACGGCTCCGTTCACGCCAGGGATATGGCGGACGCTATAAACAGGGGCGGAGGCCATGCCGTATATCTTGGCACATTTGAAAACATACGCGATTATCTTGACGCGCACGCCTCGGCAGGCGACCTTGTCGTTACGATAGGCAGCGGGGACGTGTACATACAAACGAGGAAGCTGCTTTGATAGTATAACAGGGCTTACAAAAGCGCGCTTAACGCTATAGGCGTGATAAGCGCAGCAAGAAGGAGGATCTAATGAATAGTAACGAAAGCTTTTCCCAAATACCCATAAGGCCGCTCACCATGCGCGGTGTTTTCGGCATAAGCTGGGCGGTGGCGAAGCGGCGCTTCTGGAGCGCGGTAGCGTTTTCGCTTATAATGCTTCTGCTGATAAGCATAGTCGTGTGCTTATGCATAACGCCTATGATAGTATCGATAGCCGGCGCTGTTGGTGCAGGCGCCGCGCCCGATGAGTACTCGGCCGGCGCAGCTGTAATAGGCTCCGTATTTATAAGCATATCTCTCATGCTTATCATCTTTGCAGCCATATCCATACTAATAAACCCAATATATGGCGGCACGCTTTACAGCGAGATGACCCTGCGCGTATATGGGCAGGCTTCAACCCTCGGCACGCTTTTCAAGCGCTGTAAATACAGCTTTAAGCGCTTCTTCACGCTCAACCTCAGCCATATGGTAAGCCTTATGGTTGCTAACTCCGCCGTTTCGCTGGTGGAGTCGATGTTCTCAAGCGTGTTCCTGGTCGGCAGCATATTCTCTTCATTCGGCAGCCTTGTTGAGAGCGGCTATCTTGACGGGCTGGATTCCGCGATAGGCTCGGGCGACCCATCGGCAATCATAGACCTTTACGCCAATGTTCTGGCGGCGTTTATAGTGCCCCTGCTGATACTCAGCCTTATACGCTGGCTGCTCACCATATGCGCGCGCTCCCCGCTGTGCATGATATATCCCGTTGCAATAAACGAGGATAAAAGGCATTTCAAGGCCGTCGGCAGGAGCCTTAAGCTCGGCTTTAAGCGCTACGGAAGGGTGTTCGCGGCTCAGCTCATATATTCGTTTGTAATGCTGCTCCTTCAGCTTGTGCTCGTCGGCCTTTTGGTGCTGGGCATGTTCCTGCTGCACGACGCCCTGCTCCAAAGCCCCGCTATCCTTATTGCGATATATGCCGTATATATCCCGCTGTCGCTCCTGCTTTCAAGCGTAAAGAGCTGCTTCTCCGCCGCGCTTGACACCGTGCTTTATTTTGACAGCGTATCACGCGAGCAGCCCGCCCCGGCCCAGAATGGCGCTCAGCCGGTGCAGCCGCCGGTATATCCTCAGCAGCCGCAGCAGAGCGTGCAGCCCATAAATCCATCATATGAGGATAACTCGGCGCCCGTAAAGCAGGACGATGAGCCGCTTTTCGTGCCGGCGGACGATGCTTATAATAACAACAACAGCGGCGAGCAGTAACAGATAAGGAGAACAAGCATGACTTACGATGTTGACCTTAACGAGATGAAGGCATACATACTCAATAAATTCAATGTTGAGGGCGATTTTGACTTCCTTAAGGACGGGCTTATGGAAGAGCTGGTAGACGCCATGATGGCCATAGACCAAAACTACCTTGCAAAGCTTGGCGAGGATGACGATTATGACGACGACGATGCATACGACCTGCTTTATGAAGGGATGCAAAAAAAGTATCCGGAGCTTAAGATGTACGCGATGCGGCTTAGCGAGGATTATCTTGACTTTTCTGAAGAATACCTTGAATCCGTAGGCGCAATAGAATGGGAGTAGGGTATGAAGATAGTAAACATAACAGAGCCCGGTAAATTCTTTAACGCAGTTGCCAAATGCGGCGGCCGAGTTGAGCTTGTTACCAGCGAGGGTGACAGGCTGAACCTTAAATCCACGCTTTGCCAGTATATTGCGCTTACTCAGATGTTTCAGGATTGCAGTATAGAAGTTGTTGAGCTTTGCCTTTCTGATCCGGAGGATTTCAAAAAGCTTGACCCGTATATAGTAAAAAAATAAACTGCCTGTGTCAAAAAAGTGGCTCTCAGCCACTTTTTCGACGCTCTCTACGCTATCGTGTTATTCCATATGCGCTACTCTACTTCATAGCCCGCCTCGGTTATAGCCTTGCGCGCCGCTTCCTCCGTCGCCGCGGAAAAGCTGGCCTGCTTTTTGGCAAGGTCCACGCTTATGTCCTTTGCGCCTATGGCCGCAAGCGCCTTCTCCACCGATTTCTGGCAATGCTGGCACATCATTCCGTTTACCCTAAGTGTAATCATATTCTCATCCTCCTTAATATTGCTTACCTGTTTTGCCTGTTCAGGCTGCGCGCCCTCCGCGCCCGTATCAACGCCGGAGCCTGTTTTGCCATGCGCAGAATGCGGCTTGAGATATTTATGCGTTTTGCCCGGGTCGAAGCGCCGCAGCCGGAGCGCGTTTGTTACAACCGATACGCTACTTAGGCTCATCGCGGCGGCAGCTATCATCGGATTCAATAAAGGCCCGCCAAAAGCGTACAGCACGCCCGCGGCAACGGGTATGCCGAGCGTATTGTAGCCAAACGCCCAGAACAGGTTTTCTTTGATATTTGTCATTGCCGCCCTGCTGAGCCGCAGCGCGGACGCAACGCCCATAAGGTCGCCGCTCATAAGCACTATGTCGGCGGACTCTATGGCAACGTCGGCGCCTGCGCCTATGGCTATGCCCGTATCCGCCTTTACGAGCGCCGGAGCATCGTTCACGCCGTCGCCCACCATAGCCACAGTGTAGCCCTCCTGCTGCAGCTTTGCAACCTCGCTTGCTTTATCGCCCGGCAGCACCTCGCTCCTCACCTCGTCTATGCCGACTTTTTGGGCAACCGCCCTTGCGGTCAGGCTGCTGTCCCCCGTCAGCATAACGAGCTTTACGTTCATCTCCTTAAGCCGCTTCACTGCCTCGGCAGCGTCCGGCTTTATAGCGTCCGCCACGGCGAACAGCGCGCTCAGGGTGTTATCTACCGCCATGAATATGGGGGTTTTACCCTCCATGCTAAGCCTTATCGCGTCCTCCTCAAAGGGATTGGCAATATTATGCTGCTTCATAAGCCTTGCGCTGCCTATCATTATGCTTTTGCCGTTTATTGTGCAGTTAACGCCGTGTCCGGCGCTCGCCAAAAAGCCGTCCGCTTCAGCCAGGGCTATGCTTTTCGCCTCCGCTGCCTTCAATATGGCCTTTGCAAGCGGGTGCTCGCTCTGCTTTTCAGCCGACGCCGCCAGCATCAGCGCCTCGTTTTCATCCAATCCGCCCTCCCGTGCCGAAAGCGTTACTATGTCCGTAAGCTCGGGCGCGCCTGTGGTAACGGTGCCTGTTTTGTCAAGCATAACGGCATTTACCTTGCCCGCCGTTTCAAGCGCTTCCCCACTTTTTACCAATATGCCAAGCTCGGCTCCGCGCCCCGCCGCTACCATTATGGCCGTCGGCGTGGCAAGGCCAAGCGCACAGGGGCAGGCTATTACCAGCACGGATATGAACACCCGCACCGCCAGCGCAAAATCGCCCGCGAATATAAGCCAAAGCAAAAACGCCAGTATGGCCGCCGCGCCCACCGCCGGCACAAAGTATGCAGCCACAGCATCCGCAAGCCTCGCTATGGGCGCCTTTGAGCCCTGCGCCTCCTCAACAAGATGCACTATCCTGCCAAGAGCCGTATCCGCCCCTACGCCTGTAGCCTCAAACATGACGGAGCCCTCGCCGTTTATTGTGCCTGCGTAAAGCGGGTCGCCTATGTCCTTATCAACCGGCATACTCTCGCCTGTCAGCATAGCCTCGTTAACGCTTGTCCTGCCGCTCGTTATCGTGCCGTCAACGCTTACCCTTTCGCCGGGCCTTAGCACCACAGTGTCGCCCGGCACCACTTGTTTTGCGCTAAGCTCTATCTCCTCGCCGTTCCTTATGACCCTTGCCGTATCCGGCGCAAGGCTCATAAGCTTTTTTATAGCGTCCCCCGTGCGCCCCTTTGACAGGTTTTCAAGGTATTTTCCGAAGAGTATAAGCACTATTATCATGCCCGCCGATTCAAAGTAAAGCGAGTGCATGGCGTGCATGTCGCCCATAGCGATGCGTATTATGCCGTATATGCTGTACAGCACGGCGGCAAGCGTGGATACCGCTATGAGCGAATCCATATTCGGGCTTTTCAGCCACAGCGCCTTAAAGCCGGATTTATAGAAGTTCCTGCCGCATATGAGTACCGGCAGCGTCAGAACCAGCTCGGCTATGGCGTAGGCAAGCGGGTGATATTCAGGATCCATAAATGCGGGCACGGCATGCTCAAGGCCCGATGTCATGGGCGCCATAGCTATGTAAAAAAGGGGTATGCCGAATATCGCCGCAATTATCAGCCTTTTTTTCATGCCGGCCCTTTCGGCCTGCTTTTTTGCGGCCATTTCGGCCTTTGCGTTATCGGTAAGCTCAATGGGCGAATAGCCGGCGTCCTTTATGGCGCTTTTTATAAGCCTCTCGTCGGCTATGTCCGGATCGAACACTATATTTGCCCGCTCTGCCGCAAGATTGACGCTTGCGCTGTCAACGCCCTTTACGTTTTTCAGCGCGCGCTCCACCCTTGCCGCGCAGGCCGCGCAGCTCATGCCTCCTATTCCAAGCTCGTATCTCTTCATGTTTTATTCCTCCGCCATGCGGTTATTTTGCGCTTCTACGCCGCAATTATAACAAAGGCAACAGCAAGTTTCAAGGGCGTCCGAAGCTAAGTTTAATGAGTTTAACCATTGTTAATAAAAATCACAGTTTTGCAGCTCAGGGTTTTATTTTATATATGCTCTAATCACAGCAGCCGCCCGTGCTTTCACCTATATAACAGCTTCGGAATAGTATAGAGCAGCCTATCTTACTATTTTGATTTGGAGGTAACCATGAAAAAGGCTGTATGTTTTGCAATGGTTCTCGCCATGCTCGCGCTTATGGCGCTTGGCGGCTGCACGGCAGGTGAGAAGGAGCTTAGAAAGGTGAAGCTTAACGAGGTTACAAGAAGTGTTTTCTACGCCCCGCTCTACTGCGCAGTAACGCTCGGCTATTTTGAAAAGGAGGGCATGGAGGTAGAGATCGTCACAAGCGGCGGCAGCGACAAGAGCATGACGGCGCTTATATCCGGCGATGCGGACGTTGCGCTGATGGGTCCTGAAACCGGAATATACGTTGTGAACCAGGGGCTTGAGGGCCACCCCATGATAGTTGCGCAGATAACCAAGCGCGACGGCTCCTTCCTTGTCGGCAGGAATGAGGAGCCGGACTTTGACTGGGAAAACCTGAGGGGTTGCTCTATAGTTGGTGGTCGACCCGGAGGGATGCCTTTTATGACTCTTTGCTATGTGCTTAAAAGCCACGGCCTTGTTCCGGGCGAAGATGTTGAGGTCATAGACAACATACAGTTCCCGCTCATGGGCGGCGCCTTTGAAGGCGGCACGGGGGACTACGTTACGCTGTTTGAGCCCACGGCGAGCGAGTTTGCCTCCTCCGGCAGGGGGTACATAGTTGCAAACGTCGGCCTTGAAAGCGGCGAGGTGCCGTACACGACGATAATGATGAGCCAAAACACGATAGACAACGAGCCCGAATTCGCACAAAGCTTTGTCAACGCCATATATGCCGCGCAGCAATGGGTGATGAGCGCATCTGACGAGGACGTTGCAAAGGCGATGCAGCCCTTCTTCCCTGATTCATCTATAGAAACGCTGGCAAGCGTAGCAAAAAGCTACCGCGCCACCGATAGCTGGATGTATTCGCCCGCAATGAGCGAGGACGCCTTCAACAGATTGCAGGACATAATAGAGACCGCCGGAGAGCTTAGCCAAAGGGTAGAGTTTGCCGAGCTTGTAAACAACACCTTTGCAGACAGGGCAATGGGAAAATGATGGCATAAAAGGGGCTTTACCTCTTCACGTGTCGAAAAAGTGGCTCTCTGCCACTTTTTCGACACTCTCAAAGGGGTTTATGCCCCTTGTTTACCGGCAAAAGCTTATAAACCCATCGGGATACAGCTCGTAATCCACCGCCGATTGCAGCACCCCAAGCTGATCCCGCCAGCAATTCATCCTTACGCCTGTTTTTTTGAAGCCAAGCTCCTCATATACATGCTGCGCCCTTTTGTTATTCAGGTTAGTATCCAACACTATTCTTTTGTAACCGTATTCATAAAAAAGCGAGCCTATGAGCATGCTCAGCAGCACCTTGCCCAGGCCCTTATCCTGCATCGAAAAATCGCATATCTTTATGCCTATCTCCGCAGTATCGCCGCCAACGCTCCTGTAGCTCGTCTCCCCTATGGGTGCGCCGTCTTTTTCCATTATCAGGCGTCTTCTTGTTTCATCGCTGTCCTGCTCAAGCGCGCTCGCTATCTCCTCTGCGCTCGTGCCAAGCCCGTTTGGAAAGCCCGCATGCGCCATCACCCTGCCGTCGTTCCACCATGCGGCAAGCTGCGCCGCGTCTTTAACTGCTGCGTTTCTTATTCTAAGGGTATTGTATTCAACAAGCATATTGTCTCTCCTTATAAGGAATCGAGTTCGTTTTGATTCTAATTAAGTATGAAGCGGGTGTCAATACCGCACAAAAAGCTATCCCGACATGCGCGATATATGGTAGCATCAGTTGACAAGGACGCAGAATCATCCCAAGCCGGCCTTTAGGGCTTGTATGCTCTTGTGAAATGATGGTACAATAAGTCGAACACAAACGCGGAGGAACGGATATGAACAACATAATAGCTATTGGCATAGCCGGCGGCACCGGCTCCGGCAAGACCACGATAACAAAGCTTTTGAGCAGGCGCTTCGGCACAGATGTTTCCGTTATATATCACGACAATTACTACAAAGCGCACAATGAGCTTACATATGAAGAGCGCGCAAAGATAAACTACGATTGTCCCGACGCATTTGACACCGATCTGCTTATAAAAGACCTTATAACGCTTAAAAACGGCGGCGATGTGCTCTGCCCCGTATATGATTACACCGTGCATAACCGTTCTGAAGAGACCGTGCTTGTAAAAAGCGCGCCGGTAATAATAGTAGAAGGCATACTGCTGCTGCAAAACGAGGAGCTTAGGAGCCTTCTTGATATGAAGATATTCGTCGATACCGATGCGGACGTGCGCATACTCAGGCGGATAATGAGAGACGTTAAGGAAAGGAAACGCAGTTTGGACAGCGTGGTGGAGCAATATCTTGCCACGGTGAAGCCAATGCATGAGATGTATGTTGAGCCTTCCAAGCGCTATGCCGATATAATAATCCCCGAAGGCGGCCACAACCTTGTCGCGGTGGATATGCTTATGGAGCGCATAAACGCGCACATACACATAGCAGGCAAATGCTGATCATTAGTAAAAGCGGCCATAGGGCCGCTTGAGAATGTCGAAAAAGTGGCTGAACGCAACTTTTTCGAGTTTTCACGGGTTTTGCCTCTCGCTAATGCTCACGGGCGGCAAAACCCGCAAGGCACGAAAACCTAAAGGTTTTCATCCGTTCTGACGTGCATGCCGTCAGAGCCGGAATAAAGCTTAAGGGGCTGCCGCCCCTTAACAACCCCGGGGTTTTTCGACAGGTAAAAGCGGCCATAGGGCCGCTTTTATATTTGTATAAGGCTTTATTTTATTCTACCTTTGTTCCGCACTCGCCGCAGAACCTTGCCTCGGGGTCAAGCTGCGCGCCGCAGTTTGGGCAATACCTGTTCATCACAGGCTCCGGAGCGGGCTCGGGCTTAGGCTCGGGCGCCTTTGTGCCGCACTCTGGGCAGAACTTAGCCGTTCCGGGCAGCGCGTTGCCGCAGTTTGGGCATATTACGGGGCCGGCAGGGGCCGCGGCGCTTGCAGCGGCGGCCGCTTCGGCAGCCTGCTTAGCCTCAAGCTCGGCCTTACGCTTTTCGGCAGCCTCGTGTATGGCGGCTATCTCAGCCTCAAAGCCGGCTATGTTCGCCGCCGCCAGCTCAAGCTTTTTGCATATTTCCTCAGCTTCGGGCGCAGGAGCTACGGTCTTGGCGGATATGAGCTGCCAATATACCTCGCCCAGCTCGCGTGCAAAATCGCGCATCTGGCTCTGCTCATTTGCTATTTTGGAATTGAGCTTGCTTATCTCGATTGAATCGTTCGCCTTATCGGCTGTGCTTTTTGCAAAGTCGTTTACCTTTTCAAAAAATGCCATTTCCGTATCCTCCCGTTGTTCTGATTCTGTTTAGATCTTGCTTAGATCTGTTATGTCATTTTGATTATATCAGCACAATGCCGCGTTGTACACAGTTTAACGCAGTTTTTATCTAAGCTTTCCGTCAGAATAAACGGCGTATATATCCCTTATATCGTTTGAATAGATAAGCCTTTCAAACCTTTCCTGGCAGTTAAGCTCTATCGCGGGGGGAAGATTCGCTTCGTCCAGCACTATCGCCTCAAGCTTTTCACCCTTTTCAAACCCGTGCGAAAGGCCGAAATACTCCCTCGGCTTTGCCGACGCGAGCCAAAACGCCTCCGCAACGGTCAGGAACCTTTCCTCATCATTCCTTTCGGCATAATAATACCTTAGCTTGGATACCCTTATCGCCGCCGCGGCAACATGCCTCATTGAAAGATTGTCGCCGCCCGCAATGTCCGAGCCGAGGGCCACGTTTATGTTTTCATTCAGCATATGCCTTACCGGCGCTATACCCGAATATATATTCGTATTGGAATTGGGGCAGTGCGCCGCCCATACGCCATGCTTCAGCATAGCGTCGCGCTCCGCCTTATCGCTGTGTACACAGTGCGCCATAACTGTGTTTTTGTTGAACAGGCCGGCCCTTTCATAGGTCTCATAATACCTTGCGCAGTCCGGACAAAGCTCCTTCACCGTGGCTATCTCCTCAAAGTTCTCGCTAAGGTGCGATTGTACCCTTAGCCCGTACTCCTCCGCTATCCTGCCAAGGCCAAGCAGCATATCGTCCGTACAGCTGGGCGTGAAGCGCGGGGTCACTATTGGCTTTATCCCCGTGAATCTTGAAAGGCTCTCCTCAACGAACCTTCTTTCCTCATTAAGCCCGTTTTCGGTGGTCTCAATAAGCTCGTCGGTGGTATACCTGTCCATGCTAACCTTGCCTGCATAGCCCGAAACGCCGGCGCGTTCAAGCTCCTCCATAAGTATAAGGCTCGTATCCGTATGCACCGAGGAAAACGCGCACACCCTTGTGGTGCCTCTTTCTATAAGCGCATTTGCAAGATGACCATATACCTCCCTTGCAAAGCCCGTATCTATAAACCTGGCCTCCGTTCTGAACGTATAATTATATAGCCACTGCATGAGCGGCAGATCCATGCCCAGTCCCAGCATCGCATACTGCGGCGCATGCAGGTGCATATCGCAGAAGGAGGTGGTTATTATCCTCGCGCCATAATCCGTTATTGCTGAATTTTTATACACTTCCGGCAGCCTGTTATATTCGAATATCCCCTGTATGGTTCCTGAAGCATCGATGATAATAACGTGGTCTTCCCGTATATTGAGCTTGCCACATTCCTCAGCCGTTATTATCGTTCCCCTTATTCCCCTGTACTCCATCTTTTTCCTGCCTTTCAAGCTTTATCCAATCCTCGGCCGTATCTATATCCATAAGCTCGGCCTCGTTTTCCAACTGATACAGTATAAGCTTATCCTCATGCCTCGCCATCACGGCGCCGCCGCCCCTTTCACCCTTCAAGGTGCTCAGCTCGGCAAAGTAGCATTTGGGGAATATCACGGGATTGCCCCTTCTGTCCCCCTTTCCCATGGCGACTATGTTGTCGCTGTGCTTTATAAAATGCTCTATTTCCAATGCTACGCTGCGCCTTGTCAGAAGCGGCTGATCCGCCACCATGAACATCGCCGCATCGGCCCCGTCAAGAGCCTCAAGCCCAAGCCTTATCGTCCTCGGCGGCCCATCCTCCGGCTTATCGTTCAGCACGCTTATGAAGCCCCTTTTTTCAGCCTCGTCCAGTATCTCCTTTTTTCCGGAGACCACCGCCACGCGCCAAAGCTTATCCCCGGGCAGCGCATCGAGCGCATATTCAAACATGGGCCTTGAGTAAAACAGCTTTGTCAGCTTGCTTTCTCCAAATCTTGTGGAGGCCCCGGCCGCCATAACCACACAGGCTATTTTCATCTTATCTTATTGTGACCCTTTCTGCGTATATATTTGCCGCGATGCTCGCCTATAAGCTTGCCGTTGCTCACCACCAGCTCACCGTTAAGGAAAACCTCCCTCGCGCCGCCCTTTACCTCAAAGCCGGCAAACGGTGAATTGTCGCAGTTATGCTCGCCGTCGGTATCGGATATGGTCCTTGTTATCGAGCCATCCCATATCACTATGTCGGCGGCAAAGTCCTTGGCTATCCTGCCCCTTCCTTCAAGGCCGAATACAGCCGCCGCGTTGCCGCTCATAAGCGCAGAGAACCGCTGCATGTTCATTCTGCCCGCAAGCACGCCGTATGTATACATCAGCTCTCCGCGCCACCTTACGCCCGCGCCGCCGTTTGGTATTTGTGAAAAGTCCTTTGCCGCAAGCTTCTGCGCCATGGTGAAGGAGCAATGGTCCGTGCCTATGGTATCTATATCGCCCGATGCGCATGCCGCAAGCAGCGCCTTGTTGTCCTCCGGCGTTCTTAACGGCGGGCTCATAACGTATTTCGCGCCGTCCGGCTCCTTGTATCTTTCATCGTCAAGCAGCAGATACTGCGGGCAGGTCTCAAGGTATACCTCCTGTCCGCGTTTGCGCGCCCTCATAGCCTCCTCAAGCCCTTCCCTTGTCGAAAGATGCACTACATACGCCGGCGCGTCCGCAAGCCTGGCTATGCGCATGTAGCGGGCCACAGCCTCGGCCTCTATATCGTTTGGCCTTGAAAGCGGGTGTCCCTCCGGCCCGAGTATGCCCTTCGCCTTTACCTCTTGCGCTATTTTAAGCAGCGTATCCCAGTTTTCGCAATGCACGCCTATTATGGCGTTCTGCTTTTTTGCGGCCTTCAGCGCGCAATACAGGCTGCCGTCGTCCACGCGCAGGGCGTCGTACACCATGTACATCTTATATGAAGTTACGCCCTCCCTGGTCATATCCTCCATTTCGGCTTCAACGCCCTTGTCCCATCTGGCTATTGCCATGTGGAAGCCGTAGTTGCAGTTGGAGCCCTTCGCCTTGTCATGCCAAAGCTCCAGCGCCTCCATTAGCGAGCCGTCCCTGTCCTGCGTGGCGAAGTCGAGCACGGTTGTCGTGCCGCCCATTATGGCAGCCCTGCTGCCCGTAATAAAATCGTCCGCCGTTACGGCGCTGCCCGTATCAAGGTCAAAATGCGTATGCGTATCTATAAATCCCGGCAGCACATAGCAGCCGGAAGCATCTATTACCTCTGCTCCGGTGGCGTCCAACCCGTCGCCAACATATGTGATCTTTCCGTTTTTTATGATAAGGTCGGCTTCATAGCAGCCGTTTTTATCCGCAATGCGGCCGTTCTTTATCAAGTAATCCATAGCTCTGCCTCCTGACCGTTATAATATTATTTGAAATGATTTTGCTTGCTGATTATAATTATATATGTTTTTTACTCTAATCACAATACAGCAGGCTTTATTTATGGTATACTGTTTATCAACGCGAAAAGGAGCGGATATTGCATAATGAAAAATATTCTTTGCTATGGCGACTCTAACACATGGGGTTACATTCCCGGCGGGCGCGGCCGCTATGCGCACGATGTGCGCTGGACGGGCGTTGCCGCGGCTATGCTCGGCGATGATTACCGCATAATAGAAGAAGGGCTCAACGGGCGCACTACGGTGTTCGATGTTCCGTTCGATCCCGAGCTTAACGGCAAAAAGCATTTTATGTGCAGCCTTATGAGCCATGCTCCGCTCGATCTTGTTATTATAATGCTCGGAACCAACGACCTTATGTATGGGCATACGGCGTGGGAGGCGAGCCGCGGCTGCGTGTCGCTTATAAAAACGGCCCTGAACAGCGCGCTCCAGTTTGCTGCCGCCAAGCCTGAGGTGCTGCTGCTCGCGCCCATACTAATAGGTAAAAACATAGCCGATATAGACCAAAGCCCGCTTGCGCTGTCAGGCCGCGCTGAATCTAAAAAGTTCGCCGCGCTTTATGAGGCTGCGGCGTTGCGCTTCGGCACGGGCTTCCTCGACGCGGCAAAGTATGCGGAGCCTTCCTGCATAGACTGCGAGCATATGGAGGCGGACGGTCACAGGCGGCTTGGCGAGGCTGTAGCCATAAAAATCAGGGAAATGCTCGGCTAAGCGCCGAAGCAATCACATAACATAGCATTTTACTTCAGGAGGACGATACGCATGAACTACGATCTTAAGGCGCTTGACGCTCTGCTTGCCGAAAGGATCAGGCAAAAGGACCTGCCCGGCGTAAGCTGCGCCATATACGGGCCTGACGGCGTTATATTCGAAAAGGGCTACGGCTTTGGCGATATGGAGCATAAGCGCCCCATAGACGAAAATACCGTGTTCGGCATAGCGAGCATGAGCAAATCCACCTCAACGCTTGCTCTTGCCATTCTGGAGGCTGAGGGCAGGTTCAGCTTTGAAGACCCTGTGGTCAAATACATACCCTCCTTCCGTATACCTGGCAATCCTGCTGATACGGTGCTTGTAAAGCACCTTGCCATGCACACGGCAGGCATACCGCCCATGGAGCCGCTTGAATGGTCCATAGCCATGAACAGCGTGGATCGTTTCCCGAACCTTACCGAGGAAAACGTAGGCAAAAAGAGCTACGCCGCCATAGACGAAAGCGACAAGTGGGCGCTTGAGATGCGCCGCACGTCGCCAAACCAGATGGACAAGATAGAGCAGGTTATAGATTACATAGCCAACTGCAGCTATAAGACCATCGGCGCGCCTGGCGAATACATGAGCTATTCCAACGAAGGCTATGCCGTTATATCCTATATCGTAGACGCGGCCGCCGGCATGCCGCTTGAGCAGTTTTTGAACGAGCGCGTATTCGGGCCTATGGGCATGACGAGGACCGTGCTTGACCTTGACGGCTCCGAAGCTAAAAAGATAGCCTCCGACGGCAACATAACCAGCCTTTTTGAAGAGGTTGATGGCCGGAAGGTAGCGGACGATTGCTGGAGCATACTGCCGCCCTTCCGCGCCTGCGCCTGCGTAAAAAGCACCGCGCACGACATGGCCCGCTATTATAGCTGCATAGGCAACGGCGGCGTAATAGACGGCAAGCAGGTGATACCCGCCAGAGCGGCGGAGATAATGGTAGGCGCGGGCTTTGCGGAGCAGGAAAAGCCCATATATTGCTTTGGCCTCAACAAGCGCACCTGCCATGGCCACGTTATATGCGAGCATTCCGGCGGCCTGCACGGCGTATCCACGCACGGCGGCTTCCTTAAGGGAGAGGGCTACGGCTTTGCGGCGCTGTGCAATCAGGGCGATTGCGACACGGAGGAGCTTTGCTGGATAATGTCCAACATGCTTATGGACAGGCCTCTTGAAGAGAGTCAGCGCTGGCTGCACCCCGTTGGCCGCGAGTTCTCAGAGCCTCAGGCGCTTACCGGCACATACATCTGCCATGAGGGCATGCCTTCCGAAATGACCGTTTACGTCACCGATAACGGCAAGATTGAGGCAAACACGCAGCTTGGCGTGATGCAGCTTGAATACTGCGGCGAAAGCTGGTTCCAGGGCTTCCGCAACGGCGAAACAGCCAGCCGCTGCCGCTTCCTTGTGCGCGACGGCAAGGCCTGGGGCGTAATGGTATATACAAGGGTCTGGGAAAGGAAGGAATAACTGTATTTTCAACAATATAAAACAAAGCTCGAAAAAGTGGCGTTCAGCCACTTTTTCGACGCTCCCAGAGCGGATACGATAGCCGCTCTTTTTTATGCCGCGGCATCAGGGCAAGATGGATTGATTATAATGCCATAAAAAAGCGTTTTGGCTCTAATAAACGCTATTGTATGCGCTAAAATGATATGAACCAAAAAGGAGAGAAGTTCGACCTGCGAGATGGTAAAATGAATTCACCACAAACCATCAGCCATCAGGAGGGGA
>SFCQ01000030.1 GCA_004558525.1 Clostridiales bacterium
TTCCCCTCCTGATGGCTGATGGTTTGTGGTGAATTCATTTTACCATCTCGCAGGTCGAACTTCTCTCCCTTTTGGTTCATATCATTTTAGCGCATACAAAATTAAAAGCCATGCCAAAACTATAAATAAAGCTGTAGCCGTGAAAATCTGTATTTGGCTGGATATTGTCCGCGGGGCTTGACAAAAGCCAAAAGCGCGGATACAATACCAGAATAGCGAAGAAGGAGAGGAGTACGCCTTAAACTTTGCAGTAGAGATACAGCTTCATCGGCTGAAAGGGCTGTTTGCGAAAACTGGCGGAAGGTCGCTCCGGAGCTTTTTAGGTGAACTGTTCGCATGTGTTTGCGGATACAATAGCTTAAAACGTGTACGCCGCGTTAAGGCGAAAGAGCTGGGGCATATTATGCCCAAAAAAGGTGGTACCGCGGAGCTTCCGTCCTTTGTTGGATCGGAAGCTCCTTTTAGTTTAACAGAATAATTCTAATTTAATCAGGAGGAGAAACGTATGAAGGAGATGCCCAAAGCTTACGACCATCAGGGCGTGGAAGAGAAGCTTTATGAAAAGTGGGAAAAGAACGGCTACTTCCATGCCGAGCCTAATCCCGACAAGGAGCCGTATACTATAGTTATACCGCCGCCGAACATAACCGGCCAACTGCATATAGGCCACGCCATAGATGAAACGCTTCAGGACGCGCTTATAAGATACAAGCGCATGTCAGGCTATGAAGCGCTGTGGCTGCCTGGAACTGACCATGCCTCTATAGCTACGGAGGTAAAGATAATCGAGCAGATGGCCAAGGAGGGCATAGACAAGCGCGATATAGGGAGGGAAGCCTTCTTAAAGCGCGCATGGGATTGGAAAAACGAATATGGCGGAAGGATAGTCAAGCAGCTCAGGAAGCTCGGCGCAAGCTGCGATTGGGACCGCGAACGCTTCACTATGGACGAAGGCTGCTCAAAGGCTGTTACAAAGGTGTTTGTGGAGCTTTACAAAAAGGGCCTTATATACAGGGGAGACAGGATAATAAACTGGTGCCCGCACTGCAAGACCGCGCTCAGCGATGCCGAGGTGGAATATGAGGAGCAGCAGAGCCATCTTTGGCATGTGCGCTACGATGCGCCGGATAAGAGCTATTCCATAACCGTAGCCACGACAAGGCCCGAGACCATATTGGGCGATACCGCAATAGCCGTGCATCCGGACGATGAAAGGTATACAGATATAGTTGGCAAGACCGTTGTGATACCCGTGGTAGGGCGCGAGATACCCATAGTTGCCGACGAATATGTTGAAAAGGAATTCGGCACCGGCGCAGTCAAAATAACTCCGGCGCACGACCCTAACGACTTTGAGGTGGGCGTAAGGTGCAATCTGCCTGTGATGCGCGTGTTTACGGACGATGGGCATATAAACGAGCTTGGCGGCAGGTATGAAGGGCTTACCACTATGGAATGCCGCAAGAAGCTTGTTGAGGATATAGAGGCTGCCGGCAATCTTGTGAAAATAGAGCCTTATGGCCACAATGTCGGCACCTGCTACCGCTGCCACAGCACCGTGGAGCCGCTTGTGAGCAAGCAGTGGTTCGTGAGCATGAAGCCGCTTGCCAAGCCTGCAATAGACGTGGTGAGGAGCGGTGAGATCAGGTTCGTGCCCGAAAGGTTCGACAAGACCTATTATAACTGGATGGAGAACATACGCGATTGGTGCATATCGCGCCAGCTTTGGTGGGGCCACAGGATACCTGCGTATTACTGCGATGATTGCGGCGAAACCATAGTTGCCGAGACCGCGCCTGAGCGTTGTCCCAAGTGCGGCGGCAAGCTGCATCAGGACGAGGACGTACTCGACACCTGGTTCTCAAGCGGAATGTGGCCGTTTTCAACGCTTGGCTGGCCTGAAAAAACAAAGGAGCTTGACTACTTCTATCCGACAAGCACGCTTGTGACCGGCTACGATATAATATTCTTCTGGGTTGCACGAATGATAGTATTCGGCATGGAGGTAATGCACCAAAAGCCGTTCTCAACCGTATACATACACGGCCTTGTGAGGGACGAGCAGGGCAGGAAGATGTCCAAATCCCTTGGTAACGGCGTGGATCCGTTGGAGATCATCAAGCAGTACGGTGCGGACAGCCTGCGCTTCAGCCTTGTGACCGGCAACGGAGCGGGCGGAGATATGCGCTTTGGTACGAAAAAGGTTGAAGCCGCGCGCAATTTCTGCAACAAGCTTTATAACGCCACAAGGTTTGTGCTTATGAACATAGGCGATGCCGAGGTGGGCGATATAGATATATCAAGGCTTGATATAGCCGACAAGTGGATACTTAACAGGCTCAACACCATGATACGCGAGATAACCGCGAACATGGATTCATTTGACCTCAACCTTGCTGCGCAGAAGATATACGACTTTGTTTGGACAGAGTTCTGCGATTGGTATATAGAGCTTGCCAAGCCGCGCATGAACGGCACTGACGAGGAGCAGAAGGCCAACGTGAGGGCTATACTTAACAGGGTGCTTATGGATTCGCTCAAGCTCCTTCACCCGTTTATGCCGTTTATAACGGAGGAGCTGTATCTCAATTTGCCAAATGCGGAGGAGACGATCATGCGCTCCGCGTGGCCTAAGGCTAAGGCGGAGTGGGACTATCCCGAAGAGGCGGAAACTATGGAAGAGGTCATGGACCTTATAAGGGCCACAAGGAACATAAGGGCCGAAATGAACGTGCCCCCTTCAAGAAAGCTCAAGATTACGCTTGTGACGCATGGCGCGCGCGCAAAAGCGCTTGAGGCCTGCATACCTTATATAATGAAGCTTGCCGGCGCGGAGCATGTTGCGATACAGCAGGATAAGCACGGCATACCTGAAAACGCCGTGTCCGCCGTGGCGCAGGCTGCGGAGGCGTTCATACCGCTGAGCGACCTTATAGACGTTGATAAGGAGCGCGAGCGCCTTAACAAGGAGGCTGAGAAGGTAAAGAGCGATATTGCACGCTCAAGCGGAAAGCTGAACAATCAGGGCTTTGTTGCAAAGGCGCCTGAAAAGGTGATAGCTGAGGAGCGTAAAAAGCTTGCCGCCGCCGAGGATATGCTGAAAAAGCTTGAAGCAAGGCTTGAACAGCTAAACAATATGTGATTTATACATGCATAAAAGCAGCCTCTTAAACTGAGGCTGCTTGAGAGTGTCGAAAAAGTGGCTGAACGCCGCTTTTTCGAGTTTTCACGGGTTTTGCCTCTCGCATTAGCTCCCGGGCGGCAAAACCCGCAAGGTACGAAAACCTTTGGGTTTTCATCCGTTCTGACGTGCATGCCGTCAGAGCCGGAATAAAGCTTAAGGGGCGAGGCTGCTTTTTTGTTTAGGATTGCATAGTGCCCCGCTTGCTTGGGGAATAGCGAGCAAGGCTTAAGCCGCAGCAATAAGCGCGGTGCCGGGGAATATCAAAACAGATTCGGCAGATCAAACTTCTGTATGCCGAACAGGTAGTCGGCAATCACGAGCGCTCTTATCAGCTCAGATGCGGATTGGGAGCCGTCCTCGCGCATTATTAGCTCGCGTGCCGATAATATGCAGCCTTCAAGCTCGTCTATATCCTCATGGTCGTAAAAAAAGCACATGCGGCCGCGCATGCTGTAAAACTCGGCGACAATTATGTCCATGCGCTCGGCAGCTTCAGCCCAGCTTTCGGCCCTTGTGAGCGCAAGCACCTCTTTCTCTGCTTTGGAAAACGAATCATAGTAGCCTCTGCTAAGCTTATATGGGCATATGAACATAAATATGAGCAAAGCGACCGCCAGAGCGCAGGCGACTATGTCCACCCATGTAAATATCTTGTAATGCATCAGCTATTGCCCTTACCTTTATCTTTTTTTGCCGTATCTATAAAGTAATGCTGCGCACCGGCCTTAAGGTTCAGCTGAACATGCAGCATATCGCTTGAATCAAGGAATGCGAAGAACACGTTAGATATATCATCGCAGCCTATTGTAAGAAGCTGCTTTTTCAGCCATGCTTTGTCATGCCCCGCGCGTTTTAGCGCGCCGTCATGTACGGCGCCGTCCTGCACGAGCATAAGCGGCGGCTCGGCCAATGGCGAAGGCATAGAAAAATCCTCATAGTTTGGCTGCTGTTTTGGCCCTTTTAGCAGCACGGAAAGCTCGCCGTTGGTTTCAAGTATTGCGTATTCAACATCAGCCAATGAAAAGACGTCCTTGCCCCTGAGCTGCTCGGAAAGATCGGTTATAGTGTAGCGCGCGCTTTTCATGGCGGCCTCCTGCACCTGGCCCTTGGCTATAAGCAGCAGCGGCTGCCCGCATACGGCCTTTCTTATGCTCTCGCTTTTAAGCGAAAGGAAGGATAAGAGCTGCTGCAACAAAAACAGCGTTATTATCGGCACTATGCCATAAAACAGCGGAACACCGGTGTTTGTGGCAGGAACGCTTGCCATGTCCGCTATAAGCAGCGTTATGCAAAGGTCGAACGGCTGAAGCTCGCTTATCTGCCTTTTGCCGGTAAGCCTTATGACAAAGAATACAAGAAAATAAAGCACTATCACCCTACAAAACAGTACAAGCATAGCTCTACACCTCCATATATGCGTAGCTTGCGCATGTACGCCGTTTTTATGCACTTACCTAACAGAGCCTTCATGTATGCCTATCGGATATGCTTATACATAAAAAGCTTGACACTGATAGTCGCATGTGCTATTATACTCATTGCAGCAAAGTTAACGTCGCGGGGTAGAGCAGTCGGTAGCTCGTCGGGCTCATAACCCGGAGGTCGTAGGTTCAAGTCCTTCCCCCGCAACCATGTTGTGCAACCAAAAAAGATATTGCACCGGAAAACCCCGATACCACAACGGTTTCGGGGTTTTTTCGTGCCCCAATTTTCAAGTGCAAACAAAAAGATATTTTTCTTTGTTGAGAGGACTTGAACTACCGACCCCCACTATTTCAGGCGGCTTTTGAGAGATGTATTCTCCCGAAAGCCGCCTTTTTTCGTTTCCACTGAAAAATTATTTTCTAAGATCTTCCCTAAAAAGTAAGGATGACCTCCCCGCTTGTTCAGGAAAGAGGTTTGCCCTACATTTTAGGGCAAACCTCACTTAACTTAATAACACCGTAATCTATGGGCTGACTTTGCAGAAGTAATTCTATGAAGTCAGCCCTTTTTTATTTTCTACGAAAGGAATGAGCACCATGATCAAAATCAGAATCAAAAACGCCGATCACGAGATTGACATCCGCTTCCCTATCAGCGAGAGCGAACTGTTTGCAGGAGGTCTACTGGCCGGAGGAATTCTCCATGCTGAAAGACCGCTTTGCCAATCTGGACGAACTCAACTATCTCGGCAAACGCATGGAGAGCTTCGACACACTCGAATACGACCAGTTTCTCATTGGGATCTCCAAACTTGACAGCAAGGATGTAAAGGATCTCATAAACCTGACATTCAATCTGAACCATTTCACGCTGTGTCAGGATGTCAGCAGCTACGGTAAGATCGGCAGAGAGTATGTGCTGAACACGGAAGGAGCTGTTCCCGCCCATGACGAGGACGATCCGAAATACGCCACAATCGGCAAGGATCTCATCGACCGAGGGCTGGCGCAGATCACAGAACGAGGACTTCTCATCTACAATCCATTCGATGAGTTGGAGGAAGTGTATGACGGTCATACCTTCCCCGAGTATTACTACATCAACAGCCTTCTCAGCCTCAATGCAGAATACGGCGGCCGCACTGAGCTCCTCCAACTTCCAGATGAAGCCCTTGCCATCAAAAAGGCTATTGACCGGCTCGGCGCTCCGTCCGCCGAGGACTGCTCCTACACGGTTACCTTTCACAATTTCAAAGGAGATGACTGGCTGGCTCGCGTTCAGGAAATCATCGCCAAAGAAGGAATATATGAGACGAATGCGATGCTGAAGGCGCTTGATGTCGAAGGAATGGATTGGAGCAAGCTCTCCGCTGTGGTTGAGCTCGCCGATGTTCAAAAAGCTTCCAATATCGCATTCCTGGCTGAGCACCTTGATGAGTTCTCCTTGATACCCGAAGCCAAGACGGAGGAAGACGTCGGACACTTCCTCGTAGACAATATAAGCGAGTACAGGCTCAATCTTGAGATGGAGGACTATTTCGACTTCTCCGGGTTTGGAGAGCACATCGCAGAGGAACACAACGGGCAATTCGTAGATGGCGGCTTTATTTACTACGACAGTTACGAGAGCCTTGATGAACTCCTCGATGGGCTCGACCCCGAGGACGAGGGCATGAACATGGGAGGAATTTGAGCATGAAAATCAACGCAATCATTGAAAGCAAGGACGGCGGCACACTCGTGCTGGACTTTCCCCGCAGCATCTACGATGTGTATGAAAAGCTCCAGTCAGTAGGTATCAGACAGTCCCCGCATCAGATCACCCTTTCCGATGAGGAAGGCGATGACGTGCGAGTCAAGCTGTATTCCGAAGACGAAATAGGAAAGCATTTGCTTCTCACTCTCAAGGAGCATAACTCGCTGGCTGACGCCAATATGCTGGCCTTCATGGTAGACAATGCCAAGCCTGATTTCCGCTCCAAGCTGGAACAGAATCTGCTCAACGATCAGTACAGCTCCATGCAGGAGGTCACGGACGACATCAAGCAGATGCTTTATGAATCAGGACCGGTCAAAGCAGTGTTCTACTGTCCCCTCGTCGGAGAGGTAACCGATGAAGAGGGCTTCAGTTCTCCCGTCGACGGACGTTTCCTCAAGAGCTATGCGTGGGCTGTCGAAGAAGCTCTGGAAGCCGATACTGCCGACGATGAAATGGATATGGCTGAGTTTTTCGACGAGGATGACAGCGTTAAGGCAAAGCTCGTCTCTGCAAAGTGGGGCGTGGAAACCTACCGTGGACGGCTCTTCGGCAGGATAGAGTGCAGCCTCAAGGAGGAACTCACCGACGCGGAAACCGAAATCCTCACCGACTGGATCAGCGGACAGAACTCAGACGGTTACGGAGAGCACTTTGAGCAGCAGCCGATTGACACCGAGGACGGCGATCTGTACGTCTCCTTCTGGAACAGCGGCGACAACTATTCCATCATGACTCGTGACGAGTTGGATGAGTATATAGATAATCAGGGCATGACGATGGGAGGAA
>SFCQ01000031.1 GCA_004558525.1 Clostridiales bacterium
TCTGGACTACATCAAGTTGTTAGTGGCGGCTGTTACTCAGACCGCACAGCGGCCGCTGGACCACCGCACCAGCGGCCGCTGGCCGCCGCCGTATGCAATAAACCCTGGGGTTGTTAAGGGCCGGCTGCCCCTTAAGCTAATTCCGGCTTTGACGGCATGCACGTCAGAACGGATGAAAACCTTTAGGTTTTCGTACCTTGCGGGTTTTGCCGCCCGGGAGCGAGAGAGAGAGAGGCAAAACCTGTGAAAACTCGAAAAAGTGGCGACCAGCCACTTTTTCGACACTCTGAAAGTGGCATAAAGCCACTTATTCATGCAATAATGCTTTATTCGTCCTCATTTGGCGCAAGACTTCTGAGACCTACCATGCTATCGACCGGAAGCGAGAACAACACGGTTTGAGCATCTGTATGCATGCCGGCCTTATCCATTATGGCATGCATTATCATGTCTTTATCAGCCTTAAGAGTGAGTATATATACTATTTCCTTCTCATTACCTATAGATAAGCCGAAGAATTTTGCCTTAGTGCCAGGCGCTGTTCCGCGTGCGTTAATTACGGTGCCTCCGCGCGCTCCTGCGCTGCGTGCGGCATCCATAACTGTGTCCGTATTGCCCTTTGCGGTTATTGCGACTATAAGCGAATACATAATATCGTTCACTTTTTTCACCTCGTCAGTTGATGTTTCCTGTTGTTGTGTTTGTCCCTTAGTCAAATAATCCAAGCTCGATTGCCCGCCGACGCTGCCTATGGGTATCGTCATAGCTATTCCGTTTCCAGGAACTTCAATTCCCATGACGTCGACAAGCCTTCTTAATATCCTTTTTGCATAATGTGAAGGCACAAATGTCTGCAGCAGTACCTTTTCCGTTTTTTCAAGGCCCATGTAGTCAAGCAGGCTTTTGCTGGCTGTGCCGTTGCAAAGGCTTGCAAACTGGGCTTCAATTCCTATGCTTTTGAACATGTTAAGGTAGGACTCGTATTGGTCGCGCCTTACTATGCAAAGCAGCAATCTGTAATCCTTCATGCGTCGCCCTCCATTTCAATGATGTCTTCAACAACGGTTTCGGGTTGTATCTTAACTTCAGCGCCGGTTTTGATGCGGAATATTACGCCAAGTATCTGTATTGTTATTAGCGGCGTCATAGCCACCATTGCAACTATGCCAAATGCGTCTATGGCAATGTTGCCGCCAACCGCAGAGCATACGCCCATTGCAAGCGGCAGCAGGAATGTAGCCGTCATGGGTCCGCTTGCAACACCGCCGGAGTCAAAGGCTATTGCGGTGAACATTGGCGGAACAAAGAAGGAAAGCATTATAGCAATTATATAACCGGGCAGCAGCAGATACATTATCGGCAAGCCTGTAAGTATCCTTAGCATTGCAAGACCTACTGATATGCATACGCCTATAGAGAGGCTTACGCTCAAGGCTTTTTTAGGTATCATGCCATTGGTAAGCTCATATACCTGCTTGTTAAGCACATGTACGGCAGGCTCGGCGGCAACTATAAAGTAACCTATGAGCATGCCTATAGGTATGACTATCCAGTTGAAATCGAGCGAGCCGAGTTTGGAGCCCAAATAGCTGCCCATAGGCATAAAGCCCACGTTTACGCCTGTTAAGAATATCACAAGCCCTATAAATGTATATACAAGGCCTACAGATATCCTTATGAGCCGGTCTTTTTTCAGCTTTATAGTAGTTATTTGGAACAGCACAAAGAATACGATTATTGGGGAAAGCGCCAATATAACTTCCTTGAAATAATAGGGGAGAGAGTCCCTGAAGTAGCACCACAGCTCGCGCGTATTTGCAAAGTTCTCTGTTGCTGCTGCTGCTGAATATGCCGCATCGGCTCCGGTAGGACGGAATATGAGCCCGAGTATAAGAACCGAAAGTATTGGCCCTATAGAGCAGAGCGCAACAAGGCCGAAGCTATCCTGTTCGGCATGTTTATCGGTACGTATTGCAGCCGCGCCAACGCCGAGCGCCATTATAAAAGGCACTGTCATAGGCCCTGTCGTGACGCCGCCTGAATCAAAGGCGACTGCCAGAAACTCATTAGGCACAAATATGGATACTATAAATACAGCTACATAAAAGCCTATCAGAAGATAGTTCAGGGGGATTCTGAACACTATCCTCAGCATAGCGATAACAAGGAATACGCCAACACCTACGGCAACGGTAATTATTATCGTCATATTAGGTATGTTGGGGACCTGTTCGGCCAATACCTGAAGATCGGGTTCAGCTATTGTGATTATTATGCCGACTACAAGGCTTATAAGGGCTATAAACCAAAGCTTGCGCGATCTGGTTATTGCCGAGCCGACCTCGCTGCCGATAGGGGTCATGGCAAGGTCAGTACCCAAAGTGAAAAGTCCCATGCCTACAACAAGCATTATTGCGCCAATGATAAAGGAAAGCAAAATATCTGTCGGCACCGGCACAAGCGTAGAACACAGCACAAAAACTATTGCGGTTATCGGTAAAACCGACGAGAGGGATTCTTTTAGCTTTTCATAAAGGATTGTCTTGCTGGTTTTTAGCACTAATTAACCCCCTTATAAGATAATTATATATTAAGTTTAACATATTGCGCATATTGTTGCCACCAATAAAAGTTGTTTTTTGTGAAGTATTAGCCAAATATAAGGAGTTATATAAAAAGGTATTATAAATACGGCCGTACCGAATATAGATAGAATAATCAATAAATTAGAAGGGCTGCGCCGTATTGGCGCAGCCCTCAGAGTGTCGAAAAACCCTGGGCTTGTTAAGGGGCGGCGCCCCTTAAGCTTTATTCCGGCTCTGACGGCATGCACGTCAGAACGGATGAAAACCTCTAGGTTTTCGTACCTTGCGGGTTTTGCCGCCCGGGAGCGGTAGCGAGAGGCGAAACCCGAAAAAACTCAAAAAAGTGGCGACCAGCCACTTTTTTGACAGACTGAGGGCTGCGCCGTATTGGCGCAGCCCTTCTGCCGTTGGGGTCGAAATCAAGCATCAAAAATCAGATTATTTGGCTTCGGAAATAGCCTTGTCAGCGTTTGCCATCTCTTCAAACATTCCGGCATGCTTCTTGGAGACGATAACCTTGATAATGAGCAGGGTGCCGACCATAAGCACTATGGCTATTGCAAGGTTCAGCCATACCTGCTGGATAAGGCCGGCAAGTATGAAGCTTACAAACGCTACAGCGGCAACC
>SFCQ01000005.1 GCA_004558525.1 Clostridiales bacterium
AGGACGGTACAGAACGCCAAGCGCAACATGGGCGGCATTTTAGGCGCAAGGCGTGTCGGCGGTCAATGGTACAACTTCATCAAGAAGAAGCAGCCACCCGAACCCGCAAGCTGAAAGTGCAAAACGCAGACCCTTTGCACTTTGCACTTTCGCACTTTCACGATAATTTGCGTCAATAACTTAAAAAAGCACTTGACAAAACGCTTCATGGGGCAAGCCCGAGGATATCGCCCCTTACGTCGATCCGAAGTTTGAGAACAACGTCATTCTCACCCAGACTGAGCGGCTCATGATGTCCAACCGTCCCAAAGACCCCAAGACGGCGCGGAACAAAAACGTGCTGGTGGTGGGCGGCTCCGGCAGCGGCAAGACGCGGTTTTTCATTAAGCCAAATCTCATGCAATTACACAGCTCATACGTTGTCACCGATCCGAACGGTTACACTAGGACAGGACGGTGGCACAGGATGAGAAAAGCAAGCGCCCCCCGTAAGCTCTCGCCGGATGTGTCACGCAGGCTGTCCGATTCCCGCAGGCAATCCGCCGCGCTGACCCTACGGGAGATCCACTGCCCCTTTTGCAGCTTTCTGGTGGAGAAGGTGTTCTCCGACGCAGCGGGACACAAAATGGTCTACTGCCGAAAATGCAAGTCGGAGTATCCCATCAATCTGGGCTGCTTCCGCAGGATGAAGGCGAAACAGGCCGTCTGCCGCCTGCCTTCAGGAAAACCGAGGCAGAAAAGATAAACTGAATACAAAAACCGACTTTTAATCGAGCAAGCGGAGAGAATCAGATTCGTTCTGAGGAGACTGCCAAGCGCCGTACAAAGTCAGACTGAACCGGTAAATGGGTTCGGTCTGCTTTGACGGCGCTTTTTTGCTGCCCGATTTCTTTGTACGGCGTTGAAAGTCCTTTCCCGGCTTGGCTCGGGAAAGGACTTTTTCCATGAAACGCCGCTTTGAACAATACATCTGCCGCTACCCGTGAGCTCCGAATTTTTGATTTCACCCAAATTCAAAGGCCACCGGAGAGGAAACGGAGGTCAGCCTTGAGGTGATGCGGCTGCTGCTCCGTCAGGAAAAGCAGATGCGCCGGGAGTACGCAAAACAGCAGACCATCGGGCCGGTTCTGAGCCTTGACGCCATCCGCGACGGCGGAAGCATGGATGAGGCCGCATGGCTGTTGGATACGCGGCAGCGCATCGACTCCGAGGTGCTCACGGCAGAACTCACAGACGCATTCTGCAAAACGCTGACGGACAGCCAGCGTTCGATCTTTCGGGAATGCCTCATCGAGGGGAAAAGCCAGTCCGCATATGCTGCGGAGCACGGCATGACCAGGCAAAGCGTGCATGACGCAATCGCACTGATCCGCAAAAAAGCAAAAATATATTTTGCGTGATACCTGACAAAGGGCAAAAAAATGTCCATTGAAAGGTGAGGGGACAAATCTCACCGCAAGGGATACGGAGATTCAGTTTTCTCAGAGCCTTACGGCTCAGCGAACCTTGAAAACTGAATATCCAGGCATCAGGCACTTTCCCAACGCTATGGGCTAAAACCCCTGAGCCGCTTTCGTGAGTGCGCCACGACCTCAGAAATGAGCGAGCGATACAACTTACACGATAAAAGCCGGGCTGCTCCCGGTGGAGGCGACGACAGGTGTTGGGGACAATGATACTTCCGTAATTCGCGGCCCGGCCACAATGAAGGCGGGGAGGTTCGATTCCTATGGAGCGGTGCAGCACACCGCCGTCTGATGCTCTCCCTGCTCTCGGGGCGTCGAGGACAAATAGAGAGCATACATACCCGAAAAACCAAAATGACAAAAGACAAGGAGACGCAATATGAACGCACAGGACAGATACAACAGCGAGAGATATCCGGACATGACCTGCTTTCTCGCTTTGAGGAATATCGAAAGAAACGAAAGAAAGGAACGGAGAAACCGCATGAAGGAAAACTGGATTTACCGCAGGGGCGACGTGTAACTACTGCCCCACGCTGTACGTCACGCATGGAAAGCCTCCTTGCACTTTGATGCACCCATCATACCCGGGCAGCGGCCGCGTGTCAAGAAAAAGAGCGCTTGCCAAACGGGGAAAACTGTGCTATGCTGTCACAACGCGTGTGCGCCGCTCGTTTACAGACTGTTTACAAATCGGCTGCAACCGCCGCGGCGGCGCTGCGTCTGTAAAGACAGCGCGGATGACCGCGCAGAACATTTTCCAGGAGGATCTTGCATATGAAAAAATGGATCGCAATGCTGCTTGCCGTGCTGACGGCAGTTTCTCTGACGGCCTGCGCCGCGAAAAACGGCGGACAGGAGACGGCGTCCGATATCCCGGACGCGCTGACGATTCTGGATACTGTCTGGGCAAGCTATTCCGAAGACGAAAAATTCCCGGCTGCGGGCGGCGATTATTCCGAAGAAAACATGACTGACGGCAAGCCCGGCAAGGTCTCACTCGAGAAGCCGTCGGAGATCGAATATCTGCTGACGCTCCCGGCCTCCGTGATTGAGGAAGCGGATGACGCAGCCTCGCTGTTCCACATGATGAACGGCAACACGTTCACCTGCGGCGTTCTGCATCTGAAGGATGCCGGCCAGCTGGACACGGCAGCCGGAGAGGTCAAGACCTATGTGATGAACACGCAATGGATGTGCGGCTTCCCGGACAAGCTGGTCGTCGCCAGCCTGGACGGCTATCTGATCTCCGTCTTCGGCGCAGAGGATCTGGTCGATACCTTCCGCGACAAGCTGCAGACTGCCTATCCCGGCACGCAGATCGTCTCTGACGACCCGATCGCATAACAACTTTGAAGTAAGGGGCTGCCATGCTGTTTTCAAGCGTTCCGTTTCTGTTTTATTTTCTGCCGTGCGTTCTGCTCGTCTATTTTCTGGTGCCGGGAACGCTGAAAAACGGTGTGCTGCTGCTCGCCAGCCTGTTGTTTTACGGCTGGGGCGAGCCGCGGTATCTGCTCGTGATGCTGGCGGCGATCGCGCAGGGCTATGTCTTCGGCCTGCTGATCGAAAAAAGCCGCGGAAAGCGGCGGGCCGGGCTTTATCTGGCGCTGTCGGTGCTGCTGAGTCTGGGGACGCTGGTGTATTTCAAGTACGCCGATTTTATGATCCGGAATCTCAACGCGCTGACGGGCCTGTCTGTCCCGCTGCTTTCGCTCGCGCTGCCGGTCGGCATCAGCTTCTATACCTTCCAGATCCTGAGCTATACCGTCGACGTGTACCGCGGGACGGTCCCGGCACAGCGGAACCTGATCGATTTGGCAGCGTATATCGCCATGTTCCCGCAGCTCATCGCCGGACCGATCGTCCGCTATTCCGATATCGCGCCGGAGCTGCGCAGCCGTACCCACATGCTTTCGGACGCGGCGGCCGGGACGCGGCGCTTCGTGCTGGGGCTGGCAAAGAAGATCTTGTTTGCCAATCTGCTTGGCGAGCTGGTGTCCGGCTTCCGCGCCTCGCAGGAGCAGACGGTGCTGTATGCCTGGCTGGGCGCGGCCGCGTTCACGCTGCAGATCTATTACGATTTTTCCGGCTACAGCGATATGGCAATCGGTCTCGGCCTCATCCTCGGCTTTCACTTTCCGGAAAACTTCCGCTATCCCTACTGCGCCGGCAGCATCACGGAATTCTGGCGGCGATGGCATATTTCCCTTGGCAGCTGGTTCCGGGATTATCTCTATATCCCGCTGGGCGGCAACCGGAAGGGGAAAGGACGGCAGCTGCTGAACATTCTTCTCGTCTGGCTGGCGACAGGCCTGTGGCACGGGGCGGACTGGACATTCGTTCTGTGGGGACTTCTGTATGCGGCGCTGCTGACGGTAGAAAAGCTGTTTTTGCTGCGCGGGCTGAAAAAGCTCCGCGTGCTCAACCATATCTATGTGCTGCTGTTCGTCACGCTCGGCTTCGTGCTCTTTGATGCGGACAGCATCCGCGATGCGGCCACGTCTGTCTGCGCGATGTTCGGCGGCGGAGGATTGCCGCTCGTCGGGCAGGAGAGCCTGTACGCGCTCAGAAGCGGTGCGGTGCTGCTCCTGAGCGCCGCGGTCGGCGCGACGCCGCTGCTGCGGCGGCTGATCACGGCCGCGCAGCAGAAAACGGCCGGACGGGCAGTGCTCGCCGTGCTGGAGCCGGTGGGTCTCTGCCTGCTGCTGGCCGTGTGTACGGCGTTTCTGGTCGACGGCTCGTTCAATCCGTTCCTGTATTTCCGGTTTTAGGAGGGCCCGCAATGGAAAAACGAAAAAACCTCGCCGTCGTCTGCCTGACGGCGGCCTTCCTGCTCGGCTTTCTGCTCTGGGGGCTTTGCAAGCCGGATGACACCGTCTCCGTCAGCGAACGGCGGAAGCTCGCGCAGAAGCCGGAGCTGACGCTCTCGTCGGTCCTGCGCGGAGAGTTCATGACAAAATTTGAGACCTACACGCTCGACCAGTTCCCGCTGCGGGACAGCTTCCGGCGGCTCAAAGCCGTGACGCTCCTGGACGTGCTGCAGGAAAAGGACAATAACGGCATCTACCTGGCCGACGGTTATGCGGCGAAGCTCGATCCGTCCATCGACGAAGCCTCCGTGCAGCACGCGGCGGACCGGTTCCAGCTCGTTTATGACCGCTATCTGGCCGGGACCGATGCGAAGGCCTTTGCGGCCGTCATCCCGGATAAAAACGCCTTCCTGGCCCGGCAGAACGGCTATCCGGCCTATGATCCGGCAGACCTATCCGCGCTGCTGGCACAGAGCATGCCGTATGCGTCCATGATCGACCTGACGCCCGCGCTGTCGCAGGACAGCTATTACCATACCGACCTGCACTGGCGGCAGGAGGCGCTGCTGCCGGTCGCCCGGACGCTGGCCGAGGCCCTCGGCGTGACGCTGACGGAGGACTATGAGACCATAACGGCCGATCAGCCCTTCTACGGCGTCTACTGCGGCCAGTCGGCGCTGCCGCTGAAGCCGGAGCCGCTGCGGTATCTGACGAACGACACGCTGCGCGGCTGCACGGTCTATGACTATGAGACCGGCAGCGAGCTGCCCGTCTACGATCTGCAGCAGCTGGCAGGGGAGGACGCGTACGCGGTCTTCCTTTCCGGCTCCAAAGCGCTTCTGACCATCACGAACCCGGCAGCAAAGACGGACCGGGAACTCGTCGTCTTCCGCGACTCGTTTGCCAGCAGCCTCACACCCCTGCTCGCCGGGGCCTATGCGAAGATCACGCTCGTGGATATCCGATACCTCCAGCCCGAGCGCCTCGGCACCTGGCTGACCTTCGATACCCAGGACGTCCTCTTCCTCTACAGCGCCCCCGTCCTCAACAGCAGCGAGACCATCCGCTAAAACAAAACAAGAGCCGCCCATCATGGGCGGCTCCTGCTGTATATGGAAAAGATCTGCTCTCAAGCGAACAATTGAGGATCGTCAAGTCAGATGCCGAGGAGGCGTTTGGCGTTGCCGCCGAGGATGGCGGCTTTTTCTTCGCCGGAGAGGGGCAGACGGCGGATGTGCTGCAGATCGTTCTGCGGGCTTCCCCAGTGGCAGTCGCTGCCGAACAGGATCCGCTCCGCGCCGAAGGCCCGGACAAGGGAAACAAAGGTCTCGTCGGAAAGCATCTGCCGGTCCAGCGGCAGCGCTTCGTCCCGCGGGGTGAGCGAGCCGAGGGAGAAGGACGTATCGAGCAGGGCAGACGTATCTGCCAGCAGTTCCTGCACCTGCTCCCAGCAGCGCCAGCACGAGCTTCACCGGACCGACCTGCCGCAGCGCACTGCGCGCCTTTTCCGGCGTGCAGCAGGCATAGCCGGGGAAGCCGATGTCATAGCCCGCGTGCATGACCACGATGAGACCGAGCGCACCGGCGCGCTCGAGAATGCGCAGGTATTTGGGGTCGTCCAAATCGATCTTCTGATAGGCCGGGTGGATCTTGACGCCGCGCATGTTGGCCGCGGCGAGGCGGTCGAGCTCCTGCTTCCAGTCTTCGTAATCCGGGTGGATGCAGCCGAAGGAGAACATATTTGTGACGAACGCGTGTTCGTTGTGCGCGGCGGGCAAGGCGGAAAAGGAGCTGCGGGGCGTAAAGCGCTACGTCAACATCTTCTACCGCATCTACAACGGCAGGCGCAAGCACGATATTCTTCCCATGAAGTTCTGACCGCCTGCACAGCTTCAATTCAACCATAAGGAGGTAATCCATGCAGGAAAAGCGGACAAAACCCGGCGAAAAAGCAAAACATGATCTGAATGAGAAAACGACCTATCGCTTCGGCAACAGGTCGTTTATTGTTGAACCGGTATTCAAGGAGGAGCCACAGAACACATTGGGCTGCGTTCTTCTGCGCCTGATGAAATCGGAATCTGCGGGGGCGTAGTCCCAGGCGGCGGGGCATATCTCCGCCGCATACATGACAACAGGGCGAGACAGTGATATACTTGTTGTGGAATACAAGTGTTGCTGTTCGGCTGCCCGGAAAGGAGGACTGCATGAAACAGTCGAATAACAACAAAAAATCCCGTGACGTGACCGCCTTTCTGTATGAGAGGCTTTCCCGTGACGATAACATGGACGGCGAGAGCTACAGCATAGGGAATCAGAAAAAACTGCTCACCAAGGTAGCAAAGGAAAAAGGCTACACAAACCTGGTTCATTTTTTTGACGACGGCATCTCCGGCGTTACGATGGATCGTCCCGGCTTTGCCGATATGATTCAGCAGCTGGAGCAGGGAAAAGCAGCGGCGGTGTTTGTAAAAGATCTCAGCCGCCTGGGTCGTAATTACATCGAGGTCGGCAGACTGACCGAGGAGTTCTTCCCCAATCACGACATTCGGCTGGTCGCTGTTTCGGACAACATCGACACCGACGAAGGTGAGAACGAGCTGGCTCCCATCCGCAATCTTTTCAACGAATGGTATGCGCGCGACATCAGCAAGAAGCGGCGCATCAGCAACAAGATCAAGGGCAATGCCGGAGAACCCATGGGGCAGCCTCCTTACGGGTACATCAAAGACCCTGAGAACCCCAAACGCTGGATCGTGGACGAGGAAGCGGCGCAGGTCGTGCGGCGGATTTACCGCATGACGCTGGAAGGGGTCGGAACGGAGCAGATTGCCGCGAAGCTTGAAGAGGACGGTATCCTGACCCCGCGCGCCTACTGGCACTCCAAGGGAATCAATCGCCCCGGCAAAGTCAAGGATCTGCCGCCCACCCATTGGAACAGCTCCAGCGTCATAAAGATGCTTTCCGTGCAGGAGTATTGCGGGGACATTCTCAACTTCAAGACCTATTCCAAGTCATACAAGAACAAGAAACGACTGGAGAATGACCGTGAGAACTGGGCGATTTTCAAGGATGTGCATGAGCCGATCATTGAGCGTGCCGTCTTTGAACAGGTGCAGCAAAAGCGTGGCAAGATGAGAAAGCGTCAAGCGAAGGACGGCGAAAGGAGCATGTTTTCCGGGCTTCTGGTCTGCGCCGACTGCGGGAGCAACCTTCATTTTCATTTCAATCAGGGAAACCCGGAGATCAAGTATTTCAACTGCTCCAACTACAAGGGCAATCGCGGCACCTGCGGCTCCACGCACTATGTCCGAGTGGACTTTCTGGAGCAGGTCGTTCTCGGCGAAATCCGTCGTCTGACGAAGTATGCCGGCCTTTACGAGGACGATTTTCTCAAAGAAGTGATCGGTCACTCCCGGCAGGCGGAGGAAACGGAGCGCAGACTGAAGGAGAAGGAACTGAAATCACTCCTTACCCGCGACGATGAACTGGACGGCCTGTTCGAGCGCATCTATGAGGACAATGTTTCCGGCAAGCTCAGCGACGACCGCTTTGCGAAGATGTCCCGCCGCTATGAGGAGGAACAGAAGGAGCTTTCGGAGAAAATAAAAAAGCTCCGTTCCGAGATAGAGAAGCAGAGCAGCCGCGCAACCTCAACGGATATGTTCGTGTCCATCGTCCGCAAATACACCCGCGCCAGAAAGCTCACGCCGCGGATGCTCAACGAACTGGTGGAGAAAATCGAGGTCTACAATGCCGAGAAGATCGACGGCGAATGGGTACAGCGGCTTCGCATTCACTACAACTGCGTGGGGGAAATGAACATTCCCAACGAACCGGCACTGCCCATCCCGGCCGTCACCGTCAACACCAGAAAAGGTGTGTTCGTGAGCTACACGACCGACGACAGACCCGCTGTTTGAGCAGAAAAAAAGCGAGTGTTCTCACAGCTTTTCAAATGCTGTAAGAACACTCGCCATGAGGAAAGGAATAGGATTGAAATGAACGATACTATTAACAAATTGGCTCAGCTTATAGGCTCCAATCTTTGGCTTGCGCCCGCGCTTGCGCTGCTGGCTGGACTGCTTACGAGCTTTACGCCATGCTCGCTTTCAACCATACCGCTGGTGCTCGGCTGCGTGGGAGGGCTGGATACGCATGAACCCAAGAAGGCGTTCAGGCTTTCGCTGGTGTTTGCATTAGGCTCAATGCTCACGTTTACGGCGCTTGGCGTGCTTGCTTCGCTTATAGGCGAGCTGCTCAACGGGCTTGGCATATGGCTGCATCTTATACTGGCGCTGATACTCATTGCAATGGGGCTTCAAATGTTCGGCGTGTTTGAGATATTGCCGGAGACCTCCGTAAAGGGAAGGGGCAAAGGCGGATATAAACAGACGTTTTTTGCCGGCCTGCTCGCGGGCGCTTTCTCGTCGCACTGCACAACGCCGGTCCTTATAGCCATGCTTGCCATAGCCGCGAACAAGGCCAGCCTTTTATACGGGGTGATACTGCTCGTTATATTTTCGATTGGCCACGGCATACTTTCTGTGGTTGCGGGCACGAGCGCGGGCTTTGTTACAAGGCTAATGGCCGACCCGCGCTACCACAAGGCGGCAAGGATAATAAGAATAGCGCTTGGCGTGATAATAATGCTCGCTGCCGCATATCTGCTTTTTGAGGTGATAGGGGAAGGTTTTTTCCATATGGAGCATGAGCATTGAGCTTAGGTAGCGCCTGATCGATAAGCGCTTCCCTAACGCGCAAGCTTTTCAAGATACCATACCGCAACGCCCATGAGGCCCCACAGCATGGAAAAGGCAGGGCAGACCTGGCCGAGTATGTTGAGGGGCATTTTGCTGTAGTCCCACACGGCAAGCTTCAGCTTAAGATTCAATACTATGCCTGCGGCAAGCTCAACAAGCGATATCAGGATAAGCCCTATTATATATGCGAGCCATACCGGCGCATCTATAATGGAATAAAGCCACCAAAGCAGCATGCCGCATAAGCCGCCGGCTATGCCCATACTTACATGCGTGCGTGCGCGCCAAAGTATCTCTAACCCCATATATATAAGCCCTGAGGCAACAAAAATAATAACAAGCTCCATAATAAAAGCTTGCCCGAAGGCGGGGGTTAATATGCTTATTATTTATTATAATGAAAACTCAGCGAAGCGCCGGTTGAGCCGGCACGTCAGGCCGGCCGATTATTACGCTATAATAAAAGTACACGGAATTTTTACAGCATTGTGGCTGTACATATCACAAGTTTTGAATTAGAATAAAACTGACACGTTATACCCACGGAGGATATATGAATAAACCGTACTTTATAGTGAACCCCGTATCGGGCTCCGGATTGGCGAAGGAGAAGTTTGGGCGGGTATCGGCTCTGCTTGACGCTAAGGGAGTGGAGTATTCTTACGATTGCACAAACGCGCCGCATCACGCGACGGAGCTTGCAAAAAAAGCCGTTGAAGATGGAAAAAAGCTTATTGCGGCCGTTGGCGGGGACGGGACGGTGAACGAGGTCGCGGCAGCTGTAATAGGCACTGACGCGGCGATGGCGGTGCTGCCGTTCGGCACGGGCAACGACTTTACAAAGGTGATGGGCTTTGCAAAGGACGTTGAAGGGGCCGTGGATACTATAATAAACGGAATCATAAGGCATGCCGACGCGGCTGAGGTGAACGGCAGGCCGTTTATAAACGTTGCAGGGCTTGGCTTTGACGTTTCCGTGCTTAGGGCTACGGAGAAATACAAGGCAAAATACAACGGCATGTTCCCATACATATTAGGCATAGTAGATGTGCTGAAGAACCTTGAAACCATGCCGCTCACCATAGAGCATGACGGCGAAACGGAAAAATGCGATTCTATAATAATGAGCGTGGGCAACGGGCAATACATAGGCGGCGGCATGAGGGCCGTGCCTATGGCCGACCCTTTTGACGGCATGCTTGACATATGCTATGTTGAAAAAGTAAGCATATTCAAGTTTTTATGCCTGCTGCCAAGCTTTATAAAGGGAAAGCATATTAAGTATACGGACATAGTGCATCATATCAGAACAAAACAGATATCCGTAACTTGCCCGTCAAGCTGCACGTTACAGCTTGACGGCGAGGTGGACATGTCAACTCCGGCGGTGTTCAGGGTGCTGCCAGGCGCGCTCAAGGTGCTGCTGCCGAAAGGAGAATAAGCCATAATGGATAATGATGATAAAAACAAGCTCTATTTTATCGTGAATCCGGTATCCGGCTCGGGAGAGGGCATGCGCAGATTTGCCATAGCAAGAGGCTTGCTTGAAAAGAGGAACGCCGAATACGGCTTTTGCTACAGCGAATACCCCGGGCATGCCGTTAAGCTTGCAAAGCAGGCAATAGAAAACGGCGAAAGAAACATTGTCGCCGTCGGCGGGGACGGCACGCTGAATGAAGTTGCGAGCGTTGTAAAGGATCATAAGGGAGTAAGGCTCGGCCTGCTGCCGTTTGGCACGGGAAACGACTTTGCAAGGGGTATAGGGCTTCCGGAGGATGAAGAGGGGCTTGTGGACGCGCTTTTGAGCGGCAATACCAGAATGGTGGACGCAGGAGCCGCCGGAGACGGGTTCTTTATGAACGTTGCGGGCTTCGGCTTTGATGTTGACGTGGTGCGCTATACGGAAAAATACAAGCGCAAGCTCAACGGTATGCTTCCATATATGCTGGGCATACTAAAGGCGCTTATATATCTATCCAAAACAGAGGCCGAGATAGAGACCGATTCCGGCGAAAGCTTCAGCGTAACGGCGATACTGCTTTCCGCCTGCAACGGCACGCGCTTTGCCGGCGGGATAAACCTTGCGCCGCAGGCTGAGCAGAGCGACGGGCTGTTGGACATATGTATACTTAAAAAGGTGAACAGACTCAGGTTCCTTTACCTTTTGCCAAAGTACATGAAGGGCAAGCACCTTAAGTACAAGGACTTTATGTACTTTAAGGCAAAGAGCATAAGGGTGGATACGGCATCTAATATGCCTATGGAGTGCGACGGGGAGATAATGGGACATACCCCGGCGGTGTTCAGGGTGCTTGAAAACGCGATAGAGCTTATGATTGGTGAATGATGGCGAGAAGAAGATTAAGATCGGTAAACAAGGCGTTTACAATAAAGAGGCTGCTGCTTATAGCGCTTGCCCTGGGGCTTATAGCCGCGGGCGTGTTCGGCGTTAAGGCATACCTGTCCTCGCGCTCCTCGTTCGGCACTCAGACTGCGCTGCCGTTTTATTCGGAGGCCGTGTATGCCTGCTCAAACGGCGTATTCTATTATGTCGAAGGCGGCAAGCTGCGTTGCTACGACCCGAAGAATCCGGACGGGGCTACGGAGATGGACCTTGGCACGAGCGATGTTTCAATAGCTGCGGGCGGCGGCACGGCGGCGCTGTATTCAGGCACGGCTGTGCAGATAATAGGCGCAAGCGACTTTATAGACGTTGGCGGCCAGGTGCTTTCCTTAAGGTGTGCGGCCAACCACATTGCCGTGCTCAGGCTGGACCCGTCCGGCGCGGCGGCCGTGCTTGTATATGATAAGACAGGCACGCTTGTTGACGTTATAGAGCAAAAGGACGATATATTGCTCGATTGCGGCTTCTACAGCTCAGACGGCGGGGACCTGATGTGGACGCTTTCGCTTTCCTCATCGGCGGCAACGCCGCTGACCACGCTTACTACCTACAGCTACCTTAAGCAGAGCAATGAAAGCGTGGCCACGATGTCCGGCGTTATAACGGTGCAGAACCAGCTTGTGGACAGGGTGGTATTTACAAAAAACAGCATATTCATATCCGGCACAGAGCAGCTGATGCGCTGCGACGCCGGAATAAGCGGCGAAAGCTGGAGGCTGCTGACTTACGGCTACAAGATGACAGACAGCTCAACATCGGCGGCAAGGCCCGTTTTTCTCTTTGTCCCAAGGGGAGAGGAGGGCGAGACCATGAACATGGTGAAGCTGTATTCTGCGGACGAGGCCGCGCAGCCGGCGGCCAGCGCAAGGACCGTGCAGCTTAAAGAGGGCGTACATTCGATAATGCTATGCTCAGGCAAGCTGGCGGCGTTTTCGGACACAAAGCTGTACATATACTCGGCGGCGGGCAAGCTGAGCGCAACATATGAGCTTGACTTCAGCTGCTCGGGCGCGAAAAAGCTGAGCGAGAACGAGGTCATATGCGAATCTTCCGACGGCGCGCTCAGGCTTATAAAGCTTAAATAAGCATAAGCGCTTAAAGCATATTATTATCCGGCAAAGGAGGGGACAGGGTTGAACCTGATAGACATAGCCGTTATAGGCGTGCTGGCGCTGTTTATACTGCATGGCATATACAAGGGCTTTTTGCCGACGCTTTTATCGATAGGCGCATATATACTGGCATGGCTGGCAGCCATAGTACTGCTGCCGGTCGGCTCAAACAGCATACGCGGGAGCGAGAAGCTCTTTAACACCATGCTTTACTATACCGAGGGCAGCGAATACGTTAACGATGTTGAGCTTGCAAGAAAGAGCATAGACGAAATAAGCACGGATACGCTGAACGCCGTATTTGCAAAGGCCGACCTGCCGTATCCTATGGCCAAGAACATAGCGGACAACATTGCGCGTGAATCCTTTGCCGAAAACGGGATAACCACGCTTGGCGACTATTTCAACCAGACGATAGTTATAGTGTTTATAAACATACTGGTGTTCATTGCGATGTTTGCCATAATAAGGATAATACTGGCATTTATTATAAACGGAGTGGATTATGCATGGACGCTGCCTAAGCTCAGGGTGGCGGACAGGGCCATAGCCGGCGGCATAGGGCTTATAAGGGGAATACTTGCGGTGTTTTTGCTGTTCATGCTGCTGCCGATAGTGCTTATAGTGCTTCAGGGCAAGTTTGCGTTTTTGACCGATATGGTGAACGATTCCATGATGGCTAAGTTCTTTTACAGGACAAACTTTTTGCTTAGCATGATGCCTGGCAGATAGAATAAGGCGACAGGATAGCTTATCAACGATAGTATTGGATATATACGGGCGATGGAGGATAAACGACTATGTACCTTGCCGACAGCTGGCATGATTATGAGATAATAGACGCAGGGGACGGGGAAAAGCTTGAACGCTGGGGAGGCGTTACGCTGCTTAGACCCGACCCGCAGGCGGTATGGCCCATGGGCGCAGGCAATAAAAAGCCGGACGCGCACTATATACGCTCCTCAAGCGGGGGCGGGCATTGGGAATACAACAGCCGGCTTGAAGAAAGCTGGACCATAAAATGGAAGGAGCTTACCTTTTTGGTAAGGCCTACGGGCTTTAAGCATACGGGGCTTTTTCCGGAGCAGGCTGTCAACTGGGCGTGGATGCAGGATATAATACGCGCTAACCCAGTGATAAACGGTGAAAAGCCGAGGGTGCTGAACCTGTTCGCCTATACGGGCGGGGCAACGTGCGCGCTTGCAAGCGCCGGAGCCGAGGTGGTGCATGTTGACGCGGCAAAGGGTATGGTGGCATGGGCAAAGGACAACCTTGCAAAAAGCGGGCTTGCCGAAAAGCCGGTAAGGTTTATAGTGGACGACGTTATGAAGTTCGTGCTGCGCGAACAGAGGCGCTGCAGGAGCTATCATGGCATACTTATGGACCCGCCAAGCTACGGCAGGGGACCGAACGGAGAAATGTGGAAAATAGAGGAAGGCTTGTATCCCCTGCTCAAGGAATGTGTTAAGCTTTTGAACGAGAACGCCCTGTTCTTCCTGATAAACTCATATACAACAGGGCTTGCGCCCACGGTGCTGGCAAACGCGCTTAAGGTCGCGCTTGACGGGAAGGGCCGCTTTGAAGCCGGCGAGGTCGGCCTGCCCATAACGAGGAACGGTGAAAGGCTTGTGCTTCCCTGCGGCGCGAGCGGCAGATGGACAAAATAAGCAATAATTATAAAGGAGACGCATTATGCACTACACTTTTTATCCCCAGGGAGTATGCTCAAGAAAGATAGAGCTTGACGTTGAGGACGGGCGCGTACACAACATATGCTATATAGGCGGCTGCAACGGCAACCTTAAGGCGCTTGGCGCGCTTGCCGAAGGCATGACCGTTGACGAGGTAATAGCAAGGCTTGACGGCATAACCTGCGGCGATAAGAGCACGTCCTGCTCTGACCAGCTTGCGAGGAACCTCAAGGCCGCGCTTAAAGATGCCAAGTAAGGGTAAGCTATCGGCCCTGTATTTCAGCCCGACAGGCTCGGCAAAAAAGGCGGCCGTGGCCGCGGCAGGCGCTATGGCGGAAAAGCTTGGCGCTGCTTATAAAGCAATAGAGTATATAGACTATACTCAAAAGGCGAACAGGGATATAGAATACCGCTTTTCAAGAGGCGATATAGCAGTATTTGCAATGCCGGTATATGCCGGCAGGATACCGAACATAATACTGCCTGCGCTTAAGGCAAACGTTATCGGGAACGCGACATACGCCGTTCCCATATGCGTATACGGGAACAGGAGTTATGGCGACGCGCTAAGGGAGCTTATACTGCTTTTGGAGCAGAACGGTTTTTTGCCCATATCGGCCGCGGCAATGGTCAGCGAGCACGCCTTCAGCGATAAGATAGCTAAAAACAGGCCTGACCAGGCTGACCTTGCGTTATTGCGGGCGTTTGCCCAAAGAACGGCGGAAAAGCTTATACAAGGCAAGGCGCATGCATTGGATATAGACAGGAAAAAAGAGATAGAGCCATACTATACGCCCCTAAAAGCCGGCGGCGAAAGGGCAAGCTTTCTTAAGGCGAAGCCCGTGACCGATAAAAGCAGATGCACGCGCTGCGGCATATGCGCTGCGGCATGCCCAATGCAGAGCATACGCAAAGCTGAGCCCTGTATAGTTGAAGGTATTTGCATAAAATGCCAGGCCTGCATCAAATGCTGCCCGAACAAGGCAAAGCATTTTGACGATGCGGACTTTTTATCGCACGTCAAAATGCTTGAAAACAACTATGCCAAGCCGAATGACAGCCTGTTTATGGAAAACTGATAAGCTTTACAGATCGTCGGCATCCTGCACAGGCTGAGCGTACGGACCGTCGATATCCCGTCCGGTGTAGCTGCCCTGAACATCGGAGGGGATATTTGCTTTTCCGGTAGAAGTAAAGGCTTCTATGGCCTTATGAGGTTTTTTTGCTTTTGAGCCTGATCTGTGATTTTTGTTATCCTTAATTGGTCCGTTCATTAAATATTAACACCGTCCTTTCAGCATTAGCTTGGCTGTGGGGCGGTTTTTTATTATTAAATTTAAGATTTTTTGTGCGGCAAATGTGCAACTTCAGGCGTTTCGGTACAAAAATATGTACCGAAACGGCATTTCGACGATTTTTGCGGTTGACGAACAAAAGTTTGCATATTATCATTGACACAAACAGAACAAACGTTTGTAACATGGAAGGGAGAAAAGGAAATGCGATATACGAACAGGGACATGATAGAAAACGGCATGCTCGTGCCGGCGCCAAGAAGGGCAAAAAGGAACGTTGGCTGCCACATAAAAGCTACCGATGCTGAAAGGACGGCTTTCAAATGCACGGAAAAGAGGCTGAGCCAGCTTGGAATGGTGCAGCGCAGGCTTGAGGACGAAAGGAGCGACTACTGCGAGCTTAAGGAGCTTGGCGTGGAAGCGCTGAGGAGCCACGATGCTTCCTTTGTAAGCCTTATAAGCCCGGGCATGCGGCTTGACCCGATGGAGGCGCACGCGGTGCAGATGCAAAGGCTTGAAAAAAGGATATCCGCGGACGGGCGCGAGATAAAAAAGATGCGCTCCGCACTTAAGGATATAGAGAACGACCCGTATTACGCGGTGCTTGAGCTTTACTACGAGCATGGCATGAAGGACGAGGCGATAGGCGAAAAAATGGGCTACGACAGGAGTACCATCGCCAGACACCGCAGCAGGCTCGTCAGGCTGCTTGCATGCAGGCTTTATGGGGTATGAGCCATGGAGCTTGTGCTTTACGGCAGGCCAAACCCGAAGCAGGCCGAGTTTTTTGCATCAACAGCCGCGCACACGGCGTATGGCGGAGCAAGGGGCGGCGGCAAAAGCTGGGCCATGCGGAGGAAGCTGGTGCTGCTGTGCCTCAGCTATCCGCAGCTCAACTGCCTGCTCATGCGCCGCACGCTGCCGGAGCTTAGGGAGAATCACGTTATACCCCTTTTAAGGGAGCTTGGCGACATGGTGCCGTATAACTCCACGGAAAGGGTGTTCCGCTTCCCAAACGGCAGCAGGCTCAAGCTTGGCTATTGTGACGGCGCGAACGACGTATATCAATATCAGGGCCAGGAGTACGACGTTATAGGCCTTGAGGAGGCCACGCATTTTACGGAGGAGCAGATGCGCTTTATAACCACCTGCAACCGCACCACCAAGGCGGGCTTCAGGCCGAGGATGTACTACACCTGCAACCCGGGCAACGTGGGCCACGGCTGGGTGAAAAGGCTGTTTATAGACAAGCGCATGGAGAACGGCGAAAGGAGGGAGGATTACGCCTTTATTCCGGCGAGCATATACGATAACGAGGTGCTGCTGAGCGCTAATCCTGAATATGTAAGGGCGCTTGAAAGCCTGCCGGAGGATATGCGGAGGGCGCACCTTTACGGCGACTGGGACGCGCATGCAGGCCAGTATTTCAGGGAGTTTTCAAGGCTTAAGCATATCGCCGCGCCGTTTGAGCTGCCAGCCTGGTGGCGAAGGTTCAGGTCCATGGACTGGGGCTATAACGACCCGTGCTGCGTGCTTTGGCACGCCGTTGACGGCGACGGCAGGGTATACACATACAGGGAACTGTATGTGCGCGCCATGCGTGCGGATCAGGTGGCGAAAAGGATAAAGGAGCTGAGCGCAGACGAGGACATAGCATACACCGTGGCAAGCCCCGACCTATGGCAGAAGCGGGGCGCGATACTGAGAAGCGAGGGCGGCTTTGAGGGGGAAAGCCTTGCCGAGCTTTTCGCAAGGGAGGGAGTGCCCATGCTGCCGGCCGACAATGCGCGGGTTGCCGGCTGGCAGAGGGTGCGCGCATACATGGCCGACGGAGCCGACGGCAAGCCCATGTGGCAGGCGTTCGACTGCTGCGAAAACCTTATACGCACGCTGCCGATGCTCATGTACAGCGAGCATAACAGGGAGGACGCCGCGGACGGCGAGGATCACGCGCCGGAATCGCTGAGGTATGCGCTGATGTCAAGGCCTGTCAAGAGCAGCATAAAGCAAAAGCTTGCGCACAGGCCGTACGACCCATTTTCAACTCCCCGCCGAGAGGCCGGGTTTATGAACGAATAAAGCATAAAGAACAAATTAAACCAAGGAGGAAAAAGACATGATCAAACAGGACGAAGCGAGGATAGAGCGTATATACGAGCTGTTCGATGAATACCGAAACGCATACGCGGCTGAGTGGGAAAGGCTTGAAAGGTGCGAAAGGCTGTACAGGGGGGAGCATTGGCACGACGTTGCGCAAAAGGACAAGCGCGAGCCGAGGCCGGTGACGCCCGTGCTGCAATCCACCATAGAAAACGTGCGCGCAGACCTTATGGACCAGATGCCGGAGGCCGTTGTTACCGCAGACGATCCGGCAAACGCAAGGGCGGCAAGGGCGCTTACCGCGATATTGAGCGAGAACCACCGCCGCTGCCGCTACGACAGGGAATATGCAAAGCTGCTGCACGACCTGCTGATAGGGGGCTACATGGTGCAGGAGACAGGCTTTGACCCGCACTTTGACGGCGGGCTTGGCGGCGCGTTCCTCAGGCATGCTGACGCGCACAACGTGCTTTTCGACCCGCTTTGCGCGGACATACAGGACTCAAGGGCCATATTCAAGTTTGCGCCGTATCCGAAGGATTGGTTCAGGAGCCGCTATCCAGAGCATTACGACAAGCTTAAAAGCGACGCCAACACCATACTGCCGCAGGCGGACGCCCACCTTTCAAGGGGCAACGCCGAAAGGGTGCTTATGATAGAGTGCTGGGAGAGGGAATTTGATAAGCAGACAGGCAGGTACAGGGTGCATGTGGCAAGGCTTGCGGGCAGGCGAATGCTGGAGGACAGCAGGAGCGTAAAGCCGGAGGGCTACTACGCCCACGGTGAATATCCCTTTGTGGTGACGCCGCTGTTTGCAAGAAAAGGCACCGCGCTTGGCTACGGCTTTATTGACATGTTCGCCACGCAGCAGCTTTATGCCGACAAGCTTGACCAGATAGTGCTTAAAAACGCGCTTATGGCATCGCACAACAAGCTGCTCATAACCGGCGCATCCGGCTTCGATGCGGACGATCTGAGGGATTGGTCAAAGGAGGTGCATCAGGGCGACAGCCTTGCGGGAATAACATGGTTCCCGACCGCGCCGCTGCCAAGCTATATCGCCCAATATGCCGAAAGCATACGCCAGAGCATAAAGGAGGAATCCGGCTCAAACGATTTTTCAAGAGGCACGACCTATGGCGGCGTTACCGCGGCAAGCGCCATAGCCGCGCTGCAGGAGGCAAGCGGCAAAAGAAGCAGAATGATAGCAAGGCTTATACACGGCGCATTTGAGGAGGCCGTAAGGCAGGAGGTTGAGGTGGAAAGGGAGTATTGCTCATTCCCGCGCACGGTAAGGATAGAGGGGGAAGAGCCTATGAGCTTTACGAGCGAGGATATGTATGCATTGTCCGGCCTTAACAACAATCTGCCCATAGAGTTTGCCGTTACCGTAAAGGCGCAGAGGGAGAACAGGTTCACCGTTGCCGCGCATAACGAGACCGTGCTTTCACTTGTAAAGCTTGGCATGCTGGCGCCTGATATAGCGCTTGAGCTTATGCTGTTCGACGGTAAGGAACAGGCGCTCGCCATGATGAAGGAAAGAAACGGGGCCAATAATGATATGCAGGCTAACGAAGCTCAAGCGATGCAAATGTAAAACCGCAGGCTGAGCCCTGGCTGCGCTTAAGCGTTACCGCCGCCGCACTAAGCTCGCCGGATTCGGCGGTCCCGGGGGCGCCGAAGCATATCATGCCGTAGAGCGTTACGGTATCGCCCTCGCTTACCGCGTCATCTATGCGCAGGGCGTAGGCGGCGCGGGGATATACGGGCAGCATAACGCTTGAACCGTCAAGATATGTGCCGTCGGACTGGGTATATATATCCTCCGGAAGGGGAGAGGCGAAAAACGATGCGTATACGCGCTCATATTCTGCAATATCAACGGCCACGAAGCGCGTCTGCTCGGTACCGGCGGTGAAGCGCCTGGTCATAAATACGGATACGATATACGGATCGGCAGATGAGGCCTCAAAGCCGGCATAATCAAGCGCGCAGGCAGCCACAAGGTCGTTGAGCGGGCCTACGAGCGAGGCATACTCGTCAGCCGTGATAACATCGCCGACGCAATCGGGATAAAATGCCGCCCTGGGTATGATGAACGTCATAGGCCCGCTGCCCGCCTCAGAGAGCATGCCGTCCTCCAATATCACGCCAAAGCCCGATGCGGAGGCGAAAAAGCCCGAGTATATGTCTATTGCCAGGGCGATATCGTCAACGGTGACATCGCCAAAGGTGCTTTCGGGGTCGGAGCCGATTATGTTGAATATCTGCTGGGCGGCAAGGGGCTCTACGTCATAGACCCCTGCCGCTGCGGCAAGGGAGAGCCTTTCGCCGGCCTGAGAAAGCACTATGGCGCTTAAAGACGTTTCCAAATTGTCGCCAAAGGAGTTGGTTTGAGTGAAGAATATGTTTGTAAAGCCAAGTACGCTTTCAACATAGCAATCGACGACGGTGTGCGCGCCGCCCTCACCATCGGCATAGGGCAAAAGCTCGTTTGATACAAGCTCAAGCAGCTCCTCTTCATATTGGGCTATGGCCAAATTGGCTTTTTCGCTGCCAACAAAGCTATCCTCAAAGCTTGGAATGGTGTAATCGAGCCTGAACAAAGCCGCGCCTTCATCAGCGCCTTCGGGATAAAACACGGTACGGGTAACGAGCTTTACGCCGTCAGCCTCGCCCAAAGCAGTGCCGCCGCCGTTAGGCATGGAGATAGCAAAGGCCGTGCCAATGCCTGCTTGACTTGAAACGGCCGAAGGGGACGCCGTTTGCGCGGGTATCTCCACCTGAGCCTGGCCGGAAAGAGCGGCATCGTGAGCATCGCCGGCTGTAACGGGAGCCTGAGCCGCCGCTTCACAGCCGAAAAGAAGCGCCGCGATAATGGCGCACAGAATAACGGATAAGCATTTTTTTAGCGATATATAGGAAGCAGATTTCATAACAAAAGCACCTCGCTTGCAGGATACCATAATCAGGCCGCGGGTACAACAGCATATTTTGTAAATTGGGAGGGATTTATTTGGCAAAAACGCGCAAGGCCGCAATGAAGGCCACAATAGACGCATGCATACTGACGCTTATGCAGATATGCACTAAAGAGGACGCAAGGGACGCGGACAGGATAGCCGCGGCGAAGCTGTTGGTAGACATATGCGCCGACAAGACCGCGCCCGAGCAGGACGGAGAGCTGAAGATAGTATTAAAAGACGTTCCGCCGGAATATATAAGATAGAGCCGCAAAGAACATATAATATATATAATACTTGCTTCCGTTGAATTGCTGAGCATAGGCGGCGTACAATATAAAAAATCATATTACATATTTTGCACATACACAAATATCATCAGCGAACATAAGGAGGAACGAACATGCCGGCTTATGCACACAGAATGGACGGAATAACCGGAAGCGCGATAAGGGAGCTTTTCAAGCTTTTGGCGAAGGGGGATATAATATCCTTCGGCGGCGGCAATCCGTCCGCATCGAGCTTTCCTGTAGAGGACGTGAGGAGGATAACGGACGATCTGCTTGCAACCAAGGCTGAGCAGCTATTGCAGTACGGCGCGACGGAGGGCTATGCGCCGCTGAGGGCTGCGATAAGCGAGCATATGCTAAAGCCCAAGGGGGTAGTCGCGGACGAAAGCTGCATACTGCCGACCACCGGCTCCATACAGGGCATGGACCTTATATGCAGAATTTTTATTGACAGGGGGGACAGGGTGCTTGTTGAGGCGCCGACGTTCCTTGGCGTGCTGCAAACGCTCAATATTGCCGGGGCGGAGCTTGTGAGCGTACCGTCTGACGACGAGGGAGTAGTGACAGACGAGCTTGAGGAGCTTATAAAAAAGCACAGGCCTAAGCTTTTCTACTGCATACCGACATTCCAGAACCCTTCCGGCAAGACGCTTGGGCTTGAAAGAAGGAAGGCCATAGCAAGGCTTGCCACAAAATATGATATGATAGTTGCCGAGGACGACCCGTACTGCGACCTTAGATACCGCGGCGAGGCGCTGCCGCCGATAAAGAGCTTTGACGAATCCGGCCATGTTATTCTGCTCAACAGCTTTTCAAAGATAATATCGCCGGGCATAAGGGTTGGAAGCGCATACAGCACGCCCGAAATAATACGCAAGATGACAATAGCCAAGCAGGGCGTTGACACGCACACGCCCAACCTTACCCAGGCTATTGCGGCCGAGTTTTTGAACAGGGGGCTTTTGCCCGTACAGTTAAAGCGCATATGCCCCGAATACGGCGCAAGGCTTGACGCCATGCTTAACGCCATGGACGCTTATTTCCCGGAGGAATGCAGCTTCACCAGGCCGGAAGGAGGCCTGTTCGTATGGGGCGAATGCAAGGGGCTTGATATGCTTAAGCTTGTAAGCAGGGCGACTGAAGAAAAGAAGATAGCCTATATACCGGGCGTACACTTCTATTCCCATCCTGAGGGCCGCGAGGGAACGTTCAGGCTGAACTTCTCCGGAACGGCGTTTGAGAACATAGATACGGGCATACGCAAGATGGGCGAGCTGATGAAGGAAGCTTTGGCGGAGAAATAAAAGCTTAAACCCCAAAAAGCGGCGGTTGGGCGAACGCCTTTGCCATTTTGGGCGGCTTGCTTTTTGAAAATGGGCATAAAAAGGGTCGCCGGCAAATTCACATGACGATGTGTGCCGGCGGCCCGTTTCCGTATTTGGCTGCCAGGCTCAGCTTGACGGAAGCATGGCTTTTACAAACCGAAATGAATAATCCATTTGTTCTCAAAAACGGCTCTTATCATAAGCGCTTTTAATTCGGACAATCCGCGCCTGTTGTCAATAACCGCTATGAATGCGGGCATTGAAGTTGGCGGAATAAGAGTAACGCCTGTGTAAGCAAGCCCTTTTCCGGGAACATCAATGGTATGCCAAAAGAAATCTATATCGTTAAATTGAGCAACAATATCCTCCAGATAATCATCGTTAACAGATATGCAGTTGTATTTCTGCGGTTGGTATTCATCATATCTATGACCGTGCTTTGGAGCCTCCTGCATAATGCCAAATTCATGCTTTGCCAATTTGCCACCACCTTTGTTACCATCAAAAAAGGGCGGCAGTAATGATTATGATTACAGCCGCCAAGGCTAATATGCCCGCCCGTTTACCAGAGCTTTTCTGTGTATACTCCCTTTGCCTTGAGCTGACGGAGCTTTTCTACTACTATGGGCTTATCCTCTTTATGCGTAACGCCGAACCATGCATCGTGCGTGGATTCCACGCGCACGGTGCATTTGCCCTGCTCTACCGCCCTGCATACGGCCACGGGGAGGAGATCCTCATATTTCATGGGATTCGCTTCAAGCCCCTTGGCTATGTTATGGCGGAAGCTTTCATCGAGTATATCGAATATGCTGTTTGAAAAGCCCCAGCAGTTCATGGAAACCGTTGTCCCCCTGGGTATGGCTACGGCGGAGCCGTCATCCAGGGTGGCTATGGCTCCGGAACCGGACTTGGCTATGCGCATACGCTCGACTATGGAGCTTAAACGGCCTTTTTCGTCAACCTCGCATACGCCCCTTGTGACCTCGCCATGCTCGGGCAATGTGTTTTCAACAGGATAGCCTATGTTGATATGCTCATTTTGGCCGTGGGCAGAGGTGAGAAAGCCGTAAAGACGCTTAAAAGCCTCCGGCCCGTAATAATCGTCCGCATTTATTACGGCGAACGGCCTTGTGCCCACCGCAGGACGCGCGCAAAGCACGGCGTGCGTGGTGCCGAGCGGCTTTTCGCGCCCTTCTGGGAGGGATACGCCCTCCGGCAGCATGGAAAGCTCCTGATAGGCATAATCAACTTTGATGAATTTTGAAACACGGTCGCCAATAGCGGCATGGAAGGCGCCGCTGATGCCCCGCTTTATAAGGAACACTACCTCGTCAAAGCCGGCGCGGTGAGCGTCGAACACGCTGAAATCGATTATTATATGGCCTTCGTCGTCTATGGGGTCTATCTGTTTAAGGCTGCCGTAGCGGCTGCTCATGCCCGCCGCCATTATAACAAGCACAGGTTTTTCCATTTTTTGAAAACATCTCCTTATCATGATTTTCAGGTTTGCTTCCTTGATTATAACACGGACAAAGCGATTATGGGAATAAGCATAGCCGCTGTATAAGCCAAAGAAGTGTGGGAATAATACAGCTATGATGCGTCGGCATGGCCGACAGCCAATAAGGAGGCATAAACAATGAAAAAAACGCTTATTCTGGTGTGTGCGGCTCTGCTTGCGGCGGCTATGCTTGGCTGCACGGGCAACAAGCTGCCCACGACACCGGCGCCTATGGTCTCGCCTACGGTCAAACCGAGTCCTGTGCAGACCATAGTACCTACGCCGACCGCTGCGGTTTCGCCAACGGCTGAGGCAAGCCCCACGGCAGGAACCTCTCCCGCGGCGGGCAACGAAACGATAGAGGGCTTTAAGGAAGGCGAAAAGATAGAGCCTGACAAGCTGCCCGAAAAGGTTACCGCTGCCATAAAGGAGAAATATGCAGATGCCAAGATAACCGGCGCCACCTACGCCACATATATGGAGGGGCAGACATATCTTGTTACCCTTTCAGGCGCGGGAGAGGGAGTGGACAAGGTGTATGTAAATCCCGACGGCACTATTATTCCCTACAAGGCGCAGTCTACAGCCAAACCATAAACATAACGGTTGGCGAAAAGGTGGGAATGCCCCCACCTTTTTCTGTTGCTGCCTGCTTACAAATACAGATTATCTTTTGCCGAAAAGCTTGGCCATAGGCTCAACTATGGCTGCAAAATCCTCTATGCTTTTGTTAAGGCTTTCAACATCAAACTGAGAAATAACGTTAAGCGCCCTGTGCATTTCCTCAAGCGAAGCTTCAACATCGCCCAAAGCTGCGCTCAATGTGTATTTGCCCTGCTCTGCAAGCTCGTTTATGCTTTCGCTCATGCCGGCAAAATCGACCTGATTCAGCGTTTTTGCAACGCTGTTCAGCTCGCATGCAGCCTTGTTGGCGTTATCGAGCGTTGCGGCGGCCTTGGGTATAAGCACGCAGCACAGCACGGCTATGCTGACGGCAAATACGGAAAGCGCTATCATTATAACATAAGATCTTAAGCGGATAAGCTTTCTGTCGGCTTCGCTGTTTTCCGCTATGCGCCTGAGAAGCGATAGCATCTCTTCATCTTTTGGCAGGTTTGCTGCTGCGGTCTGGACTGCGGTTTCCATTTATTGCTCCTCCTGAATGATGATTGTATTAAGGCGGCAGGAATACTTAGTGCTGAAAAAGCTGAGCATGGCCTATGGCGGCTACTCTTCCGCCTTTACGCTGTTGCGGAAGGATTGCGGGGTCATAAGCTTTTGCTTCACAAAGTGGCGCGAAAGCGTCTTGGTATTATGATAGCCTACCTCAAGCGCAACGTCCATAACGCTCATATTGGTGGAAAGCAAAAGCTCGCTTGCCCTGTTTATGCGCACGGAATTGAGGTATTCGTCAAAGTTCTTTTCCACCTGATACATAAGTATCCTGTTAAGCTCAGGCACGCTCATGCCAAAGCGCGAGGCGGTGCTCTGCGCGGTAAGGTCCTCCTTATAATAGCGGTAGATATAGCGCACTATCTCATACGCCATGCGGCTTTCTTCCACCTTGCATATCTCGCCGACCCTTGCGTAGGTCTTTCTGTATTCGTTTATCCTCATGCCGACCCTTGCCGAAAACACCTTGGATATATGCGAAGCGTCAACATAGCCCAATATTTCCGCAAGCTCCTCCACCGTAAAATCCGTATAAAGAAGATAGTTAGCCGTTTTGCCTATGCGCATCTCGTTGCGGAGATCGACGAAGGAAAGGCCGGTAAGCCCCGTTATGTATGCGCTTATGCTGCCCTCAGACATATAAAACACGCGTGAAAGCATGGATAAGGTGAGCTTTTTGTTGCAGTGGGCGTACATGTAGCGCAGTATCTCGCTCCTGTCCGGAACATCGTCCTGCTCCATATAGCCGCTTGCGCCGCTGTGCGCGCAGCAGCGCTCATACAGCACAACAAGCTCGACCAGCTTGTTCATAACATATATGCTGCCAAGCGGCTTGGCCGCGCTTTCAAGTGTGGATTCCATGCCAAGCTCGTCCCTTAACGCCATGAACAGCCTTTCTATTTGCGCACCCATACTCTTTTCGGGCATTATGACGGGGGAAGCCGCAACGTCCCGCATCCAGGCCACGGGAAGCCCGCCGGCATCGTAAAACGACTTCATCACCCTGTTGAGCGTGTCCAGATGATAGACAAGCAGGGAATACTGCAAAGGTTCCTCAACGGCCGTTACCGTGGTTATCTGCCACGGCAGCACCGCCACGAGCGAGCCGGGCGCGAGCTTATAGGGCTTTGACTGTATCGTTATTTCGCCGCGGCCCTTTCTTATCAGCAGGAAGCGCGCCTCCTGATGTATAAGGGGCCTTGTCGGCTTTTCTATGACCTCGTGATCGAAGCTTGCAAGCTTGCTTTGGTCAAGGCGCGACCTTGCCATGGATTGTATCTGCACTATGTCAGGCATGGGCATACTCCAAATAAATGCATTGCTTGGTATAACAATAATATATTAGCCTAACCGCCTAGGCTTTTCAATATTAAAAGGACAAAATTAAGGAATTTTATTGTATTTTATTTTGATATAACAGTGTCCGAACATCGGGCGGCGGGCGCCGTGAAACGCGCATGTGCGGCGGATATGTGTCCGCTGCCGGCGGAATGGGGAGCGAGCAAGAGCTGAAAGCAGAATCAAAAACGGCCGTTTATTACATTGAAAGCTCAAAGCGCGTGTCTCATGGCAAAATACAATAAGTTGTATAATAACATATAAGAGCAATATCACTATTTATCATCATGGATATCATGGAAAAACGCAACAAAATAATACGGAGGTCAAAACAAATGGACAATATCAGGGTTGCTGTGTGGGGCTTCGGCGCTATGGGCGGCGGCATAGCTAGGGTGCTGCTCGATAAAAAGGGCGTTGAGATAACCGGCGTATGCGACATACACCCTCAGCGCGTGGGCAGGAGCATATTTGAGCTTTTGAACGTTGAGCGCGGGGACAGGAAGGACGTGCTCGTTTGCGACGACATTAACAAGGTAGCGGCAAAGGGCGCGGCTGACATATGCGTCATAGCGACGGACTCATTTACAAAAAAGGTGTTCCCCAAAATAAAGCTTGTTGTTGAAAACGGCATAAATGTTGTATGCACGGCTGAAGAGATGAGCTACCCAAAGGCCAACCAGCCCGAGCTTGCCGCGGAGATGGACGTCCTTGCAAAGGCCAACGGCGTATCCATACTTGGCACGGGCATAAACCCGGGCCTGATGATGGATCTGCTTGCGGTATGCCTTACCGGCTGCATGACCAATGTTGAAAGCGTGCAGTGCCGCAGGGTCAACAGCCTTTCGCCCTTTGGGCCGGCGGTAATGGAGGAGCAGGGCGTGGGGTTAAGCGTTAAGGCGTTCGAGCAGGGCGTTGAGGACGGCAGCCTTGCCGGCCACGTCGGCTTTGCGGAATCCGTTGGCATGATAGCGGAGGCGCTTGGCTGGAAGGTGGACAAATTTGAGCAGCAGATGAAGCCCATAGTCACCACCGTTGACCGCAAATCGCCCTATGGCTTTGCCAAGGCGGGAGACGTTGCGGGCGTGAACATGACCGGTCAGGGCTATGTTAACGGCGAGATAAAGATAGACATGATACACCCGCAGCAGATAGAGCCGGAGATGGAAGGCACCCACACCGGCGACTACATAGTGCTCAAGGGCACCCCCAACGTAAACATGGCGATAAATCCCGAGGTGGACGGCGGCATAGGCACCATAGCCATGATAGTGAACATGATACCGCACGTTATAAACGCGCGCCCGGGCCTTAAGACCATGCTTGACCTGCCCGTGCCGCGCGCGATAATGGGCGACATGCGCGACATGATAGAAAGATAAGGATAACTATTCAGCTTGGGCTGAACAACTGAAAAGATAGCTTAATGAATTTTTTCGGAGGCAAAAATGGCTAAAAAAGGCGACTGGGTATTGACCCACAGCATAGTGCTGACACCGGAGCAGAGGGCGGCGCAGGTACCCGAGGATACGCACAGGGTCCCCCTTGAAATGTGGATAAAGGGAAGGCTGACTGAAGATGCGGAAATAGGAGATACCGTTGAGATAGTCACAAGAACCCAAAGACGCGTTAAGGGCAGGCTTATCGAGGTGAATCCCCGCTATACTCACGACTACGGCGAGTTCGTGCCGGAACTGCTTGAGATAGGCGACACGGTGCGCGGCATACTTTTCGGAGGTGACGGCAAATGAAGGACGTAAGCTACGATGCGATAATGAGCCGCAAGGCGGAGATAATAAAGGCCGCCGTAGGCATGGATTATTCAAGGTTCGAGTCCGGCTCAATAGCGTTTGACTATGAGGGCATGATGAAGGCCACGGGCTTTGACATAAACGAGGTGCGCCGCATACAGGAAAGCTTCTCGATAGGCCACACGCCGCTTATAGAGCTTAAAAACATAACAGCCCTTGCGAGGAAGATGGCTCCCAAGGGGAAGGGCGCAAGGATATTCATTAAGGATGAAGCCGCCAACCCAAGCGGAAGCTTTAAGGCCAGAAGGGCCGCAACGAGCATATATACCGCCAGGGAGATGGGCTACAAGGGCGCGCTTGCCGCGACAAGCGGAAACTACGGCGCGGCTGTCGCATCCATATGCGCAATGGCCGGGCTTAAGTGCATAATAGTGCAGGAATGCTACGATTCAAGGTATGTGGGCCAGCCCGAGATAATTGAAAAAGCCAGAAAGTGCGAGGCGTTCGGCGCGGAGGTCGTGCAGCTCACCGTCGGGCCGGAGCTTTTCTATGAGGCGCTGCGTCTACTTGAGGAGACAGGCTACTTCAACGCGTCGCTCTATACGCCGTATGGCATAATAGGCGTCGAGACGCTCGGCTACGAGATAGTTGAGCAGTTCCGCGACAGGTTTGGCAAGGATCCGGACGCGGTGGTTTGCACCAACGCAGGCGGCGGCAACCTTACCGGTACCGCAAGGGGGCTTAGGAAGGCCGGCTGCAGCGCAAAGGTAATAGCCGCAAGCGTTAACCTGAGTGGACTCCATATGGCAAGCGATACCCAGTTCAACAGGAAGTCCTTTACCACAGGCCACACCGGCTTCGGCATGCCCTTTTCCACCTGGCCGGACAGGAGCGACGTGCCGAGGAGCGCCGCACGGCCGCTGAGGTACATGGACCGCTACGTTACCGTTGCCCAGGGCGAGGTGTTCTATATGACAGAGATGCTCGCATCGCTTGAAGGCCTTGAGCGCGGACCTGCCGGCGATACGTCGCTTGCGGCAGCGTTCAGCGTAGCTCAGGAGATGGACGAGGATCAGTGCATAGTCGTTCAGGAGACCGAGTACACCGGCGCGGGCAAGCACGTCAATCCTCAGCTTGCGTTCGCCCGCAAGAACGGCATAGACATACGCTTTGGCGATCCTAAGGACGAGACGCCGGGCACAAACATAATACTGCCCGCCCATCCCTCGCTTATAAAGGCCCGCGATGTGGACATAGACCATATGCGCCGTTCGCTTATAAAGAACGCCATAGCAAGCGTACATCACGCGCCCACAAAGCAGGACATGGAATTCCTTGCTCAGGAGGTGCAGCGCGACGTGCCTTATGTTGAAAAGGTGATGGCGGAGCTTAAAAAGTAAGCGCCGGATATCCGGCGGACGAATGCCGCCTTACCTGATGCATAAAACGGGCGAGGCGGCGGACACAACATATTTTATCGGGAGGAGATCGAATAATGAAAAGAGAGGACGATTTTGAGAGCCGCAGGGCGAGCGTTGCCAATCTTAGCGACAAAGAGCTTGAGCAGCGTTTCTGGTCGCTTGCGGAGCAGATCGTAGACCCGCTTTTGAAGCTTGGGTATGAGAACACTTCGCCGGCCATAGAGAGGAGCGTGCTGCTGCGCATGGGCTTTTCATCCATAGAAGCTAAGGCAATAGTTAACGGCTGCATAGAGCGCAACCTGCTTGGCCACGGCGCAGGCAACGTTGTTTACAGGCTGAGCAAGGCAAGGAGCATGGACTATATAGAAGCCGGCAAGGCCCTTTGCGAAGGCAGGCTTTGGGACGAAGCCGCGGCGCAGTTCTAACGGAGGTACGGCATGAGCGAATATAAACTTGATCCGGAAAAGAATATCGACGTTTCCGAAATACTTAAGGACCTTGAGCATTATCACCCGCGCCGCCACGGCTGGACATGGCGCAAGCCGGCGCCCGGGCTGAAGCTGGGCCAATTCACATATGAGGATTGCTCCGAGCCGCTCAAGCGCAGCGTTCCGCTGCCGCCGGCGCACTACTTTGACGATATAGACCCGCAGCCGCTGCCGGTAATAACCACGGAAATAGCCTCCGGCCGCTTTGAGGACGATATACGCCGCATGCGCCTTGCCGCGCACCACGGCGCGGACCACATAATGGTAATACGCACGGCCGGACAAAGCCACTTTGACGGGCTTATAGAGGGTACCCCGCAGGGCATGGGCGGCATACCTGTTACAAGAAAGCAGGTACGCGCACAGCGCAAGGCGCTTGACATGATAGAGGACGAGGTAGGGCGCCCGATAAACTACCATAGCTATGTTTCCGGCGTCGCCGGGCCGGATATAGCCGTTATGTTCGCAGAGGAAGGCGTTAACGGCGTGCATCAGGACCCGCAGTACAACGTTATATACAGAAACATAAACATGATAAGGAGCTTTGTTGACGCCTGCGAGAGCAAGAAGCTGATCGCCTGGGCGGGACAGGCCCAGATAGACGGCGCGCACAACGCCAACGCCACGGCGAGGGACGCATGGAAGGTAATGCCCGAGCTTATGGTGCAGCATGCCATAAACGCCATATTCTCGGCCAAGGTAGGCGTGGATAAGAAGAACATCTGCCTTTCCACCGTGCCGCCTACGGCGACGCCGGCGCCCTGCATACACATTGACCTGCCGTATGCCGTTGCGCTTCGCGACCTGTTCCACGAATACCGCATGAGGGCGCAGATGAACACCAAGTACATAGAGTCCTCAACAAGGGAAGCTACCGTTACCCATGTGCTGAACATGATAATATCCAAGCTTACCAGCGCGGATATACAATCCACCATAACCCCTGACGAGGGCCGGAACGTGCCATGGCACATATACAACATAGAGGCCTGCGACACGGCAAAGCAGGCGCTTGTAGGCATGGACGGGCTTATGGAGATGGTCGAGCTTAAGAAGGACGGCTATCTCAGGGATAAGGCCAGGGAGCTTAAGGAGCGCGCGGTGCTCTTCCTTGAGGAGATGGTTGAGATGGGCGGCTACTTCAACGCGGTGGAAGCCGGTATGTTCGTAGACAGCGGCATGTTCCCCGAGCGCAACAACGACGGCATAGCAAGGAAGATAGACGGCGGAATAGGCGCAGGCACCATAGTCAGGCGCGAGGAGGACTACATGGCCCCCGTTACCGCGCACTACGGCTACAACAACATAGCCCAGTACGGCGCGGCCAACCCGAGCGACCTCATAGGCGGCTGCACGCTTGAAAAGCCGGAAAAGATAGTGTTCATAGACGAGCTGGACGAGGAGGATAACTGCAACGTGCGCATGGGCGAGGTGAAGGATTTTGCCCAGCCAGGCGCAAAGCTGATAAGGCCCGAAATGGAATGGCTCGCCGACGGAACGATAATGCTAACAATGTTCTTCCCCGCCGATAAGCGCATAGCCGAGGCTGCGGCGATAGAGTGCTGCCGCAAGATGGGGCTGACCGACATAGAGGTCATCTCCAAGGAGATAATGCATCCCGCGGAAGGCACGCGCATAGAGGCTAAGGGCAAGGTGCCATTCAGCATAGAGATAGACAAGCTCGTGCTTCCACAGGAGCCTGACGTGATGAGCGACGATGAGATACGCGCCGACATAGAGCGCAGGCTCATGAAGGTTGTGTGCGGCACGGTGGGCGAGGATGAGCACAGCGTCGGCCTTAGGGAGATAATAGACATAAAGCACGGCGGCATAGAGAAGTACGGGATAGAGGTGCATTACCTGGGCACCAGCGTTCCCCCTGAAAAGCTTGTTAACGCCGCAATAGAGCTGGATGCGGACGCTATGCTTGCCTCCACCATAATCAGCCATGACGATATTCACTATAAGAACATAGCCAAGATAAACCGCATCGCAACAGAGATGGGCGTGCGCGACAGGCTGATATTCGTGGCGGGCGGCACGCAGGTGGCCTCCGCGCAGGCAAGGGCTAACGGCGCGGACGAAGGCTTTGGCCGCGGCAGCCACGGCAACCATGTTGCCACCTTCCTTGTGAAGAGGCGCAGGGAGCTTGAGGCTGAGGGCAGGATGTAATCAGCTATAAACGGGTGTGAAGAGTATATGGAGGGGGGAAAAAGGAACCCTCCTCCCATATAGTGCAGCATGAGGTTTTATTCTATGGCAGGTGCGGATGAATATAGATGTTCTTGTGGCCGAGATAGGGTCAACTACAACGCTTGTTAATGCCTTTGCAGGCATCAATACTGATGAACCAAGGTTCATAGGCCAGGGCCAGGCGCCCACGAGCGTGCTTGAAGGCGATGTGCGCATAGGCCTTGAAGGGGCCGTGGAGGACCTTAAAAACAGGCTTGGCTTGGATAAAATCGAATATGGTGAGATGCTCGCAACATCAAGCGCGGCGGGCGGCCTGAGGATGTGCGTACACGGGCTTGTGTATGATATGACCGTTAAGGCGGCGCAGGCGGCGGCGCTTGGCGCGGGGGCCATTGTTACCATGGCTACGGCGGGCAAAATGAGCGAATATGATATAGAGGACCTTGTTGCATCAAGGCCCAACCTTATACTGCTCGCTGGCGGAACGGACTACGGCGAGAGGGAGACCGCGCTTTACAACGCAGCAAGGATAGCCGAAACGCGGCTTAAGGCTCCCGTTATATACGCGGGTAACGTGCAGAACCAAAGGGCCGTGATGGACATATTCAAAAAAGCCGGGGTGAGCTGCACGGTAACGGAAAACGTTTACCCAAAGCTTGACAAGCTGAATATTGAGCCCGCAAGGAAGATAATACACAAAGTTTTTGAAGAGCATATCATAAAGGCCCCGGGCATGGAGCATATAAGGGATATGGTAACGGGCAGCATAATGCCTACGCCGGGAGCCGTTATGGAAGCGGTGCAGCTCATCTACAACGAAATAGGCGACGTTGTGGCCGTTGACATAGGCGGAGCCACTACGGACGTACACTCCGTGACCGGCGGGAGCGAGGAGATAGGCATACTTATGACCAGCCCTGAGCCGTTTGCAAAACGAACGGTGGAGGGCGACCTTGGCCTGTATGTTAATGCAAAAAACCTTATTGAGCGCATAGGCGAGAGCGCGCTGCAAAACGAGCTTGGGATAGATATGGAGGCCGTTATGGCGAATTATCTGCCCATACCCAAAACGGAGGGGCAATTTAAGCTGACGGAAAGGCTGTGCAGGGAGGCGGGCCTTGTTGCGCTTGAAAGGCATGCAGGCGCGCTGAGATACATATACACGCCGAGCGGAAGAAAGACCGTTGCGGAGGGCAAGGATCTTACAGCCGTAAAGACCATTATAGGCACAGGCGGCGCGCTGACAAGGCTTCCGCACAGGGAGCAGCTTTTGCGGGCGCTTGCCGACTGCAACGCCACGGGCATGATGCTCTATCCCAAGCCCTCAAAGATAAGGCTGCTGTTTGATGATGATTATATCATGGCTTCGCTTGGCGTGATGAGCAAGCATTATCCCGAGGCGGCGCTCAAGCTTATGAAGCGCTCGCTGAACATATGAGCTAAGCATAATAATAAGCGTAATAAGCACAAACGGAAGGGAGAGAAGCCAATGTATCCGCGTGTAATTGTGGACATGAAGAAGCTTAAGCATAATATGGACGCTATAACCGCCATGTGCCATCAGCAGGGGCTGAGCGTCGCCCTGGTCACAAAGTGCGTATGCGCTGCCGAGCCGATAGTTGAGCTTATCAACTCCACACAAGCAGATTTTATAGCCGATTCACGCCTGTTGAACCTGAAAAGGATAAAAACGGATAAGCCGAAGTATCTTCTGCGCATAGCGCAGCCGTGCGAGGCTGAAGAGGTAATAGAATACTGCGACATAAGCCAGCAGAGCGAGCTTATGACGATACGCCTGCTTGCAGAGCAGGCCGAACTGCAGGATAAGCCGCACAAGATAGTGCTTATGGTCGACCTTGGCGATTTGAGGGAGGGCGTGTTCTACAAAAACAGGGACGAGCTGAAAACGCTTGCGCTTGCCGTTAAAGATGCAAAAATGCTGGAGCTTTTCGGCATAGGCGTGAACCTGACCTGCTTTGGCGGCATAATACCGGACGAGGACAACCTTAACGAGCTTGTGAGCATAGCAAAATGGCTCAGGAGCGAAACCGGATTGAGCATACCCTTTGTATCCGGAGGGAACTCAAGCAGCCTGCTGATGCTTAAGAAGGGCAAGCTGCCAAAGGGCATAACCAACCTGAGGATAGGCGAAGGGTATCTGCTTGGCAACGAAACGGACACATGCAGCCGCATGGAAGGCTTTTACGGCGATGCGTTCACCTTTGAAGCGAGCATAGCCGAGCTTAAAAGAAAACCCTCAAAGCCAATAGGCAGGAGCGGCTACAACGCCTTTGGCGAGGAGGTAAGCTTTGAGGACAGGGGCGAGATGCTCAGGGCCATACTTGCCGCAGGAAGGCAGGATATACCGTTTGACGGGCTTTCGCCGCTTGAAGAAGGGGTGGAGATACTCGGCTCAAGCTCGGATCACCTTATAGTCAATTTGACAAACGCCAGGAGTGATTTTGCCGTGGGGGACGTTTTGCGCTTCAACATGAACTATGTTGCCGTGCTTGACGCCTACACCAGCGAATTTATAGAAAAGGATTATATTTATTAACAAGTATACTAAAACAACAAAAGGAGAAACTACAATGCCTGTAAATCTTAAAGGACGTTCATTTTTAACACTGAAGGATTTTTCAACTGAGGAGATACGCTATCTTCTTGACCTTGCGCATGACCTTAAGGCCAAAAAGCGCGCCGGAATAAAGGGCGATCTGCTTGCCGGACGCAACATAGTGCTGCTTTTTGAAAAGACCTCCACCCGCACGCGCTGCGCTTTCGAGGTCGCCGCGTATGACGAGGGCGCAAACTGCACATTCCTTTCCAACAGTCAGATGGGCAAAAAGGAATCGCTTGAGGATACCGCCAAGGTGCTTGGCCGCTTCTACGACGGCATAGAGTTCAGGGGCTTCAAGCAGAGCGACGTTGAGCTGCTGGCAAAATACAGCGGAGTACCCGTATGGAACGGCCTGACCGATCTGTATCACCCCACCCAGATACTGGCCGATCTGCTCACCATAGAGGAGCATGTGCATAAGCCGCTTAACAAGGTGAAATTTGTTTACGCCGGCGACGCGCGCAACAACATGGGCAATTCCCTTATGATAGGCGCCGCAAAGATGGGCATGGAGTTCGTAGGCCTCGCGCCTAAGGCGCTGTTCCCCGACCCCAAGCTCGTTGCCGAGATGGAGGAGGTCGCAAAGACCACAGGCGCAAGGATAACCTTTACCGAGAACATAGACGATGTGAAGGGCGCCGACGTTATCTATACGGATGTTTGGGTATCGATGGGAGAAGAGGACCAGTTTGCGGAGCGCATAGAGCTGCTTGAGCCTTACCGCGTGAACGCAGAGATGATGAAGAAGACCGGCAATCCGGACTGCATATTCCTGCACTGCCTGCCCAGCTTCCACGATCTTGAAACCATAGTTGGCCGCCAGATATACGATCAGTTCGGGCTTACCGAGATGGAGGTCAGCGATGAGGTGTTCCGCTCGTCCGCCTCAAAGGTGTTTGACGAGGCCGAAAACCGCATGCACACGATAAAGGCGGTTATGGTGGCCACAATAGGCCGCCAGTAAGGCAAAACCAACAAGGTAAGCCGTAACACGGTATACCGGCTTACTCTATAAAATGGGCTTGAATCAAGGGGCGGAAGCGAGAGCTTCCGCCCCAGCCTGTCGATAAACCCTGGTTTCGGTTTCAGACATATGCAGCGCGCCTTGTTGCCGCACCGTTAACACATCGGCGGCAGCTATAAATTTACATTTTGCTTACATGTTGATGATGATTCGATTACATCTTTTTTCTATAATGGTCGTATAAGGAAGCCCTGATCTATTCGGCACAGCATCATTGCGGCTGATAATTCCGTCATGGCTCATGCAAAAAGTCTCGCCATGCTGCCATTTCGCGTTAACCGGCGCTTCCATCGACCATAGGAGGGGGTACTCAAATGAAGAAGCTCATCGTTTTAAGCTTGTGCGCGACCATTCTGCTTGCGGCCTGCCAGCCCACGCCGGAAAAGCAGGTAGTCATACAAAAGGACATGGAGCAGATGATAGAGAAGGCCATCGCTGCGCCGGAGGTACAGCCTGCAGAGGAGGTAAAGCAGAGCGATGCCGCCAAGGAAAAGAATCCGCTTTATGACAAGCTGGGAATCCCCGAACGCTGGATAGCCGGGGACGAGGCCTTGAACGGCAAATTCGTAATAAAAGCGGATACGGATATAGCTTTGCCGGAAGCGGATAAGCTGCCTATAGTCAGGGTACAGGCGGGCAGATTCTCGCAGGAGATGGTGGACAGGTTCTTTGAGGTGTTTTGCGGCGACACCGTGATGTATGAGGACACGGGAGAAAGGGACAAGCAATACTATGCCGATTATATATTGAAATTGCAGCAGAGCCTTGCAAAAATAGATGAAGCGGATAATGCTGACAAAGAGGAAAGCAGCCGGCTGAGGGAAAAGACGCAGGCTCACATAGAGGAGCTTGAAAAGCAGTATAAAAAAGCGCCGGATCATGTGGAATACCCAATATGCGACGGCAAGCTTAAAACCAACAGGATTGATGAAAACAAGCTAAAGGGCTCAAACACATACATTCAAGCATACGCAAAGCCGGGGGATTATAACTCGACGATGATAGAGATAAACAACGACGCCGAGTATACAATGGATTCTTCCTATGCCTTTAAGGATGAATACGGAAACACGGTTGTAGTTTCGCCTTCAAGCGGCAGCTATGTATGGTTTTGCAGGGACGGCGTAACCGGCTCAAAGTCAAGATCCCGTAATTTGGTTGACCCTGTGCGCGATGTCACTGCGGAATCGCTTTCGGGTGAAAGCGTGGAAACAAAGCTTGGCATAACGCCAAAGCAGGCAAGGGAAAGGGCGCAGGAGACGCTCGACGCTCTCGGCCTTGACTATATGGCGATAGACCGCGTCGAGCTTTGCCAGGGCTGCCGCGAGGAAAACAAGGGCGTGCAAAGCTATTGCGTGCGCGTGCTAAGGAGCATAAACGGCACGCCGCTCGAGGGCAGGAACGACTATTCGGAATCCGAGATAGAGGGGGTGGGCGTAGGCCGCGAATGGTGGTATGAATCGTGCGAGATAGTCGTAGACGACGAGGGAATAGCCTCATTCTACTGGATGGGGCCGCTCGAGGTTACGGATATACTTGGCGAGGACGCGAACCTTATACCGTTTGAGGATGTGGAGAACGTGTTTTTGAAGATGCTGCCTGTCGTAAACGGGGACTGGGTGAGCAGGGCGGAGACAGCTGTGACTTACACCGTGGAGAAGGTGCGGCTCGCGCTATGGAGGATAATAGAGAAGGATTCATACACAAAAGGCTTGCTCGTGCCTGTTTGGAACATATACTGCGCGAGCGAGTACACTACAGAGCTTGGCGAACCGTACAGCAGCAGCGCCCTGTATTATAACAAGCCGACGCTTTGCATAAACGCCATCGACGGCTCGATAATAGATACAGAGAGGGGTTATTGATATGAGGAAGCTTTGTGCCGTTATGCTGTGCTTGGCTTTTATGCTTGCGGCCTGCCAGCCCACGCCGGAAAAGCAGGTGGTCATACAAAAGGACATGGAGCAGATGATAGAGAAGGCGCAGAAAACGCCGGGCATCACACAGGAGGCAGCGCAGGGCGGGCTGAGGGAAAGGCTTGGCGCGCCGCAAAGGTATACGGCGGATATTGTGGATAAAAGCGGCAAATTCTATTTTAAGGCCGATGTTGAGCTGACGATACCCGAGGTCGATGCAATGCCTATGGCCTGGGTGGAGGCGGCAAATTTTGAGCAGGATATGGTGACGAGGCTGTTCGATGCGCTGTGCGGGGACAGGGAGATGTATGTCTGGAACGAGACGATATCAAAGAATCAGATAGAGAAAAGCATAGTACATTATCAAAGCGAGATAGCCGTGAGCCAAAGCGAAGCATATACCGAGATGTGCAAGAAAACGATAGAGAACCTAAAAAAACAATACAAAACGGCTCCGGAAAGCGTGGAGTATAAGCCGTGCAGCGGCATGCTCGAATTGATGGAGATAAGCGGCACGGGGGTGATAGACGGCACGATGGAATACCTTGAAGCGGTGGAGAATACTGAGGAAAAGTCAGGCCGTTGGTTTTTGGTTAAGAACAATATCAATTATAACGAGAACAATAAAAGGGCGCATAGCGAAAGCGATCAGGAGGGTAATATCTCAAGCCGATCGCAGAGGAGCGACGCGGAGCTAAGATACAAAAGAGAAAACAGGATAGGGAGTATACTCCGTGGCAACGGGGGTAAGCCGGTTGGCGATGAACGCAAGATGATAGATATATCGCCTGAGGCAGCGGTAAAGACCGCGGTGGATTTCCTTGAATCGGTTGGTATCTATAGCATGGAGCCAAACGGGATAAGGCTTATGAGCAATCATTACAGCAGGGAAGAGCTTGAAAGATTAGTTGAATATACGATAGAGAATGACGAGCAAGAGAAGATAGACAGAATAATACGCGATTATGGCAGCATAGAGAGCTTTTACAACAGGGACAAAGAACACCAGGGTTATGAAATTGAGTTTTTACGCACGATGAACGGGGTCAAGGTAGCTTCCGACTACAATGCTACACGCAGCGGCAGCGACGATGCCTATGCAGCACCAGAGTGGGCAAACGAAAAGCTGAGTATAGTTGTAAATGACGAGGGAATATTTGAATTACAATGGATACAGCCGCTAAACGTTACAGAGCTGATAACTGGCAGCGCAGAACTGCTGCAATTCAGCGAGATACGCGTTGTAATAGAAAAGATGATGGAGGTGATATACGGCCCGTTTTCAAGAGAACATGAAAATGAAGGAAAGACATATGAAGCGACGAGCATAGAGCTTTCGTTAATGCGCATAAATGCGCGGGATACTATAACAAAAGGTCTTTTAGTGCCGGTCTGGAGTGTATACAGCGAGGACAGCAATAATTATAACGAAAAGACTTCCGTGCTGGCGGTCAATGCCATCGACGGCAGCATAATAGATTTGCAAACAGGCTACTGACGATATAAACCCGGGTTTAATTAAATAATCTTAGGGCAATCCTCTTATTATCGGATTAAAAGATGATGGGAGGATTTTTTTGTGAACATGATTTGGATAAAGAGAATAGCCGTTATCGCCCTGGCTGCGGCGCTTACAGCGCCTATGCTGCCGCGTGGCGCGGCGGCGGAGGGCGCCGAGGGCGTGTTCAGGCTGCACATAATCGCAAACAGCGACAGCGAGGACGACCAGCGCATAAAGCTTGAGGTAAGGGACAGGGTGCTTATGACGATGCAGTCGCTGGGCGGATGCAAAAGCGCCCGGGATACGGAGAGTAAGCTTATGCAAAACGGGAAAACGATGCTTGAAGCCGCGGAAAACGTGCTTGCTGAGAACGGAACGGACTACGGCGCGCAGCTTGTTGTGGGCGAGTTTGATTTTCCGGACAGGGTGTATGGCGACAAGGTCTATCCCAGAGGACGCTACAGGGCGCTTAGGATAGTGCTTGGCGAAGGCAAAGGGCATAACTGGTGGTGCGTAATGTTTCCGCCGCTATGCATAGCGGAGACGGATAATGGGGAAATTGATATAAACAAGCTTGAATTGAAAAGCTGGATAATAGAAAAGCTGAAAAGCATAGACGGAGGAAAGCTATGGGAAAAACTAATGTCAAGGCTTGGCTGAGGCTGGCGCTTATATTCATGCTGTGCCTGAGCATAAGCGGCGCCGCTATGGCGGCTACGCTTAGGGTAGGCTCAAGCGGAGAAGAGGTTAAGACGCTGCAGACGAAGCTGAAGCGCTGGGGCTACTATACCGGCAGCATAGACGGCGTTTTCGGCTCGGGTACCAAGAAGGCAGTTATAGCGTTTCAAAAGAAAAACGGCCTTACGCCGGACGGAATAGTAGGGCCTGCAACGCTTAAGGCGCTAGGTATGCAGAGCAGCGGCGGCTCAAGCGCGAGCAGCGGCTCAAATACGAACGGAAATCTATATCTGTTGGCAAGACTGGTATACGGAGAGGCGAGAGGCGAGCCGTACAAGGGGCAGGTGGCCGTGGCGGCTGTTGTGCTGAACAGGGTGAAGAGCAGCAAATTCCCCAACAGCGTGAGCGGCGTGATATACCAAAGCGGCGCATTCAGCGTGGTAAGCGACGGGCAGATAAACCTTACGCCGGATGAAACCGCCATAAAGGCCGCGCGCGACGCAATGAACGGCTACGACCCGACGAACGGCTGCCTATACTATTATAACCCCGCAAAGACCACCAACAAATGGATGCTGAGCAAGCCGGTGCTTCTGCGGATAGGCAATCACGCGTTTTTCAAATAAGAATTACAGGCATAAGCTTACGGGAGAAAATAAGATATGGAACGCTTTGACGGGAATGAATCTGAAAACAAAAAAAACAGAGCGATAGAGAACATGGCTGACGTTGAGCCGGTAGAATACGAAAAAGGCAAGCTTATAAGGGGCGGCGGCTTCTGGCATGCGGTGAGGACGATAGCGCTGCCTGTGCTGCTGGCTGTGGCGCTTGTGGCCACGGCGCTATGGGGGGACGAGCAAAGGACGCTTGCCGACGGCTACAGAAGAAACAGCGAAAACATATACAGAAGGGCTTTTACCGAGCTTTGCGACGACATGAGCAACATGCAGACCGCCCTGGGCAAACTGAGGGTGGCGGCGGCTCCGGGGCAATACATGCTGCTGCTTGACGATATATGGCGGCTTTCCGGCTCCTGCGTGAGCCTGATGAGCCAGATACCGTCATCGCATATAGATACGGCAGAGCTGAACAGCTTCGTCGTGCGCATAGGCGATTATGCGCGCTCCTTAAGCAAAAAGGCGCTTGAGGGGGAGGAAAGAAGCGAGGACGATATGAAGCGGCTTGAGGAGCTTTACACAAAATGCGCCGAGATAAGCCGCGAGCTTAACGACAGGCTGAGCATAGGCGACGTGCCTACGGCGGCAATAACCAACAACGACTACTTTTTAAGCGCCTCCGGCACAGAAGAGGACGACAAGCAGGACGAGGATATAGACAAGTTCCCGACGCTTATATACGACGGCCCCTTCAGCGAAAGCAGCGAAAAGCGCGAGGCAAAGGGCCTGGGCGGGGATATGATAGACCAGGAGAAGGCAAAGCAGCAGGCCGAGGCTATAACGGGCATATCCGGCTTTGAGCTGACGGGCGAGACGGATGGAACGATACCGTCGTGGGACTTTTCCTCAACGGAAAATGACTCAAGAGAGGTGGATATATCCATAAGCAAGCAGGGAGGCAAGCTTGTTTGGCTGATGGGCTCCGCCACAGGCACGGCAAACGAGGTGCCGCCTAAGGACAAGGCTGACGAGCTTAAAAATGCGGCGCTCGAGTGGCTGGGCAAGGCGGGCTTTGACAACATGAAGGCCACATACGCGCAATACTATTCAGGCGCGGCTGTGATCAACTTTGCCGCGACAAAGGACGAGATAATACTATACAACGACCTTGTAAAGGTATGGGTGGACGTCGATACAAAAGAGATAATAGGCGCGGACGCGAGGAACTATCTTTTCAGCCACTGCGAAAGGGAGCTGGCGGAGCCTGCGATAAGCCCCGAGGAGGCCGAAGCCAGGGTATCGGTAAATCTTGAAATAGAGTCGAGGGAGCTGGCGCTGATACCGCTTACGCCCGAAACGGAGAAGCTTTGCTATGAATTTAAGGGCAGATGCGGCGAGGACGAGTACATAGTATACATAGATGCGCAAACAGGCTATGAGCAGCAGATATTCGTTATAATAAATACCGAAAACGGGCAGCTCACGATATAGGCTGACAGCTTAAAGCAAAAGCGCCGAAAAGGAAAAAGATTGTTAAAAAACCAGAAAATGCCGCGATACGGGCAGTAAGGGCATTGACAAGGCCGATAAGACGGTTAAAATATATGTAACAACCGTCATCGCCTTTGGGAGAATTAAGCTTGTTCAACGCATATGATATAGTTACCGAAGCGATAGACCGAGCCACGGAGGGTAAACCGGTGGGGCGGTCTAAAGCTGTTTATTCCCCAAAATGCTTTGGCTACAACATAACGCTGCCATATACCGGCGGGGACGCCGGCATGGCCGGGGAGATAAAAGCCGCCTGCAACGCCGCAATGAATAGGGAATACATAGCCGGGGCGGAAACGCATGCGCGGAGCATATGGCTGAAGCTGGACAAAAAGGAGATAGAGAGCCTGCTCAGAGCGGCTGTACGGGAGCTGCCGGAAGCCGGATTGGCAGACGGCGACACTATGGCCGGCTTCACACTGATGAAGATGAGGACGCTGGCTAAAAGCGGAGACAGGGGCTTGAGCGAGGATGCGCGCATACTGCACGCGATGTGGCTGGCGCTTGGCATAACGGCATTCCATAAGGATAAAAAGAGGACGAGGGCCAGACTTACGGAGGCGTGCAAAGCGATAGACGGCATGTTTTCAGGCTTTGCGCCGGATAAACGCGCAAGCGCAAGGGCCATGAACGGGCTTGCCGGCATGGCGGCGCACAAGCTTATATACGCAGGGATAATTATAGAGGAGGATGGATATATATGACTATTAAATGGCTTGGACACAGCTGCTTTTTGATGACTACGGACAACGGGACAAGGATAATGACGGACCCATGCGACCCTGATACGGGCTATAATATAAAGCCCGTGGAATGCGACATACTTACGATAAGCCACGATCATCACGACCACAACTATGCGGCGCTTGCGCTCGGCGAGCCCGTCAGGATAGATAGCAGCGGCGAATACAGAGTGAAGGACGTGAGCATAACCGGCATAAACACATGGCATGACGATGCGAAGGGCAAAAAGCGCGGAGAGAACATTGTGTTCGTATTTGAATTTGACATGATGAGGATAGTGCATCTTGGCGACCTTGGCGAGGTGCCGGACGCGGAGACGCTTAAAAAGATAGGCCATACGGACGTGCTGCTGACGCCCGTGGGCGGGGTATACACGATAGATGCAAAAGGGGCCAAGGCCGTGGCGGACGCGCTTAAGCCCAAGGTGATAATACCTATGCACTACAGGACCCCCGCGCTGGCATTTGACCTTGAGGATCTATCAAAATGCATAGCGCTTGTAAAGGATAGGCCAATACACTATATACGCAACAGCGAGGCGCACCTGAGTAAGGACTCGCTTGGTACGGACAGGGTGATAACCCTTGAATACGCCAAGGAATAAACAGGCTTATAATCAATAAAGGACAGATGGACAACAGCGTTTTTGCAAGGCATGATTCCAGGCTGAAGGAGTTCCGCAGGCCATTCGGCGCGGCACGCGAGGGCGAAAGCATAAGGCTTTATATAGAAGCGCAGGGCGTTGCGCGGGCAAAGCTGAGGCTTTGGAGGGAAAACAGGCAGGAGATAATTGAAGGCGAAAAATGCGGCGGAGGCTTTACCTTCGCCTTTTTGACCGGCGGAGCGGGAATAATCTGGTACTATTTTATACTTGAGACAAAGGACGGCACGCGCTATTTGGGCTCAAGCTCCCCGCTTGGCTGCGGGGACTCCAGGATAAGCGAAAACGAGCCGAACTCATGGCAGATAACGGTTTATCAGGCCCGTTTTGAGACGCCGGAAAGCGCGAAGGGCGCTATGGCTTACCAGATATTTCCGGACAGGTTCTTTAAGAGGGGCAGGGGCGGCCTTGCGCGCACGCAAAGAAGGGAAGCGCTGAACTGGGACACGGTCGCGCACGAGGATTGGGACGAGGAGGTAATGTATACCCCGCTGCCAAACAAAAGGGACTACGACCCATGCGATTTTTACGGCGGCGACCTTGACGGGATAAGCGCCAAGCTTGATTACCTTGCAGAGATAGGCGTTACGCACATATATCTTAACCCGATATTTGAGGCGCAGGCCAACCACAGATACAACACGGGCGACTACCACAGGGTAGACGAGATGCTCGGCGGCGAGGAGGCGCTGAAAAGGCTCATCGCAGAGGCTAAAAAAAGAGGCATAAGGCTAATGCTTGACGGCGTGTTTTCGCACACCGGGGCCGAGAGCGCATACTTTAATAAAACGGGCAGGTATCCCGGGCTTGGCGCGTATCAGGGCGAAGGTTCCGCCTACTATAGTTGGTACGGCTTTGAGCATTTTCCGGACAAGTATGCTTGCTGGTGGGGATTTGAATCGCTGCCGGAGGTAAACGAGCTTGACAGGGGGTATATGGCGTTCATAGCGGGAGTTGTAGACCATTACGCAAAGCTTGGCATAGATAGCTGGAGGCTTGACGTTGCGGACGAGCTGCCTGACGAGTTTATAGCGTTCCTGAGAAGGGAGCTTAAGAGCCGCTGCCGCGACGGGCTTTTGATAGGAGAGGTATGGGAGGATGCCTCCACAAAGTGCGGGCCAAACGGAAGAAGGCGCTATACCGACGGGCATGAGCTTGACGGGGTTATGAATTACCCGTTTATGGAGGCTGTATACGGCTTTTTGTTGAACAGGATAGACGCGCCCGAGCTTGCGCTCCGGCTTACGGCGCTTAGGCAGAATTACCCGAAGGCATTTTATGAATCGAGCCTGAGCATGCTTTCAAGCCACGATACGCTAAGGCTTTTGACAGCCCTGTCCGGCGCGCCGGACAGGAACGCCATATCAAGAGAAGAACAGGCCGTATACAGGCCGGACGCGGACATGCTGAGGATAGGCAAAAAGCGGGTAACGCAGGCTCAGCTGATACAGCTTCTGCACCCGGGCATACCGTGCGTATACTATGGGGACGAAGCCGGAATGGAGGGCATGGCGGACCCATTCAGCAGGAGGACATATCCCTGGGGAAAAGAGGACGAAGAAATAAAGGGCAGGTTTATGACTATTGCCAGGCTGAGAAGGGAAAGCGACGCGATAAGATACGGCAAATGCTGCTTTGCATATAAAAACGAAGATGTGTTCATTATACTTAGGAGCATGGAAAAAAGCTGCGCAATGGGTATAGTTAACAGGAGCGGGCGCGAAAAGAGCTTTTATATAGACAGGAGCGACTTTTCGTATGGACCCGACGCGGACGGGGTGATGCTGGATACAGGCGTAAGCGACGTGCTTGACGGGGGCAGCAAGACGGGCGAAAACGGCAGAATGTTTATAAGAATCAAGCCCTACTCGGCGATGCTGCTATGTTGAAATGCCGCCGCCATTATGATAGAATAAACTGACCAATGAAGGAAGCTGCCCGAAGGGGGCGGATAAGGTTTAGAATAAACTACGGAGGATAACACAATGGTTGAAAAGACTATGACCATCGAAGAGATACTGCGCCAGGACGAAGGCCTTGCCAACATACTGCTGGCGAGCGGCATGCACTGCCTTGGCTGCGTTATGGCCAGCGGCGAAAACCTTGAGCAGGCCTGCGCGGTACACGGCATAGACGCCGATGCGCTAACTAAGCAGCTGAACGATTATCTTGCAAACAAATAAGCTGCTGTGAACGCAAAAAAGCTTGCAAGGGGGGCCATAACGGCCGCCCTTTATGCATTGATAACGGTAGCGATAGCGCCTATAAGCTCGGGGCTGATGCAGCTAAGGCTTTCGGAAGGGCTATGCGTGCTGCCCTATTTTGCGCCCGAAACGGCGATAGGGCTTTTTGTGGGCTGCGTAGCTGCGAATCTTATAACCGGCGCAATGTGGCTGGACGTTGTGTTCGGCAGCCTTGCTACGCTTGCCGCAGGGCTTATCACGGCCATGATAGGAAAAAGGGGGCTTTCAAAATGGATAGCGCCGCTGCCGGCGGTGATAATAAACGCGCTGGTGATAGGGGCGGTGCTGTGCTACGGATACAAGGTGGGCGCGGAATATTATGCTTGCGCATTGTATGTTGCGCTTGGCGAGGCCATAAGCTGCTACGCCGTGGGCATGCCGGTATGCGCCGCGATAAGGCCGATAGAAAAGAAGCTGTTCGGCTGATTTTTGGACCTTTGCGCACAGTTTGCACACAATTGGCGCACGTTTTGGCGCACAAAGCCGCAGCAAAAGACGCATGTTTTTTGCCGTTGAAATGCGCAGACGCATAAGCTATAATTAACACGCTGGAAGAACAGGCAAGGGAGCTATCCCAAACCCGTTCTTCTTTTATTTTTGGCGAGCGCCGGCCGTAACGGGCGCTTTTTTTGTGCGTAAAACGCGCACGGAAAGGAGACGCGATGAACTTAAGGACAGATGTGCCGCATGAGCTGCCTGATACGGAGCTTAAAAGCAAGGGGCGCGGCGCGGTGAAGGAGGCCCTAATGCAGCTTAGGGCCGAGGGGTATCCCGTTGAACTGCCGAAGGAGGCGGCAGAGGATACGGACGAGGAGCAGCTTAGCGCCGAAGCGGTGCGCGAGGCCTATGAAAACAGCATAGAGTACAGGCTCGGCTGCGAGATAATGGACGGGCTGACCCAGAGCTACGGATTGAGCAGCGAGGATGCGGAGGCAATGCTGACGGGAGAGTATTCGCCAAAAAGCTGCCAGATTATAGCCTCAAGAGCTGCCGAGGTGCTCAGCAGGCTGAACGCTGAAAACAAGCTTAAAAGGCCGATAGACAGCTACCTTGAGGAGGAGGGCTTTCTTTCAATGCTCAGGCAGATGCCCGTTGAGCTTGCGGTGAGGATAAAGGAGGCCGAATGGGAGGCCGAGGGCGCAAGCAACGCAAGAAGCGACGGCGAGAGGAACGCAATAGAAAAGCTGCGCGCACGCCAGGCGCTGCCGGCGCCGATGCGCACCATAATCCCAGCCAGCGCCGAGCCTGACTTCGCTACCATGTCAAGCGAGGAATTCAAGCGATTTAAGCAGAGGCATTTCGGCCAGTAAGCGGCAAAGCAGAGCCGGAACAGAAACAGAAAATCAAAAGCTGAAACAAAAAGAAAGGAAATAAAACAATGAACACCAACACCACTTTTTCTACATCAGATAGCACCGGCCTCAACAAGCAGTACTTCGACAGGCAGCTTCTTGAAGGCGCTAAGACCCGCTTCGTATTCACCAAGTACGGCCAGAAGCGAACCGTCCCCCTCAACAACGGCAAGAGGGTGGAGTTCCGCCGATGGAACCTTTTTGACATTGACGACAAGATGTGCGCCCTTGAGGAGGGCAGGACTCCGGACGGGCAGTCCCTTTCCCAGAGCAGCGTTGAGGCAGGGCTTACCCAGTACGGCGCATATGTCGAGATAAGCGACCTGCTTGAGGATACCGCCTACGACAAGGTGCTTAGCGACAGCGCGGAGCTGCTTGGCGAGCAGATAGGCACCGTTATGGAATGGGTCACCCGAGACGCAATTTCAAGCGGCAACAACGTGCAGCGCGTGGGCGGCAAGTCCAGCCGAAGCGAGATAGCCGCAACGGATACGCTGACTGTAAACGAGGTGAGGAAGGCCGTGCGCACGCTCAAAAAGGCCAAGGCGCGCCCCTTCACTATGGACGGGCGCAGGCCCCACTATGTTTGCATATGCTCCCCTGACGCGGTGTACGACCTGCAGAACGATTCGCTTTGGCAGGATGTTTCCAAGTATTCCAATGCCGAAAGCATATACACCGGCGAGATCGGCAGGCTTTTCGGCGTGGTATTTGTTGAATCCACTGAAGCCAAGGTGATACACCAGGCGGTACACACCAAGGTGGCGAGCCACACAGCCAACAGCGCGGACATTACGCTTGCTGAGATAAGCGACGCCGCTGCCGCCTACATGGGCCGCGAAGGCGCCAGGATAAACATAGGCGACAACGAGTATACCGTGAAGAGCGTAGACAAGGCCAATAATATGATAACCCTTACCGCCGCCGTGACCACCGCAATAGCCGCCGATACCGTTGTATACAGCAAGGAGGCCGGCGCGCTTGCAAGCGACAAGACCGCCGCAGACGTACACATGACCCTTATATTTGGCAAGGACGCATACGGCGTTATAGACCTTGAGAACGGCGCGATGGAGAGCATAGTAAAGCCCCGCGGCAGCGCAGGCGCGGACGACCCGCTGAATCAGCGTTCCACAGTAGGCGCGAAGGTAACGGGCTTTGCGGCAGTTATACTGAACGATCTGTGGATAGTGCGCATAGAGCATGGCGTAAGCGCCTGATGCGGCTTTATTAAAAATCAGGAAGAGCAAACAGATAAGCATATAAGGAGGGAAGGAGCATGGACATGATGAGCGAAAGGGAAATGGAACGCGAAATCAGCGCCGCGCTCGACGCTCAGCGCGCCGAGGAACAGGTTGAAATCATGCTCGCTAAGCTTCCGGGGGTAAGCAATTACCCCTGGGAGGGCGCGCTGAACGGCCACTTTTACAGGATAAAAAGGGGAGTCAGGGTGAGAGTGCCAAGGAGCATAGCTGAGCTGATAAGCGAAAACGAGCGCATATGCGAGGAAAGCCGGAGCGAGCTGAACGAATACGCGAAAGGCGCGGGCAAAAGGCTTGGATAAGGGGTGAGGATATGACGCTGAACGACATTATAGTTAACGCGCTTATGCAGATGGACAGGGGGCATGACGCGCAGACGCTTGACATATGGCGAGACAAGCTGACGGGCTTTGCCAACGATGCGATAGCCGACCTTGCGATGACGATAAAGCCTGTACGGACGGAAAAGGCCGAGATAGACAACAGCTGCATAGATTGCTCAAGGCTGCAAAGGGAATGCGTTAAGGTGGTAAGGGTACGCATAAACGGCAGGGATATGCCGTTTTATGGCGACGATGCCGACGGCAGCATAATACTGCTTGACAACACGGACGAGGAGCAAGCGGAGATAACATACCGCTTTATGCCCAAAACGCTTAGCGCCGCAACAGATGAGCCGGAGCTGCCGGTAAGGTGCCACAACCTGATAGTTACATACGTTGTTGCGAGGGAAAGGGCCGCGGGAGACGTTGGCACGCAAAGGGGAGGCAACATATATTTTCAGCTATACGAAGCCGGGAAGCTCAAGCTAAGGCCGCACATAGGCGGAGCCGACGCATACAGGCTTGTGAACAGGTGGTGAGGCAATGTCGAGGACTATATACCACATAAACGAGTTTGTGGGAATAGATCAATCCCATGACGAGAACGGCCTTAAACCCATGATGAGCCCCGACGCATGCAATATGGACACCACCGACGGCAATTTGAGCGTGGCCAGGGGGTGCGTCAGGCACATACAGGCGGCCATACCCGGAGATGGGGGAATACACGCGCTGAAGATATTCTCTACGCTTTCTGGGGACATGTTCATAGCCGCGGCGGGTGAGAGCATATACGCCTACAAGGACGGGGAATGGAAAAGCGTGTACACATATTCAGACGGGCTGAGCGAGCACCATTTTGACTTTGTACAGGCGCAGATAGCGTCAAAGGACTATTTGATAATAGCAAGCGGGGAAAAGCAGCTTGTAAAGTTTGACGGAACGACGGCTGCGCCGTTCGGCAGCGAGGAGGAATTATCAAACAAGGCTGTGGGCTACCTTGCGATGTACAGAAGCAGGCTGTTTTCGGCAGGAGACAAGGAAAACCCGAACAGGCTGTATTGGTCCCAGCTGCCAGGCGGGACAAGGAGCATAGAAAGCTGGGGCCCCGTGGAGGCCAGCCCGAACGTTGAAGGCGGCCATACCGAGGTAGGCAGCATGAAGAGCGACCCGATAGTAGGCCTTGCGGCGCTGAGCAATCAGCTTATCATATTCAAGCAGAACAGCATATACAGGCTGCTTGGAGATAAACCGAGCAACTTTATTGTTGAAGAGGTGGAGGCAAGGAACGAAAGCACCGTTTATACGGCCATAGTAAAGCGCGCTGGCAGCTTATTCTTCCTTACAAAGGGAGGATTGTGCATATTCAACGGCGTTAACGCGCAAACGATGGCCGACGCAAGGCGTATACAGGGGATACTGAAAAACTCATCGACAGCAGACAGCCGTGGGGCGATATGCCGCGACAAGCTGTACTTTACCATAAGCGAAAACAACAAATGCGCCATGATAGAATACGACCTTACAAGGGGCGCGTACATGCTGAGGAGAGGCTTTACGGCATACGATATATGCTCCAAGGGCGGCACGGTATACCTGGTCAACGAGAACCGCTGCGTATGCAGGCTGGACGAAGGTACGAGCTACGATGGCGCTCCCGTGAACGCATACTGGCAGACGCCTAAGACCGACCTTTACGACAAGGGCGGGATAAAGGCCATGCGAGCGCTTTATTTAAGGGGTCAAAGCGACGATGCCGACAGCGCGACGCTGATAGACGTGACGATAGGCGGGTGCGTAACGACATACCGCACGCTTTTGCCCAAAAGCGAAAACGACGTGCTCGAGGTGCCGCTGCAAAACGAGGGAAGGACGTTCTGCATGCGCATATACAATGAAGCCGGAGGCAGCTTTACGCTGAAAAGCGGCATGGAGGCCGAGTTTGACGCAAGGAGGAGGAGCGAGTAATGGCGATGGACATGAGGGCGCTATACACCATAGCGCTTACTGCGCAGAGGGAAAGCCCTACGGCTGAGGAGGACATAAAGGCGAACGAAAACTGCCTTAACCAGAATTTCACCATATTGGCGCAGAAGATAGAGGAGCTTGAAAACAGGGTAAAGGCCCTTGAAAGCGCGACATGAGGCGAGATATGAACTAAAAACCGCAGCAAAAACAGACACAGCATAAAAACAAACAGGGAGGAATAACAATGGCAAGCTATTATGTTACCGGCTACAGCACGCCGCAGGGCGTGAGCAGCCGGGCGGACGTGAGAGAATGGCAGAACAGGCTTGGGGTCAAGGCGGACGGGATATGGGGCCCCAAGACACAGGCTGCATACGAGCAATACAATGCGGCAAACTCGCTCAACACGTTCCAAAACTACTATAACACGATTATGGGCGCGCTGAGCGTGCCTTCGATAAGCGTAAACGTACCCTCAAAAGAGGCGCTTAAGGCGGATATATCAAGCTACCTCAGGCCGAGCGTTGATCTTGCGATATCGAACAGGCGCGCAAGGGGAGAAACGAACAAGGCGGAGCTTGATGCGGACGCCGTGAGCCGCGGCATGGGCGCATCGACATATGTGACCAGCATGAAGGGCCGCGAGGACGGCAAGGTGGAAAGCGACATTTCAATGATGGAGGCGCAATACACCGCCACGCTTGCCGAGCGCATAGCGAGCGCGCTTGAAAAATACGAGGCGATGAGCATGCAGGCGCAGATGCAGAACGCTCAGTATGCCTACAACGCGCAGAGTACGGCGCTTGGGCTGGCATCGCAATGGTTCAACAGCTACATGAACAACGCCGCAAAAAACGTGAAGCGCAGCGGCGGCACATCCTCAAAGGGCGGACTTGGCCTGGCAAGCAAAAACATGTCCACAAAGGATTATATTCGCTTTGTAGGCGGGCTTTCCGGCTCCGAAAGATCGATGCTGTACAATTCCGGCTCCACAGAATGGGCCCTTATGCGCCTTGAGCTGCAGGACGCGCTCGGCAAGGACGGCTACAACGAGGTACGCTCGGCCTTCCCGGTGGCGCCGCTTAGGACAACGGGTATAGGCGCTTCCAAATCCACAAACAGGAGGAGCGGATCATGGGCGACAATACGACGGTAAGCGTGAAAAAGGAGTTTGGAGTATCGCTTGATATTGCAAGGAGCATATCTAACCGAGAATTTACCGTTGTTGAAGGCGACACCGGCAATGTGCTTAAGATAACGCTGAATAACGACGGTGCGCCGGTAGATCTGACAGGATGCAGGGTGATGGCGCTGTTTTCAAAATCCGACGGCACAACGGTGTGCCAGGACAGCGGGGAAGCGGGCAGCGGAGTAAGCGTTGGCGGCACGAACAATAACGAGATAACGATTGCCCTTTTTGCTTCGTCCGTATCGCCGGGCATGGTGGAATGCGAGATACAGGTGTACTCCGGGAGCGGCCAGGAGACGCTTATAACGACGGCACAGTTCAACTTCAAATGCAGAAGGGGCATACTTAACGCGGACACCGTGGCTGCCGTTCCGCAATACCCTATACTTGTATCCCTTATAAGGGACATGAACGAGATTGAGGCGAGCACAGAAAACCTGATAGAGAGCAACATCAGTATACAGGCCGCGGAGGAGAAGCGCGTGCTGGCCGAAACGCAGAGGAGCAACGCCGAAAATACCAGAAACAGCAACGAGGCCGAGCGCAAGCAGGCCGAAATGGAAAGGGATGCAAGCGAAAAGGTACGCGCCAACAAGTTCAACCAAAAAGAGCGCGAGCTTGACGAGCTGATGGATACGGCAAGCGGGCTTATAGCGGAGCTTCAGGGGGTCGGAGAGGGCTCAACGCCTATAAGGAGCATAGTCGGCATACTTAAGGGCGACGGTACGGAGATATCCGCCGCGCAGTCCGGCGTGGATTACGAGGCGCCGGCGGCTGAAGCTTCGGCATTGCCCGAATCCGGCACGGCACTGAGCGAGGACACGGTGTATACGCCAACTTCGGCCGTAGGCACATATCAGTTCGTGCCGCCTGCGTCCGGCTGGGCGCACGGCAGCTTTACAACGGCCGAAAACGCGGCGGTGACTTTTGCCGGCGGCAGCAGGTTTCTCGGCCAAGCGCCCGAAATAGCAGGGGGCAAGACGTATGAGTTTGACGTGCTTGACTGCGTATGGGCGATACAGGAGGTAAGCGGCTGATGATACCCAAAAGATTTGCGTTAAGGCGAAGAATGTTCGCCAAAAAGGGCGGCGGCGGGGGCGTTGCCGCCCTTAGTATAAGCTATAGCGGCGAATGGACGGATCACGGCATGGTGGCGATGACAGGGGGCGAATACAGACTGCTTGAGTTTAGATCGTCAGGCACGCTGAGTATAGCGAAGCCGGTGAATTGCGAGGTATGCGTTGTTGGCGGCGGTGCGGACGGCAGCAGCGGCAGCAAAACAGAAGGCCAAGCCGGAGTCGGGGGCGCGGGAGGCTACCTTAAGAACGCAAGCCTGACTGCTTACAGCGGCGGAGGCGTTATCATCGGCGCGGCAAAGGGTGCATCCTCCATAGGAGGCATAGTGGCCAACGGCGCAGCATCAAAGAACGGAGGTACCGGCGCAGGCGGAGCGGACATACAGGCAGCCGGCAAGGGCGACGGAATAAGCAAGTATCCATTCGGAGACAGCGCATATGAACAATGGCAGGACAAGCCGCACTGCGGAGGCGGCTCCGGAGGAGTGCTTGAATATGTGCCGGAGGACGAATACTACTTTGGCGGCGAGGGCGGCACGAACGGCGGCGACGGCAAAGCGGCTGCCGAAAGCACAAAATCGATAACGCACGCCACGCCGGGAGGCAAGTACGGCGGGGGCAGCGGAAGCAAGGGCAAGGGCTCCGCGGCGAGCTACTATGGCTCGGGCGGCGGAGGCGGCACATATTATGTACGCAGCAGCTCAAGCGAAACGGCGGCTGCCGGAGGAAGCGGGTATCAGGGCATAGTGTACCTGAGGATAGCAAAAACACAGTCAGAGGAATAAAGAAAGGAGCATCAGCGGATATACATGAGATACGCGGTGATAAAAAACGACACGGTAGAAAACGTTATAGTCGCCAAAAGCGAAAACAAGGCCGAGCTTGAAAAGCTGCTTTCGGCCGAGCTTGAGGACGCGTCTATATACGGGCTTGAGGCGGGCGACATGCGCATAGACGGAAAGTGGACAAGAAACCATGCCGGCGAGCAGATAACGCTTGATGAAAACGCGACATACGACGAGCTTTTAAGCTATATAGAGGAACTGGAGGGGCTTATATATGGTTAAGCGCAGGGAAATACAGCAAAGGATAGCAAGGGCAAAGGCCGAGCTTATTAAAAAGCTCGGCAGGCCTTATGCCGGAGACGGGGTAAAGGAAGATGGAAAGAAGGAGTGAATTTGCGGCGTGGCTTGAGCGGCAAACCGGCAGCGCATATGTGTGGGGCGCGCAGGGACACAGGGTGGAGCGCGATGGCAGCGTCCACCTGAGGGACAGGGAGGTGAGCCCTAACTACATAAGCTGGACAAAGCTGAGGGAGACGAGCCGCAAAAACGCGGAAAGAGCGGCAGCCTATATAAGAAAAAAGCTTGATGAGGGGGCGGAAAGCATCAGCTGCTACGATTGCAGCGGCCTTATAATGGCTTATCTTAAGGAGATGAAGGGCTACCTAACATGCGACATGACGAGCAGGGCGCTGTTTTTGATAACTGAGGAGATTGCTAAAGACGAGCTTGACATCGGCGACCTTGTATTCAGGCACAACGGGGAGAGGATAGTACATGTAGGCGCATATGTAGGCAACGGCTTTGTTATAGACAGCCGCGGAAGGGACGCGGGCGTTGTTAAGCAGAGCATAAGCAGCTTCCCGTGGAACAGGTTCGGCAAGCTCAAGCTGCTGGACAGGAGCGAAGAGACTCAAGAGCATGTGCCATACTACGGCAAATGCTGCGGAAAAAGCGTTTATGTAAGAAGCGGAGCCGGTACGGCATATCCCATACTTGCAACGGCGCACAGTGGAGACAAGCTGATCGCGCTGCCCGAGGAAAACGGCTGGCAGAGGATAGCCATATGCTGCAAAGGAAAAATGCTTACAGGATACATGAGCGCAAAATATATAGAATATGCATATTGAAGGGAGAATTATTATGAGCGAAAAGGCTGTTATGTGGATAAAAGGAGCGATAGCCGCCCTGGGCGGGGCCGCGGCTTATCTTTGGGGACCATGGGACGCGCTGATAAACGCGCTTATAGCGCTGGTGGCGCTTGACTACGTTACGGGCGTTATATGCGCGGCTGCCAATAAAAGGCTGAGCAGCGAGATAGGCTTTAAGGGGCTTATAAAAAAGGCGCTTATATTTGCGCTGGTAGCCGTGGCCGGAGTTGCGGACAAGGTGATACCGGCTACGAATCAGGCGATACGCGCGGCGGTGATACTGTTTTACATAGCTAACGAGGCGATAAGCATACTTGAAAACGCTGCTGAGCTTGGCTTGCCGGTACCTGAAAAGCTTAAGGCGGTACTTATTAAAACAAAAGGCGAGGATAAGGCAGAGTAAAACGGTTGCCGAGGCGTTAAAATCAGATTATAATGGGAGCATATGAACTAAAGACGATATCAAGGAGGAAGTATGCTCCCCGAGGATATTCAAAAGCAATACGACATAAGCCGCAAGCGGGCGATAGACGAGGCTGAAAAGCGCAAGGAAATGGCATACAGGGCATGGCCGAGGCTTAAGGAGATAGACGGCGAGATACGCGATATATCATTTAAGCTTGGCATAGAGCTTGTTAACGCAAAGGATAGGGACGCGGTGCGCCATAGAACAGCGGAAAAGCTTGAGCTGCTTACAAGGGAAAGAAATGAGCTGCTTAAACAGAACAAGCTTGACGGAAGCTGCCTTAAGCCGCGCTATAACTGCCCGAAATGCGGCGACACGGGCTTTTTGCCTAACGGCGGGCTTTGTCCCTGCGCAAGAATGAAGCTTGCGGGCAGGCGATACGCATCCTCAGGAATAAGTGAAAACGCTGGCTTTGACAGGTTCGACAGCTCCATATTCAAAGATGCGGAGCAGCTCAAGCGCACCCAAAAAGCCGCCAAGATATGCCGCGAATACGCGCAGAGCCTTGAATACAACGGGGCGCGCGGGCTGCTGCTTATGGGTGAAACAGGGCTTGGCAAAACGTTCTTGATAGACTGCATAGGCAGGGAGGCCATTGAAAGAGGCTTCGGCGTAAAAAAATACACAGCCTACAACCTTATAGACGCAACGCTGAGGGCGTTGAGGGCGCGCACTGCCGGGCCGGAGATTGCGGAGGCCGACCTGCTGATGATAGACGACCTCGGCACGGAGCCTATGGTGCCCGGGATAACTATAGAAACGCTTTTTGCGCTGATAAACGAACGGCAGTTTTCCGGCAAGGCCACGGTGATAGCGACCAACCTTACAAAAAACGACATATACGAGCAATACGGCGAAAGGATAATATCAAGGCTTTTTGCATCGCGCGAGTTTGCGGCGATAACGCTTAAGGGGAACGACCTTAGAGTATAACAGGGCTTCAGAATACAAAATGCCGAGAGTGTCGAAAAAGTGGCTTAACGCCACTTTTTCGAGTTTTTACGGGTTTTGCCTCTCGCTCACGCTCCCGGGCGGCAAAACCCGAAAGGCATGAAAACCTGAAGGTTTTCATACGTTCTGACGTGCATGCCGTCAGAGCCGGAATTAGCTTAAGGGGCAGCCGCCCCTTAACAACCCCAAGGTTTATCGACAGGCTGCGCCGGCCTTCCATGTATAGGAAGGCCGGCTGTTTTTTTGGTTTTGGATTTTTATTACTCGGCGGCTTCTTCGCCGGTTACGGAATAGTCGATTATGCAGCCGCAGGGGCAGACCTTTGCACACGCGCCGCAGCGGGTACACTTGTCGGAATCTATGCGGGCATAACCATCTTCAACGGCTATGGCGCCATACTTACATTCCTTGACGCAGCGGCCGCAGGCGATGCAGGCCTTCATGCACGCGGCGCGGGCAACGCGGCCGGTATCCTTGTTGCGGCAAAGCACAAGCACCTTAGTCTCTGCCGGTATAAGCCTTATGGCGCTCCTCGGGCAGGTGTTTACGCAGTTGCCGCAGGCAACGCATTTGTTGGAATCTATAAGCGCGATGCCATTGTTTATGCTTATTGCGCCGAACGCGCAGACCTTCATACAGTCGCCAAGACCTATGCAGGAATACGGACACTCCTTGGGTCCGCCCGCCATTGAAGCGGCGGCGGCGCAGCTACGGTAGCCATCGTACTTATAACGCTCCTTGGCTATACCGTTATGACCCTGGCATATAACGCGCGCGACCATCTTTTCGCCGGCCTCTAACTCTATGCCGAGTGCCTCGCTTATGGCGGCAAGGTCTGCGGCGGCGCAGGCATTGGGCTTAGCTTCGCCGTTTACAACGGCTTCGGCAAACGCCGCACAGCCTGCATATCCGCAGGCGCCGCAGTTTGCCCCGCCAAGCGCTTCGCTGACCTTGGCAATGCGCGGGTCAACCTCCACAGCCAGCTTTTTATCCGCGACCTCCAGCAATATGCCGAATATAAGGCCGATTACGCCCAGCACGCCCAAAGCAAGCAATACGGGGATCCACTCCATACTTGTTCCCTCCTTAGGAGCCGAGGCCCGCAAAGCCCATGAAAGCCACGGACATGAGGCCGGCTATTATAAGCGAGCTTGAAAAGCCCTTGAGACAATTGGGCACCTTCGATGTTTCTAGCCTCTCCCTTACGCCGGCCATAAGCACTATGGCGAGCAGGAAGCCCAAGGCGCCGAATACGCCGTTCAATACCGAGAAAAGCAGATCGTACTCTACAAGCTGACCGCCTATGGTTATGGGATCGCCTATGTTAAGCAGGCAAACGCCCAAAACCGCGCAGTTGGTGGTTATAAGCGGCAGATATATGCCGAGCGCCTTATAAAGCGACGGGCTGCTCTTTTTGATGAACATTTCAACTATCTGCACCAGGCTGGCTATTACCAGTATGAACACTATGGTGTTCAGGTAAGCAAGCCCAAGCGGCACGAGCAGATAAGTGTATATAAGATAGGTGAAAAGCGAGGCAAGAGCCATTACAAACGTGACGGCGAGACCCATGCCGGTAGCGGTTTCGACCTTGTTGGATACGCCGAGGAATGGGCAGTTGCCAAGATAACGAGAGAATATGAAGTTGTTGGTAAGCACGCAGTTTACCATGAACAGAAGCACCTTCACTATGCCGCTCATGCGCGTATCACTCCTTTCTCATCACTCTTTTTCTTTGCAGCCTTTTCGGTGAAGTAGTTGGCAATGCCAAGCACAAGACCGAATACAATGAAGCCGCCGGGCGCCATGAGCGCAAGAAGCATGGGCTCAAAGCCGGCGCCGAATATGCTTATGCCGAATATGCTGCCGCTGCCGAGTATCTCACGCACCATACCGATAACGGTTATTGCAAGCGTAAAGCCTGCGCCCATGCCAAGACCGTCCGCCGCGCTGAGCAAAGGCCCGTTTTTGCTTGCAAACGCCTCAGCCCTTGCAAGTATTATGCAGTTGACGACGATAAGCGGTATGAATATGCCAAGGCTCGCGTAAAGCGCAGGCACAAAGGCTTTCACTATCATCTCTACCAATGTAACGAAGGTACATATAACGACTACGAACGCCGGAATACGGATCTTATCAGGAATGATGTTCCTAAGCAGGGATATGACCACGTTTGAACCGACAAGCACAAACGTTGCCGCCGCGCCCATACCGACGGCGTTTGTAGCGCTGGTTGTCGAAGCGAGCGTGGGGCATATGCCCAGAACAAGCCTCAGCGTCGGGTTTTCGTTGAGTATTCCGTTAAAGAATACGCTTGAAAGTGTCTTTTCTTTTTTAGCCATTGGCCTTTTCCTCCTTCAGGCGGCCATAAAGCCGGGGCTTAACATATTTATCAAGAAGAGGAGTGACTATATTCATAATGAGTATGCCATAGGTCACGCCTTCCGGATAGTTGCAGAAGTTCCTTATTACGACAACTATTATGCCGCAGCCGGCAGCATAGATGAATTGGCCTTTTGAGCTCATCGGGCTGGTGGTATAATCCGTTGCCATGAACACGGCGCCGAGCATGACGCCGCCGGCCAGTATGGCCTGCACAGGGTCGTTGCCAAGTATTGCCGAGAACACGAATACCACCGCAAGGAACGTTACTGGTATGCGCCAGGTTATTACCCTGCGCATGAGCATGTAGATAAGGCCGATAAGTATGGCAGCCTTCGATACCTCGCCTATACAGCCGGGTATATTGCCAAGGAACATGTCAAGATAAGTAGCGTTGTAGCTTCCGCTAAGCACCGTTGCGCTGGTAACACCGTCCGCAGCGGCCTGCTCCCAGAATGGAAGCGACTTGAAAAGGAAAACGCTGCCGTTCCAGTCGGACGGTATGAACGTGGTCATGCGCACGGGCCAGCTTGCAAGCATTATACCCCTTGCGGCAAGCGCGGGATTGACGAAGTTATCGCCTATGCCGCCGAAAAGCTGCTTAACGAGTATTATCGCAAGGCCGCTGCCGATCACGGGCAGCCACCATGGCGCCGTTGGCGGGAGGTTTAGGCCAACAAGAAGGCCGGTGACAGCCGCGCTCAGGTCGCCTACCCTTATGGTCTTATGCGTAAGCTTCTGCCAAAGATACTCAAACAGGACCGCTGAAAATGTGGATATAACCACCAGCAGCGCCGCGTTTACGCCAAAGTAGTATATGCCGGCTATGGTAGCGGGCATAAGCGCGATTATAACATCGAGCATCAAGGAGCGCGTGTTCTGCTGGCTGCGCACATGTGGCGCGGTTGAAATATACAGGCTCATATTACTTCCTCCTTGCCGCGGCGGCAATTGCGTCCTTAGTGTTCTTGAATGCCGCGGTCAGCCATCTTCTTGAGGGGCAGGCATAGGAGCAGCAGCCGCACAGTATGCAGTCCATAACGTGGTTGGCTTTTGCGCCTTCAAGGTTGCCGGCATCGCAAAGATGCTTGAGCTTATACGGGTCAAGACCCATCGGGCAAGCCTCTACGCAGTGCGCGCAGCGGATACATGGCTCCTCAACAACGCTCTTGGCGTCCTTTTCATTATATACGACAACGCCGCCGTTGGCCTTGGCAATGGGAAGATCCGCATTGGCGGCGCAAACGCCCGTCATGCCTCCGCCCATAACTATCTTGCCGGCTTCCTCGCTGTAACCACCGCATTCGCCTATCATGTCGGCAACGATGGTGCCTATCCTTACCCTGAGGTTAGCGGGATTTATCACCTTGCCCGTTACCGTGGTTATGCGCTCTATAAGCGGCTTGCCGTCTATAACGGCATCGGCTATGGCGGCGGCGGTAGCGACGTTGGTGACTATGGTATGCACCTCAATAGGAAGCTTTCCGCTTGGTACCTGGCGGCCGGTAACGGCGTGTATAAGCTGCTTTTCACCGCCCTGCGGGTACTTGGTGCGAAGCACGGCTATCTCCACCCCTTCGCGGCCGGCAGCGGCCTTGCGCATAGATTCAACGGCCTCCATCTTGTTGTCCTCTATGGCTATTACGCCGCGCTTTACGCCCAAGGCGCGCATCTCGGCCCTTAGCCCGTCAACTACCCTTCTCGGCTCCTCTATCATCAGCCTGTAGTCGGCGGTAAGGAATGTTTCGCACTCCGCGCCGTTGAGTATTATAGTGTCGCAGGTCTTACCCTCCGGAAGGGTGAGCTTTACATGCGCAGGGAAGCTGGCGCCGCCCATGCCGCATATGCCGGCGGCCTTTATTGCCGGGATTATAAGGGACGGATCAACGGTTTCCACGTTGCCGTAGCCCTTTAAGCCGTCCACCCATTCGTCAGCAAAGTCATTCTGTATGCATACGCACATAACGGGCGCCGCGCCTGTGGTGAGCCTCGGCTCAACGGCTGTGACCTCGCCTGAAATGCTGGCATGCACCGGAAGCCCGAGACCGCCGACAGGTTCGCCTATAAGCTGGCCAACCTTGACATGGTCGCCCTTTTGCACACAGGGCTTGGAGGGAGCCCCAAGGTGCATACTCATGGGTATGACCACCGAATCGGACACGAACGGCCTGATTGGGGCGTTTCGGGTCGGCAGCTTGCCCTCATGCTGGCTATGCAGAGGGTGTACGCCGCCCTTAAAGGAATACTTTGGCAAACAAAGCACCTGCCTTTCGGATCTGTTGCAGATTTGATTTGATATTTTGACGGAAAAGAATGCGGCGTGCATACTTTTACGCTAAACAAACTGTATTTTCGATATTATAGCACACAATTAACGCATAGTGTAGTGTTTAACACTCGTTACTTTTTTAACTTTCAAGCTGCTTGCTATACTTGAGGCCATGATTATGATATGATGCAACTATGATAAACGATTACATAAAAAGCTCGGCGCTTGAATTGGGCTTTGCCGGCGTATATATGCTAAGATTGGCCAAGCTTGAGGATTGGCGCGTACATGCGCTCACGCTTGGCACGGATCATGGCATGCCGTATGATATATCCATAAAATATCCGGACGCCTTTGCCGTGGCGATGCTGGTATGGGCATATTCGCCGTTTGAAACAAGCGAAAGGATAAGCCCGTACTATATTGCGAGCAACGCCTCCTACCATGCGGCGAAAAAGCTTGAAGCCAGCCTTAAGCAAAGCGGCTTCAGCGTTGAGCGGGCGTTTGTGCCGGCAAGGGCGCTTGCGCTTGCAAACGGGCTTGGGCATCAGGGAAAAAACGGTCTTATGAGCATTGCGCCGTATGGAACGAGGATAGTGCTTGAAACGCTTATAATAAACCAGCCGTGCGAGTTTTCCGTTATAAGCGATACAAATAATATATATAATATAAACTATATACATAAAAAGGAAGAGATTAACGGAATATATGAAGAGGCGGCCTGCCCAAGCGGCTGCACGGCATGCATAAACGCCTGCCCCATGGGCGCGATAAGCCAAAACGGGCTTGATGTAAAGCGCTGCATGCGATATATAATGGAGAACGGATATACGGACGAGGTGAGAAAAAAGCAGGCGACTTTCCTTGGGTGCGAGGCATGTCAGAACGTTTGCCCAAAGAACAGCCGCTTGACAAGGCAAAAGCCTTCTGAAGCCATCAAAAGAGCCTTTGACATAAAAAGGCTGCTCGATGGCGACACAAAGGCGGCAAGGGAGATAGTAGGCCGCAACATAACGGGCAACGGCAGGCTCACTATGGAGGCGATAGCGTTTGCGGCGAGGGACGGCATGTACGAAGGCGAGATAAGGGCGTGCCTCAACTCCCCCTTTGAGCAGGTGAGGCAGGCTGCAGGCTGGGCGATAAGCGAATATTTCGATAAATTATTGCAACGATAATGCAAAGCATTGTTACCGAAACATAATTGAAGTTTGAGACTTTTGTAATACTTCTGTGATGCTTTTTCCCCGCCGATGCTTTATAATAAGCATCAGAAAGAGAGAGCAACCTTTCAAAAACGAGCAAACAACATGAGACCGGCCCTTCTGAAAAGAGGGGCTGTTTTTTTATGCATTTTTGTTGACTGATAATCGAGTATGGGGTATCCTATCTGATAAGGAAGCCACATAAATGCCATAGGAGAAAGCCCAAGATGGAAACGGAAAACCGAAAAGCTGATAAGAAAAAAGCTAAGGAGCCTAAGCTCGCTCAGAACATAATGAACTGCGAAGCCAAAACCTTTATAGGCAAAAGGATCCACATAGTCACAAAGGACGGCGCTACGGGCGCGCAGGCAAGGGCCTTTATGAACAAGCTTGAGTCTGACGGCACCATGGAGCAGCTCAAGGCTTTTGCAGCCGAAGAAAAAAACTACATTGCCGGAATATGCACAAACTTCACGTCAAAGGGCTATGATTACTGGGTGGCCGTCGAGGTGGAGCCGGACATGGAAAGGCCCGAGGGCTTTGAGATGACAGAGACGCCTGAGGGCAGCTACGCCTACTTTGAATGTGAAGGCGGCAGCGAGGAAGCCATCGCCAAAAAGTGGGAGGAGGTATACAACAAATGGTTCCCGAAATCGGGTTACAACCACAAGGGCACGCAGGAAATAGAGGTATATCCGGCAGGCGATATGGAGGCCGAGGGCTACCGCTGCACGCTGCTGGTTCCCGTCAGGCCGCTTGAAAAGATACCGCTGAGCAAATACAGGCGCAACAGCCTCGGCAGCGCGCCGTTCATACTGCTGGGCAGCGTTGTGGGCCTGCTGATAGCCGGAAACAAAGCTACGGATACAAAGACGATGCTCATCGCCGCGCTTATCGGCGGCGCGCTTGCGTGGTTCGTATACGACTACGTTATGAAAAGGCGCAGGCAGAGGGAAGAGGAAAAGGAGCAGGACAGCGACAGATAACGCGGCCTGTGCCTAAACCGCAAAAGAGCATATGCGCAGCATAAAACCGAGAAACGCCCCTTAACAACCCCAGGGTTATCGACAGACCGACACTTGGGGTCAGGTTGAGCGCCTGACCCCAAGTGCTTTTTATGTAAGCTTTTTTATTCCGTTTTCAGAAAGCGGGAATAGCCGTTACCGTACTGGACGCAGCGGGAAATCCGGCTAAGGGTAGCTGAGGAGATGTCGGACTTGGCCATTACCTGGTTGTAGGTGTTGCCCTCCAGCAGAAGCCTGGCGGCGTAGCACCGCTCGGCCATGTTTTCCAGCTCTTTAACGGTACACAGATCCTCAAACAGCGCCCTGCAGTCGTCCGCACGGTCGATTGACGCGATAAGGGCGTAAAGGTCGTTCAGCTTCTTCTGCCGGACATCCTGCTCCATGGAATTCCCTCCTAAAATCTTTCCTGTGCTCCCCGCAGAAAGGCCCTGGTCTTTTCGCTGCGCGGATGGTCGAATACGGCTTCGGGGGTACCGGTTTCTTCAATGACCCCTTCTGCCATATAGATTACCACATCCGCCACGGATTTTGCAAACTCCATTTCATGCGTGACCACGATCATGGTGGTATTCCGCTCCTTAAGGCCGCGGATAACCCGCAGCACTTCACCCGTCAGCTCCGGATCAAGGGCCGAGGTCGGCTCGTCAAAGCAGAGTACCTCCGGATTCAGGGCCAGGGCGCGGGCAATGGCTACCCGCTGCTGCTGCCCGCCAGACAACTGCCAAGGGTAGGCGTCAACCTTTTGGGACAACCCCACCTGCTCCAGCAGACTAAGGGCTTTTTCGCGGATCTCATCTGCCGGATGCTGCTTCAGCAAAGAAGGGGCCAGGGTGACATTTTTCAGCACGGTATACTGGGGGAAAAGGTTGAAATCCTGAAACACCAGGCCGAAATGCAGCCGGTTTTGGCGCACCTCTTCTTCGGAATTGCTTAGCAGCTCCTTGCCGTTTATCAGAATCTCTCCGGCATCGGGGGTTTCCAGAAAGTTCAGGCAGCGAAGCAGGGTGGTCTTGCCGCTGCCCGAGGAGCCGATTATGGAGAGCACCTGACCCTGCTCCAGAGAAAAACTGACGCCCTTGAGCACATCGGTGCTTCCAAACCCCTTTTTTAAGTTGTTGACCTGCAAGATTGGCATCCTGTCACCCCCTGAAATAGGATAGCTTCTTTTCCAGCTTGCCGAACAGAACCGTCAGGCCGCCATTGAAAACCAGATAAAAGACACCCGTGTAGAGAAGGGGCCAGAGCAGGCCCTTGCGGATAAACTGCTCGCCGGACCAAATGACCTCGTAAATGCCTATCACGCGGGCAAGGGAGGTATCTTTGACAAGGGTGATGACCTCGTTGCTCATGGGGGCGAGGATGCGCTTGATAACCTGAAGCAGCACGATTTTCCGGAATATCTGCCCCTTAGTCATGCCCAGCACCTGGCCGGCCTCGTACTGCCCCCTTGGGATGGACTCAATGCCGCCACGGTAGATTTCGGAAAAATAGCAGGCGTAGTTGATGGAAAAGGCTACAAGTGTGGCCGTGATGCGGGGCATGGCGGTCAGGCCGAGGATAAGGCCGGGGCCGAAGAAAATGATTATCAGCTGAAGCATCAGCGGCGTGCCGCGAATGACCCATACAAAGCCCCTGCTCAGTACGCGCAGCGGCGTCCAGCGGCTCATGGAGCCAAAGCAGATGACAAGACCCAGCGGGATGGAGAAAGCCAGCGTAAGTATAAAGATTTTCAGGGTTTCCAGGAAGCCGGACATTAGCTCCATAGTCACCGTAAGGAACATAATCGATTACCTCATGTTGAAATTGAATTGCGCTGCGGCGGGAAGCGCAGCGCAGCGCTTATTTAACCAAAGTCAGGCTGTACTTTTCGGCCAGGGCATCCAGAGTGCCGTCTTCCATGAGCTTGGCCATCACTTCATTGAACTTGGCGGTCAGATCGGAGCCCTTGCGGAAGCCGACGCCGTACTGCTCATCGGTCAGGCTGATGCCGGAGGACAGGCTTTCATAGCTGGTGCCCGGGCCGGTCATGGCGTTTGCCATGGTGATGTCGATTACGCAGGCGTCTGAGGTTCCTGCGGCCACTTCCAAAACTGCGGCGCCCTGATCCTGAACGGCAATGTAGCCGTCGATGCCCAGCTCCTTGAGGGCGGCTTCACCTGCGGAGCCGCTCTCCACGGCGAAGGTCAGACCTGCCAGGCTTTCAACGCTGTCGTAGTCCGCAACCACGTCCGCTTTCATGACGACGACCTGCGCGTTGGTGACGTAGGGATCGGAGCAGCTGGTATTCAGGGTGACCTCATCCGTGATGGTCATGCCGTTCCAGATGCAGTCGATGTTATTGGTTTGCAGTTCGTAGAACTTCTTGCCCCAGTCGGAGAGAACGAAGAATTCCACGTCAACGTCCAGCTCCTTGGCAAAGAGTCGGGCAAATTCGGCGTCGAAGCCGGTCCATTCGCCGTTTTCGTCCTTGTAGTCCATGGGCGCATAGTCGGTGATGCCGACGATAAGGGTGCCCTTGTCCTGAACGTATTTCAGGTCGGAGCCGGAGGTGGAGGCGCAGCCGGCAAACATGCAGGCGGCAAGCAGCGCGGGGAGCAGAAGTGCAATGATTTTTCTCATAAATATCTTTCCTTTCCATTTGCGTTTAATGCTTAATGCTCGCATTATACTTTATCACGCTAAAGTTGTAAAGTGGAATTTGCAAAAATCGATGGAATTTTGTCAACTGCTCAGAAAAAAAGCCGGAAGGGCGGCAGCCTTTCCGGCAGGGTGATGTTTTATTGGCTCTATGTAAATAGTCGGAGGTATACAAGTAATACCCACAGATTTTATTTGAAATGAAGCCTCTGCGGCTTTTAGGTCCAATCCTGTGGAGACTGCGGCCTAAAAAGTGTTGGCGGCGGTTTTAACTGAACATGCCGAGATAATAGTCCAAGGAAGCGCCGGTTACGTCGGTTATGGTTATGTTGGCTATGAACCTGCCAAGCTTGTGCAGCAGCACATATTGCTTAAAGCTTATGCCGGATACCTCAACATCGAACTCGGCGCAAAGATACTTGTCGGAGCCTATGGCGTATTCTGCGTTGCCGACGTGGGTGTACTTTGTGCCGTCGTTTGAATCCTCCATCTGGGAAACGATCTCATCCATTATGGCTTGGGTGCTTGCTATGGCGCCGCCGAATATATTCACGTTTTCGTACATTATGAATACATTGTCAAAGGAGTCCGGATCCTGAACCAGCGTGTCATACACTATGTCAACGCCGCTTAGATCCTCTCCGGCCTCACCCACATCGGCTCCCATAAGATCGGCAAGCTCCTCATCGGTGGATACTACCCAGTTTTCCGGTGGGGTGAAGGTGAAGCTGACATAATCGTTGGTGTAGGAGCCGTTTTGCCATGTGCCTCTTGTAAGCTTGCTGTCAGCAGCGGCCGATACTGTGGCATCGGCATCGGCCTTCCCCTTATTTGTGAGCTTGCTCAGGCCGCAGCCGGTGAGCGGGACGAGCATTATGAGCGCCAAGGCGGCGGCGATTAGCTTTTTCATGAAAATACCCCTTTTTCTTATTGGCACGTTAACGTGCCTGCATAGGGGCATTATATCATCTAAGCAGCGGCCGGACAAGCCGAAACGGCTTATATATCAGCTTCTATATATTTACGGTAGCCCTCCATACCGTCCGCATTGCTTGGATGGAGGGTCCTTATGCCCATGCCGCGCATGGCGTAAAGCAGCACAAGCGCGCCCGGGATTATGACATCATGCCTTTTTGCGAGCAGGGGTATCTGCCTTCGCTTTTCGTCGCCTATATCGAATAAGGAGCGCATGAGCCTCTCTATGCTCTCTATGGTAAGGGCGGAGTTTTCCACAGCGTGCGCATCGTAAGTCTCAAGCCCGAGCGACAGGGCGGCAAGAGTGGTTATCGTACCGCCTACGCCTATCCAATCCTCCATTCTTATTCTGGGGAATACGAAAAGACCTTCGCAGCTTGAAAACACGGCCTGCTTGAGAGAGCTAAGCTCATTTGAGCCGCATGCGGAGCATATGTCCTTGGCCCTTACGCAGCCCATAGGCGCGCTTGTTGCAAAGGAGGCGGATACGAGCTGGCATGAGCCGCCGCCAAGGTCGATAAGCCCCCAATCCTCCTTATCGGCTATGCCCGCGCCTATAAGCGCAAGGCGCGCCTCCTCGTCACCGGAAAGCACGCGCACGGGCATTATGGCTCCGGCAAGGGTCAGGAACCTGCTGCGGCTTTCATCATCGGCATCGCGCACGGCGCTCGTTGCGTAGGCGTAAGGCTTAAGCCCTTCCTCCGCGGCAAGAGAAGCGAAGAAGCTGAGCGCGTCTATACTGCGCGCTATGGCGGCATCGGAAAGCCTGCCGGTCTCTACTATGCTCTCGGCAAGCCTTGTGGTGATGAGCCGCTTTTCGCCGCCCCTGCCCAAATACCGTATGGAGTTGCTGCCGATATCTATTACGGCTGCTTTGCTTGGCATCTATTATCCTCCAAAAACATATTGGGCTGCCGCCCCTTAGCAACCCCGTGTTCTTCGACAGGCTCAAATATAAAACACACTTATATAAGTTATAAAAAGTGGAGCAGCTCCACTTTTTATAGCCTGTATTATAACTGTTTTAATCCGTTATGTTGAACTTTATATCCTCCGGCAATACAAGCCCCAGCTTTTCCCTTGCATACTGTATCCGGTATTCCCTGCTCTTGGCGTATTCTATCATGTATTCAAGCCTTTGCTCCTCCGCCTGGAGCTGAGCGTATTGCTCGTCCAGCTCGGCCTGGCGCGCGGCTATCTCCTTAAGCTTTGCGCTCTGCGATATAAATACTATAGCCGCGAAAGCGACGCATAAAAGCGTCAAAAACGCTATGAATCTTGGCGTGACCCTTAGCCTGTGCCTCATGCCGCCCTCGCCTCCATAATAAGATAAGGATAGATACGCAGGTATACCCTTCCATATATATTTATAAAGCATACGGGAGCATATTTCAAGCCTTATTTTTCCTGTACGCCGCTTTTTTGGACTTTATAAGGGCGTTCAGCTTATGCCTTATGCTTGCGCCTATTAGCCGCATGGGGAAGCGGCAATACAAAAGCACGCCGAGAAAAATGCATATAACGGAATACAGGCGTATCCTGCCCTCGTCCGCTATAAGAAATATCAATGCCGCCATGCAGCCCGCCGCAACATAAAAAAGCGCGTCGAACACGGCCGATATGAGCCTGCCTTCGCCAAAGGGCAGCCTTATAAAGGCCGATACATCATAAATAAGCCCTATCAGCATGCCGCCGTAAAGCGAGATAAGGCATATGCGTATTTCCTCAGCAACATGGCCCATCAGCGGAACATTCTTGAAAACAGGCTGCCGCGCTGCTCCTGCGTATCGGTGTACTCAAGGGCGTATATCTCGCCCTCAACTATCACCTGGGCGTCGTCCAGGCTCAGCTTTGTCATGTGCAGGCCGCTGCCTTCTATCCTGAGCGCGCCAACGTCCGTGACAAGCTCTATTTCAGTTTCGTTGAAGCAATCCACATCCTTTACGCCGCTTACGCTCATAAGCTCGCGCCCTTCGATATGCACGCTGTGCGTGCGTATGCGCGAGGCCGAGCCTTCTGTGAGGATCCTGTCCATGCAATGCCTCCTTTTGTGCATTTTGGTTATGGACAAATATATGCGCTAAATGTACAAAAAATACATAACATGTTCACTTGTTGCCGCTTGACAACGGGCTTGGGTTAACTGTAATATGTATATGTCGGTAAATGAGGCATACGAATGCCGCAAGTCGTGTTTTAATTCCAACAATATGGGCATAATACTTATAAATGAACTGGTATATACACGATCAGCATAGCACGTTAAAGTTTATTTTTGTGCGTTCTTGAAAGGAGCAGCATTTTGACTAAAGAGCAATTACTTGAAAAATCATTGGGCGACCTCAGGGAGATAGCCAAGCTTCAGGGCGTAAAGTCCATCACAAAATACCGTAAGAACGAGCTGGTGGATATAATAATGAACGGCGGGGCAAAGCCGCAGGAGGCGGATAAGGCCGGTACTGATGACGCTGAGCCGGCAGCCGCCGATGCGCAGCCTAAAGCCGACCCGCAGGCGGCAAAAAACGAGCAGCCTGTACAGAGCATACAGGGCGAGCAGGCGGAGACGCAGGGTGAGCAGGCATACGAGCAGCGGCCAAGATATCAGCAGCCTTACAGGCAGCCGCCGAGGCAGGACTACCAGCAGAACAGCGGCTACACCAGGCGCTATACGAATCCCAATGCATATCAGGATAACGGCAGGCCGCCGAGGCAGGGCTATCAGCAGAATTACGGCGCGCCAAGATACAACCAGGGCTATGAGCAGAGGCCGCAATACAGGCAGGATGGCTACATGCAGCAGAACCCTTACAGGCAGGATGGCTACATGCAGCAACCCCCATACAGGCAGGATGGCTACGTCCAGCAGAATCCCTACAGGCAGGATGGCTTTTCCGCCAATCCCATGGATATGCATGACGATGGTTACCGCCAGCCGAAGAACGAAGGCTATTACAACAAGGAATACGGCACATCGAACCCAGCGGTACCCGAAATGCTTGAGAACGGCGCGTGCGGAGACTGCGAGGGCGTGCTCGAGGTGCTGCCGGACGGATACGGCTTTTTAAGGAGCGACAACTATCTTCCGGGCAACAGGGACGTGTATGTTTCAATAGCGCAGATAAGGCGCTTTGGCCTTAAAACAGGGGATTTGGTGACCGGCAAGACCAGGCCTTCAAAGGAGGGCGAAAGGTTTCTGGCCCTGCTGTACATAACCGCAATAAATGGGGAGGAGCCGGAAAAGACCCAGCAGAGGAAGCCGTTTGACGAGCTTGTACCCATATTTCCGGACGAAAGGCTCACGCTTGAGTCAAAGGGGCTGGGCAGGGACCAGAACCTTGCTATAAGGCTTATTGACCTTATCGCGCCCATAGGCAAGGGCCAGCGCGGCATGATAGTAAGCCAGCCCAAATCCGGTAAGACCACGCTGCTTAAAAACATAGCGCACGGGATATCGACCAACTATCCGGACGTGCATCTTATAGTGCTGCTTATAGACGAAAGGCCCGAGGAGGTCACGGATATGCAGCGCTCCATAAAGGGAGAGGTGCTCTACTCAACGTTTGACGAGCTGCCCGAGCATCATACAAGGGTGGCTGAGATGACGCAGGAGCGCGCGATGAGGCTGGTTGAACAGGGCAAGGACGTTGTTGTGCTGCTCGACTCCATAACAAGGCTGGCAAGGGCGTACAACCTTACCATACCGGCGACAGGAAAAACCCTTTCCGGCGGCATGGATCCGGGCGCGCTGCATAAGCCGAAAAGGTTCTTTGGCGCGGCGAGAAACATAGAAAACGGCGGCAGCCTTACCATAATCGCCACTGCCCTTATCGAGACGGGCAGCAGAATGGACGATATAGTATACGAGGAGTTCAAGGGCACCGGCAATATGGAGATACATCTTGACAGAAAGCTGAGCGAAAAGCGCATATTCCCGGCAATAGACATATACAAATCGGGTACCCGCAAGGAAGAGCTGCTTTTGAACAAGCAGGAGCTTGAAGCCGTATTCAACATACGGCGCACGTTCCTCAGCGGCAACCCTGCGGACGCTACGGAGCAGCTTATTGCCATGCTTGAGCGCACGGAGACTAACGAGGAATTTGTGACCAAGCTAAATTCAATGGGCAAGGCATATGAAAAGGACGGCTTCTCGGCGGGCAAAAGGATAAATTGAGGCGAGCATTGCCGCCTGCGGAAAAAGAATAACGGGAGAGCTTAACCGCTCCCCACAGGCTGTGTAAAACAAGGGCCGCCGAAAGGCGGCCCTTCAGTCTGTCAAAAAAGTGGCTGAACGCCACTTTTTTGAGTTTTACGGGTTTTGCCTCTCGCATTCGCTCCCGGGCGGCAAAAGTAGCAAAGTACGAAAACCTCTCCGGAGCCCGTAAAGGCGAACGTTAACGTCTCCTTGCCCTGTTTGACATTGCAAGGAGCCTTAAGAACGTGAAAAACGTGCTGAGCGCGGCCACAACGTAGGTCATGGCTGCTGCGCGGAGCACCTTCTTTGCCGCCGTCTCTTCCGGGCCCTGCGCTATGTAGCCGCCCTCCGTAAGCATGGCTATGCCGCGTTTTGACGCGTTGAACTCAACGGGCAGCGTAACGAGCTGGAACACCAGTATCCCAAGATACAGCCACGCGCCGAAGTTTGCAAGGTTGAACCAGCTCAGCACTATGCCGAGCAGCACCAGCCACGGCCCTATGGCGGAGCCTATGCGCGCTATGGGCAGCAGGGAGTTCCTTATCCTTATCGGGGTATAACCGTCCCTGTACTGCATGACATGGCCTATCTCGTGCGCCGCTACCGCAAGCGCCGCAACGGACGTGCTGTTGTACACTGTCTGGCTCAGGCCGACCCTGTTGCGGGCCGGATCAAAATGGTCCGTAAGGGAGCCTGAAACCGGCGTCAGCGTTGCGTCGCTGCCGCCCTCGTTCAATAGCCTCTGCGCTACCTGAGAGGCCGAAAGCCCGCAGTACGCTGGCATGTCCGAATATTTCCTGAAGGTGCTTTGCACCTTCAGCGAGGCTATCATTCCCGCTATGGCTATTATTATTACGGCAAAATACAATACCGTCTCCGCCGCGTAGGAGAAATACTGATCTAACATGCAAAAGCCTCCTCTTTTGGGGTCTGTTTGGAATCTCATATACCTTAGTATACTTACTATATCTCATTATAACAACTTTTTTATGCGCAACGAAAAGCATTTGGGTGAACTTGCGGTGAACAATATTGTTACCAAACTGTTAATTTATCGAAAAACGATAAATTTATATTGAATTTCAATAAAAACCATGTTATCATGCATATGCTATCGGCTGACAGAAGGGCGTAAGCGCTTCTTTGGGGCTTGTGCGCTCCTCTCAACTGACGGCGGCGATACAATAATACCGGAGGCCAAAAAGATATGAGGCTTAAGATACTGGCAAGAATAACAAAGCTGCTTTTGATGCTGCTTATGCTCTCCGTGGCCTGCGCCATGGCGGCGCTTGTGATATCCGGCGACGTCAGGCGCTTTTTTGCCGAGGGCTACGGCATGGAGGCGGACGGCTTTATGCTGTATGCGTTTTTGCTTACTGCCGGTGCGATAGCGCTGTGGATACTGTTTGAGCTTATAGCGGTGCTGAGCACCGTGGAAAGCGACCCCTTCCTTGAGCGCAACGCAAGGGCGTTTGTAAGAATGGGCGTGGCGGCGGAGATAGCGGCGGCGCTGTTTGTAGGCAAGTGCGTTTTTTCGTTCACGGCAATGACTGCCGTATGCGCGCTGGTGATGGCGCTGAGCGGACTGTTTGCGCTGACGCTTGCGGCGGTGTTTGCAAGGGCGGTCGCCTTCAAGCAGGAAAACGACCTGACCATATGAATTAGCAGAGGTAGAGCGATGATTAAGGTGAAGCTTGACGTTATGCTGGCCAAAAGGGGAGTTTCCAGCGGTGAGCTTGCGGACGCAATAGGCATCACGCAGGCAAACCTAAGCATACTTAAGACCAACAAGGGCAAGGCCGTGCGCTTTTCCACCCTTGATGCGATATGCAAAAAGCTTGACTGCACGGTGGGCGACATACTTGAATATGTGGAGGACAAATGATGGAGAGGTTTGATAAAAGCTATTTTGACGAAGGCGGCGCTGTGGCGCCGGGGCCGGATATGGTTGACAAAAGGCCAGGATATACGGCTGCCATGAGATGGCTGCTACTGTTCTGTGCGGTTATAGGCATGGTGTTCGCATTCGTGCTTTTTTCAGATGAGAACCTGCTGCACGGCGGGGATAAGATAAATATCATGCTGTGCTACGGCCTGTTCTGGCTGGCTTACCTTGCGGCGTTCTATTATGCCTGCTGGCACAGGGCCAGGAAAAACCTGCCGGCGTGGCTGATAGCGCTGTCGTCCATATGGTTCGTGATAAGGCCGTTTGTGTATAAGGAGCATACGCTGTATATAATTAACTTCATTGCGCTTCCGCTCATGCTCATGCTGCATGCGGTTATAGTGAGCTTTGATATACCGCAGGAGCGGGAGCTGTATGGCCTGCTTGCCTGGGTAAAGGGCTGGTTCATAGCTCCATTTGTCAGGATAGGCCGCTTCTTCGGCTGCATAGGCAGCCTTGCAAGGGCGGGCGGCGACGCTAAAAGGGCAAGCTCCGTGCGCATAGGCCTTTTGATAGGGCTGCCCATGGTTGTTGTAGCCGCGCTGCTTTTAATCAACGCCGACGCCGCGCTGCGCTTTTATGTAAAGGACTCGCTTAATTCGGCGGAATCTGTAATTGCCCGGGCAATAACGGCGTTTATAATAGCGATGCTGTTTTATTCGTTCATATTCTACATGGCCTATGATAAGCCGAAGATAGAATCTCGGCCGTACAGCCGAATAATACCGTCCGCCGCGGCGGTGACTGCGCTTATGATGCTGCTGGTGCTGTATGCCGTTTTTGCCGCGTTCCAGTTCACATATCTTACCGGCCTAAAGGGGCTGCCCGAGGGGATGACGTACTCCGAATACGCCGTGCATGGCTTTAGCGAGCTTTGCACGGTGGGCTGCCTGAACATAGCCGTGTTTATAATACTGAACACGTTTTCGGCAAAGAGCAAAGGGCTTGCCGCCTGCCTGTGCGCGCTTATGGCATGCACTGTGGCGCTGGTGTTCTGCGCGGGATTCAGGCTTTATATGTATATTGAAGCCTACGGCCTTACGGTCAGGAGGATACTGTCGTTATGGTTCATGGCGGCGCTGCTCGTGTTTGCCGTGATATGCATAGTTAAGCTATATGCCCCCAGGCTGAGGCTGCTAAGGACTATGGCGGTGGCATTCGTGGCGCTGTATATGATGCTGAATCTGTTAAATATAGATGCTATAATCGCAAAAACCGTGCTGGGCAGGGCGGACGCAACAGGCTATATGAGCGAGGAGGACGCGCTTTATCTTAAATACGAGCTGTCAAGCGACGCCGCACCCGTTATTGAACAGAGCGAAAGATGGAGAGAGCGCATACAAAATGCATACAGCGTGCCTGATGGCAAACATGAGTAAAAAAGCCGATACGAATACAGGGGCGGCGCAAGCCGTCCCATTCAGAGTGTCAAAAAAGTGGCTGGTCGCCACTTTTTCGAGTTTTCACGGGTTTTGCCTCTCGCATCAGCTCCCGGGCGGCAAAAGTCGCAAGGCACGAAAACCTTTGGGTTTTCATCCGTTCTGACGCGCATACCGCCAGAGCCGGAATAAAGCTTAAGGGGCAGCCGCCCCTTAACAACCCCGGGGTTTATCGACAGGCTGAGTGCCGGCATTACCGGCGCCTGATACTTTTTGCTATAAAACTATTCCTCGACCCTTGTTATATCCGCGCCGATAGCTCTGAGCTTCTGCTCAAAGTATTCGTAGCCGCGGTCTATGTATTCTATGTTGTGTATCTCGCTCCTGCCCTCGGCAGAAAGCGCCGCCACTATAAGCGCGGCTCCGGCCCTGAGGTCGCTTGCGTAAAGCGGCGCGCCGAAAAGCCTGTCAACGCCTTCCACCATGGCTGTGCGGTCGTTGATTATTATGTTCGCGCCCATGCGCTGAAGCTCGCCAACGTGGTTGAAGCGGTTTTCAAATATGTTTTCGACTATAAAGCTGTTGCCCTTAGCCCTTGCAAGGTAGGCCATCATGGGCTGCTGAAGATCCGTTGGGAATCCGGGGTAGGGAAAGGTTTTTATGTTGACGGCCCTTGGCCTGTTCTCGCAGCTGACGCGCATAAAGAACTCCCTTCCGTCGTCCCCGTCTATAACATGCGCCCCGCTTTCCATAAGCTTGGCGCTTATAGCCTCAAGATGCGTGGGTATTATGTTGTTTATAACAACATCGCCCCTTGTGGCGGCGGCGGCTATCATGTATGTTCCGGCCTCTATCTGGTCCGGTATTATGGGATATGTGCAGCCGTGCAGCTTCCTGCCGCCGTTTATCCTTATAACGTCGGTACCGGCGCCCTTCACCTGCGCGCCCATCATGTTCAAAAAGTTTGCCGCGTCAACAACATGCGGCTCCTTGGCGGCGTTCGATATTATCGTGCGCCCCTCAGCGCCTACGGCCGCAAGCATTATGTTTATCGTTGCGCCTACGGATACTACGTCAAGATATATCTCCGCGCCCACGAGCCTGTCAGCCTTGGCGGTGATTATGCCCCTTTGTATCTGCACATCCGCGCCCAGGGCCCTGAAGCCCTTTATGTGCTGGTCTATGGGACGCTGGCCTATGGAGCAGCCGCCTGGCAGCGCGACCTCCGCATAGCCATAGCGGCCGAGCATTGCGCCGAGAAGATAGTATGACGCCCTAAGCCGCGACACCATATCGAACGTAACATGGCGGTTGTTTATTGTCTTTGGGTTTATTCTCATTCCGCCGTCGGCAGTGAAGTCAACCTCTGCGCCCATCATGCGCAGTATCTGCTCCAACAGATGCACGTCCTCAATATGCGGCAGGTTTTCGAGCCTGCAGCTTTCGCCCGCAAGTATGCACGCGGGTATTATGGCCAAAGCCGCGTTCTTCGCGCCGCTTATGGTAACGCTGCCCTCCAGCCTTTTTCCGCCGTTTATAACATAATATGCCATATGGTTCCCCGTTTCGCTTTATTCGTGGTGGCAGCTGGCGCAGCAGCCGCAGTTGCCGGAGCAGCCGCCGCCCTTTGCGCCGAGGCACTTGCCCTCGTAGGCACGCTGCACCTTGCCGCCGCAATCGGGGCAGCGAAGAGCGTCTACCTTGTCAAGCTTAACAAGCTCGTCAAACACCTTTCCGCAGGAAACGCACTTAAACTTCAAAAAAGGCATATTTTCGCCTCCCGATACTTACTTTGCCCATGTATATTACCATCTATCTGAAGTTTTTGCAAGGAATCCGAAAAAATGCGCTCATTCCACGGTAACGCTTTTTGCAAGGTTCCTCGGCTTATCTATATCGCAGCCCTTCATAAGCGCCGTATAATAGGCAAATAGCTGCAGCGGCACAACGGATGCGCACGGCAAGGCGATATCGGCGCAGCCAGGCAGGATTATCTCATGATTCGCGCCTGTTTTGCCCCTGTGCTCCTCGCCGGCAGCTATTGCTATAACGCTTGCGCCCCTTGCCTTGACCTCCCTTATGTTGCTCACCATCTTGTCTAAAAGCGGGGCGTATGTGCATATCGCTACCACGCTCGTGCCGGGCACTATGAGCGATATCGTGCCGTGCTTAAGCTCGCCCGCGGCATATGCTTCGGAATGTATATAGGATATCTCCTTCAGCTTCAGCGACCCTTCAAGCGCAAGCGCATAGTCTATGTTGCGGCCCATAAAGAATATGTCCCGCTGCATATAGCTTTCGGCGGCGAGGGCCTTAAGCCCGGCCTGATCCTCAAGCAGCTTTTCTATTATGGAAGGCAGCTCAGACAGGGCCGATATAAGCTCCCCTTCAAGCCTTTCGTCAACATGGCCGCGCACGCGCCCAAGGTATACGGCCAAAAGCTCCATCAGCACGAGCTGGGTGGAATATGCCTTTGTCGTGGCGACGGCTATCTCGGGCCCGGCCCAGGTGTATAATACGTCCTCGCTTTCTGCGGCTATGCTTGAGCCTACAACGTTAACTATGCTCAGCACATGCGCGCCGCGCTTTTTCGCCTCCCTCAAGGCGAACAGCGTATCCAGCGTTTCGCCGCTCTGGCTGATTATTATGACCAGCGTGTTTGAGCCTATCATTGGCTCGATATACCTGAATTCGCTGGCAAGCTCGCACGTTACCGGTATGCGGGCGTATTTTTCTATTGCGTAGCGCGCCACCATGCCGGCATGGTATGATGAGCCGCATGCCACGATATATACTCTTTCGATAGAGCGTATGGCGGCTTCCGTTATCCGCTTTAAGCCAAGCTCAACCCTGCCGTGCTGTATGCGCGGGGCTATGGTCCTGCGCACGGCGTCCGGCTGCTCCATTATCTCCTTCAGCATAAAGTGGTCATAGCCGCCCTTTTCGGCGCTGTCCGCGTCCCATGTTACCATTACGGGCTCCCGCTTTACCGTGTTTGAATCCTTGTCGAATATGGTAACGCCGTCCTTCCTTATCACGGCAAGCTCCCTTTCGCCAAGGCGTATTATCCTTCTTGTGTGCTTCAAAAGCGCCGGAACGTCAGACGCTATGAAGTTTTCGCCCTCGCCAAGGCCTATTATCAGCGGGCTGTCCTTCCTTAACGCTATGAACTCGTCCTCCCTGTCCGCAAATACTATGCCCATAGCGTAGGAGCCTGCAAAGCGCTTTTCCGCAAGCCTTACGGCTTCAACGGGGTCATGCTGCCGCTTATAATAATAGTCTATAAGCTGCGCGGCGACCTCGCTGTCCGTCTCCGATACGAAGCTGTAGCCGTTTTTAATAAGAAACTGCTTAAGCTCGGAGTAGTTTTCTATTATGCCGTTGTGTACCAGCGCGACCATGCCGCCTATGGATATATGCGGGTGTGCGTTGACGTGGTTAGGCTCGCCGTGCGTGGCCCAGCGCGTGTGGCCTATGCCCAGGTGGCCGGAGATGCTTTTGCCGTCCCCTGTAAGCGAGCACAGCGCGCTCAGGCGGCCCCTTTCCTTTGCCGCGTGTATGCTGCCGTTGTTCACAACGGCTATGCCGGCGCTGTCATAGCCGCGGTATTCAAGCTTTTTTAATCCGTCCAGCAGCAGCGGTGCGGCTGCCTTGCCGCCTATATATCCAACTATTCCGCACATTGTTTCAATTACCTCCGATAATATGTATACTATGCCTTAAGGGCGGCGCACGGCATATGTCCGCGCAAATATACATATCAAATATACATATAATTATATATATTCTAACATACATATACTATTACCGGCAATATTATGATGGCCTTACGGTGCGATTATGGTTATAATAAAAGCATAAACGCTGCGGAGGGCCTGCAATGCTCAACACAAAAGCCGAAATAGCTGCAAAGCTACACGAGTGGGAGGAATTCCTTAATAAGCTCAGGCTGCCATATTGGGATGAGCTTCCTACGCTTGAACTATATATGGATCAGGTGATAATAGTGCTTAACGATTATTTGGGCTACTATGCGTCAGAGAGCGGCGATGAAAAGCTCATAACTCCGGCGATGGTGAACAACTACGTTAAGCAAAAGCTCATACCTGCCCCTGTTAAAAAGAAGTACGGCAGGGTACACCTTGCGCTGCTGATGATGATATGCACCTTGAAGCAGACGCTTTGCATGGCGGCGGTGGGCAGCATGCTGCCAAAGGGAGATGAGGAAAGCATAAGCAGGAGCTACGATCACTTTATAGACGTGCAGAAGAGCTTTGGCAAATATTTTGCCAGGGAAGTAAAAGCGGCTGCGGAGCCTATGCTGAGCCATGCCGGCGGCGCAGGGGAGGAGCTGGAAGTAACCGACTTCGTGATAAGCTCCGCCGTGGCGGCAAGCTACGCAAAGCTGCTTACCGAAAAGGTTATAGCCTATATAAATGGCTAAGCATAGGGCGGCACAAAGCCGCCCTATGCCTGACGATAAACCCCGGGGTTGTTAAGGGGCGGCTGCCCCTTAAGCTTTATTCCGGCTCTGACGGCATGCACGTCAGAACGGATGAAAACCTGAAGGTTTTCGCAAAACCCGTAAAAACTCGAAAAAGCGGCGTTCAGCCGCTTTTTTGACACTATCAGGGCGGCACAAAGCCGCCCTATGCCTGACGATAAACCCCGGGGTTGTTAAGGGGCGGCTGCCATTTAGCTCATATCATCTGGCCTTTTTCTGTGCCTCCAATACGCCGTTAAGCTCGCTGTTGAGTATATCCGTTATGAACATATGCCCGGGGCTGTGGGTGATTACAAGGGGCGGCTTTGCGTTTTCTATGGCTGCCTGCGGGGTCACGCCGCATGGCCAGAATACGCATACCTCGCCGCTGCGTATGTCAACGGGGGCGCCGTAATCGGGCTTCATTATGTCCGCTATGCCGAGCTTATCGGGGCTGCCTATGTGTATAGGTGCGCCGTGTACGTTCGGCATGGCTGCCGTTATGCGCGCGGCAAGCATGGCCTGCTGCATCGTCATCGGCCGCATGCTGCATACGGTCGGCCCCGAAAACGCGCCGTAAGGAACGGTCATTATATTCGTTTTGTACATTGGCACGTTCCTGTTCATGGCTATGTGGCGCATCTCTATGCCGCTTTTTATAAGCGCCTCCTCAAAGGAAAAGCTGCAGCCGATGAGAAAGCCCGTCATATCCTCCTGCCATATGCCGCTTACGTCGCTGCACACATTGCAAAGCTTGCCGCATCTGTATACCCTGTATTCGGGAATATCCGTAAGTATATTTGCGCCGTCCGCCATAATGCGCGTATACGGCGTGTGCCTAAGCACCTCAAGCACGGGGCATGGGGCAGGATTCAGCCTTGTATACTCCATAAAGTCATCCGCATATTCATTCGGCAGTATAACAAGGTTGGCCTGCGCGTAGCCCGCCGCCATGCCGGAGGTGTGGCACGTTATCCTTTTATCCCTAATCAGCTGCCTCAGCTCGCCCGGTTTCATCGAACCATAGTCCTGCATACTCAGTCACTCCCCTTTGCGCTAATGCTTTTTACGTCAAGCCTTATTATGGCGACATGCGCCGCCTGCTCGCTGTTGAAATCAAAATGCTTTTTTGCCGTATGCTCCATTATAAGCGAGAGCGCCCTCTGCTTTTCTTCCGTATCGCAGACTATGCTCGCCCTGGCTGTGCCCGTTATGCTTTTGTAGGCGCATGAATATGCGCATGCCGTGTCGCCTTGCGTAATGCCCTCCATGCAGTCCATCTCAAACGCAACGTCAGGTCGCGCCGTGATGGCCCTGAGCTTCCTGCCCTCGTTTGCGCTGTGGAAATACAGCTTTATGTTATCCACGCCTGAATATTCATAGCCGAAGCTCAGCGGCACTATGTATAAGCCCTCGCCGTCCTGCATGGCTATCCTGCAAACGCTGCAGCCGTCAATTATCGACACTATCCTGTCCGGCTGTGTTATATGCCTGTCCTTACGGCGCATATCCATTGTAAAGTCAAAGCCTCCTTTTGCTGTAAGTGTGTTTAGCGCCCCGCTCATTCGTCAGCCCAGCGGCACAGGCAAAAGCTGTAGCCCGCGGGCGAGGGTATTGTGGTGAATCTTACAAACAGCCTGTCCCCGCAAATGCGGCCGTTTTCTATTACGCTGAAATGCATGAAGCCTGCGTCTATGCCCGTGCCGAGCAGCTTGACGTAGCTTTCCTTGGCCGTCCAAACCTCGTAAAAGGCCTCTGTGCCGCCGCGTGCGGCATACTCTATCTCGTCCTTTTGGAAAAAACGCCTTGCAAGGCTGGGACAGTCGCGCTCGGCATGCGCCTCTATGTCTATGCCGACGTCGTGCCGGCAAAAGGCGCACGCCCATATGCCTCCGGAGTGGCTTATGGAAAACCTTAGCCAGGGCGCGTTTTGAAACGTCGGCTTGCCCAAGGCGCCCTTTTCTATTATCAGCTTTTCGGGCATGGGAATAGAGCTGGCCGAGGCATGGCTGTAGGCAAGCCTGATAAGCCGCTCCCTGCGCGACTCGGCGCGGCTGTCGGCCTCGGTTTTTTCATATTGCGCATATATGCTCGCGCCGTCATAGAGCATGATGAGCCGCCCCCGCAGATAATATCAAAAAGGCTTTGCAAAGAACACGTTGAATATAAGCTGGTCGCACAGCACCAGCACGCCTAACACGCCAACGTATATTATAAAGCCCTTAAGGCTCTTTTTGACTATCAGGCGGAGCATGAGCCGTATCGCGAAATATCCGCTTACAGCGGCGGCAAGCGTGCCGGCTATGACGCACGGCCAGCTCGTGCCGGCAAGCCCCTCCCTGACAACATCGGGTATCTGCAATACGAGCGAGCCGAGTATCGCGGGTATGGACAGTATGAACGAATACTCCGCGGCGGCCTCCTTTGAAAGGCCGAAGAACCTTGCGCCCGCTATGGTAGAGCCGCTTCTTGATATTCCCGGGAATATGGCTACGCCCTGCATAAGGCCGATGCCTGCGGCCTCGGGATACTTCATTTCCTCAACGCCGCGCTTGCCCTTTGAGAGCCTTTCGTTGAGGTAGAGTATTACGGCCGTGAGCAGGAAGCCTGCGCCCAAAAAACGGCCTTCAAACGCGGAATCAAACAGATCCTTGAATATAAACGCGATAACGGCGGTAACGAGCGTTGATATCAGCAGCATATAAACCTTTTTTTGAAAAGGCTTTTTTATAAGCTGCCAAAGCTGCCTGTAGTATACGGCTATCACCGCCGCAAGCGTGCCGGCATGCAGCATGGTGTCAAAGAAAAGCGCGCCCTCCTGTATGCCGAATATGTTTTGCAGCAGCACAAGATGGCCGCTGCTCGATACCGGCAAAAACTCGCAAAGTCCCTGTACAAGGCCAAGAAGCAAAGCTATTAGTATATTCATCGATAGGTCCTCCGTCAATGCGCGCATGCGCCCGCTAATACAGATAATATACTACCATTTTTTATTAAATATAAAAAGAAAATATAAAAAGAGATGTTCTGAATAATAAGATTGAAATTATGGGCAAGATACTGTATCCTAATCCTCAAAGGCAGCAAAAAGGCTTTCCTTTTACTAAAGCGCTTTAACAAGGAGGATTCAAACAATATGGATCGCGCTGTTGACAGATGGATAGACGAGCATAAGAATGAGCTTATAGACGCGCTCAGCGCAAACCTTAAGATAGCGAGCCTTAAGGATACCGATGCCGCTGCGGAGGGCGCGCCCTTCGGGCCGATGATACGCAGGGCGCTTGATACCGCGCTGGATTGCGGCAGGAGCCTTGGCTTTGAAACCGTGGATTACGATGGCTACTGCGGCGCGATAGATATGCCCGCAGGTGAAGAGCAGCTCGGCATAATATGCCACCTTGACGTTGTGCCGGAGGGCAGCGGCTGGACTTATCCGCCCTATGGCGCTGAGATACACGACGGCAAGCTTTACGCAAGGGGCACTATGGACGATAAGGGGCCGGCGTATGCGGCGCTTTTCGCCATGAAGGCCGTTAAGGAGTGCAAAATACCGCTTAAAAGGAGCGTCAGGCTGATACTCGGCTGCGACGAGGAAAGCGGCATGAGCTGCCTTAAGCACTATAACCGGGTTGCAAAGGCGCCCACGCTCTCCTTCTCGCCCGATGCCGAATATCCCGTGGTCAACAGCGAAAAGATGATATTCAGAACCGAATATAAAAAGGAATTCAAGTCCGGTATAACCATAAAGGCCGGCACAAGGCGCAACGTGGTGCCTGGCGAGGCTGTGGCTACGGTGCCAATGGCGCTTTCAAGGATAGTGCCTATAATGGAAGCGTTTATGGAGGGCAGCGAGTTTGCATGCTCCGCCGAAGCCATCGATGAAAACAGCACCAGGATAATAATGAAGGGCCTTGCCGCGCACGCCTCGGCCCCCGAGCATGGGAAAAACGCCATGCTCGCCATGCTTGCCCTGCTTGACAAGCTTCCGCTTGAAGGCGAGGACGCGGCTACCGTTGCGGCGCTTACAAACGCGCTTAAGTTCGATTGCCACGGCGAAACGCTGGGCATAGATAATGAGGACGCTTCCGGACGGCTTACGCTCAATCCGGGCGTGCTTGATTGGGACGGGGACGGCATACACAGGCTCACGTTCGATGTGCGCGCGCCCATATCCAGCAAGGCCGGCGAGCTTGAGCGCAGGATAACCCTCGGCCTTAAGGATACCGGCCTTGTGCAGACCGACATAAGCTGGAGCGAGGGCTACTATATAAGTCCGGACGATGAGCTTGTAAAGAAGCTGCTCGATGTTTATGAGGGGCGCTTCGGCAAGCGCCTTGAGCCGCTTGCGATAGGCGGCGGCACATACGCAAGGCATATGAAGAACTCCGTTGCATTCGGCATAGAGCGCCCGGGCGAGCCGGGCAGGGCGCACATGCCGGACGAGTTCATTCCCATTGACGACCTTATCGAGGATACAAAGGTGCTTGCCGACGCTATAATAGCGCTTGCGGGCGATAACGAATAAAAAGCCCTCAGCCTTAAGCCGGAGCGGGCCTGTACCCCCCAAAAAGGCCTCTTTTGACATATAAAGGCAAACTTTTTTAGTATAATTCTTAAAATGGCTTGTCACAGCTGTTGACAAGCCTTATTCCTTTTGATACAATGTTAAACTGCGTTAGCATGGTAATCTGTGGGAAATGTCTGCATTTTCCCAGAGAGTGCCGTACTATTTCCAAATTGTGGGGTATGCAGGCCCACTTATGCGGAAATGCTTATGCCGAAGCGGCGCGGCGGCCATAAACACCGCTATATGCGGTGATATAGAGGAGTGAACGCGATGGTACATGAGGTGCAGATGGGCACAAGGAAGCGCATGAGTTTCTCCCGTATCAACGAAGTTCTCGACATGCCGGATCTGATAGAAGTCCAGAAGAACTCCTATCAGCGTTTTGTCGACGAAGACCTTCGGGAGGTACTTGATGACATTTCCCCGATCACGGATTATACGGAAAAGCTCGTTTTGGAATTTGTCGATTACAAGATCGACTTCGACCATCCCAAATACTCCGTAGAGGAATGTAAGGAAAGGGACGTGAATTACTGCGCGCCCCTTAAGGTGCTGGTCAGGCTTATCAACAAGGAGACCGGAGAGGTGAAGGAGCAGCCCGTGTTCATGGGCGATTTCCCGCTTATGACCGAGCAGGGAACATTCATCATAAACGGCGCGGAGAGGGTAATAGTCAGCCAGCTTGTGCGTTCCCCGGGCGTATATTATACCCATAGCATAGATAAGCTGGGCAAGAACCTCTTCTCCGCCCAGGTGATACCCAACCGCGGCGCATGGCTTGAGTATGAGACGGATTCAAGCGAGGTCATGCACGTTAAGATAGACCGTCAGCGCAAGGTGTATGTGACGGCTCTGCTGCGCGCCCTGGGATACGGTACCAACGCCGAGATAATAGAGCTGATGGGCGAGGAGGAAAGGCTCGTCAACACGCTTGATAAGGATACCACAAAAAGCGTTGAGGACGGGCTTATAGAAATATACAAGCGCCAGCGTCCGGGCGAGCCGCCTACTGAGGAGAGCGCGAGGAGCCTGCTCAACGCGCTGTTCTTTGACAGGAGGTATGACCTTGCAAGGGTGGGCCGCTATAAGTTCAATAAAAAGCTGAGCCTTGCCGCGCGCATAACCGGCCAGATAAGCGCCGATAACGTTATAGACCAGAACAGCGGCGAGATACTTGCTGAAGCCGGAAGCAAGATAGACCGCGAGACCGCCGTTAAGATAGAGAACAGCGGCGTCAGGGGCATATTCATAACCGTTGATGATAAAAGGCTGAAGGTGCTTGGCAACATGTTTGTTGACGCAAGCTGCTATCTTTCCTTCGACCCGGAGGAGGCCGGACTCAACGAGAAGGTGCATTATCCTACGCTCATGCAGCTCCTTAAGGAAGGCGAGGGCCTTGATGAGGAGGCGCTTAAGGCTCACCTTAAGCAGCATGTGTACGACCTGATACCAAGGCATATTCTGCCCGACGATATGATAGCCAGCATAAGCTACCTTATCGGCCTCAACTACGGCATCGGCCGCACGGACGATATAGACCACCTTGGCAACAGGCGCATAAGGAGCGTGGGCGAGCTGCTGCAGAACCAGATCCGCGTAGGTATGACCAGGCTGGAGCGCGTTGTGCGCGAGCGCATGAGCATACAGGATATGGAAACGGCCATGCCGAGCAACCTTATAAACATACGCCCCGTAACGGCGGCTATAAAGGAGTTCTTCGGCTCCAGCCAGCTTTCGCAGTTCATGGACCAGACGAACCCGCTTGCCGAACTTACGCATAAAAGGCGTTTGAGCGCGCTTGGCCCGGGAGGACTTAACCGCGAGCGCGCAACCTTTGAGGTGCGAGACGTTCACTATTCGCACTATGGCCGCATGTGCCCCATAGAGACGCCAGAAGGACCTAATATAGGCCTTATAAACTCGCTTTCGACATACGCGCGCATAAATAAGTATGGCTTTATCGAGGCGCCTTACAGGAAGGTGGATTCAAAGAACCGTACCATAAGCAACGATATAGTTTACCTTACCGCAGATGAAGAGGACGATTACATAGTGGCGCAGGCAAACGAGCCTACCGTAACCACGGAGGACGGCAAGACCTGGTTCGCCAAGGAGCATGTGGTTGCCCGCTGGCTGGACAAGATAATAGAGGTCCCTGCGGAAGAGGTGCATTATATGGACGTTTCGCCCAAGCAGCTCGTATCCGTTGCCACCGCAATGATACCCTTCCTTGAGAATGACGACGCTAACCGCGCGCTGATGGGCTCCAACATGCAGCGCCAGGCGGTGCCCCTGCTCATGCCGGAGGCTCCCGTTGTCGGCACCGGCATGGAATACAAGGCCGCGCACGATTCCGGCGTAGTAGTAGTAGCGCATGAGGACGCTACCGTGGTATATGTGGCGGCCGACAAGGTGGTTACCGAGGATGAAAGCGGCATACGCCACACATACAAGCTTATCAAGTTCAAGCGCTCCAACCAGGGTACCTGCATAAACCAGAGGCCTATTGTTAAGGTAGGCGACAAGGTGAAGAAGGGCGACGTGCTGGCCGATGGCGCAAGCACCGAGCATGGCGAGATAGCGCTCGGCAGGAACATACTCATAGGCTTCATGACATGGGAAGGCTATAACTACGAGGACGCCGTGCTTATAAGCGAAAAGCTTGTAAAGGAAGACGTTTATACATCGATACATATAGAGGAGCATGAGACCGAGGCGCGGGACACCAAGCTCGGCCGCGAGGAGATAACAAGGGATATCCCTAACGTTGGCGAGGACGCGCTGAGCGACCTTGACGAGCGCGGCATAATCAGGATAGGCGCCGAGGTGCGCTCCGGCGATATACTCGTAGGCAAGGTAACGCCCAAGGGAGAGACCGAGCTTACCGCAGAGGAAAGGCTGCTCAGGGCCATATTCGGCGAAAAAGCAAGAGAGGTCAGGGATACCTCGCTGCGCGTGCCGCACGGCGAAGGCGGCGTAATAGTGGACGTAAAGGTGTTCACAAGGGAGAATAAAGACGAGCTTTCCCCCGGCGTAAACGAGCTTGTGCGCGTTTATATAGCGCAGAAGAGGAAGATATCCGTAGGCGACAAGATGGCCGGCCGTCACGGTAACAAGGGCGTTATCTCAAGGATACTGCCGGAGGAGGATATGCCGTTCCTGCCGGATGGAACTCCGCTGCAGATAGTGCTTAACCCGCTGGGTGTGCCGAGCCGAATGAATATAGGCCAGGTGCTTGAGCTGCACCTTGGCATGGCGGCAAAGACGCTTGGCTGGCACATAGCCACACCTGTTTTCGACGGCGCGAGCGAGCAGGATATAAAGGATCTGCTCGTAAAGGCCGGCAAGGATCCGGACGGCAAGACCGTGCTTTACGACGGACGTACCGGCGAACCGTTTGAAAACAGGGTATCCGTAGGCTACATGTACTACCTTAAGCTGCATCACCTTGTCGATGACAAGATACATGCCCGCTCTACCGGACCGTACTCGCTGGTGACGCAGCAGCCCCTTGGCGGCAAGGCCCAGTTCGGCGGCCAGCGCTTCGGCGAGATGGAGGTTTGGGCGCTTGAAGCATACGGCGCGGCAAACACATTGCAGGAGATACTTACCGTAAAGAGCGACGATATAGTGGGCCGCGTAAAGACCTACGAGGCTATAGTAAAGGGCGAGAACGTGCCCGAGCCCGGCGTGCCGGAATCCTTTAAGGTGCTTATAAAAGAGCTTCAGTCGCTCGGCCTGGATATAAAGGTGCTAAGCGACACCAATGAGGAGATACAGATAGGCGAGATGATAGACGATGACGACGGTACGCCTATAGACGTGAACATGAGCGGACTTGAAGATGTGCCCGATATGGTGCCGATGGAGAACGACGACCGCTTCAGCGAGTTCGATTTCAACGAGGACGACGAGGATGAGGACGACGATAGCGGCGACGCTGACTTCAGCGAGTTCGACGATGAGTGAAACGCGGATGAAGGGAGAGGAAAGCAATGTTTGAGCTGACCAATTTTGACGCCATACAGATTGGCCTTGCATCTCCGGAGAAGATAAGGGAATGGTCCCACGGCGAGGTTAAAAAGCCGGAGACCATAAACTACCGCACCTTAAAGCCAGAGGTGGACGGATTGTTCTGCGAGCGTATATTCGGGCCTACAAAGGATTGGGAGTGCCATTGCGGCCGCTATAAGCGCGTGCGCTATAAGGGCGTGGTGTGCGATAAGTGCGGCGTTGAGGTAACAAGGGCAAAGGTCCGCCGCGAGCGCATGGGCCATATAGAGCTTGCCGCCCCGGTATCTCATATATGGTATTTCAAGGGCATACCCTGCCGCATGAAGATGCTGCTGGACATGAGCCCGAGGAATCTTGAAAAGGTGCTCTACTTCGCCGCGTTTGTGGTAACCGACCCAGGCAACACCCCGCTTCAGTATAAGCAGGTGCTGAGCGATAAGGAATACCGCGACGCGCAGAATGAATACGGCGCAAAGGCATTCAAGGCCGGCATGGGCGCCGAGGCCATAAAGGAGCTTTTGAAGGACCTTAACCTTGAGGAGCTTGAAAAGCAGCTTAAGGAGGAGATAAATTCCTCCTCCGGCCAAAAGCGCGCCAACGCCATTAAGCGGCTCGACGTGGTAGAGGCGTTTATAAAGAGCGGCAACAAGCCCGAATGGATAATACTTGACGCCGTTCCGGTGATACCGCCCGAGCTTAGGCCTATGGTGCAGCTTGACGGCGGAAGGTTCGCAACCAGCGACCTTAACGACCTTTACAGGAGGGTCATAAACAGGAATAACCGCCTTAAGAGGCTGCTTGAGCTGCGCGCGCCGGACATAATAGTGCGCAACGAAAAGCGTATGCTGCAGGAGGCTGTGGACGCGCTTATAGATAACGGCAGGAGGGGCAGGCCCGTTACCGGCCCCGGCAACAGGCCGCTCAAGTCGCTTTCCGATATGCTCAGGGGCAAGCAGGGCCGTTTCCGCCAGAACCTTCTCGGCAAGCGCGTAGACTATTCAGGCCGAAGCGTTATAGTCGTAGGTCCTGAGCTTAAGATGTACCAGTGCGGCCTGCCCAAGGAGATGGCGCTTGAGCTGTTCAAGCCGTTCGTGATGAAAAAGCTTGTTGACGACGGGCTTGCGCACAACATAAAGAGCGCAAAGAGAATGGTGGAGCGCGTGCGCACGGAGGTGTGGGACGAGCTTGAGGTGGTAATAAAGGAACACCCCGTAATGCTCAACCGCGCGCCTACGCTGCACAGATTGGGCATACAGGCCTTTGAGCCGATACTTGTCGAGGGCCGCGCGATAAAGCTTCACCCGCTGGTATGTACCGCGTTCAACGCCGACTTTGACGGCGACCAGATGGCCGTGCATGTGCCGCTGAGCGTTGAGGCGCAGGCTGAGGCCCGCTTCCTCATGCTTGCCTGCAACAACATACTTAAGCCGCAGAGCGGCCAGCCTGTCGTCGAGCCTACGCAGGATATGGTGCTTGGCTGCTACTATCTTACCCTCCAGCGCGATGGCGACAAGGGTGAAGGCAAGATATTCTCCAGCGAGGACGAGGCTATAATGGCCTACCAGACCGGCGAATGCTCGCTGCATGCCAAGGTGAAGATCCGCATAGAGCGCGAGTGGGAAGGCAAGAGGATAAGAAAGGTCATAGACACCAGCATAGGCAGGATTATATTCAACAACGCCATACCGCAGGATCTTGGCTTTGTTGAGAGGAACACAGCGGACGATATGTTCAAGCTTGAGGTGGATAAGCTTGTCGTAAAGAAGGACATCGGCAAGATAATCGACAAGTGCTACCGCCGCTATGGCGCCGCAGAGACCAGCGAGATGCTCGACAGGATAAAGGCTATGGGCTTCCGCTATTCCACAAAGGGCGGCATAACCATAGGATTCCAGGATATAACCGTTCCCGAGGAGAAGAAGAGCATATTGGCGGACGCTGAAGCGGAAGTGGAAAAGATCGATAAGCTCTACCGCAGCGGTTTCCTCAGCGATTCGGAAAGGCGCTCGAACGTTATACATATTTGGGACGACGCTACCAACAAGGTAACAAAGATCCTTATGGATTCGCTCGATCAGTATAACCCGATATTCATGATGGCAAACTCCGGAGCCCGTGGTTCCACCAACCAGATCCGCCAGCTTGCCGGTATGCGCGGACTTATGGCTGACCCCTCCGGCCAGATCATAGAGGTTCCCATACGCGCCAACTTCCGCGAAGGCCTTACCGTGCTTGAGTTCTTTATTAGCTCTCACGGCGCGCGCAAGGGCCTGGCTGATACGGCACTGCGTACCGCAGACTCAGGCTATCTGACCAGGAGGCTTGTTGACGTATCGCAGGATGTTATCGTGCGCGAGGACGACTGCTTCGCCCTTAGGGGAGAGACCCCGAAGGGTATGAAGATAGAAGCTATTATGGACGGCAACAAGGTGGTTGAAAGCTTTGGCGACCGTATACTTGGCCGTTACAGCGTCAACGAGGTGCTGCATCCCGTAACGGGTGAGGTGCTTTGCCCCGCCAACAGCATGATAACCTACGATATCCGCAACAGGATAGTGGACGCCGGCATTACCAGCATGGAATGCAGGAGCGTGTTCACCTGCCGCAGCGATCATGGCGTATGCACAAAGTGCTACGGCGCGAACCTCGCCACCGGCGGAGAGGTCAACATAGGCGAGGCCGTCGGCATAATAGCCGCCCAGGCAATAGGCGAGCCGGGCACGCAGCTTACCATGCGAAACTTCCATACCGGCGGCGTTGCGAGCGCGACCGATATTACTCAGGGTCTTCCCCGCGTAGTTGAAATATTCGAAGCCCGTAAGCCTAAGGGACTTGCGGTTATAAGCGAGATAGCCGGCAAGGTCGAGATAAGCGAAGGCCAGAGGCGCGAAGCCATAATCACCGGAGACGACGGCGAGACCGTTAAATACCTTATACCCTTCGGCGCAAAGCTGAAGGTGAAGAGCGGCGACAGTATAGAGGCCGGCGATGAGCTGACCGACGGCTCCATAAACCCGAACGATATACTGAAGATAAAGGGCGTAAAGGGCGTGCAGGCCTATATGCTCAAGGAGGTTCAGGACGTTTACCGTTCGCAGGGCGTTGAGATAGCCGATAAGCACATTGAGGTGATAATCCGCCAGATGCTGCGCAAGGTGCAGATAGAGGACGCGGGCGATACCGATATGCTGCCGGGCGAGCTTGTGGATATATTCCGCTTTGAAAGGGAGAACGAGGAGATGGTGATGAAGGGCATGCAGCCCGCCGTTGCAAAGCGCAAGCTTCTCGGTATCACCAAGGCTGCGCTTGCCACGGATTCGTTCCTCAGCGCCGCTTCGTTCCAGGAGACCACAAGGGTGCTTACAGAGGCCGCCATAAAGGGCAAGGTCGATCCGTTGGTGGGCCTTAAGGAGAATGTAATAATAGGCAAGCTCATACCCGCCGGCATAGGCCTTAAGCGTTACCGCACCGTTGAGGTAAAGCCGAAGAGCGCGGAGGAGTAAGCTGAAATAAGCTGTTTTCGGGCCGCTGGGAACCGTGTTCAGGTCTTGGCGGCCCTTGAGTATACTGAGCATTATGGTATATGTTAGGAGATAATATGACTGAACCGAAATATACAAATACCGATTGCCCGCTGTACGCGACTAAGTATTGCACGCAGCTGAATATGCAAAACTGCGAAAAATGCACCGTGGATTGCTCCGACGATGAAAAGACGGAGCGGGTGAAGCAGGATCTTGACGATATGGCAAGGCTTTTGCCAGAAGGCGGCATGAGCCAGCTTTTCGCGGGGGAAGAATGTATGCTCTGCAAGGGCGAAAAGCATAAAAAGGAGTATTATGCCTTCACCGATATAGGGCATGCCGGCTCAAGGAAAAACAGGGCGAAGGGCATATTGGGCATGCTCAAAAAGGAGCCGCGCTTCGGCACGCTTTTGCCTATACAGATAGGCTGCTGCAGGGAGTGTAAAAAGCACTTCATGCTGATAAGCTACATAAAGAGCATAATAGTGTGCGCCTTCACCGTTATACCGCTTGCCGTGATGAGCTTCAGGAGCGTCAGCGAGCCGCTTATGGCAATAACACACGGGCTGCCGTTCTACATATTCGCGGCTTCCGTGGCGCTTGGAGTGATTATCGGCACGCTGGTCAAAAGAAGCCTTATAAAGCGCTGTTCTGAGGATACCTATATAAACATAATGCAGGCGCCCGTTTTGAGCGATATGGCGCAAAACGGCTGGTTTGAGCTTTTTGCGGAAAAGGGCGTAAGCAAGCTGGTATTCTCAAAAAAACCGGCTGATCATGGGCTGTTCAGCGCAATGCCTATGGCTGCTGAGGAGGAAAACGACGCGCATGCAGCCGCCGCCGTGGCCGCGGAGGGCGAAAGCAATAGCGAAAATGATATATAAGCATGCCGAAAAGCGCCTGAATACTGAAAATATCAGTAAAATCGATTGACAAGGCGAATGGGTGATGCTACAATATCAAAGTTGCGGAAAATGTCCCTTTCAAGGGGTTGCAAGGGATTTTCTTAATATATAACCATTATATTTTGTATGGAGGAAATTCTTCAATGCCGACCATTAACCAGTTGGTTCGTAAGGGCCGCGAGCAGGTGAGCTATAAGTCAAACTCTCCTATACTCAAGCAGTGCCCGCAGCGCCGTGGCGTTTGCACCGCGGTGCGTACCTTAACACCTAAAAAGCCTAACTCCGCTCTGCGTAAGATAGCGCGTGTCCGCCTGACCGATGGTCTTGAGGGTACCGCTTATATCCCCGGCGTGGGACACAACCTGCAGGAGCACAGCGTCGTCCTTATAAGGGGCGGCCGCGTAAAGGATCTGCCTGGTGTTCGTTACCACATCATTCGCGGCGCGCTCGATACCGCGGGCGTTGCCAAGCGTATGCAGGCCCGTTCCCGCTACGGCGCTAAGAGACCCAAGAAATAAGGAGGGAAGTTAAGATGCCAAGACGTGGATTTGTACCCAAGAGGGAAGTTCTTGATGACCCTATGTACGGCGGCAAGCTGGTGACGAAGCTCGTCAACCAGGTCATGCTCGATGGTAAGCGCGGAACCGCTCAGAAGGCCTGCTACGGCGCCTTTGAGATTATTCGCGAAAAGACCGGCCGTGAGCCCCTTGAAGTATTTGAGCAGGCCATGAACAACATCATGCCCGTTCTCGAAGTCAAGGCCCGCCGCGTCGGCGGCGCTACCTATCAGGTACCTATCGAGATAAGGCCCGAAAGGCGCCAGACCCTCGGCCTCAGGTGGCTGGTAAGCTATGCCCGCGCCCGCAGCGAACATACCATGATGCAGCGCCTCGCCGGCGAGATCATGGACGCCGCCAACCAGACAGGTTCCGCCTTCAAGAAGAAGGAAGATACCCACAAGATGGCCGAGGCCAACAAGGCCTTTGCCCACTATCGCTGGTAATAATGGCAATATAAAGCCGCTGCAACCGGATCCGGCGCATAACGCCGGGTCCGATTTTGCGAAACGGTACAGTTTTTTTGTTAGCTTGAACAGCGATAAAAGAAAGGAGGGCTGCAAGTGGCAAGAGAGACCCCGCTTGAAAGAACAAGAAATATCGGCATAATGGCCCACATTGATGCCGGCAAAACAACCACTACCGAGCGTATATTGTACTACACCGGTAAGATACACAAGGTTGGCGAGGTGCACGAGGGCGCCGCGACTATGGACTTTATGGTCCAGGAGCAGGAGCGCGGCATAACCATAGCCTCAGCCGCCACAACGACCTATTGGCGCAAGCATAGGATAAACATAATAGATACCCCGGGCCATGTTGACTTCACCATGGAGGTCGAGCGCTCCCTTCGCGTGCTGGATGGCGCCGTCGCCGTATTCTGCGCAAAGGGCGGCGTAGAGCCGCAGAGCGAGACCGTATGGCGTCAGGCCTCAAAATACGGGGTACCGCGCATAGCCTATATCAATAAGATGGATATAGTTGGCGCGAACTTCTACAACGTTGTAAAGATGATGAAGGACAGGCTTGGCGCACACGCCGTGCCTATCCAGCTTCCTATAGGCGTTGAGGCTGACTTCAGGGGCATAATAGACCTTGTCACCATGAAGGCCGAGGTATATTATGACAATGAGGGGAACGATATCCGCGAGGAGGAGATACCTCAGGATATGCTTGATAAGGCCGAGGAATACCGCACAGCCATGATAGAAGCCGCCGCCGATGAGGACGAGGCTTTGATGGAAAAATACCTTGGCGGCGAAGAGATAACCAAGGAGGAGATAATGGCCGCCCTGAGAAAGGGCACCATAGCCAACCATCTTGTGCCCGTAGTATGCGGAACGTCATATAGGAACAAGGGCGTGCAGCCGCTTTTGAACGCTATAGTCGATTACCTGCCGTCTCCCTTGGACATTCCTCCGGCTGAGGGCAGGAGCATTGACGGGACTGAGATAATAAAGACCGAGTGCAGCGACGACGCTCCGTTTGCGGCGCTTGCGTTTAAGATAGTGGCGGACCCGTTTGTGGGCAAGCTCACTTTCTTCAGGGTATACAGCGGCACGCTGCAATCCAACTCCTATGTTTTTAACGCCTCAAAGGGAAAGCGCGAGCGTGTGGGCAAGATAACCCTTATCCATGCCGCCAGCCGCACCGAAGTGCCGGAGGCTCACGCGGGCGACATTGCGGCGCTTGGCGGGCTCAAGGATACCGGCACGGGCGATACGCTTTGCGATGAAAAGCACCCGCTGCTGCTTGAGACCATAGAGATACCCGATCCTGTTATACAGGTGGCCATAGAACCCAAAACAAAGGCCGGGCAGGAAAAGATGGGCATCGCCCTTTCAAAGCTTGCGGACGAGGATCCCACCTTCCGCACGTTTACGGATAAGGAAACGGGTCAGACTATAATAAGCGGCATGGGCGAGCTGCATCTTGAGATAATAGTCGATAGGCTTATACGGGAGTTTAAGGTGGAGTGCAAGGTGGGCCGTCCTCAGGTCGCATACAGGGAAACGCTTACCCGCACCGTCAAGAGCGAGGGCCGCTATGTCCGTCAGACCGGCGGTCACGGCCAGTACGGCCACTGCGTAGTGGAGTTCTCTCCGCTTGAGCCGGGCAGCGGCTTCGTGTTTGAGGATAAGACGGTCGGCGGCGTGGTACCCAAGGAATACATACCCGCTATAAAGGCCGGTATAGAGGAAGCCTCAAAGAGCGGCGTGCTTGGCGGCTACGAGGTAGTGGACTTCAAGGCTACGCTGCTTGACGGCAGCTATCACGAGGTAGACTCGTCCGAGATGGCATATAAGATAGCCGGTTCCATGGCGCTTAAGGACGCGCTTGAAAAGGCTAACTGCGTGCTGCTTGAGCCTGTTATGAAGGTTGAGGTCGTTATGCCCGATGAATATATGGGCGACGTTATAGGCAACCTTACCTCAAGGCGCTGCCGCATAGAGGGTACGGACACCAGGGGCAACGCCCAGGTAGTTGACGCAATATGCCCGCTTAGCGAGATGTTCGGCTATGCCACGGACCTCAGGTCGCGCACGCAGGGCAGGGGCACGTTCACCATGCAGTTCGATCATTATGAGCAGGTGAGCGAGGCTGTGGCTAAAAAGATACTTGGCAAATAAAATATATAGAACAAAAAATATCTAAGGAGAAATAAAAATGGCAAAGGCAAAATTCGAGCGCACTAAGCCGCACGTAAACATCGGCACGATAGGCCACGTTGACCACGGCAAGACAACCCTGACGGCAGCCATAAC
>SFCQ01000032.1 GCA_004558525.1 Clostridiales bacterium
GTGTAGGCGACGCTTTCCGCTTCCACCTCGCGGGTGCGGCGGTCTACGCGGGGCTGCTGCTCGTCTTTGGGAGCGTTCAGGTCAATATCGTGCAGCTTTGCGTGGGCGATTTCGTGAATGGCGGTTTTGAGCGTTTGCAGCTCGCTCATGCCCTCGTCAAGCGCGATGCGCTTGTCCTCCAAGTGATAATAGCCGTGTGCGCCGCCCTCGATTTTCTCAAAGCCGATGGGGACGGGAGAGGTCTTTTCAAGGGCTGCGAAAAAATCACTGTACTGCTCCACATCGCCTGTCAGCGCGTCCACGGCAATATCCGGCAATTCCTTTCCCTCGGTTTGGGACACGTCAAAGACGGACACCACCTTGTAGGCGGGTATAGTGATCTCCTTTTCCTCGGTGACAGGCTTTCCGTCCCTGCCGATCACGGGCTTTTGGGTCTGCGGGTCGATTTTCTCCGTTTCCTGTTTGATTTTGAACGGCGACGGGGCGATAATCTTAATGCCTTTTTCGCCTTTTTTGACGTTGCGCTGAAACTGGTTTTTCCAAGCGGTAAAGCCCGCGATAAGGGAAGCGTCGGGCTTCTGCATGGCAATCAGGAGGGTGTTGTTGAAGCTGTAATTATGAAACTTTGACATGACGCGCAGATACTCTTTGTAGCGTTCGCTGTCGAACAGCTCCGTAATGCCTTGCTCCAAACGGTCGGTAATCTCCTTGAGCTTTTCGGCGGGCTTTTCTGCGGTAAGGTTGATAGGGATAACGGGCTGCGGCTGCGGCGGCTCTGTGGTAAGCGTCGCCGCTTGCCTTGTGCCGATAGCGTCCATTTCAACCTTTTCCGGGTCAAGGCGCGTCGGCTGCGGGTAGCTCATAATACGGTATTCTTTGGGAATATCGCGCCCGTTGTACCACTCCGAAAAGGTGTTTTTATTGTTGTAAACATAGCCCTGCTCGGTGAAGCGTCCCCCGTCATTGATAGCGGCGTCGCGCCCGTATTCCTCATACATGAAATACTTTTTTGCTTCTTCGGGCAGTTCCAATTCGTCCAGCTCGTCGATAAGGTAATAGCCGTAATCTTCCTCGCTTTGGACGGTGGGATAAAGCCAGTAGCAATCAAGGTTTTGTGCAAGATTGATAAGGTCTTTCAGATTTCCGGCATACTCGCCAAGTGTTACCGCCGCCGCAAACTTTGCTTTGTCCTCGTCACGCTGCATTTCAAGCAGCTTGCCTAAATAGTTCAGTTCGTCCATGCTGCCGCTTTGGATAACGGCAAGCGGCACGTCAAACGGGCAATCCTCGGTGTTTGCAAAGCCGCCCACAAAAAAATCCTGCGGGTTGTCGGCGGTAATACCGACGCTACGCATAGCCGCGTGTAGCTGCTCCTGTGTAGCGGGCATGGAAAGCCATGAGCCGCCCGGTGCGCCCGTTTCAAAACGGCTGCGGCTGTCAATCAAGATAGAAAATTGTTCGCTCATTCATTCGCTCCTTTCAGTTCGTTTTTTACAGAGGGTTTGGGAAACTTCCCAACAAGCAAAATCCCCATTCTGCGCGTAGCGTCAGAACGGGGATTTTACGGAAAGGGTACCCCTTTCCTATGCTTGCTGCGTAAGTTCTTTGTCCCTCGCAAGCTCAATACGGTAGTTGACGTATTTCCCGCCCGTATCGGCTAATACAATGCTTCCGTCATAGGTTTTACCCGTTTTCGGGGAATACAGCTTTTTGACCTTCGCCCTGCCGCCCGCAAGCAGCGCGGCGGCGATTTTCGGGCTAAAGGCGGTTTTGCGTTCCTCGAAAAAGCGGTCATTTTTCCACATGACAAAGGCGCAGTCCTTCTTTTCGCAGTAATAGTTTTTTCTGCCCTCGCAGACGTTCCCGCCGCAGCGGGGGCATTTGCCGATCACCGCCTTTTCCTCTTTGAACAGGCCTTTTTGATTTTCGGAAAGAAACGGATAGGCTTTCACCAGCTCCCGCGCCATTTCTTCAATGCCCCGCATGAAGTCCTCCGGCTCGGCTGCGCCCCTTGCAATCTGCGTCAGAGCGTTTTCCCATTCGGCGGTAAGCTGCGGTGAGGTCAGCGTATCGGGCAGAACGCAAACAAGGTTGCTGCCGTTTTTGGTTGGGATAAGCTGTTTGCCCTTGCGCTGCACAAAGCCGGATTTGACCAGCTTTTCAATCACAGCGGCACGGGTAGCGGGAGTGCCAAGCCCCTTGCGTTCTGCGTCCGGGTCGGTGTCCGCGCTTCCGGCGCGTTCCATAGCCGAAAGCAGGCTTGCTTCCGTGTGCGGCTTCGGGGGCTGCGTGTCGTGCGCCGTAACTCTTGCGGCTGGGCTATCAAAGCTCTGTCCTTCGGTAAAGGACAGCACATCTAAAATACGCTCGTTTTCCTCGTCGCCCTCGGCGTCGGGCTTTCCTTTCAGCGTCGCCCGGTAGCGTCGTTCAAGCTCTTTCCACCCGTCGCAAAGAACCGTCTTTCCCTTTGCCGTAAACTCGGTATCGGCACAGGAAAACACCGCCGTTACCGCATCAAAAATGTGCGGCTCGGCGGCGGCGAACAGCAGACGCGCCCCGGCAAGGGTGAGGATATTTCTTTCGCTTTCCGGCAGCGCGGCAAGGTCTGCTTTCGCAAGCTCCATTGTCGGGATAATGGCGTGGTGGTCGGACACCTTTTTGCTGTCAAGCGTCCGGGCTATGTCCGGCGTAAACGCCGCGCCTTTCATAAAGGGCAGCTTGCCGACAAGCAGCGCGACGATATGTGCCGCCGTATCGCCCATGTCGTCGGTCAGATAATTGCTGTCCGTTCGCGGGTAGGTAAGCAGCCGCTTTTCGTAAAGGGCTTGTGCAAGGTCAAGGGTCTGCTTTGCGGTGTAACCGTAAATGCGGTTGGCTTCCCGCTGCAAGCCTCGCAAGCCGTTTTGAGGGCTTCCGCATCTGCGGTGTCGGAGATCCTCGCGCTTACCGCTTCCGCGCCGCCCACATCAAGACGGACGATATGGTAGGTTTCTTTCTTGAAAGAGGTGATCGCCGCGTCCCGGTCTGCAAGCATCTTTAAGGTCGGCGTCTGAACGCGCCCCACGTTTAGGGTCTTGCCGTGCAATACAGAAAAAAGGCGGGTGGCGTTGATGCCGATGATCCAGTCCGCTTTTGCGCGGCATAATGCGGACGCATAGAGGGCGTCATACGCTTTGCCGGGTTTCAGCTCCGCAAAGCCCTTTTTGATCGCGCTTTTCTCCATAGAGGAAATCCAAAGGCGGGAAAAGGGCTTATCGCACCCCGCCGCATGGTAGACAAGGCGGAAAATCAGCTCGCCCTCGCGCCCTGCGTCGCAGGCGTTGACAACCTCGGAAACGTCGCTGCGGCGCATGAGGTCTTTTAGGATTTTGAACTGCTTTTGCCTGTCTTTGAATACGGTATATTGCCACGGCTGCGGCAGGATCGGTAGGCTGTCATAGCTCCACTTTTTGTACTGCTCCCCATAGGCGGCGGCTTCCGCAAGCTCCACCAAATGCCCCACGCACCATGAAATGAGGTAGCCGCCGCCCTCCATATATCCGTCCTTTTTGTTCTTTACGCCAAGGGCGGCGGCAAGTGCCGCCGCTACACTCGGCTTCTCTGCAATGACTAACCTCATTCCTCGTCCTCCTGTTCCTCGCTGCCTGCTTCCGGCTCGTCCTCGCCGTAATCGTCAAAATCGAAATCGTCAAGGTCGGTGTCGCCCTTGATACCCTGCTTCGGCTTCATAATCTTAAAGTAGTAGAACGCGCCGCCACCGGCAAGCAGGGTAACGACAAGGAAGATCACAAGCCCGCCCGCATTGCTTTTTTCTTTCTCCGGCGGCGCATCGTCCGGCTCCGGCACGGCTTCCTTGCCTGCACATTCGGTCATATTGACAGAGCATACCGGGCAAACGGTATTGACTGCGCCCGCCTTGCATTTGTCCTTACAGGTGCAAACG
>SFCQ01000023.1 GCA_004558525.1 Clostridiales bacterium
TCGCCCTACGGGCTCCGGCACCAGTGCCGGCCCACATCGTTTTGCCGTGCTCGGTAGTTGCTTTGAATCTTAATGGTTCATATCAGTTGACGATGTAGACATCAGTTGAAGGCGTCTTGCAGAATTTGCTTGCAATGAAAATTTAAGTATGCTATTATTTCATGTATAGTGTGTCATTTCACATATGAAAACTATGGTTTCTTATGGGTTTCATCGCGGTAATAGCGTTGAAATATAATAATATACTATTGTAGGAGGAAAAACCATGAAAAAGCTCATCTGCATGCTGCTTGTGCTGGCAATGGCGTTTTCCGCTGTAGCTTGCAGCGGCACCCCCGTCGAGACAGTTCCCCCTGAGGGAACCACCCCCACTGAGGGAACCACTCCCGCTGAGGGAACCACTCCCGCTGAAGGAACCACTCCCGCTGAGGGAACTACTCCCGCTGAGGGAACCAATGAAAACTGGAAAATAGCCATCCTGACCGGTACCGTTTCCCAGGGCGAGGAAGAGTTCCGCGCCGCTGAGAAGGCAGTTGCCACCTATGGCGCAGAGCATATCGTAACCGCCACCTATCCCGACAACTTCATGTCCGAGATGGAGACCACCGTTTCCCAGATAGTATCTTTCGCTTCGGATCCCGATGTCAAGGCCATAGTAATGTGCCAGGCTGTTCCCGGCGCAAAGGCCGGCTTTGACAAGGTACGCGAAATGGGACGCGACGACATACTGCTCATCGCCGGTACTCCCCAGGAGGACCCCGAGGTCATCTCAAAGGCTTCCGACATCGTAATGTACGCCGATGAGGCCGCTCAGGGCGACACCATTATGGAGACCTGCGCAAAGTGGGGCATCGAGGTGTTCATTCACTACTCCTTCCCCCGCCACATGGCTATGGAGCTTATCGTTGCCCGTCATGAGCTTCTCCAGAAGAACGCCGAGGCTCTGGGAATTGAAATGGTAGACGTTACCGCTCCCGACCCGACTGCCGAAGCCGGCCTGTCCGCTTCCCAGCAGTTCATCCTGGAGGACGTTCCCCAGCAGCTGGCCAAGTATGAGGGCAAGAAGGTAGCCTTCTTCACCACCAACTGCGGTATGCAGCCTTCCCTGCAGACTGCCTGTCTGGATCAGCCCAACGCTTACTATCCCCAGCCCTGCTGCCCCAGCCCCTATCATGCCTTCCCCGCTACCCTGGGCCTTGAGCTTGAGGTCGGCGGCGACGACCAGGCAGCTCTTGAGCAGATCGCTGCCAAGCTGGCCGAGCATGACGCTGTAGGCCGCTTCTCCACCTGGCCTTCCCCTGTTGCCATGACCATAATCGAAATCGGCGTTGAGTACGCCAAGAATTACATCGATGGCAACATCACCGAGCGTAACGACGGCGCAAAGCTGGCCGAGATGTTCAATTCCAAGATAGAGGGCGCCAAGGTCGCCAACTACACCAACGCTGAAGGCACCACCTTCGACAACTACTACACCGTACTGCTTTCCCCCGTTGACTTTGCAGATTACCTCAAGTAATCCACGATTGTAAAACAGAGCGGGCTCGCCCAATCGCATTTTAGGCGGGCCTGTTTTTTTAAAGGAGGTAAACTGTAATGCAAACCGACTTTATTCTGGAAATGAAGAACATCACCAAAAAGTACGGCGAAAACACCGTGCTCAGCGATGTTTCCCTCTCCGTAAAACCGGGAGAGATACACGCGCTGCTGGGTGAAAACGGCGCGGGAAAATCCACCCTGATGAACGTATTGTTCGGCATGCCGGTGATACACAGCACCGGCGGCTTCGAGGGGCAGGTATTTCTGGACGGTCAGGAGGCGAATATCCTCTCCCCCTATGACGCCATGAAGAAGGGCATAGGCATGGTGCATCAGGAGTTTATGCTCCTGCCCGGCTTTACCATTACCGAGAATATCAAGCTGAATAGGGAAATAACCCGCCCAAACCTGGTAAGCCGGGTGCTGGGCAAGGACCTGGAAACCATGGACATGCCGGCTATGGCAAGGGACGCCCGCAAGGCGCTGGACAGCGTAGGCATGAGCATAGATGAGTATACAAAGGTGCAGGGTTTGCCGGTAGGCTATATGCAGTTCGTTGAGATAGCCCGCGAGATAGACAAGACCGGCGTAAAGCTGCTGGTGTTTGACGAGCCTACGGCGGTGCTCACGGAGTCTGAGGCTACTCAGCTGATTTCCGTAATGAAGAAGATTTCTGCCAGCGGAATAGCAATCATATTTATTACCCACAGGCTGGACGAGGTCATGGCGGCCTCCGACAGCATCACCATATTGCGCGACGGCAAGCTGGCGGCTACCAGGCGCACCAGCGAAACCACCATCGTGGAAATGGCGGAGCTTATGATAGGCCGCAAGGGCGACGCCGTGGTAGAGGCCGACGAGCGCCCCGCTCCCCATGAAAAGGTGGCCATGAGCATAAAGGATCTGGAGGTAGACATGCCCGGCGAGCAGGTACGCGGCCTGACGCTGGACGTTTATGAAGGGGAAATACTGGGCATTGGCGGCCTGGCAGGCCAGGGCAAGCTGGGCATACCAAACGGCATAATGAGCCTTTACAGCGCCACCGGCCAGGTTGAGCTGTTCGGAGAGCCGCTTAAGCTGGGCGACACCCAGGCGGCGCTTAAAGCGGGCATAGCCATGGTATCCGAGGATCGCAAAAGCGTGGGCCTGCTGCTGGATCAGTCAATAGAGGACAACATAGTGTTCAACGCCATGCAGGTGCGGGGCGATTACCTGCACAGGCTCGGCCCCTTCACCCAGAAGGATACCGCCGCCATACGCAAGACCGCAAACGAAATGATAAAGGATTTGGACATACGCTGCTTCGGACCCACCCAGTGGGCAGGCACCCTTTCCGGCGGCAACCAGCAGAAGGTATGTGTGGCCAGGGCGTTGTGCATGTCCCCCAAATTCCTGTTTGTTTCAGAGCCTACACGAGGAATAGACATAGGTGCGAAGAAGCTGGTGCTGGAGACACTGCTGCGCCTCAACCGAGAGCACGGCATGACCGTGGTTATAGTCTCCTCGGAGCTGCAGGAGCTTCGCAGCATTTCGGACCGGATAGCCATAGTGTCCGAGGGCAAGCTGGTGGACGTGCTGTCCCCCAAGGCGTCGGACGCTGACTTCGGCCTGGCGATGTCAGGCATAAAACCATCTGAACACAAAGAGAAAGGAGCCGGGATAACATGACAAAGAGCAGAATCAGAAGGATCCTGGCAATAACCCTGTGCGCCGCGGCAGCAGTGCTGATGATAGTTAGCGGCGTGAATATGCCCAAGAAGGGTGGCCCCGCAGGCCAAAGCATATTGGAGGATCTGCGCCTGCGCGCAGTGCTGAGCGCAACCGGCAGCAGCGTGGTGGAAAGCTACGTTGACATAGCCAAGAAGGAGGCGCAGCAGCGGGTAAAGAACGCCGGCGGCGGCATGAGCGAGATACGCGAGGCCGTGGAAAAGGCCGAGGAAGAGGTCAGGGCCCGCTACTCCAACAGCGAGGTAGACATTACCGGCATAGATACCGCCGAGCTGACCGCCGCCACTGAAGCCTATGCCAAGGCGCTCAAGACATACGATGAGCTGGATTCCGCAGCCCGGGCCATTTACATAGAGGCCCACTACGCGGAGGCCGAGGCGGCCCTGGAGGCCAAGCATCAGCAGATGCTGGACGCCGGTATGGAGATACCTGAGAACGATACCGTGGAGGTGGATATGTCCGGTTTCGTGCCTACCGCCGAAATGGTGCAGGCACAGGCCGAGGCAGATCAGGCTTACCTTGCGGTGGGCGCCGCCATACAGAAGATATACCCTGTGCTGGATGAGGAGTCCATAGGCACACTTAAGACGACCGTCAAGGATGTGGTGTACCAGGTGGGCGATACCTTTGACACCCAGTATGACCGCTGCGTTGAGCAGAGCGGAGCCAAAGAAAGCTTTGCCGGCTACCTTATCCGCCACGCTGCCGACATACTCTACACCGCCATAGCCCTCGTAGTGCTGGCAGTGCTGCTGCTGTTCAACGAGTGGCTGGTGGACAAACTGGGCATACCGAGGGTAATAATAGGCCTGTTCTTCATACTGCTGTGCTTCATGACGCTGTGGTGCGGCCTGTCCCTGCCCAGCCTGATGAGCAACACCATAGTGCGCACCGGCATGAACGCCGTAATGGTGCTGGCCATGGTGCCCGGCATTCAGTGCGGCATAAGCCTGAATCTGGGCCTGCCCATAGGCCTGGTTGCGGGGCTAATAGGCGGCCTGCTGACCATAGAGTTGGGAGTGCCCGGGTGGGGCGGCTTTGCCTTGGCGCTGGCCGTAGGCTCCGTGCTGGCGGCTGTGTGCGGCTACCTTTACGCGCTGCTGCTCAACAAGCTCAAGGGCGAGGAGATGTCCGTTACTACCTATGTGGGCTTCTCCGTGGTTTCCCTCATGTGCATAGCGTGGCTGGTGCTGCCCTTCAGGTCGCTAAAGCTGCGCTGGCCTCTTGGTACAGGCCTGCGCAACACCATAGGCTTGGATTCCACCAACTTCAGGCACATACTCGATGACTTCCTCTCTATTGATATAGGAGGCTTTACGGTGCCCACGGGTCTATTGCTGTTTGTGGCGCTGTGCTGCCTGATAGTATGGCTGTTTTCCCGCAGCAAGACCGGCGTGGCAATGATAGCCGTGGGCAACAACGCCCGCTTCGCCGAGGCAGCCGGCCTCAACGTGAACAAGATGCGCATAATAGGCACCGTGCTTTCCACGGTACTTGGCGCGGTAGGTATACTGGTGTACTCGCAGAGCTACGGTTTTATGCAGCTGTACACCGCTCCCCGCCAGATGGGCTTCATTGCCGCTTCGGCAATACTCATAGGCGGCGCCTCCACCAGCCGCTGCAGGATCAGCCACGTCATAATAGGCACCTTCCTCTTCCAGGGCGTGCTGACTCTGGGCATGCCTGTGGCGAACGTGCTTGTGCCCGGCTCAACCATTTCGGAGACACTGCGCATACTGATTTCTAACGGCATCATACTGTATGCGCTGACCAAGTCTGGAGGTGCTTCGCGTGCTTAAGAAACCTGAGCTCAAGAATATAGAAGCCCGCGCGATACTGCGCGATAATGCCGTCACCATAATGTTCGTGGCGCTGTGCGTAATCTGCCTTGCATTCTCGGGCCAGACCGTTCCATATGTAATGTACGAGCTGTTTGGCCGTATGAGCCGCAACGCCTTCATAGTTCTGGCTCTGATACTGCCCATAGTAGCGGGCATGGGAATAAATTTTGCCATAACCATAGGCGCCATGGCGGCCCAGATATCCGCCCTGTGGACGATGGAATGGGGCGTAAGCGGCCTGCCTGGCTTCCTTGCGGCAATGCTGATGACGGTGCCCATAGCGGCGTTCTTCGGCTACCTCATAGGCAAGCTAATGAACAAGATGAAGGGTCAGGAAATGATAGGCGGCCTGATACTGGGCTACTTTGCAAACGGTTTGTACCAGCTGCTGTTCCTGTTCATCTTCGGCAACCTGATACCCCTAAACGCTCCGGGTCTGGTGATAAAGGGCTCCACCGGCGTTGCCAACACCATCGATCTTTCCACCGACAGGGGCTTCAAGTATGCCTTGGACAACATTTGGAAGCTGCCCTTCGATAAGGCTCTGTACGTGGTGTGCGCGGCGATAGTACTGATAGCCGTGGTGATGCTGCTGCTTAAGAAGGCAAACAAGAAGTCCGTCATCGTTGCTGTGGCGGGCAGCGTGGCCGCCGTGCTGCTGTATCAGATACCCGCTGTGGCGAATCTGTTATCCATGGTAAACGTGCCCATGTTCACCTTCATAGTGATAGGGCTGCTGTGCCTGTTCAACACCACCCTTATGAAAACCAGATTGGGGCAGCAATTCCGTGCTGTTGGCCAGAACCGTACCGTTGCCAACGCCTCCGGCATAAACGTGAACCGGGTGCGAGTGATAGCCATAATGATATCCACGGTGCTGGCAGGCTGGGGGCAGCTCATCTTCGTGCAGAACATGGGTTCTTTCCAGACCTACGGCGCGCACGAGCAGGTGGGCCTGTACGCCGGCGCGGCCATATTGGTTGGCGGCGCGTCCATACGCAAGGCCAACAACAGCCAGGCGCTGCTGGGCTGCATACTGTTCCATCTGCTGTTCATACTGGCCCCTTCCGCCGGCAAGAACCTCTTTGGCGATGCGGCTATAGGCGAGTACTTCCGTGTGTTCATCTCCTACGGCGTCATAGCTATGGCTCTGGTGATGCACGCGTGGAAGGGTATCCAGGGTAAAAGGCGCAAAAAGAACGAGGAAAAGCCTGCCGAGGCCCAGGCCTGAGCTATAAGGCACAAAAGCCCCTCCCTCTCCGCTCCAGCTTGAACGGATTGGGAAAAGGCGTGTCAATCCCAGGATATCATAGGATTTTACAGCCGGACGCGGTTTTACGCGTTCGGCTGTTTAAGTTTCATTAGTTACAAATGCCCGTCTAAGTATATTCAGAGCCTTGGCCGGTGCGGAGGCGCAGCTCTGCAGCGAGCGGCAGGGGCGGATAAAAAGACTCCAACGGTAAGAAGAAGGCATAAGTGAAAAGAGCATACAGGCCCTATGAAATACCCTGCATGGTAAGCTTTGATATAAGCCGGAGGTGCAATATGCAGCAGGGGCAATATACCCCGCGCCCTTTTCCATAACGGCGGTATGTCCGGAGCGGGCCTGCCTGCCATTGTATACCTCCCTTTTGACCGTTTCGCCGCGCCACGCATAGTATTATAGAAGTGAAAGGAGGGAATTGTTATGCTTGAACGCTTAAAAAATATATCCGTTATATCCGCCATGAGTGCGCGCCCTGCTGCCCGCGCCAGTATTAAGGGCGGTGCGGAGCATCCGAAGCTGCATGGGACGATGAGCTTCTATCCCTATCGAAACGGAGCCATAGTGCTTGCGGAGCTTTGGGGGCTTCCGTATGACTCCGCGCCTTGCGCGCCAAACGTCTATGCCATCCACATTCATGCCGGAGGCGGCTGTTCGGGCAATTTCTCCGATGCAGGCGGGCATTATAATCCGGATAATTGTCCTCATCCTGCACACGCAGGGGATATGCCGCCGCTGTTTGGCAATCGCGGCTATGCGTGGCAAGGCTTCTATACAGAGCGGTTTACGCCAAAAGAAGTCATTGGAAAGACGGTCATCGTTCACGACCGGCGCGATGACTTCAAAACTCAACCCGCGGGCGACGCGGGAGGGCGCATAGCTTGCGGCGTGATACGGGCTTACCGCTAACACAGCTTTTCCGTCTGCATGGCGGCTCGCTGGACGCTGTATTGCAGGCGCGCCGCGACGAAGCCCGTGCATATATCCGGCGTATTCTCCGGCAAAAAAGCCCATGGCGAAAGGGCAGTGCGTATAAAACAGCTTTGCATCCGTGTCGTTTTGGTACGGATGCTTTTCTTTTAACCGCATGCTCAAAGCGCTCAAGTATGCCGCATGGGAGCGAATGCGAGAGGCGAAGCCTGAAAAAACTCAAAAAAGTGGCTGGTCGCCACTTTTTTGACAGACTGCAGAATACAGCTGTCCGGCGGGCATATATATGCCGGAAGCAGAGGAAGGCCGCTCATGCCGGGTTTTAAGCAAAGCTAAAGAGCTCGCCGCCTGTTCTTCACAGGCAGCAAGCCCTTTCGATGACTTAGTCTCTTTACTGCCTTAGCTTTGGGAGTCGCTTCATATCCCTGCCAAAGGCATTTGCATATTACTTCACAACGGCAAAGTATTTGTTGATGGAGTCAACCACCTCAGAAACATGCTCGCTGGGCTTGGTTAAGAGCGATACCGTTACAAATACCACCAATGATACGAACATGCTCCAAAGGCCAGCACCGAAGCCGAGAGGTGAAACCTTCAATATGAAAGTAAAGAGTACCATTATCGCCTCGCCTGCGATTATGCTGCTTATCGCGGCAGCCTTAGTAGAGCGCTTCCAGTATAAGCCGCCTATAACGGTTGGAACCAAAGCTCCTACGCCGGCATTGGACAGCGTCAGTATGTCGCTGAGCATGGCGGGCTTTAGCAGAGCAAAGATTATGGAAATAACACCAAATATCAATACGCATATCTTTGCCACCTTGTACTGCTTCGCTTCGTCTGCATTCTTGTTTATGTACTTCTTGTACACATCGGTAGAGATAAGCGCGCTGACGGCATGCAGCTGAGAGTCTCCTGTAGACATTGCCGCAGCCAAAGCGCCTGATATTATCAGCGAAGCAAATACTATGGGGGTGTACTTAAGAAGCAGTTCGGGGAATATCGTATCGGCAACCGCTATATCAGGCATAAGCACAGTACCTGCAAGGCTTACGGCCGGAGTGAATATGTAGATAGAGGTAAGATATATCGATGAGAAAACCGCGGACCACTTGAGGACCCGAAGGTTCTTTCCGGCAAAGAAACGCAGCGTTATATGCGGGAACATCATCATACCGAAGGTTATCACTATCCAGCGAGAAAGCCAATCCTGCATGGTACATACACCGTTGGGACCGGGCAGCGTAAACAGCTCAGGATTATTTGCAAAGGCAGCTTCAAAGGCGGCGGCTACCGAGGGGAAGTTGTTGCGTACTATCCACAGCGAGCCAAAGACCAGACCTATCCACATGAACACGCCTTGCGCGGCGTCGGTTATGGCAACGCCCTTCATTCCTCCCATCCATACGAGGATGATCATTAGTATCATGAATATCAGCGCGCCTACGGTATAGCTGAGCGTACCGCCGCTCATGGTGGTGAATATGTAGCTGCAGCCTATAGCCTGCATGGCTACATAGGGGATGGTGAATACCATGGTTATTATAGTGACAAGTATGCCTACGGTGTGGGACTGATAAACGTCCGAAGCATAGTCGGCTACGGAGCAGTAGTTATATTTTTTGCCAAGGAACCAGAATCTGCGGCCCCATACCCAGAACAGTACGCCAGGCAGCACCGTCCACAGGCCGTTGACCCACCAGCCAATACCATTCTTGAATACGAATCCGCCCGCGCCCATGAAGGCATATGCGCTATGATAAGTGGCGCTGAAGGTGAGCGTCAATACAAATATGCCAAGGCCGCCGCCGGTAGCAAAGTCCTTGATGTTCTTCTTATCCCGCTTCCATGCGTAGAAAGCAAGGGCCAAGAGTGCAAGTACATATACTATGAGGATTATCATACCGGTATTCATCTCTATTTACCTCCCAAGTTTAGGGCGCTTGCCCGGTTTGATATCGGGATCGTACTTGGAGCAGTCCCATGCTTTGAGGCGAATGGCTGCCACCAGAAAGTCAATTATCATTATTAAATACCAAAACTCAAGCCAGAGGAACAGAGTTGGCCATCCTCCAGTAAGAGGATGCGACTTGCAAAAATCGTTTACGACAGGAAGTATCGGAGGATTTACCATAAGCACGCTTACTACCAGTATTATGTAGAACCACAGCGTACCCTTATTGTGGCTTTTCTTCATGATGCAAAGCTCCTTTCCGTTGATTTATTTAATAAAGTGAAGTTTATTTTTGCAGACTGCGTATTACTTCCACAAGGTTATTTACCAGATGGTCATGGTAAATGCGGCCCTTTTCAGCATCGGACTTAGTGGGCTCGCCTGTAGTTCCGCCGGCTATTTCTGCGTTCTTAAGGGCATGCTCATAAGAACTGGGAACATAGCAAAGCGTATCGTGGGTGTAACAGGGATCTACGGAATAGAGGTTTTGCTCCTTTATGGGGTTGTCCTGCGCTTTTTCAAGGTGGACATATTCAGGGAACTTGTAAAGCATGTGTGAGGTTTCTACCTCTTCTGCGTGGCCAACCGGACCAAAACCAAGCTCGCGTACTATATCCTTGGACATATAAGCGGGGTCGAATATTTTTACGGTAACGCCCAGCTCGCGCTGCGCCCTCTCAGCGGCAATCTGCATCCAAACCACGTTTACTATGCGATGACCGTTGATCAGGATTATCTTATCAAGACCGTGTGCCTTCAAAGAGGCCATTATATCATATGTGAGGTCGATAAGGGGCTCTGGGCGTATGGTGATTGTGCCAGGGCGCACCATGTGATGCGGGCTCCAACCAAACCACAACGGGGGAGTAACGAGAACGTTAGTCTTTTCCGCCGCACATTCCGCAAGGGTTATGGCTACGTAGGAATCCGTACCCACGGGAAGGTGCGTGCTGTGCTGCTCAACGCTGCCAACGGGTATTATGGCAACGCCCTTTGCTTCGGTGATGGCCTCTTTTACTTCGGGCCAGCTTTTTGTTTGAATCCAACAACTCATGTGATAATAATTCCTCCCTTCAATTGATAAATTGATAATTATTAGAGCCTATGATTAGTTATTATTGACATATTAGCGCCTCAAAAGCCATTTTTCTGTGCTCTGGAGCACATTTTAGCTATTATTTATATTGAAAAATGAGTATGCCCAGTATAAAATATAAAAATGGTAGTATACAGTATATAGTATATAGCATGCAGGAAGATGGGTCTGCACAAATATGGAAAGCAATGCGGCAATAGAAATAACAAGCCTTTTTACGCAAAGGCACATTTATGACAAATACCGTACCGAGCTGTGTACGGCGTTTGCTCATGCCGGAACACGGGCTTATTTTGAGCGAAAGCAGTTTATTGAGCTCAGCGGTAATGCTGCTGATTATATATATCTTGTTCAAGATGGCTGCGTTAAGCAATACCTGCACTCCCCCAATGGCGTCACAAGGACTATATTTCTGCTTGCGCAGGGAAACACGTTCAACGAAGTAACGTTGTTCAATAACGACACCAGCTATGTTACGAGCCAGGCTCACACCGACGTGTGCCTAATAAGAATGACGGCTGACGAATTCAACGCTATTCTGAACGCTAAACCATCATTGTACAGAAGTATGTCGTATATGCTCGCGTATAAGCTGCGCATCGCCATGGCGCAGATATATGACCTTTCCTTCAACAGCACTGAACAGCGTTTCAGGAATCTGCTTTGCAGGTTGTGCGTACAAATCGGCAAGGAAACGTCAGAGGGAATAATTATACCGTATATATTTACCCACGACGACTTTGCGCAGATGATATCGGCAGGCAGGAGCAGCATAAGCCGCATAATGGGCAGCTTTCAGGATAAGGGTTATATTCTTTTTGATGGCAAACATATTATAATAAGGCCGGAAATAATCGGGCTTGGAATGCTGTAGCCTGACGAAGCGACAGGCTAAGCGGTATGGGTTTGGAACGCTGCGTTTTGGAACAAGCCGCCGCAAAGGCAAGCTGATCTATCTTAAATTTGAAAGGCCGGTGCGCTTCATCGGCCTTAGAGTGCCAAAAAAGTGGCTGAGCGCCACTTTTTCGAATTTTCACGGGTTTTGCCTCTCGCCTGGCTTACGACTCGCCGCATCGTCCACAGTACGCGCTTCGGCTCCGCGCTTGTCAAGGGGAGCGGCAGCAATGTATTATTTGCCTTGCAGGACGGCGTCAATGTAATATAAGAAAAGCCGTGCTTTATAACTAAAATAATTTATTGCTCAATGCAATAAACCTGCCCTCTCGTCCGTTTACCATATGAAAGGAGCGCAAAAATATGCTGATATGCCTTACTGCGGCAGTCGAATACCGGCAGGATAGCCGTAAGGAGCTGGAAAGCTGCATACTGGAGCTGGCGAAGGGAAAAGCGGAGGCCATGGAGCCGCTTTATAGGATCGCCAACCCGCCGGTATACGCCTTCGCACTTTCCTTGCTGAAGAATGCCCACGATGCGGAGGACGCGGCCCAGGATTGCTTCGTCAGGGCCTACTTCGGCGCGGGAAGCTACAGGCCGCAGGGCAAGCCTATGGCATGGCTCATGACAATAACCCGCAACCTGTGCATGGAAAAGCTCAGGGAAAGGAAAAAACGGGCGGACGTTCCGGAGGAGGATTGGGACAGGTACATAGAGTCTGCAGCCGCCTCGCCGGAGGATAAGATCGTGCTGGAGCAATGCATGAAGGCGCTAAGCGACAGCGAGCGGCAGATAGTGCTGCTGCACGCCGTGGGCGGCATGAAGCACAGGGAAACAGCGGCGCTTATGGAGCTGCCCCTGGCTACGGTACTTTCAAAATACAGCAGGGCGCTGAAAAAGCTCAAAGCAAAACTTTGACTTATGGGAGGGCACTTGAAATGAGCAACAGGCAGACGGAAGAACGCATAAGGCGCGCATTTGAGGGCGCCGCCCCGAATAACCTTGATACCGTAAAGGAAAAATGTGAAAAACAGAAGGGAATTGTAATAACAATGGAAAGCAGGACAAACAAAAAGGGTCATAGAATACTCAGGAGCGTTATGGCGGCAGCAGCAGCGCTGGTGTTAGCGGTAACGGCGGGCGCGGTATACCGCGCAAACTACAGCGTGGCTTCTACCGTAGCGCTGGACGTGAACCCCAGCATAGAGCTGGGCGTGAACAAAAAGGAGCAGGTGATATCCGTAACGCCTAAAAACGAGGACGGCGCAAAGGTCATAGGCGACATGAAGCTGAAGGGCAGCGACCTCAACGTGGCTGTAAACGCGCTGATAGGCTCCATGCTGCGGGAGGGCTATATATCCGAAATGGCAAATTCCATACTCATAAGCGTGGACAGCAACGACCCCGTAAAAGGAGCGGAGCTTAAAAGCAGGCTGAGCGCCGAGGTAAAGGGCATGCTGGATACAAGCAGCTTTTCGGGCGCGGTGCTTAGCCAGACCATGAGCGGCGACCCCGAGGTCAAGAGCCTTGCGGAGCAATACGGCATAACAGAGGGCAAGGCCCAGCTGATTAAGCAGATAGTGGAAAACAACCCCATACACACCTTTGATGAGCTTGCAGGACTCAGCGTGAACGAGCTGAACCTCATAGGCGAATCCGGAGGCAAGAGCATAGCCAACGTTACCGCCGAGGGCGCGGCAAGCGACAGCGCCTACATAGGCGAGGCAAAGGCAAAGGAGATTGCGCTTGCCCACGCAGGTGTAAATGAAGATGATATCCGCGGCTATGAGTTTGAGATGGACTACGAGCACGGAACCATGGTATATGAGATTGAGTTCGACTGGAACGGCCGGGAATTTGAATACGATATAGACGCACTAACCGGAGAAGTGATCAAATACGAAGGCGAAGCTGTAAAAGCTAACGATAACGATACGGCAGGGGCGCAGAAGAACGAGAAGCCCGAGAATAACGGCCAAAACAGCGCTCCCACAGACAAAAGCAGCTACATAGGCGAAGCAAAGGCAAAGAGCATAGCCCTATCGCATGCCGGGGTAGACACAGGCAGCATAAGCGACTATGAATGTGAGCTGGATAGGGAGGACGGCCGCATGGTATACGAAATAGCTTTCAAATGCGGCGGCTTCGAATATGAGTACGAAATAGACGCCCTAACAGGCAGCATCGTAAAGCAGGATAAGGAGCTGGACGATTAGGAAGCACAAAAAGCATCTATTATGGCTCAGCCTGTAGGTAAACTCTGAGGTTGTTAAGGGGCGGCTGCCCCTTAAGCTTTATTCCGGCTCTGACGGCATGCACGTCAGAACGGATGAAAACCTTTAGGTTTTCGTACCTTGCTGCTTTTGCCGCCCGGGAGCTAATGCGAGAGGCAAAACCCGTGAAAACTCGAAAAAGTGGCGAATAGCCACTTTTTTGACACTCTCTTATGGGGTTTGCCTCTCGCTTATGCAAACCCCGCAACGTATGAAGGCCTGTAGGTGTTCATACGTTGCGATGCGCACTAAGGACAAAATTGGCCGCAACAGGCTCCTTCCTTTCCTCCGGTACGGGCGCCTCGGTCGTGACACTCAGGGACACAGCAGGCTTAATCATAGCGGAGCGATACAAAGCAACCTCGCTATAACATTCCTAAGCACCTGCATCGTTTCATTTAGCTCCTGTTTGAGCTGTATTTTCCCTTTTAGCTTTACAAAAAACTTGCCCGCCGGCATTGTACTTTGCCGGTGGGCTGGCAGCTTTTGTTTATCACGGAAGCTTCGTTAAGCGGTTCTGCTTATATTGCAAGCTTTATATTCTCAGTCGGCATAGTTGCTGAAGTAGCCCTGCACGAGTATTATCGGCGTACCCTTGTCACCGGAGCCGCTTGTCAGGTCGCAAAGCGAGCCTATAAGGTCGGTCAGCCGCCTCGGCGTGGTGCCCATTGAGGCCATAACGCGCTTGTTGTCCTCCCTGCTCTTGCTGCGTATGGCTTCAACAACGGCGTCCTCAAGCGCCTTGCCGCTGAGGTGCTTAAGATCGTTATCCGCAAGGTATTTCAGCTTAAGCTCGTTGGGCAGGCCGTTCAGTCCGTCCGTATAGCCCGGGGATACTACGGGGTCCGCAAGCTCCCATATCTTGCCTACAGGGTCCTTGAACGCGCCGTCGCCGTATACCATGGCCTCTACCTTAACGCCTGTGCGCTCGAGCATGAGCTTCTGTATAGCCTCGGCCACCGCCTGCGCGTTTTTGGGGAACAGCTTTATGTCGTCGTCAGTCGCCCTGTTGGAGCCGAGCAGCCCGTATTCAGGATTGTAGCCCGAACCGTTCACGGGTGAAGAAAGTATGTCGCTCATCTTGTATACGTTTTGTGCGCCGGCCTTCTTTATTATCCTTGCCGTGCGCTCACGCGTGTGTATATCGGCGGCAAGAACGTCGTGCGTATAGTTAACTATCGCCGCGGCGTTATTGGCAAATATCATCTCCGCCTCGGCCCCCTCAGCCTCTATTATATCGCTGTAATACTTCACATAGTCCATTCCGGTAAACGGGTGGCAGGGCTTGCCGAAGTGAGTGTAAAACTCATCAAGGCTAAGCACGTCCTTCCACGGGTCAACGCCGCTCGCGTCCAGCGTATCAAGATCTATCAGGTGGTTGCCCACCTCGTCAGACGGATAGGAAAACTGCACCGTCACCTTCTTCGCACCCCTCGCTATTCCCTTAAGGCATATGGCAAAGCGGTTGCGGCTCTGTATCGGGAACACCACGCCAACGTGGCCGGAGGGGAATTTGGCTTTGACATCCTCCGCTATATCGTCAACGGAGGCAAAGTTGCCGTCCGCCCTTGCAACGACGGACTCTGTAACGCAAACGACGTCCTTTTCGTTTATGCTAAAGCCTTCCTTTTCAGCCTGGGCAAGCACACTGTCCACAGCTATGGCAACAATGTCGTCCCCCTTGCGGATTATGGGGGCGCGGACTCCTCGTGAAATGGTACTCATTGCTTTTCCTCCGTATTATATTTACTGCTTTTGTAAAGCCGATGCCTTTTTGATTAAAAAACCTTTGACATCACCGGTGATGTAGTATATCATAGTCGAGTGGTATAAGCAATAATAATTAAACCAATAACAGTCTAAGCTGTGCTTATAACCAACACACTGTATATAATGTGAACTGCAAGCGGAGGAAACATGCTATGTCCAAGGATTATGACGTAATTATAGTGGGCGCAGGTCCGGCCGGAATATTCACGGCTTTGGAGCTTTTTAAGCTGGACAGCACGCTTAAGGTGCTTATGCTGGACAGCGGCAAGGGCATAAGGGAGCGCAACTGCCCCGCAAGGAAGCTTGGCCACTGCGTACACTGCAACCCATGCGCCATAATGAGCGGCTGGGCCGGAGCGGGCGCGTTTTCCGATGGCAAGCTGAGCCTTTCCTACGAGGTAGGCGGCAACATAACGAGATATATAGGTGAGGAGCGGGCTCAGCAGCTTATAGACTATGCAGACGGCGTATACGTCAGCTTTGGCGCGCCCGATACCGTTCATGGCAAAAACGACCCCAGGGTGGCGGAGATAGCATACGAGGCCAGCAGGCACAACATACACCTCGTCCGCTGCCCCGTAAGGCATATGGGTACCGAATACAGCGCGGTAGTGCTTGGCAATATGTATGATGCGCTCTGCTCATACGCCGGCTTTGAGTTCATAGGCAGCGCCACGGCGGACAACATACTTGTTGAAAACGGCCATGCCGCGGGCATAAGCTATGTGCATGCGGGCAAAAAGGAGCAGGCGTATGCAAGCTATGTAGTGGCGGCTCCCGGCAGGGGCGGCGCACAGTGGCTTCAGGATGAGGGCAACAGGCTGAATATCGGCATGAGCAATAACGAGGTAGATATAGGCGTGCGCGTTGAGGTGCCCAATTCCATAATGGATCATCTTACAAAGCCTTTGTATGAAGCAAAGCTTGTATACTATGCCGATACGTTTGAAAACAAGGTGCGCACGTTCTGCATGAATCCCGGCGGCCTTGTCAGCGAGGAGCATTACGAAGGCGGCATAGCCGTTGTTAATGGGCACAGCTATAACGATGCCTCCTTGCGCACGGAGAACACCAACTTCGCCATGCTCGTCAGCACGCATTTCACAAAGCCCTTCGGCGAGCCCATACGCTACGGCAACTATATAGCCCAGCTTGGCAACATGCTCACCGGCGGCGGCGTGATGGTGCAGCGCCTTGGCGACCTTCTTCTCGGCAGGAGGACGGACGAGAGCAGGCTCGCAAAGTCCACCACAAGGCCAACGCTTAAAACGGCTGTGCCAGGCGACCTTTCCTTCGTGCTGCCGCACAGGCACCTTACCAGCATAATAGAGGCGCTTAGGGCGTTCGATAAGCTGGCCCCGGGCCTTTACAGCCGCAACACGCTTTTGTACGGCGTGGAAGTAAAGTTTTATTCAAGCAAGGTCAATGTTAACGAGCGCTTTGAAACAGCCGTGCCCGGGCTTTACGCCATAGGCGACGGAGCCGGAATAACAAGGGGCTTGATGCAGGCCAGCGTAACGGGCATATGCGTGGCGCGGGACATAAAAAAATCAAGTGATTAAGCCTTGTTTTCAATGTTGACAAATCACACCGCTTGAATTAGAATAGTAGTGCTGTATTGTTGTAAAAGCAATATGGCGCGCGCTGCGCTTTGCGGGTGTAGCTCAGTGGCAGAGCGTCGGCTTCCCAAGCCGATAATGTGGGTTCGATTCCCATCACCCGCTCCACATATCCCGTAAGGTGCGGGAAAGTACAACCGAAAAATTTTAGGAGGATTGTTTCTCAATGGCAAAGGCAAAATTCGAGCGCACTAAGCCGCACGTAAACATCGGCACGATAGGCCACGTTGACCACGGCAAGACAACCCTGACGGCAGCCATAAC
>SFCQ01000033.1 GCA_004558525.1 Clostridiales bacterium
GGTCTGCGTCGGTCTGGCGGCACTGGTCGGGGTGCTGTCCGGCGTAGGCGGCAAGCCGCTTCTTTAAGTCGGTGTTGTGGGTGCGGATATGGATTAGCGGGTCTTTCTCGTCAAACCAAATATCGGTGGTCTTTTCCTGCTTGGTAAGCCCTGTTCTCATAAACTCTCCTTTCTGCGCCCCTGTTACGCAATAGGGGCATTTTTCGGGTGTTTTCTCCGGCTCTTGACTTGGAGAAAACGGCGTTTTTGACGATAAAAACCGCCCGGACGGGGAATGTATCGTCGGGGCGGCTGTTATCGCAAGATTTCCGATTTTTCCGGCTCTTGACCGTTAAACATAGATTAGCTCATGCATTACGATTTCCTCGGCTCTCGCCTTGCAGTTGTTCATCAAACCTACCCATTTCATCGGGTCGGCGGCTTTGAGGGCTTCGGTGGCTCCTGCTTCTCTGGCAAGGCGGGGCATGAGGTAGTCCAGCATATCCCGCGCCGCCCGGTCTGTTTCCTCAAGGTGGGGGTATAGCTTCTCGCTGGCTACAAGGGCGGTATAAAGGCTGTGGCGGTATTGTTCCAGATAGGCTTTCCGCAGCCGCCCATAGTGGCCGATATGGGGCTTCGGGGTAATAGGGCGGTTTCCGTTGTCAATCAATCTTCTCATGCGATTTGTTCTCCTTTCTCGTCCTGCTTCTTTTTGTGGTAGTTCTCCCGCCTTGCAGCAAGGAAGTTTTCATACCGGGCTTGGGCTTCGGGATTTCCGGCTGCGGCTTCCTCGTACATCTTCTGGCGGGATTTCTTGGTGGCTTCCGAGTGGTAAGCCCGCCGTCTTGCAAGCTCGGCGGCTGCGGCGGGGTCGGTTTCCGCTTGGGCTTTCAGTTCTTGGTAGGCGTTCTTCTTCCGGCTCCGGCTGGCTTCAAGGCGTTCCGTTTCCTCCGACGTGAGGGGCTGTCCCGCGTCCTGCGCGGCGGCAAGCTCTTTGAGCGTCTGGGGCTTGGGCGGCTGCGCTGCTTTCTGCCGCTCATACCATGCCTTGTGCTGGCGGTTCTTCCTCTCGCGGTAAGCGGCAAGGCGTTCTGCTTCCTCCGGTGTGAGGTCGGCTCCGGCCTTTTGCAGCGCGGCAAGCTCCTTTAAGGATTTAGGCTTCGGGGGTTTGGGCGGCTCGGCGGCTTTCCGTTTCTCCCGCCATTCCTTTTGCCATGCCCGGTTATGGGCTAACCGCGCTTCGTCTGCCGCCTGCTCCTCCGGGGTCAGCAAGCCCGCTTTCTTCCTTGCGGTAAACTCCCGCTTCTCTGCCTTGCGCTTTTCCTCCCGCGCTTTGGCAAGCTCCTGTGAACGGGCTTCCTTTGCAGCCTGTTCCTCCTGCTGGCGGCGTTGTTCCTCGGCTTCCATTGGGGTAACGATATGGGCGGGGACTTCAAACGCGCCGATGAAGTTGAGGTAAATATCTATCCGCTGGCGGCGGCTGTTCCCGCGCCCCTCGCCCTCATGGACAACCACTTTCTCGATAAACTCGTTGAGCATGGGCGTTGTCAATTCGGAAAAGTCGGTGTAGCGGCTCACAAGCTCGATAAACTTATCTGTTTTCAGCCTGTCGGCGTTCCAGCTCTCGATTGCTTCCTGCCATTGTGCGATAGCGGCTTCCAGCCCGGTCTGTTCCTCGTCATATTCGGCAAGCAGACGGGTAAAGTGCTTATCGGGTATCTTGCCTGTGGCATTCCCCTCGTACAGCTTTTTTACAAGCCCGTCCAGCTCCTTATACCGCCGCTGCGCCTTGCTCACTTTCTGCCGGTACTCCTTGACGGCGTTTTCTTGGTGCTGATCGGTGGCTTTCCGCACACGCTCGATAAACTCCGCTTCATTGTGCCGCACATACCAGCTCACGCGCTGGATTGCGGCAAGAATGGCGGCTTCCATTTTCGCGGTGGGGATATAGTGCATGGTGCAGTCGCGGGTAAGCTGGCGGTAGCTGGAACACACAAAAGCGTCGTCCAGATACTTGCCTTGCACAAGGCTGCTGCGGTGGGTCAGCTTCGCGCCGCAGTCGGCGCAGTAGAGAAGCCCGGTCAGGCGGTTTGGGGTGTTCTGCCGCTTGGGGGCGCGGCGTTTTGTTCCCATAAGCCGCTGGACGGTGTTCCATGTTTCCTCGTCCACAATGGCGGGGATTTCCCCGTCAAAAATATACTGTTCCTCCGGCGCGGTCTTGCGGGTGCTTTTGGTCTTGTAGTTCTCGCAGACGGTTTTCCCTAAAACCTTGCGCCCTGTGTACTCCGGGCGTTTGAGGATATAGCTGATAGTTGTTGTTGACCATGCGTAGGGGTCTGCGTACTTCGCCGCCCGGACGGGTGCGCCTATCCGCTTCCAATGCTCGGACGGGATAGGGATTTTCTCGGCGCGGAGTGCCCTTGCTATGCTGGCGATACTCTCCCCGGCAACAACGCTGTGGAAGATACGGCGCACAACGGCGGCGGCTTCCTCGTCGATTACCCATTCGCCCTTGTTCTCCTTGGACGCAAGGTAGCCATAGCTGACACTGCCGGAGCAGCGCAAGCCCTTTTCCATTCTCGACTTGAAAACGGTCTTGATTTTCCGGCTGGTGTCGGCAACATACCACTCGTTTATCACATCTCGGAAAATGGACATTATATCAAAGCCGTTGGCGGTATCAAGATTGTCATTCGCCGCAATAAAGCGTACATGGTACTCGTCAAAGGTGCGCTTCAAAAGCCCCACTTCGACAACATCACGGCCAATCCTGCTTTGGTCTTTGATAATGACC
>SFCQ01000006.1 GCA_004558525.1 Clostridiales bacterium
CTGGACTACATCAAGTTGTTAGTGGCGGCTGTTACTCAGACCGCACAGCGGCCGCTGGACCACCGCACCAGCGGCCGCTGGCCGCCGCCGTATGCACTTAATTTGCGTGTTTGCCAAAAATGTAATATAATACTTCTTATATTTTGCATATTTTATTATGATACCCAGCGCACGTTTATGCGGCAAGGAGGATATAATGAGCAGACTATTTGGTACCGACGGTGTAAGGGGCATAGCGAACGCGGAGCTTAGCTGCGAGTTAGCCATGAAGATAGGCGCAGCGGGCGCATATGTGCTTACAAGCGATGTTCACAACCCGCGCATACTTGTAGGTCAGGACACGCGAAAATCGGGCGATATGCTCGCCTGCGCGCTCTCTGCGGGCATATGCTCAATAGGCGGCGATGTTATAAACGTCGGCGTAATACCTACGCCGGCAATGGCTTATCTTGCGCGGCTTTACTCGGCTGATGCGGCGGTAATGATAAGCGCCTCCCACAACACCATGGAGTATAACGGCATAAAATGGTTCGACGGCAGCGGCTACAAGCTTTCCGACGAGCTTGAGGACAGGATAGAAGCAATAATAAAGAGCAACGAGCCGATGGAAAAGCCAACGGGGAGCGAGGTCGGCAACTGCCTTGCAGCACCCAGAGCCGTTGAAAAATACAAGGAGTTTTTGAAATCCTCTGCAACTGAAAGCTTTGAAGGCATGACCGTTGTGCTGGATTGCGCAAACGGCTCCGCCTCCGGAATAGCTGCCGATGTGTTCAAAGAGCTTGGCGCAAAGGTAATATCATGGGCTGACGAGCCGGACGGCTGCAACATAAACGATCTCTGCGGCTCAACGCATCCCGATAGCCTGCAGGAGCTTATGACGGAGCGCATGGCGGACGCCGGCTTTGCCTTTGACGGGGATGCCGACAGGGTGATAGCTGCTGACGAGATGGGCAACATTGTTGATGGCGACAGGATAATTGGCATATGCGCAAAGGAAATGAAGGCCGAGGGCAGGCTTAAGGATAATATGCTTGTCGTCACTGTGCTTTCAAATCTAGGATTAAAGCTTAGAATGAAGGAGCTTGGCATAAACGTTGTTGAAACCGCCGTTGGCGACAGATACATAATAGAGCGCATGCGTCAAAAGGGCTATACGCTGGGCGGCGAGCAATCCGGCCACATAATATTCTATGATAAGAATACCACAGGTGACGGTATGCTCAGCGCCATACAGGTGATGAACATTTTGGCTAAGACAAAAAAGCGTTTTTCAGTGCTTGCCGATGAGGTGCCGATACTTCCGCAGGTAATGGTAAACGTTATATTAAAGCCGGAGGATAAGGCCGCAGCGTTAGAAGATGCGGATATGAAAGCCGCAATAGCAGACGTTGAAAAGAGGCTTGAGGGCGAGGGCAGGGTGCTTGTAAGGGCTTCCGGCACGGAGCCGCTTATAAGAATAATGCTTGAAGGCAAAAGCGAGGAACAGATAAACCCGCTTGCCATATCCATAGCAAGGATACTTGAAAGAAAGTATGGTGGAAGGATAAAATAAAATCAAATCAATACAAAACATAAACGGACGCGGTTTTACCGCGTCACAGTCTGTCGAAAAACCCCGGGGTTGATAAGGGGCCGCAGCCCCTTATGTTCAATCCGGCTCTGACGACATGTGCGTCAGAACGGATGAAAACCCAGAGAGCCACTTTTTTGACACTCTGTGACGCGGTTTTACCGCGTAACAGCCTGTCGATAAACCCTTGGGTTGTTAAGGGACGCCTGCCCCTTAAGCTTTATTCCGGCTCTGACGGCACGCATGTCAGAACGGATGAAAACCCAGAGGTTTTCGTACCTTGCGGGTTCTGCCGCCCGGGAGCTAATGCGAGAGGCAAAACCCGTAAAAGCTCGAAAAAGTGGCTGAACGCCACTTTTTCGACGCTCCGGGACGCGGTTTTACCGCGTACGCAAGCTTTTTTAAGTTAGATGTTTAGAAATCGCATTTCTTCTCAATATAAGCGGGCAGCTCGTCTATGCTCAGGCGTATCTGCTCCATAGTGTCGCGATCACGCACGGTAACGGTATTGTCCTCAAGAGTATCAAAGTCAATGGTTATGCACAGCGGGGTGCCGATCTCATCATGGCGGCGATAGCGCTTGCCTATAGCGCCTGAATCGTCGTAATCGACCATGAACTTCTTGGAGAGCATAGCATATACTTCGCGCGCTTTGTCGCCAAGCTTGTTCTTCTGAAGCGGAAGTATAGCGGCCTTGTAGGGCGCAATGGCGGGGTGGAGGTGCAGTATGTTCCTTACATCGCCATTTTCAAGCTTTTCTTCATCATAAGCGTCACACAGCAGCATCAGCATCATTCTTTCAACACCAACAGAAGGCTCTATTACATAAGGCACATACTTTTCGTTGGTGAATGGGTCCGTATAGGTCATATCCTGACCGGACTGCTTAGCGTGTGCGCTAAGGTCAAAGTTGGTGCGGCTCGCAATGCCCCAAAGCTCGCCCCAGCCAAACGGGAACAGGTACTCTATATCGGTAGTGCCGTTTGAATAGTGGGAAAGCTCTTCCTTTTCATGCTCCCTAAGGCGCATGTTCTCTTTATGTATGCCGAGCGACAACACAAAGCTCTCGCAATAATCCTTCCAATACTTGTACCAATCAAGCTCGGTGCCAGGGGCGCAGAAGAATTCAAGCTCCATCTGCTCAAACTCGCGGGTACGGAATATGAAGTTGCCCGGGGTTATCTCGTTGCGGAAGGATTTGCCTATCTGGCCTATGCCAAAGGGTATCTTCCTACGGGTGGTGCGCTGAACGTTCTTAAAGTTTACGAATATGCCCTGCGCAGTTTCCGGACGCAGATAAAGCTGGCTTGCAGTATCCTCATTTACGCCCTGGAAGGTCTTGAACATCATATTAAACTTGCGGATAGAGGTAAAATCGCTTTTCCCGCACTCGGGGCAAGCTATGCCTTTTTCGGCGATAAAGGCGGACATTTGCTCGTGCGTCCAACCGTCTGGATGTATATCGTCAAGGCCATGCTTTTCGGCGTATTCTTCAATAAGCTTGTCCGCACGGAAGCGAGCCTTGCAGCTCTTGCAGTCCATAAGAGGATCGTTGAAGTTGACAACATGTCCGCTGGCTACCCATACCTCGGGATTCATAAGAATAGCAGAGTCAAGGCCGACGTTGTATTCGTTCTCCTGCACGAATTTACGCCACCATGCTTTTTTTACATTATTTTTCATCTCTACGCCAAGGGGGCCGTAGTCCCATGCGTTTGCAAGTCCGCCATAAAGCTCGGAGCCTGCAAAAACAAAGCCGCGGTTTTTGCAAAGCGCAACTATCTTATCCATGCTGTATCCGCTCATAAGGTAAAACCTCCTAAAATTGATAACGAAATTTCCGATAGTAAATATGATAGCATAGGCTTGTCTTTTGTCAAGTGTTGCTAAATAGCATATGTTCGCGTTATAATATAGTGTCTTTATTTATCTATATAAGAAAGGAAGCTTATGCGTAAAGATATTGCCGTACCAAAGAGCGAGCTTGACAGCGCCCGAAAGGCTGCGGAAAGAATAAACAATAACCTGTCCGGCAGAAAGCCTGCATATTTTATCGAGACTTACGGCTGCCAGATGAACGAACACGATTCCGAAAAAATAGCCGGTATACTCGAAAGCTGCGGCTATGTTCCGTCTGAAAGCAAGGCCGGCGCCAATATCATATTTTTCAACACCTGCTGCGTTAGGGATCATGCCGAAAAGAAGGTATTCGGCAACATAGGCGCGTTAAAAAAGGCAAAGGACGAGGATCCGTCGCTCATAATAGGCGTATGCGGCTGCATGATGCAGCAAAAGGCTGTGGCGGACAAGCTGTTCAAGCGTTTTCCGTATCTCGATATGGTGTTTGGCACAAATGAGCTGCATATGCTGCCAAATCTGCTTGAAAAGGTGCTTGAAGGCGAGCGTGTTGAGCTTGTGCGCGATATGGAGGGCGAGATTGCAGAAGGTCTGCCGGTAAAAAGGGTAGAGGGCGTATCTCAGTTCGTTACAATAATGTATGGCTGCAACAACTTCTGCTCCTACTGCATAGTGCCTTATGTAAGGGGCAGGGAGCGTTCAAGGAGCGTTAAGAGCATAGTAGCGGAGGTTGAAGCCCTGTCCCAAGAAGGCGCCAAGGAGATCACGCTGCTTGGTCAAAACGTCAATTCCTATTACAGCGAAGATGAAAATGCAGATTTTCCGGCGCTGTTAAGGGCGGTATGCAAGGTCGAAGGAATAGAACGCGTGCGTTTCATGACATCGCACCCTAAAGACCTTTCCGACGAGCTTATACGCGTTATGGCGGAGGAATCGAAGGCCTGCCATCACATACATCTGCCGGTTCAATCCGGAAGCGACAGGATACTTAAGCTGATGAACAGGCATTACGACAGAAAGAAGTATCTTTCAATAGTAGAAAAGCTGAACAGCACGGTGCCTGATGCCGAGCTTACAACGGATATAATAGTCGGCTTCCCCGGCGAGACCGAGGAGGATTTTGAGCAGACGCTCGAGCTTGTAAAAGAAGTCGGCTACAGCGCGGCGTACACCTTCAAGTATTCGCCAAGGGCAGGCACAAAGGCCGCAGAAATGCCTGATCAGATACCCGATGACGTCAAAAAGGACAGGCTTAAACGCCTGAACGATGTTGTAGCCGAGGGATTGAAAAGAGGTAATGATAAATATATTGGCAAAGAAGGGGTAGTCCTTGTGGAGGGCTGCGACCGCAGGGGTGAGCCGATGGCTTTCGGCAAGCTGCCAAGCTTTAAAATGGTGTATTTCCCCGGGGACGAAAGCCTTATAGGCACTATGCAGAATGTAAGGATAACCGGCACGGCAAAGAACTCCCTCATGGGAGAGCTTATATAGGAACAAAGCAGGATAACAGGAAAGGAACAATGCAATGATAATCGAAAAAGCAAGAGAACTTGGCATAGCCATAAGCGAATCCGAAGAATTCATAAATATGACCCGTACCCGCGAAGCAATGGAGGCTGACGAGCAGCTCATGGCCAACCTTAACGAATATAACGCCATGCAGCAATCAATAATGGATATTATGTCTTCTGATACCGACAATACGCAGGCCGTTCAGGATATGTCCCGTGATATTGAAAGGCTCCACGACGAGCTGCTTGCAAACGAAACATTCCACGCCATGCTTGAGGCTCAGGCAAGATTCCAGCAGCTTATGAAGCAGGTCAACCGCGTTATCGGCCTTTGCATAGGCGCCGAAGAGCATAACGAGCCTGACTCTGATGAGGAAGAAGAGGGGGGCTGCAACGGCTGCTGCTCGCACTGCACGGGCTGCACCCACTAAGGATAAAAACGATACTATCTTTACTAAAAAGAGGTAACTGCGATGCCCGCTAACCTGACGCCGATGATGAGCCAATACCTTGCATTAAAGGAGAAGTACAGCGATTGTTTGCTCTTCTTCAGGCTTGGCGACTTCTATGAGATGTTTTTTGAGGACGCTGTAACAGCTTCAAAGGTGCTTGATATAGCCCTTACCGGCAGGGATTGCGGCCTTGAAAGCCGTGCGCCGATGTGCGGCGTTCCGTTTCATGCGGTAAACTCATATATAGCAAAGCTCATCGATAACGGCTATAAGGTGGCGCTGTGCGAGCAGCTTACGGATCCGGCCCTTTCAAAGGGGCTTGTTGAAAGGGATGTTATAAGGGTATATACCGCCGGCACCGTTATAGAAGAAAACATGCTTGACGAGCGGGCGAACAATTATATCGTCTCCATGTTCGTAGCGGAGGACAGCGTTGGCCTTGCCTGCTGCGATGTTTCAACAGGCAGCTTTACCGTGGCCGAGCTTTCTATAGCCGATAAGCCGGATGATCTTATAAATGAGCTTGCCAGGATATCCCCAAGGGAAGCCATAGCAAACGATGCATATTTTCTTCGAGAGGATCTTACAAAAAACCTGCAGCTCACATGCTCCGTTACCTGTGCCGACAGCAGGGATTTTTCGCCAATAAAGGCCGAAGCCAAGCTTCTTTCGCATTTCAGGGCGGCATCTTTGAGCGTGCTTGGCTGCGAATCGCTTACAAAAGCCGTTCCCGCCGCAGGCGCCCTTATAAGCTACCTTGAGCAGACGCAAAAGAACAGCCTTGAGCATATAAAAAGGCTTAGCGTGATGCAGCGGAGCCTCTATATGGGCCTTGACGCTTCAACACGGCGAAACCTTGAGCTTACAAAGCCGCTGCATACGGATAGCGGCAAAAAAAGCACGCTGCTGTATCAGCTTGACAAAACATCTACATCTATGGGCGCAAGGTTCCTGCGCGCAAGCATCGAGCAGCCTTTGCAGAATATAGACGATATAAACGAGCGCCTGAACGCGGTAGACGAGCTTGTAAACAAGCGGCCCGAAAGGGAAGCGCTCATAAAGCAGCTTGACAACATATACGATATTGAAAGGCTTTGCAGCCGCATAGCTTACGGTACCGTAAACGGCAGGGACTGCGTATCGCTCAGGGTATCGCTTGAAAAGCTGCCTGGGCTCATAGAGCAAGTATCTCAGCTTGAAGCCGGAGCTTTTTGCCGCATAGCGCGCGAGCTTGACGCTATGGAGGATATATGCGCCTTATTGAACGATGCTATAATTGACAATCCTCCAATAGGCGTAAAGGACGGGGGAGTTATAAAAGCAGGCTACAACAGCGAGGTTGACGAGCTTAGGGAGGCGGCAACTAACGGCAAGGGGATGATGGCTGCCGTTGAGGCGCGTGAGCGCAGCGCCACAGGTATAAAGAATCTTAGAGTTGGCTATAACAGGGTGTTTGGCTATTATATAGAGGTCACCAAGGCATATCAGCATCTTGTGCCATATGGCTATATAAGAAAGCAGACGCTTGCCAATTCCGAACGCTATGTTACAGAAGAGCTTAAGGAGCTTGAAGAAAAGATAACGGGAGCCGAAAGCAACCTTATAGCGCTTGAATACAAGCTATTCAACCAGATAAGGGATACGCTTTTGACCTGTATAGACAGGCTGCAAAGCGATTCAAAGCTTATTGCGGAGCTTGACTTTTATTGCTCTTTGGCTGAGGTCGCATTTTCCAACGATTATTGTCGGCCAAAGATGCAGCTAAACGGGGCTATAAGCATTGTTGAAGGCAGGCATCCTGTTGTTGAAAACAGTATGAAGGGCGGCTTCGTGCCAAATAACGTACAGCTCGACAATAAGGATAACAGGCTGCTTATAATTACAGGACCCAATATGGCGGGCAAAAGCACGTATTTAAGGCAGGTCGCCATTATAACGCTCATGGCGCACATAGGCTCGTTCGTACCGGCAAAAAAGGCGTCAATAACCATTGTGGATAGGATATTTACAAGGATAGGTGCGTCGGATAACCTGTCGGGCGGCCAAAGCACCTTTATGGTAGAGATGAGCGAGGTCGCAGGGATACTTAATAACGCCACCTCAAGGAGCCTGCTTGTACTTGACGAGATAGGCCGCGGCACAAGCACGTTTGATGGCCTTAGCATAGCATGGGCGGTGCTTGAGTATATTGCCGATCCCGCGCGCTGCGGTGCAAAAGCGCTTTTCGCTACGCATTACCACGAGCTTACAGAGCTTGAAGGTAAGCTGCCCGGCATAAAGAATTACAGGATAACCGTAAAAGAAGTAGGCGACGATATAATCTTTTTAAGAAGGATAGTTCGTGGCGGCGCGGACAGGAGCTTTGGCGTCCAGGTAGCAAGGCTTGCCGGTCTGCCTGACGATGTTATAAGCAGAGCCAAGGAGCTTTTGAAGCAGCTTGAAGCTGCTGACATCAACCATGATATAGAACCCGAGCTTACTGGAGACGAGGAGCAGCAAATGTCTTTGTTCGGTTCCTGTGCGGCTGATGATATAATAAGCACACTAAACGACATGGAGCTTGAAACCATGACTCCTATGGACGCTATGAACGCACTATATGATCTTCAAATGAGAGCCAGGCTCAGAAAGGGCAAAAAATGAACCGTATTCATGTGCTTGACAGCTACATAGCAAACCGTATAGCGGCAGGCGAAGTTGTGGAAAGGCCTGCATCGGTCGTTAAAGAGCTGCTTGAAAACGCAATAGACGCAGGCGCCACAGCAGTCACTATCGAAACGAGAGGCGGCGGCCTTGAATCGATACGCGTAAGCGACAATGGTTCGGGAATAGCTACGGAGGACGCTGCAACCGCATTCTTGCCTCATGCCACAAGCAAGATCAATTCATCGGAAGACCTGTTTTCCATATCTACTCTTGGCTTCAGGGGTGAGGCCTTACCGTCAATAGCCGCCGTGTCGTGCGTAACCATGCGCACCAGACTAAAAGGCGCGCACACCGGCGCCCTTATAAGGATAGAAGGCGGAGACATAATCGAGAATCATGAGGCGGGCGTACCCGAAGGCACTACGGTAGAGTGTAGCGACCTGTTTTACAATGTGCCCGCAAGATTAAAATTCATAAAGAGCGCACGCGCCGAAAGCGCACACATAAGCGACTATGTTTCCCGCATGATAATGGCGAGGCCGGATGTTATGATAAAGCTCATACAATCCGGCAAAACGGTTTTCCACAGCGAAGGCAACGGGGAACTGGACAGCGCCATAGCCTGCGTTTACGGCAACGATATACTTAATAATCTAAGAGAAATATACTATGATGACGGTTATTTTTCCCTTGTAGGCTTTATTGGTACCGAGCAGATAGGCAGAGCCTCGCGCACGGCGCAATCCTTCTTTGTCAATTGCCGCTACATACGCTCACAAAGGCTTTCCTACGCGCTGCAAAGAGCCTATGATACAAGGCTGATGCAGGGACGTTTCCCGTTTGCCGCGCTGCATATATCATTATCGCCGGAAGAGGTGGACGTAAACGTCCATCCGAACAAGCTTGAGGTGCGTTTCAGGCATGAAGATAAGATAATGGGCGCTTTTGTTTCCCAATGCAGTAAGGCACTTGAAAGGCCCATATTTGTTCCGGCGGAGTATGCGAAGGAGATCAAAGCTTCAAATGAAATAAAAAGCCCGAGCATTATGGATAAGCCTGTCAATCTCTTTGTCGGCCAAAGAGCCGAAAGCAGGATAGACCTCGCTGCAATGCCCATTGAAGCCTTCAACGTGATGCCGAGCAAGGCCGCCTTGGCCGCAAACGACGCCGAGAGCGTGCAAAAGGGAAATGCGGCTATATCAAATGATGCCGGCGTTAAAGCCTTCTATAACAATAGAGCAGGTGCAAATGAAAGCAGCTACGGCAAGCAGGAGTCTGACAGTAATGCTGCAAAGGAAACTGCTGCCTTTATGCAGCCTGAATCTGTCCAAACGAAAACCGCTATGATCAATCCTGTGCAGCAAATGGTCGATTTTTCGCAATATGAAATAATCGGCCAGCTTTTTAGCTGCTATTGGGTGATACAGCATGAAGACGAGGTGATATTCATAGATCAGCATGCGGCGCATGAGCGCAGGCTGTATGAAAGAATAATAGAGCAGAAGCTCTCTCCTGATTCGCAGCAGTTGTTGATACCCGAGGTGATAAAGCTTGCGCCGATGGAGTTTTCAATACTTACAGAAAACATTGAAAGCTTCAGGGAAATAGGCTTCGATATAGAGGAGTTCGGGCCTTTGACCGTAGGTGTGCGCGCGGTGCCGGGCATAATGGATAAAAGCGATATAAAGAGCTTTTTGCTTGACGCAATAGCTCAGCTTGACGCAAAGAACAAGCTTACCACAATGGATATGAAGCGCAGCGCGCTTATTACAAGAGCCTGCAAATCTGCGATAAAGGCAGGGGAGAGGATAGACGAAAGCGAGATCCGCGCCCTGCTCGATCAATACAACAAGGAAGGCGTACCGCTTACCTGCCCGCACGGAAGGCCGGTTATGGCAAGGATGACGAAGGCGGAGTTTGAGAAACTGTTCAGGCGGACTGTATGACGAAGGATAAGCTTTTTATACTTACCGGGCCAACTGCAAGCGGGAAAACTGCGGCTTCTGTGCTTTTGGCGAAGCTTATGGATGCCGAGATAATATCGGCGGACGCTATACAGCTTTATAAAGGGCTAAACATAGGCTCTGCTAAGCCGACCGTTGAAGAACGCCAGGGCATAGAGCATCATCTTATAGACTGTATAGACCCGCACGAGCCTAAGTTCACCGTATCCTGCTTTAGAGATGCCGCTATAAAAGCGACGGAGGCTATAATAGCAAAAGGCAAGCGGCCTCTCGTTGTCGGCGGCACAGGACTATATATAAACGCGCTTACATATCCGCTTTCCTTTTCAAACATTCCTCCAAACGAGGAACTTAGAAGCGAGCTTTTAGCTAAAGAGTCAGAGGAAAAAGGCTATTTATATAAGCTGCTTACCGAAAAGGACAAAAAAACGGCCGACAGGCTGCACCCAAATGACATCAAACGCATAGTGCGCGCGCTCGAAATGTGCATAGCGGCCGGAATACCGGCATCCGAGCAAGGGCCCGGGTTTACGCACAGGGACGATGATAAGCTCGCCTTCATGCCGGTCATGGCTGCCATAACCATGCCGCGTGAAATGCTTTATGCGCGCATAGAGAAGCGCGTTGACATGATGTTTGATATGGGGCTTATTGATGAGGTAAAGGGGCTTATCGATTCAGGCTGTACAACGGAGCTTCCTGCCATGCAGGGGCTTGGGTATAAGGAGACGGCGGCTTATCTTTGCGGCGAATGTACGCTTGAAGAAGCTAAGGAAACCATAAAGCGCGAGACCAGGCGTTTTGCAAAAAGGCAACTCACATGGTTCAGGCGGGAGGAGCGCATACGCTGGTTTGATGCAAGCGAATATAATAGTGCAGAATCGCTCGCAGGCGCGCTTAAGGAGTATTATCTATCGGAGGAATAGCTATGGCAAACGAAGGGCGCAGCAATTTGCAGGACGAATTTCTCAACCGTATGCGAAAAAGCCGCACGCCGGTAACTATACATGTTATAAATGGCTATCAGCTCAACCACCTAAAGATATTGAGCTATGACAGCTATGTTATTTTGGCTGAAGATGACAGGGGAGCGCAAAAGCTGATATATAAGCATGCCATATCCACGCTCACTCCGGAAGCCGGGGAGAATACAAGCGATTCTAAGGAGAACAATGCAAATGATAAATGATGCAGCCGCCCTTGCGGCGATAAATGAGCTAAAAATATCAAAGGCCGTTTACGGATTCGTGCGTTCGGCCGAAGATGAGCTGGCCAGCGTATATACTTCGATAGACGCTGTTGCCGAAGCCAATTTTGCACGCGTGCTTGGCGGTTTTAAGGAAGAAAACGTAGGCCTCAGACACTTTGCTCCTACTACCGGCTATGGCTATGACGATTCCGGCAGAGACACGCTCGACAGACTGTTTGCTCACGCCCTTTTTGCAGAAGATGCGCTTGTACGGCCGCAGTTGACGTCCGGAACGCATGCTTTGTATATGGCGCTAAACGGGTTATGCAGCGCGGGCTATTCTGTGGTAGCCGCTTCCGGAAAGCCATACGATACGCTTGAAGGAGCCATAGGCTTAAGCGGAGACTACCCTCATTCCCTCGTTAAGCAAGGGGTATCGTTTGATTTTGTTGAGCTTGATCGTAACGGCAAGATAAACATAGATAATGTGCTTAAAACGATAGAAGAGAAAAAAGCCGATGTTCTCTACGTTCAGCGCTCACGCGGCTATGCATGGCGCGATTCTCTTTTAGTCAATGAGGATATGAAGCCCCTCTTTGACGCCGTAAAGGCAAAGCATAAAAACATAGCGATATTTGTTGACAATTGCTATGGCGAATTCACGGACATAGTTGAGCCGCTTTGCGCAGGTGCGGACGTTATAGCCGGTTCCCTCATAAAGAATCCGGGCGGCGGATTAGCCCCTACAGGCGGCTACATCGCGGGCAAAGCAAAGTATATACAAAAGATAGAGCAGCTGCTCACCGTGCCTGGTATGGGCCGAGAGGTGGGCTCCTACGCCGCAAGCTACAGGCCATTCTATCAGGGTCTGTATATGGCGCCGCACACAACCGCTCAGGCTCTTAAGGGCGCCGCCTTGTTTGCAAGGGTGTTTGAAAGGCTTGGTATGCAGACCATGCCCGCTTCTGATGCAAAGCGTTCGGACATAGTTCAGGCGGTGCGCTTTAATGAGGAAGAGGGGCTTATATCCTTCTGCCGCAGCATACAAAGCGCCTCTCCCGTGGATTCGGCAGCCGTTCCCGAGCCTTGGGACATGCCTGGCTATACCTCTAAAGTGATAATGGCTGCCGGAGCATTCGTACAGGGCTCTTCTATCGAGCTTAGCGCCGATGCGCCTATAAGAAAGCCCTACACGGCTTATGTGCAGGGCGGTTTGACGATAGAACATTGCAGGCTTGCGGTGATGCTTGCGTTAAACGACCTTGTCAATGCCGGAATAGTCAGGATTTAATATTCTCTGTATAATCCGATAAGCTTACCGACTATCTCAACATCACTTTTATCAAGTATTATGGGCTGCATGCTGCTGTTTTCAGGCTGCAGCCTTACTTTATTCCCTTTTTCAAAGTATATCCGCTTCAATGTTGCCGATTCGCCAAAAACGCGCACAACAGCTATGTCTCCAGCTTCAACGGATATTCCTTTATGCACTATTATGGTATCGCCGTTGTTTATCCCTGCTTCTATCATGCTTTCTCCGTTTATCTTAAGCATGAATACCTCTGTTGCGTCGCCGCCCTTAAGCAGGCTTTTAGGCATGTTGTAGTATTCCTGCACGTTGTCGTCAGCAAGTATAGGCGTTCCTGCGGCAACGTTGCCAACGAGCGGAACTGACTGCACATGCGTCTTTTTAACCTGCGTGCCGGTCCCCGGCAGAGTTATGCTGCGCTGCTTGGACGGATTTAGCACTATAAGCCCCTTTTCGGCAAGCTTTGTTATATGCATATGCACAGTTGAAGTAGAGCGTAGGCCAAGCGCCGCGCCTATCTCGCGCACGGTAGGGGGATATGCGTTTTCGGCAATAAAGCGCTTTATGAACTCGTATACTGCATTTTGAGTTTCACCGGATTTCCGCATGGTTAACAACCTCCGCACTTTGTGGTATTATATAAAAGCGTTAAGTAATTATAGCACATGATTTCGCTTAATGCAAACCTTTGTTCTGAATATTGAAGGCTTTATTCCTAAAAAGGAGGACAAAATGGCAGCTAAAACGCCTTACAGGACCCCAGAAGGGGATATGTGCGACCTTGACCCAAACAAGGTATGCGATAACTGCATGAAATGCGTAAAAAAGAACGGCGCCGATTATGCCGAAATACTTGCTGACTTTGATCCGGAATCAATAAGGATATTCACTCCAGGTGAAGATGAGGACGCTGTAAACGAGCCTATACCCGGGCTTGATATAGACCCTGAGCTTATGGCGGAGTGGGAGGAGAAGCTTAGGCTCGCAGAAGAGGCGGACAGGCAAAAACGTGCAGAACCGGCTGAGGAGGCGGGGGAGAGCGAAGAGCCCATAGGCTACCGCGGTTCGCGAAAAAGGCGCGAGCATATTTCTCACATACAAAAGAATAAACAAAAGCCTTTTTAGTCTTCCCTCAGCTTTATCACCTTGGCGGCAAGCCTGCGCCTGTCTTCCGATACGGCGGCGTAGTGTTTACGGGTGGTGTTAACGTCCTTGTGTCCTAAAACGTCGGCTACAAGGTAGATATCGCCCGTTTCGTTGTACAGATTCGTCCCGTATGTGCTTCTTAACTTATGGGGCGATATTTTTTTGAGAGGCACCGCTATTTTAGCGTATTTTTCTACTATGTTTTCAACGGCCCTGACAGTAAGCCTTGTTCTTTGCAGGGATAGGAACAGCGCCTGCTCGTGGCCTTCTTGAGCCTGTATCTTTTCGCGCTCCAGCATATAGTCAAGCAGTGCCGCCCTTGCTTCATCTCCAAACACAAGAATATCCTGCTTGCCGCCCTTGCGTATTATCGAGAATTCATTTGAGCTGAAATTGATATCGTCTATATCTATGCCTACAAGCTCGCTTATGCGAATTCCCGTGCCTAAAAAAAGCGTAAGTATAGCAAGGTCGCGCTTTTGCGTCTTGTTATGATAAGCCTTTTGCTTTTCAGTCAACCCATCGCCATTTTGAACAACATCCAGCAGATCTGCCACTTCATTCGGTTCAAGCCTGATTATCGCTTTGTCCCTTATGGTAGGCAGGTCTACTAAAGACGGCGCATTATGCGTCAGCTTCTCTTTTTTATAGAAGTATTTATACAGCGATCTTATGCTTGAAAGCTTACGCGCCTTTGCACGCTCCTGATTCACCTTTTCGCGTTCGTCATCGCCAAAATACATGGTCACAAAGCTCAAGTATATCTCTATATCCGTTACGCTGACCCTGTCAAGATCGGAAAGGGTGAGGGAGCGTATATCATCCATCTTAAAGCTTTCGTTTTCTTTTATAAGATAGCTGAAAAAGTTCTTTATGTCGCCTGCATAGGCTATGCGCGTCCTTACAAGCGTTTCATTCTCAATACCTCTGAAAAACTCCGCGCAAAACGCCGGCAGCTCGCTTATCATGCGCTTGAGCTGCTGCATGTATTCTTTATATTGGCTGCCGCCAAAAGCCTGATTTGCCACTTGTTTTTGCTTCCTTTCAATATATGTTTAATCATAGTGCATCTAAGCACAGGGGAGCCTTTATATCAGCTGGCCTCACATACAACTATTCGTTAAACACAAGTTTAACGAATAGTTGAGCCAAAATCAAGCCTTATTTATAGAAAATACGGTTTTAATCCATTCGGAATCCTTCAGGTATTGTCAAGAGCTTTTATGGCGTCCCTTGCAAGCTTATCGCAACGGTTGTTGTTTTCGTTATCGCTGTGTCCTTTAACTTTATGAAAGCTTACCTGATGCACATTTGTCAGCTCAATCAGCCGTTGCCACAGTTCCTGATTCTCTACGGGCTTTTTAGCGGCTGTGCGCCAGTTATTTGCTTTCCATCTTTCAAGCCAGTCTTCATTAAAGGCCCTGCACAGATACGCGCTGTCCGTATATAATTGGACTATGCAAGGCTCTTTAAGCGCCTCAAGCGCAGATATCGCCGCAGTAAGCTCCATGCGGTTATTGGTTGTGTCCTTACAACCGCCGCTGATCTCTTTTCTGAAAGAGCCATATATCATTATTGCACCCCAGCCGCCAGGACCCGGATTTCCCGAGCATGCGCCATCGGTATATATAGTTAATTCTTTCACAATCTTTCCTTTCATAATCAATTCATCATTGAAATTATACCATATATAAGCCTTTTTTACTACATGAGCGGCCTATTTAGATGAATAAGGAAAAATTTGCTGAAATAATGTGTTGACATTCTGAGTGAAATGCGGTATAGTATCAGACGTCGCGAAAAGCGAACGTGCTTCGGGGTGTAGCGCAGTCCGGTAGCGCACGTGCTTTGGGAGCATGGGGCCGGGGGTTCAAATCCCTTCACCCCGACCAAATATGGCCCCTTGGTCAAGCGGTCTAAGACACCGCCCTTTCACGGCGGTAACAGGAGTTCGAGTCTCCTAGGGGTCACCACTTTCGATTGCGACATTGTTTAGAAAATGGGCCTTTAGCTCAGTTGGTCAGAGCGGTCGGCTCATAACCGATTGGTCCGGGGTTCGAGTCCCTGAAGGCCCACCATTTTCTTAACGCGTTATTTGAAAACACGGCCCGGTAGTTCAGCTGGTTAGAATGCCAGCCTGTCACGCTGGAGGTCAGGGGTTCGAGCCCCCTCCGGGTCGCCAAATAGCTTGCCTCGGTAGCTCAGCTGGTAGAGCAAGGGACTGAAAATCCCTGTGTCGGTGGTTCGACTCCACTCTGAGGCACCATATGCCATTACAGTGTTTGCTGGTGTAGCTCAATTGGCAGAGCAACTGATTTGTAATCAGTAGGTTGCGGGTTCAAGTCCCTTCACCAGCTCCATTGATAAATGATTTGCCGTGGATGGGTTCCCGAGCGGCCAAAGGGAGCGGACTGTAAATCCGTTGTCACAGACTACGATGGTTCGAATCCATCCCCATCCACCAATTTTTTCGCGGGAATGGCGGAATTGGCAGACGCGCACGGTTCAGGTCCGTGTGAGGGTGACTTCATGCAGGTTCAAGTCCTGTTTCCCGCACCAGAGAGGGCTTCATGTTATTGAGGCCTTTTCGTTGTTTATAACCATTATCAAAGCAATATCCCTCATGATTTCCGGAGGATACAAAGGCATCTTATGAATATTTTAGATCTTTTGCTGATCGCCGTGGCGCTTTCGATGGATGCGTTTGCGGTGGCGGTTTCAAGCGGCATAGTCTCGGATTCTCCAGGTTGTAAAAACATAATCAAGCTTGCATTCTTCTTCGGCTTTTTCCAGTTCTTGATGCCTGTTTTGGGCTGGCTTCTCGGCAGCGGCGTAAGCTCATACATAGAAAAAATAGACCATTGGGTAGCTTTTGGCCTGCTTGCTTTTATAGGCGTGCGCATGGTCATAGAAGCCGTCAGGGGCGATGACGCTCAGAAGGATATCGCAGACCCGTTTGCAACAAAAACGCTTTTCGTAATGGCAATAGCCACAAGCATCGATGCTTTAGCAGTCGGCATCAGCTTTGCGTTGGCGCAGGTGGATATATGGTCCTCTTCAATTATAATAGGTATAGTCACCTTCTCCATATCGGCCGTCGGTGTGCTTATAGGCAAAAAGGTAGGCAGCGTATTCAAAAAGAGCGCGGGTATTTTAGCGGGAATAATACTTATAGGCATAGGAGTAAAAATACTTATTGAGCATATGAGCTGAGCAAAATGGCTTAAAATACGGCATATCTCCCCTGCCCTCCTTACCTGTAAGGCGATTTATACAAAAATATGGTTGACAAAGCATGCCGTTGGTGCTAATATATTCAACGTCGCCGATATGGGGCGATGATACAGCGACTGGGTGTGGCGCAGTTTGGTAGCGTGCTTGAATGGGGTTCAAGAGGCCGGAAGTTCGAATCTTCTCACCCAGACCATAATTGGACACCAGTTTTGATACGATGGGTATCGCGATTGGTGTCCAGTTTATTTACAAAAGTTCTCTGTTTACAAGCCTTTTCCTATATTGTATTATTTAACATAGTGAGATTTATAGAGAACCAAGACGCTCGCTGTGGAGTCTTTTGCATTTTACCTCCTCTACCTTTTAGAGAAAGCTCTGTAAGGCTTTTTCTACGCAAAAGCTGTAGAAACATTCACATCTATGTGATATACTATTTTTTAATGAACGAGCAATATAAATCGTAGTTTTTCAAGGAGGTCAAACTCACAGATGGCAACTGTTTATGAAATAATGGCTTTGGATATCGAAGATTTTTTTCAATATGTTAAATGCATACAGTATGGTTATCAGGATCGTTTCGGGAAGCTGCATCTCGCCTCTGATAAGGATTTCGTTGTGGTGGATTATTATTTTTCTTCACCAGAGGAAATTGTAAAAAACAACTGTTGCTGGTGTTGGGATTTGGCAGAATTTATCAAATTATATTGCATGAGGCATGATATCGTCTGCAATTCCTATTTCATGGAGTATTATTCAGATGATCTGCATCAAACGCACACTCAAGTTTTTTTGTGCAATCAAGGGAGATGGATCGCGGCACCAGATAACTGTTTGGGACTTCCATTTGGAACTCCCAGTTTTGATGAATTGGACTCTTGTGTGAAATGGTTTGTAAATCTGTTTACGGATTACTTAATGTCTGTTCTGAATGGAAAATATGACGAGTCAAATCTGCTCATCAAGGAGTACACCTGTACATTTTCTGCAGGCACTTCGGATGAGGAGTATCTTTCGCAAATACGGCAGTAAGCGATCAGATTCCAATTATTAAAAGATGCACGCACCTTTGAAGGTTTACACTAAAAGTCGCATGAGCATGCATTGGGTATTCAAATAGGTCACTACTTTCATCAAATATGTCAAAATGAACCCAGTATTATAGATTGAAACAGGAGTTATCATTATGCTGCTTAAGCCAAGGCACCTTCAGCACGGCGACAAGATCGCCATAGTATCTCTTTCAAGCGGCATGCTTGGCGAAAAGGAGTTCATACACAAGTATTACATAGCCAAAGAACGTTTTGAAAATGATTACGGCTTATCGGTTGTAGCGATGCCAAACGCGTTAAGGGGACGCGATTTCATATACAGAAATCCCAAGGCGCGCGCAGATGATCTTATGCAGGCGTTTGACGACCATGAAATCAAGGCTGTATTTTGTGCCATAGGTGGGGACGACAGCATAAGATTGCTGCCTTATGTAGATTTTAACGTGCTCCGCAACAACCCAAAGATATTTATGGGCTTTTCCGACACGACTATAACCCATTTTATGATGCATAAAGCCGGAGTCGTTTCATACTACGGCCCATCTTTAATGACAGACTGGTCCGAATATGTTGAGATAAACGAATATACGAAAGAAGCTCTTGCAAAAACGCTCTTCTCCCCTGCCGCCCTTTTGAATATACCATGCAGCAGCTATTGCAGCTATGAGACCGACAGGGTGCTATGGGGTGAGCAAAACATAAGCATACGCAGGCCGCGCTTTCCAAACACAGGCTATGAGGTACTTCAAGGCAAAGGCAAAGTCCGCGGCAAGCTGCTTGGCGGCTGTATAGATGTGTTCCCCATGATATGCGGCACAAAGCTTTGGCCATGCCTGGACGATTGGCGCGGCAAGCTGTTGCTTATAGAAACGAGCGAGAGCAATATGGACGCGCAGCTTTTGTGCGAGCTGTTGCGTAATTTGCAAGCTCAGGGCATACTTGACGTTATCGAAGGCATTGTCGTAGGCAAACCAGGTTACAGAGAAAAATATGAGCCGTATAAAGAAGTGTATAATAAAGTGGTCGCCTATGAAGCGGACAGACCAGATTTACCTATACTATACAATGTAAACGTTGGCCATGCCTACCCTATAGGCGTTTTTCCGCTCGGTCTTGAATACGAGATAGACTGCGATAACAAAACGCTGGCCCTGCTTGAAGCTGCCACCGATAACTAAGCGGCCGTAATCGTCTTTGAGAGCCGCGTAATCTGGCTCTGGAACGTCCTTCAAGTATCAGAACAGGCATTTCCTGTATTGAGGGTTTAAGCTGTTCTGACGCCGCCTCAGCGGCTCAAAGCAGCAGAGAGACAAAGCCAATGAAAACTCGAAAAAGTGGCTACCAGCCACTTTTTCGACACTCTCAGGGCCGGCAAGATGCCGGCCCTGTTTAACAAATAAGCTTATTACAGATCGTAGTATTTTTCAAACTCCGCCGGATGCGGGACGCGGGCAATGGCCTCAGCCTCCTTGCGCTTGCGCTGTATCCATATCCTGATGAGTCTTTCAGGGAACACGCCTCCCGCAGTAAGGAAGTCGTGATCCTTTTCAAGCGCGTCAAGCGCCTCCTCAAGGCTCTTGGGCAGGCCGGATATCTTAGCCTTCTCCTCGTCGCTAAGGTCGAAGAGGTTGAAGTCAAACGGACCCCAGCCCTTTGCATGAGGATCTATCCTGTTCTTTATTCCGTCAAGGCCAGCCATAAGTATAGCTGCATAGGCATAGTACGGGTTGCAGGTAGCGTCCGGATTCCTAAGCTCAAAGCGCTTTGACTTGGGCGACTTGGCATATGCGGGAATACGAACCACTGCGCTTCTGTTCGCCATAGCATAGCCTATGGTAACGGGAGCTTCGAAGCCGGGCACGAGCCTGCGGAACGAGTTGGTGGAAGGATTTGTTATAGCGCAGAGCGCGCCTGCATGGGTTAAAAGACCGCCTATGAACCACAGCGCCTCGTCCGAAAGCTGAGCATAGCCCTTTTCATCATAAAATACAGGCTCGCCGTTTTTGAACAGCAGCATATGAACATGCATACCGTTGCCTGCCTCGTCACGCACAGGCTTGGGCATGAGGGTAGCCGTCTTGCCAGCCTGTGCGGCGGCGTTTTTGATGATATACTTGATTATCATGGTATCGTCAGCCATTTTGGTCATTTCGCCAAGCTCGACCTCTATCTCAAGCTGGCCGCAGCCGCCGACCTCATGGTGATGATACTTCACGCCGACGCCCATATCCTCAAGCATAAGGCACATACGGGAGCGCAGGTCGCTGGTTATATCATGTGGCTTATCTATGTGATAACCGCCCTTATGCGGGGTTTGGTAGCCGTTGTTGTCAAAAGGATTGCCGCTGTTCCAATCAGCCTCCTCAGTATCAACGCTGTAGCTCACGCTGTGCGGCAAAGTCTGGTAGCTCACATTGTCAAAAACATGGAACTCAAACTCAGGCCCTATCACCATCTGGTCCGCAATGCCTGTCTCTTTCATATATTCAACTGCGCGCTTGGCAACATTCCTCGGGTACTGGTCAAACGGCCTGTTGTCAGGACGGTCTATTATCATAACATCGCCGGTCATTGTAAGCGTAGGAACAGCCGCAAACGGATCAAGTGCTGCAGTAGCAAGGTCGGGAATAAACACCATATCGCTGTTTTCAACGGGAGCATAGCCATAATTGCTGCCGTCAAAGCCAATGCCGTATACCAAAGTATCCTCGTTCAGTCTTTGCTGCGGAATAAGTATATGGCGCCAGCGGCCGTCAATGTCAGTCATCTTAAAATCGATCATCTTAACGTCGTTAGCTTTGATGAATTTTTTTACATCATTAAGGTTAGAAAACATAATTGCCTCCTTTTTATACATAGCGCGCCTTGGCGGCGGCAAAACGTTCATAAGAATATGCTTTGCGTTAAGCAGCTGGCTCTATTCCTTACTTATAGGTACATAACCTCTGCTTGTGTAGTCAGTATATCATCTTGAATAAGCAAGGTCAATGAATGGCAGATTATATATAAAATATCCCTTATATGCTTAAGAAGAGCTGTATTGAAGCCGCTCAAAATGCGTGGTACGATAATACAAACAGCAAATAAAGGCGGTTTAAGTATATGCGATATGCTGATTTTGAATGGCTTTTTGTTGATATGGGCTCAACATTTGTTGACGAAAGCCTTTGTATAGAAAAGAGAATAACCGATACCATAGCGAGCTCCTCAATCACCAAAGCCGAATTTGAAGCCGTTATGCGCCGTTTTGCGCGCCAAAACCTGGACGCATATAAGTCCGCATGCGCATATTTTGGCTTAGAAAAAGCGCATTGGCATGAAGAGCTTGAGATGCTTTATCCCGGTACTGAAGAAACGCTACTCAGCCTAAAGCGGCGTTTTAAGCTTGGTATAATAGGCAATCAGCCCGAATCTGCTATAGACAAGCTTAAAGGCTGGAACATATATGAACTTTTTGACGCCGTGATCATATCATCGAGCGAGGGCTTCGCAAAGCCCGATGTGAGGCTTTTTATGTCAGCATTGAACAAAACATCATGTGATCCCGAAAGCGCCTGTATGGCCGGAGACAGGCTTGATAACGACATACTTCCTGCCATGCAGCTTCACATGAAGACCGTGTGGGTGAGGCAGGGGTTTGGCGGCCTTGGCAGCGCGGCGCTTCTCCCCTGCCCTATTGACTATACGGTAAACAGCTTTAATGAAATAGCGTCGCTCCTTTGCTGATTCATGCAGATCAAAGCATTATGCATATCAATCCGGAGCAGCCGTCGTTGACCATTTTTTCAACAGTATCATGAAGCTTTAGCTGCACGTTTTCCTGCATTGCGTTTACCTTTACGGCCATGCTTTCGCGTATCATATCGCGCAGGGATTTGCCGAATATGTCCGTTTCCCACAGCTTTTGCGGGTCCTTCTCAAAAGTCTCCATAAGATACGCCATAAATGCTTCGCTCTGCTCCTCTGTGCCTACAAGCGGGGCTACTTCGGACGCTATATCGACTTTTATTATATGCAGGCCGCTCGATTTTGCCTTGAGCCTTACTCCGAAGCGGTTCCCCTGGCGCACTATCTCAGGCTCCTCAAGCACCATTTCATCAAGCTCTGGCGGTACCATTCCGTAGCCTGTGCTTTTTGCGCAGCGCAGCGCGCCCTCTATCCTGTCAAATTCCTTCTTTGCAGCTACAAATGATTTTATTGAGGCGACAAGGTGCGCATCGTCCTTTATCTCATATCCGCATTCCTCGCCAAGTATCTTGTAGAACATGCTGCTTACCGGCCGCATCTCTATGGCTATCTTCCCGTTGCCCAAGGACACGCGTTCAAGCCTTGGCGCTTCATAATCCTCTATATCGCTAAGGCAGGAGCATATATCAGCATAGCACCTCATCTTTGATAAGCTATCGCCGGCATTGCTCAACGGCTCCATTATGCGCTGCAAAAGATAGTGATCCATGCCAAGCTCGCCTACCCAATCGGGTATCGATATGGCGACCGAGCGTATTGGAAACTCCATCAAAACAAGCTCAAGCACATTATTCAGTTGCTCGGCCGAAAGGTTGAGCACATCAAGCGCCGTGACAGGAACATCGTATTTTTGCTGCATATTTGCCGCAAGCTCCGCAGTACCGGCATCGTTTGGGCTGGTGCTGTTCAATATCACCGCAAACGGCTTCCCCTGCTCCTTAAGTTCGTTTATTACCCTTTCTTCGGCGGCCACATAATCCTCCCTGGGTATCTGGGTTATGCTGCCGTCCGTCGTCATTACTATGCCTATTGTTGAATGATCCGTTATAACCTTTCTTGTGCCTATTTCAGCCGCTTTGTCAAACGGCATCTCCTCCTCGCTCCACGGCGTTCGTACCATGCGCGGCATGTTATCCTCCTCATGCCCAACGGCCCCTGGTACCATGTATCCAACGCAGTCAACCAGCCTTACACGGCATGCAGCATCTTCGCCTATTGTAAGCTCAGCCGCCTCATTTGGAACGAAACTTGGCTGCGTTGTCATTATCGTGCGGCCGGCTGCGCTTTGCGGAAGCTCGTCTGTCAGCCGCGCGCGCTCATATTCGTCGGTTATGCCCGGCATCACCAGCATATCCATGAACCTTTTTATAAATGTGGACTTGCCTGTGCGCACAGGCCCTACCATGCCAATGTATATATCTCCTCCGGTGCGCTCTGCAATGCTTGAATACAGCTCATTTCTATCCATACAAGGCTCCTCCCCCTCAGGCTTTGCTTATACTATGCAGAAATATATGTACCTAAACCCAAATAAATGCAGAAAATGCCCCTCCGGATATTATCCGAAAGGGCAAAAGTTTGCTGTCGCTATAATAATAAGCTCAGGTATCGTTTTTCGCTTTGCCGCGTATGTTCAGCCTGATAGGCGTTTTTGTAAGCCCAAATGACTTGCGGAAGTAGTTTTCAAGATACCGCTTATACGAAAAATGCATAAGCTCAGGATCGTTAACAAAAAGCACGAACGTAGGCGGATTGGTAGCCGGCTGCGTGCCATAGTATATCCTTAACCTGCGCCCCTTGTCCGAAGGCGGCTCGGTTATGGATACTGCCTCGGCAATAATATCGTTCAATGTGCCTGTTGATATCCTGACGCTGTTTTGCGCATATGCTTCGTTTGCGACCTCCATGACCTTGTTTACACGCTGACCCGTAAGCGCTGATATAAATATCATAGGCACATACTCCATAAATGCAAGATCAACGCTGAGCTTCTTCTTGAACTCGTTCATCGTGTGGGTGTCCTTTTCAATGAGATCCCATTTGTTAACAACAAGCACGCTCGCCTTGCCTTCTTCATGGACATAACCCGCAATGCGCACATCCTGCTCGCTCAATCCCTGCTCGGCATCAACCACTATAAGCGCTATGTCGCAGCGCCTTATTGCCGCCAATGAGCGTATAACACTGTAGCGCTCTATGCTTTCGTCCTCTATTGAGCGTTTTCTCCTTATTCCGGCAGTATCTACCAATACATACTCCTTTCCGTTGTATGTAAAGGGGGAGTCTATAGCGTCCCTTGTAGTGCCAGGAATGTTGCTTACTATGGTGCGTTCATCGCCAAGGAGCGCATTTACGAGGCTCGATTTGCCCACGTTTGGCTTGCCTACAACGGCCACGCGCGTAGCTTCGCCATATTCATCGCCGCTGTGTTCAGGAAAATATGCCACCACCTCGTCAAGCACATCGCCAAGCCCAAGCCCCTGTTCGGCGGATATAGTTATCGGCTCGCCAATGCCAAGCTCGTAAAAATCATATAAAGCATCAGCATATTTCGGATGATCTATTTTGTTTACGGCAAGTACGACCGGCTTTTTGGAGCGCCTGAGCATTTCCGCAACCTCAACATCGGCTGCGGTAAGGCCTTCCCTTCCGTCTACAAGGAAAACTATAACATCCGCCGTCTCTATAGCAAGCTCAGCCTGCCTGCGCATCTGCTTGCTTATTATATCATCGCGCATAGGCTCTATGCCGCCGGTATCTATAAGCGTGAACACATGTGAGAGCCACTCCCCGTCAGCATATATGCGGTCACGCGTCACACCAGGGGTATCCTCAACTATAGCTATGCGCTTTCCGGTTATTTTGTTAAAAAATGTGGATTTGCCCACGTTTGGGCGGCCCACCACGGCCACAAGCGGCTTTGCCATATCAATTCTCCTCATTTATCCTGTCAAACAGGTCGTATACAAATTCTTCACCGTCTGCCGCGCTCATTGGCCACAGCGGTATATCAAGCTCTTTTTCAAGCCAGGCGGTATCATGCCCATCAAGAAAAACGCTGTCACGCTCCCTTAGCATATCGTCCGGTATAAGCAGCGCATCGGCGGTTATGCCCTTTAGAGCGGCGGCTATGTCGCCCGCAGTAACAAGTCCTGATACCGTTATCGTATGCCCAAAGAATTCATTCCTTATGCCGTTAAGCTTAAGCTCTATGCCATAGGGCAGCAGCTTGTCGAACAGGCTTTGAAGGAATCCCCTTGCCGAAACACCGGTTGCGCCTGCAAGCTTTACTTTTTTCTTAATTGGCTCCATCTGCTTAAGCGCTTCGTTAAAGCCATGCTCAAACTGCCTAAGCAAGCCTACGCCATTTTCTATCTGCAAAAACTCGCCATAGCTTTCATAGCTTGGAAGCTCCCTTTGGGCTATCATGTACATTTCATCAGAAGCATACACAAAGCCTTCTTCGCCTTTATCTAAAACCATTTTGTTGAAAGCTTCAGCGTAATCAATTATATCCGAAGCTTCCTGTTTTGTCAGCAATCTTAACGGATATAATCCCTGCCTGAATTTTGTTATGCCGACCGGCACAAGCGCCAGCGTCTGCGCAGCCGGCCTAAGCGCATACAGTTCCCGTATGCTCTTTTTAAGCGATTCGCCATCGTTGAGTTCAGGGCATACTACTATTTGACCGTGGAAGCTCAAGCCGGCCTCCTTAAGCGCGTAGAGGCGCTCCATTATCCTGCCCGCAGTCGGGTTTGCCATCATGCGCTTGCGTATATCACCGTCAGTAGCATGTATAGATATATACAGCGGGCTCACCCTGCGCCTCAACATTCTGTCAAATTCCTTATCGTTTACGTTTGTAAGGCTGACGTAGTTGCCCATTATAAGTGAAAGCCGCCAATCATCGTCCTTAAAGTGCAGCGTTTCTCTGCCGCCCTTGGGCATCTGGTCTATAAAACAGAATACGCACTTGTTTTTACAGCTCCGTACAGGGCTCATCAAGCCGCTTTCAAAATACAGCCCGAGCGGCTCATATTCATCCTTTTCAACATCAGCCTCAATGACCTCTCCATTGTCCGTTTCAAGCTCAAGGCTTATGCTGGTTTCCGCCGTAAGCTGCTCATAATCTATTACGTCCTCAACAGGCTCGCCGTTGATACGCAACAAGGAGAAGCCGGGCTTTATCCCCAGCTCCTCCGCTATTGAATTATTGTCTATTGCTATTATCCTTTGGCGCATATCACTCTTCGGCGTCTTCACCGTCCGCCTCGCCATCGTTAGGCAGCGCGGAGATCACCTTCCTTATCTTAGCTTCTATCTCATCGCAAAGCTCGCTGTTGTCCTTAAGGAAGAGCCTGGCGTTGTCCCTGCCCTGCGCCATGCGCATATCGCCATAATAATACCATGCGCCGGATTTTGAGATTATCTTGTTGGCTATGGCAAGGTCAAGCACTGAGCTTTCCTTGGATATGCCTTCGCCGTATATGATATCGAACTCCGCCGTTTTGAACGGCGGTGCGACCTTGTTCTTTACAACCTTTATGCGCGTGCGGTTGCCCACCACCTCGTTGCCGTTCTTGATGGAGTCTACACGCCTTACATCAAGCCTTATCGAGGCATAGAACTTTAGCGCGCGTCCGCCCGTAGTCGTTTCGGGATTGCCGAACATTACGCCGACCTTTTCCCTTAGCTGATTTATGAATACAAGTATGGTGTTGGACTTTGAGATTATTCCTGTCATCTTCCTCAAAGCCTGGCTCATTAGCCTTGCCTGAAGGCCAACGTGGCTGTCGCCCATGTCGCCCTCTATTTCGGCCTTGGGCACAAGCGCGGCAACGGAGTCTATTACAACAACGTCCATAGCGCCGCTTCTCACGAGCGTTTCGCATATTTCAAGCGCGTCCTCGCCTGTATCCGGCTGCGATACATACAGCTCGTCCACATCAACGCCAAGATTTTCGGCATATACGGGATCGAGCGCATGTTCGGCATCGATAAACGCAGCCGTGCCGCCGAGCTTTTGCGCTTCTGCGATTATGTGCAGCGCTATAGTGGTTTTACCGGATGATTCAGGCCCGTATATTTCAATTATCCTTCCTCTCGGTATGCCGCCCACGCCAAGGGCAAGGTCCAGCTCCAAGCAACCGGAAGGTATTGTTGATACGGATATCTTAGACGCCGCATCGCCCAATCTCATTATGGCTCCTTTGCCGAAATCCTTTTCTATCTGGCTAAGCGCCATCTCCAACGCCTTTTCTTTTTCCATCATAGTGCTTAATTCCGCCCCTTCCTTTTCCTGTTAGGAAATTATACCATATATGCTTTACTTTGTATATACCCTTATCAAAAAATGTTTCTTCTTAGGATATCAAGTGCATTCAGGCAAGCCATGTTGCGTATACGCTCGCGTTTTCCTGTCAAATACAGCTCCTTATAGAAGCTTTTATCCTTGGCTGCAACGCCTATAAACACGGTGCCAACCGGTTTATCGCCGGTACCGCCGTCAGGCCCGGCATAGCCCGTTGTTGATATACCTATATCGGCCATGGCGGTGCGCCGTATACCCTCTGCCATCTCTATGGCTGTCTGCGCGCTTACGGCGCCATATTCAGCAAGCGTTTCTTTCTTAACGCCGAGCCTGTTCATCTTGGCTTCGTTTGAATACGTCACGCAGCCTTCCTTAAACCAGTTAGAGCTTCCTGGCACGGATACGAATTTTGAGCAGAGCATGCCGCCGGTGCAGCTTTCAGCAACAGCTATAGTCATTCCGCTTGCGCTTATCAGCCTGGCTACCTCTTCATGCAGCTCAAGTCCGTCTTCTGAATAGATGTATTCGCCTATGCGTTTTTTTACCTCTTCGATGATGGGCGCCATTATCTTGTCCGCATCTTCGCCGTCCTTGCATCTTGCCGTGACCCTAAGCTTCATTTCGCCGTTAAGCGCATATGGCGCTATCGTTGGATTAGTCTGCTGCTGCATAAGGTCCTTAAGCTGATATTCAACGCTTGATTCGCCCTTTCCGAATATCCTCAGCATTTTAGATTTGAGCATATAGCCGCTGCGCTTTTCAAGATAAGGCAGCACGCTTGCTTCAAACATAGGCACCATTTCGTTAGGCGGGCCCGGCATAAGTATAGCGGCCTTTGTACCGTCCTCAACTATGCAGCCCGGCGCGGTGCCGTTCGGATTCGGCAGTATTATGCAGTTTTCCGGAAACATCGCCTGCTTTATGTTGTTGGGCGTCATGATATGCCTCATCTTTGCAAACCTTTGCTTTATGTATACAAGCGAAGGCTCGTCAAGCACAAGCTTCCTATTAAAGGCGTCAGCTACAGTCTCTTTCGTAAGGTCATCAGCCGTAGGCCCAAGGCCGCCGGTAAGTATAATTATATCCGAGCGTTCAAGCCCGCGATGCACGGCTTCAACGAGCCTGTCGTGATTATCGCCAACGGTGGTCTGCAAAAAACAGTCTATGCCAAGGTCTGCAAGCCTTTGTGATATATATTGCGCGTTGGTGTTTACAATATTGCCCATCAGCAGCTCGGTGCCGACAGAAATTATCTCAGCAGACATATTATCTTCCTTCCGGCGGCATTATTGCTTGGCCGCCTTGTTTGTTTTAACAATATAGTCTATGCAGCTCCATACCGCAAGCACTACGGATATCCATATTATTATCTGATCGAGAGGTATTCCCCAGTTTGAAAATAATGGATTTCCGCAAAGCATAAGCGTTATGCCAATAAACTGGGTAAGCGTTTTCAGCTTGCCAAGCCTTCCGGCAGCTATTACTATATTCTTCTTTGCATATACCAGCCTGAAGCCGCTTATAACAAACTCCCTTGATATAGTGATAAGCGTAGCAACAGGCGAAAGCATATCTACGGCAGTAAGCATTATCATTGCAGCGGCAGAAAGTATCTTATCCGCTATAGGGTCCATGAGCTTGCCAAAATCTGTAACTATGTTGCGCGTTCTCGCTATATGGCCATCAAGCATATCGGTAGCGTAAGCAATAACGAATATCGCTGCCGCAAGATAATTATTCCAGCTTACCGGAAGATAAAAACACGCGACGAACACCGGCGTAAGCGCTATGCGCGTTATAGTAAGCTTATTTGGCAGATTCATTGTACATATTCTCCTTTCAGGTCATATGCCGAGGCCTGCGTTATCCTCGCCTTAACAAAGTCGCCTTCCTTAACGCATTCCGGCACGTTTTCAAGTTTTATAACTCCATCTACGTCTGGCGCTTCGGCATAGCTGCGGCCAAAGCAGCCTTCCTTGGTTATCTTTTCTACCAATACCTCATATTCCCTGCCTATCCTCTTATAATTAAGCTTAAGCGATATCTGCTGCTGAGATCGCATAATAGCATCTAACCTTGCGTTAGCAACAGCTTCATCGACCTGGTCCGGCATAATTGCGGCAGGCGTATTGTCCTCCGGACAGAATGTGAAAGCGCCGACCCTGTCAAAAGGCTCGTCTTGCAAAAAGTCATACAGAAGCCTGAACTGAGCCTCCGTTTCCCCAGGAAAACCAAGCATTACCGTAGTACGCAGTATAAAATCGCTTGAAGCTTCCCTTGTGTACCTTGTTATATGGCGAATATGCTCGGCCGAGCCGTGGCGGTTCATACGCTCAAGCATTGTAGGGTCAATATGCTGTATCGGCATATCTATATACGGAACTATCTTTTTATGGCTTAGCATAGTGTCAACAAGCTTCTCCGTTACGGTATTCGGATAAGCATACAGCACCCTTAGCCAATGAATACCGTCAATTTGGCAAAGCTCTTGCAAAAGCTCCGCAAGCTTGGGCTCGCCGTAAAGCTCCTTACCGTAAGCCGACGTATCCTGAGCTATAAGCGTAAGCTCCTTTACCCCGGATGCAGCCAGCGTTTCAGCCTCGGAAACAAGTTTTTCCATAGGCAGGCTCTTTCTGCCGCCCCTTATAAGCGGTATGGCGCAGTAAGCGCAGCGGTTGTCGCAGCCGTCCGCAATGCGAAGATATGCGCTGTACTTTGGCGTGGAAAGCACCCTTTTGCCTGAATATACGCAGCCACAGGGCATGCCGAGCTTTGCGCATATGCTGTCCACAAGCTCCCTGTGCCGGCCGACTCCCCAGAACAGATCTACTTCCGGTATGCTTTCCTTAAGCTCTTGCGGATAGCGTTGGCTAAGGCAGCCCGATACGACAAGCAGCGCACCCTCTTTTTTGTCCCTCGCGGCCTCAAGAATTGCATTGATCGATTCCTCTTTTGCCGGTGTTATAAAACCGCAGGTATTTACCACTATAACGTCCGCCTGCTGCTGGTCCGCGGTTATTTCAAATCCCGCATCCTTTAAGCAGCCCAAAATAAGCTCGGAATCAACAAGATTCTTTGAACAGCCAAGCGATATTATTCCAGCCTTATATCTCTTCATCAGGAGCGGCCTCCTCCTTGTTTTCTTCTATATTATCATTATAGCTGTTTGCTGGCGCGGCACTGCCTGAGCCAAATCTTCTTTCGTATTCGGCGTGGTCTATAAGCAGCTTTCTCGGCTTGCTGCCGTCAAAACCTGAAACTATCTTCTGCTGCTCCATTATGTCTATAAGCCTTGCAGCCCTTGCGTATCCAACGCGCAAGCGCCGCTGTATCATGGAAATAGAGGCCTGCCCGCTGTCAAGCACTATCTTAACGGCATCAGGCAGCAGTTCGTCCTCCTGCTTGCCGTTACCCTGCGCAGGTCCGGCGGAAGCTACGGCGGTTATCCTGTCAAAAGCCTCTTCTTCAAGCGGCGGCTTTTCGCTCGTCTGCGCAAAAAAGTCCATAACGCGCTCTACCTCTTCATCAGATACGAACGCGCCCTGAGCCCTTATCGGCTTGCTTGCGCCGTTTGCATGAAAGAGCATATCTCCCTTGCCCAAAAGCTTCTCGGCGCCTGTCGTGTCAAGTATTACCCTTGAATCCACGCCGGACGACACGGCAAACGCTACGCGCGAAGGAATGTTTGCCTTTATAAGCCCGGTAATAACGTCCGTAGACGGCCTTTGAGTTGCGACGATAAGATGCACGCCCGCAGCCCTGCCAAGCTGGGCTATGCGGCATATGGAATCCTCAACATCCTTTGCCGCCACCATCATAAGGTCGGCAAGCTCGTCTATAACAACGACAAGTTTGGGCAGCTTCTCACCTTCATCATCAACAAGAGCATTGTATCTTGCAAGATCGCGTGCGTTCAGCTTTGCCATCTTCTGATAGCGCTGCTCCATCTCCATAACGGCCCATTTAAGCGCGCCGGCCGCCTTTTTAGGGTCTGTCACAACCGGCAGCATAAGGTGCGGCAGAGGGGCGTATACGCGCATTTCCACGACCTTTGGGTCTATAAGCACAAGCCTGAGCTCGCTTGGCGAGGCCTTATACACCATGCTCAGGATTATATCGTTTATGCATACGCTCTTGCCCGAGCCTGTTGCGCCTGCTATCAGCAGATGCGGCATTTTTTCAAGATTGGCGCACACTATCCTTCCTGCTATATCCTTGCCAAGCGCAAAAGCTATTGGCGAGCGCTCCGAAGAAAACTCCTTGGATTCTATCACCTCGCGCAGAAGCACCTGCGCGGCGTTCTTGTTGGGTATCTCTATGCCTATTGCCGCTTTGCCCGGTATCGGAGCCTCTATCCTCACAAGGGGAGCTGCAAGCGCCAGCGCTATATCCTGAGAGAGGGAGGTTATCCTGTTTACCCTTATTCCCTGGGCAGGCTGAAGCTCAAACCTTGTTATAACAGGCCCCACGCTTATATTTATTATGCGTGCGGGAATATTGAACGTGGCAAGCGTTTCTATCAGCAGCTTCGCCTTTTCCTGCGGTGATTCATTGCCTGTGGGCATATCCGCCGCCGGACTGTTAAGCAGGCTGAACGGCGGACGCTGGTATTCAACAACAGGCGCCGCAGAGGAGGGTATGTCCACCGCCTCCTCGGCTGCTGCATCTATAGCATCCATCGTTTCCGGCTCGGCGTCAGCTTTAGCAGGGTAAGAATCTTCATACCCATAGCCCATATCCTTTGGTGCATTCTGGCTTATCCTGTTGTTCTCATCAGGCTGTGCGCTCGCTGAAGGGTCGCGGTAATAATCAAGGTTGACAGTCTCCTCCTCAAGCTTGTCAAAGGCCGCTTCTACCGCTTTTTCCTGCGCCGCTTTTTTGCGTATTGCCCCTTTTGTGGGCATAAACTCGAGCGTATCGTCCTCATCATATGCTTTGCGCCTTACTGGCTCGGCTCTTTTAACAGCATCATATTCAGGATCGAGCGTAAAAACATTGTCCTCAAGCATATGACCGCCGCGCTTTTGGGGTTGCTTCTTTTTATTTGTACGAGTTTTTTCCATATCGGCCTGCGAGCCTTTCAGCGGCTTGCCGGAAAGCACGTCTTCAGTTATGTCCTCAGTGTATAGCATCTGCTGTTGCTGCCTGCGCTCGCTGATGCGCTCGTTAGCGGTCTCAACACCGGTGCGTATGCTGCTGCCTATTCTCTGCCCCGCTGCCTTGAGCGAAAGCTTCGTAAGCAGCAGAAACGCCACCATAAGGCATGCGCCAAAGAGTATATAGGAGCCGGCTTCGCCCATCAGCAGAAGCATTGGGTATGTAATGAGCGCGCCAAGCACTCCGCCGCCTTCTCTATATGTCAGGCCAAGCTCATATGCGTCTTTGTAATAAGCAAATGTCTTTATCCCCTCTACGCTGCCGCCTCTCCTGGCGATATGCACTATGCTTAAAAGCGACACCGCAGCCATCAATGCAAGAAGTATCGTGGCCGTGCGCACTTCATTTTCAGAAAACACTATGCAAAGCACTCCTGCGGCAACTACGGCGACAGGCATAGCATAGCCCGCTATGCCGAACATGCCGAACACAAAGCCGCTTATGGCCCTGCCAAATATGCCGACGGCATCAGAATAAAGGCTTGCCCCGAGGAAAAGCCCAAGCGCGATTATAACGACTCCCCAGATCTCCCTTTTTGTCTGGTAAGCCGCCTTCAAGTTCGCGTTTTTATTCTTTTTGCCGTTATTTTTGCCCTTTGCCATAGCGCCGTCCTTTGTTGCCGCATACTGATAACGACTATATTATACTATAATCCAGCTTGATATTAAAGCAAAAAGAATCCTACAGCTCAAAGCGCCGCTATGTGTATCAGCAGCGCCTTGTGAAACGGTGTATCATTATGGAATATCAACTCTCGCCGTTTAGCGTGTTGCCGGTAAAAAGCTCATATGTTGAGCGCACAACGCTGCCAAGCGTCTCCCTGTCCGTATAGCATATATAGAGCATGTCGTTCCTTGCGGAGGGCATTACGGACATGCTTGTAAGATCTGCAACTTCCCTGCTGACGCCCGTTGAAAGCTCATATACCCATAACGTATACGGATACTCATTCGTTTCGTCGGAAGCTTCGGCAGTTTCATCGCTGTCGCCGGAAAGCTTGTTTTCGAAATAGTATACCCTTGTCCCGTCAAGCGACCAGAAGAAGCTGTACACGCTAAAATCGCCGGTTATCCTTTTAACCTCTCCGCTTTGCATATCCTTTACGGCGAATACGGCGCTTTGCTCGCCCGCCGCATCGCCAGTGCTTTGGGTGTAAGCCATATATCTGCCGTCAGCGCTTATGCGGAACCTATCCCCCTTTATAAACTCCCTTCTCAGGCCGCCCTCAGGTTTTATCCGATATATCATGCCCTGGTTTTCCATAGTGATTTCGCAGAAGTATACCTCGCCGTCTACAAAGCCTATCGAGCCTTCATCGCAGCCTTTCTTGTCAACGTCCGTATGGCGCTTGTTCTCCGTAGGCACGTTGAAATCGTATTGATGCACGGATATATCGCTTGAGCCGCTTATTGAAAACAGCCTGCCGCCCATGCTGTCCCAGCAATATGTGCTTATCGTATCGCCAAAGCCTACGGCGGAAAGGTCGGTTATAAGGTCATGCGAATCGACGTCGAACACATAAAGATGAGCGCTTTCGCCCGCCATTTCAAGCACCGCAAGCTTCCTTCCATCCGGGGAATATGAAGCCGAGGCTATCTGCTCAAATTCGTGATTCGAAAAGTCCTTGCTCGTCCCGTCAGGCCCCATTATCATCAGCTTTTCATATTCAAACAGGCTCCCGCCGTCGCCATATTCCTTTACTCTGTATGAATACAGGCAGGAGCTTTTATCCGGCGTTACGGAAAGGAACAGGCCGCCCGGGATAGCGATATTGCCCTTTTGGGGCGTTGAATTTATGCTGTATGGCATTATTTCATACGCCGCCTGAAACTCCATATCCTTGCTGTAATGCGGCAATTCACCGTTTTTAAGCTTTATAACGCTCCACTGTGCGCTTACGGGATTCTCTTGTTCGGCCAAAAGCTTCTGCATCAGCCTTTCGGCCTCTTCTTTTGATACGAGTCCCCTTGAGATAAGCATTATGGTATTCAGGTCGGAAGCAAGCGTGGGCGCCATATCGTCGCCGCACTTTAGCTCTCCGCTCCTGTACATGTCAAATGCGTTTGCCAGCACATAATAAGCTTCGCCCGCGGCCGCTTTTTCGGCGTTTGTAACGTCTATTGCCGCATATTCGTCCTCTTTTGAAGTTTCTTCCGGAATCATGTTCTTTATGACCGGCCTAAGCGTTATGCTGAGCTTGCCGGAGTTTTCTTCCGCTTTATACACCGCCTCTGAGCTTAGTTGGAAATAAAGCGCATATGCGCCCGTTTCCTCGCTTGACACGGTAAAGCTGCCGCATACTGCGCCTTTGCCGAGTTTGGTATCCTTATGTAGATAGTCGGTATAATCAAGATTGCCAATCTCCACCTTAAGCCTGAACGGTTCGCCCAATAGGGTTATTTTATAGTCAGGCAGCGTCCTAAGCTCCATCTCGTTCTCGCCTTTGTATATCGCGCTGCCCATGCAGAAATCAAGCGTTATCCTTGTGTCTCCATCAGCTTCTTCAAGGCTTATGGAGCGCAGATTCGCCTTTTCAAGCGGTGCGCCGCCGGATACCGTATCGCCAGTAAAGCCTTCATATGATATATTCGGCGCGTCCAATATATCCGCATCTTTTCCCTTTGAGCAGGCAAAAAGGCTTATGAGCATTATTATAGCTAATGTTAAGGCTAATATATATTTGCGCATGCGTAAGCTCCTTATAGTAATGGCTTCATTATAACCTATAAGCCACAAAAAATAAACAAAGCCGCGTTATTTAATATATTGTTTTCAAATCAGCTCGTTAAAAGGCTTTGCATGGGTTGAGTAATTTGCTATAATAAATAAACTGTTGAGTATTCCTATTCAGGAGGATTTAGCTATGAAATGCAAGGTATGCGGAGCATACAACGAAGATTATCTTGAATACTGCGAAAAATGTGCGGCTCCGCTGACCGCCGACGAGGAGCCGGCCGCGGCGCAAAATGCTGACCAGGAGCAGGCGAACGGGCAGGATTATCAATCCTATGTCGCCTCCACCGGCGAGACGCCTCCGGCATGGGGCTTTGTTAAGGCTCCCAACTGGCCGAAGCCAGATTTTGACGCAAATACAGTAAGCGAAGAGGACATTCCGGAGGGTTACACGCCGCGCTTTAATCCGCGTCCGGCAAACGCCGTACAGCATAGGGTTCCAGCCGCCGCTGCCAATGACGACTCCGCCTTTACGAACAACGTCCGTCCTCATGCTGTTGAAAAAACGGACAGGCAGCGCACAGCCGTTCAGCCCAGCAGGCACAAAGCAGTAAGCGTTAAGCCGGCAGCCCCCATTGCCGCAGCGTCATACGGTTACAGCGCAGATGAATCCGTATCTCCCGTGCGCACGAGCAAAAGTAAGCCTGTTAAGGTATCAAAGCCAAGTGATGACGATTTTGACGATTACAGCTACGATGATTATGACGACGATAAGCCGATAGCGCGTTCAAGGAAAAAGCGCACTTCTTCCGGCAGCAAAAAGAATCTCGCGTTCGTTGCGGCCGCTGTTGTGCTTGTTGCGCTTATAGTTGTGCTTGGATTCGTTTATGTTAAGAAGGTACACGGCGGCGATTTCTCCAAGTTCATCAGCTGCACATTCGGCGGCGACCCTATAACCCGCACGCCTACCATAGAGAGCACCACAACAAGCGAGGGCGCGCCTGCCTATCTTATCAACGTATACGCCAAGCGCAACTATACCGTGCGTTACAGCAACGGCGATATACAGCTTGAGCGCACCATAAACAAGAACCAGCACTATATACCGTTTGTAGTTCCTCAGTCCATACTTGTTCCGGACGAGCCGCTCGACGTATCGCAATACACCGTAAAGCCGGACTTCTTTACCGTAATCAGCCCTTCCGGCAAGGAGACTAAGCTCGAGATAGATCAGCAGATCGTTATCGATGTTCCTTCTATCGAGCTTAACGTGACCGAGCCAAGCGTTGCAAATTTCACCGTTGAATCGCCTGTTGTGCCTATAGCCGGTTCTGTAAGCGACAACACCGTTGGCGTATTCGTTGGCGAGAATCAGATAGCCATTGACGAAAGCGGCAACTTCTCCACAACATATACGCTCCCTGCTGAAGGAGTCAACACGATAGTCATCGAGGCTCGCAAAAACGGCTACAAGACTGCTTCCGTAACGTTTAACGCAACATACGGCGGCGCGGGTTCGACCGGCAACAGCAATACCAGCAATCCAGACGGTCAGCCCTCTAACACACAGCCCCCTGCCGGCAACGTTACGTTCAGCGTAAACAGCGATGTAAAGCGCATTGGCACAGCATCCACCATGAGTGTGAGCGGCACGATGGAGTCAGGAGCATCCATAAGCGTTTCCGGCGTTGAGCTTGAAGGCGCCGTAACGCAGGATTCAAACGCCGGCACTTTCAGTTTTACCGTAAAGACCGCCAAGGTCGGTGTTTATGAGGCTGTTATAACCGCCACCAAGGGCGACGCCGCAAGGACCTCCACCGTTTATCTCGAGCACCAGCCCGACAAGGATGCCTATATTAAGGGCGTACACAAGATGAACTACGAAAAGATCAAGCAGTATCCTACACATGAGCAGGGCTATAAGATCGTCGGCAAGGTCACTGAGGTCATACAATCCACGCCTTATGTAAAGGCCAGGATACAGACGAGCGATGGCGACATGATATTCTACTATTACAGCGGAGTAGCAGCCATAGAAGTAGGCGACGGCAAGACCTATGAGCTGTACGGCGATCCATATGGCACCGACGATGCAAGCGGCCTGCCTCAGCTCCACGCATGGTTTGTACTTAAGCGCGCAAGCTGATAACAAAGCTATCGTAGGGCGGCATTATGCCGCCCTTAGCTTTTATTTGAACCCTATCTCATATGATTGAAAGGACGGTATGTATGCGAAACGAGCAGCAGGTATTTGACGCTATATTTCATATGATCAGCGACTGCGACAACATACGGGCAGCATACATGAACGGCTCAAGAGCAAACCCGAATGCAGCAAAAGACGAGCTGCACGATTATGACATAGCCTTCTCGGTTAAGGACATCAAGCCCTTTGTTAACGACCGTTCATGGCTTGAACGGCTTGGCGAAGTCGCCATAATGCAGGAGCCGGACAGGATAGACAAGGCTTTGGGCGAAAATGTAGATATTGATAAGAGCTACACGTTTCTTATACTGTTTAAGGACTGGGTAAGGATAGACCTGCATATAGAGCTTACGGATATTACAAAGCTTACTTATGGCAGCGACAGCCTTACCATACCGCTTATAGATAAAGACGGCATATTGAAGCCTATAGCGTCTTCAAGCGACGCTACATACAGGGTAAAAGCGCCAACCGAGGAATTATACTCCGGCTGCTGTAACGAGTTTTTCTGGTGCCTTAACAACATGGCAAAAGGCATAGCAAGAAAGCAGCTTCCATACGCCATGTTCATGTATAACTCAATAGTACACCCTATGCTCATAAAGCTGATGTGCTGGCGCTGCTCAATGGAGCATGGCTTTGATATTTCGCTTGGCATCAGCGGTAAATACCTTGAAAAGTATCTTCCAGATAAAGAGTTTGATATGCTCAAGGCAACTTATCCATCCGGAAGCTACGACGAGCTTTGGCGTGCCGCAGATGCAGCAATAACGCTGTTTTCATACGAAGCAAAGCTCGTTGCCGGCAGACTCGGCTTTGAGTACAATGAAGCTTGGGAAAACGCTATTAAAGACTACATGGCGTACATAAAGGCGCACTATCCGCTTAAAGGCGGCATGCTCGTGCGCAATTTAACGGAGGCAGACAAAATAGAGATATGCTCCTGGCGCTATCCCGGCGAATACAGCATATATAATTTGCCTCCATACGAAGAAATGGCAAAAAGCAAGCGCGGATTTGCCGACCCTTGCAAAGCTAAAAACTATTATGGCTTTATTGACAGCGGTGTTTTAGTGGGCTTTGTAAACATACTCGAAGAAGAAAAAGAAGTATTTATAGGCATTGGAATAAAGCCCGAACTGTGCGATAAGCATTACGGCCGCAGAATACTTGATGAAGCGTACAAAATATCAAAGAAGCTCTATCCCGGCAAGCCGCTCTATCTTGAAGTGAGGACATGGAACAAAAGGGCCGTAAAGTGTTATCAAAGCGCAGGCTACACAACAGACGGCGAACCATATGAGCTTACCACATCTATAGGCAGGGGCGAGTTTTATAGAATGGTAAAAAAATAAAGTAAACCAGTAAAAGAATACTTTATGTGCGGCTGGTGGATCTTTGAGCATAAGGTTTTTTCCTCCACAAAATCAACGTATAAGCAAGTGCAATTACCGTCATGACTATCGCCATGGGGTTTGATACTTTACCACAGCAGCCTCATTTGCAAAAGCGCTCAGGGCGTTCACAACACTGTGCGTAATAATACAAGGCCACAAGCTTCCGCCTTTATGGAATATGGTCACAAAGAGAAAGCCGATCGCAGCGGCATAGACGACCTGGCATATGTTGGCAATCAATTCCATTCCACGCCCATTAAACAGATTAACAATATGCCCTATTCCAAACAGAATACTGGTAACTATAATGGCAGTTTTAACGTTGCATTGCACATAGCGTTAAACAGCAGTCCCCTGAAAATCAATTCCTCAAGGAAGCCAACAAGAAGCATACTTCCAACGTAGCATATGGTATCTGCAACAGGCATGTTCATCTGAACGCCAAACCATATGTTGACAGAGGCCAGAGCGATCAGCGGGAGATAGTATAAGAAACGGGCTGCAGGATATTCGGGTTTACACAATCCATAATATCTGTTCAGACCATTACTCTTGATAAACAAGAGCAGATACAGTGAAAGAATAATATCAAAGGCCAGCGTAATCAGCTTGGTAACGCCAATATTATCAGATATAATGTCGGCAACGCTGCTGCCAGCCACATATAGTATTCAGTCTGTCAAAAAAGTGGCTGGTTGCCACTTTTTTGAGTTTTTTCGGGTTTCGCCTCTCGCATTCGCTCCCGGACGGCAAAACCCGAAAGGTACGAAAACCCAAAGGTTTTCATCCGTTCTGACGTGCATGCCGTCAGAGCCGGAATAAAGCTTAAGGGGCAGCCGCCCCTTAACAACCCCAGGGTTTATCGACAGGCTGATCTCCCAGGGATTCTTTTTCCTGCGTTTATCACGAATAGAGTATATCACAAAAAACTGTTTCATTCAGCTCTATCAATTTCTCGAGCACTTTTCGGCATCCATGGCAAGGACGAACATAAGAACGCACAGGGCGTTATCATTTTGCACTATGTCCAGCGAGTATGTGTCCGTCCAGTTAAAAAGCTCCTTTGATATCGTGGCCACGCGTCCTCCTAAGCTGTCCAATATAGAATAATCCCATTCAAAAAAGTTACCTTCAACATGCCAGCCGTTAAAATCAATGCTGTACTTTGGCTTAAAGAAGCTAAGCTCCTTGCTTATGCAGCCGATATAGCTTTGGCCAAGATATATCTCAAATTTGGGAAAAAATGTGAATACGCGCTCCTTTACCGTGCCGGCCTCATTTCCGTTAGCGTCAAATATCTTAAGGCAATGGCCCCAGGAAAGCTGACCCTTAACAACATACACGATGTTTCCTGACTCGTCGTATATATCATAGCTGTCAAACCAAGAAAAGAAGCGCTGCTTGAATAAAAGCTTCATCAATGTATCTCCGCTTAGATATCTGCAATATCTTATATCAGAGCTTCGGCAAAAGCATCGGCGTCAAACGGCCTGAGGTCGTCTATGCCCTCCCCAACGCCTATAAAGCGCACGGGCAGCCCAAGCTCCTTCTTTATGGAAACGGCCATACCGCCCTTTGCCGTGCCGTCAAGTTTTGTTATTATAACTCCCGTAAGTCCGGTGCTTTCACCAAACGCCCTCGCCTGCGCTATGGCGTTCTGGCCGGTAGTAGCATCAAGTACAAGCAGGGACTCAACAGGTGTATTTGGCAGCTCGCGGTCAAGTACGCGCCTTATCTTTTCAAGCTCATTCATCAGGTTTTTCTTATTATGCAGCCTTCCTGCGGTGTCACACAGCAGAATGTCGCGCTTCCTTGCCTTGAAGCTTGCCGCCGCGTCAAACACAACGGCCGCCGGATCTGCGCCTTCGCCGTGCTTGACTATCTGCACCCCGCTGCGCTCGGCCCAAACCGTAAGCTGCTCCGCCGCAGCAGCCCTGAATGTATCCGCCGCGGCCATCATCGGCTGCCTGCCATTAGATACATAGTATGCCGCAAGCTTGCCGATAGAAGTGGTTTTGCCAACCCCGTTTACTCCGACTATCAGCAGAACAGCTTCGCCATTGTCCGCGGCAAACTCCGTGTCAGGCCTCATTTCGTCCGCCACTATGCGCCTCAGCTCGTTTCTTGCTTCATCACGGGTCTTTATGTCTTTTTCATCCAGAGCTTCACGAAGGGCCTCTATGAGCCTCTCAGCGGTATCCATTCCCATGTCCGCCACTATCATTGCTTCCTCAAGCTCTTCGTAGAATTCCCCGTTTACCCTGTCTCCTCCGGAGAATATGGCGCTGAGCATGCCATCTCCGGCTTTGCTCAGGCTTTTCTTCAGTTTTTCAAAGAATCCCATCTTCTTTTCCATATTTTTCTCCTTATCCGTTAAATCTTGCGGAAACTACTTTGGAGATGCCCCTTTCCTCCATCGCCACGCCATACAGGGCGTTGCAGACCTCCATGCTGCCCTTGCGGTGCGTTATCATTATAAACTGAGTGTCCTTTGAATATCTCTGCACATATTGGGCGAGCGTGCTTACGTTCACCTCGTCAAGGGACGTCTCTATCTCGTCCAGTATGCAAAACGCAGTTGGCTTTAGCTTAAGTATAGCAAACAGCAGCGCTATTGCGGTAAGCGCGCGTTCTCCGCCGGAAAGCAGGCTCAATAACTGCAGCTTCTTTCCCGGGGGCTGGGCGATTATATCTATGTTGCAGTTAAGTATGTCGTTTTTGTCGCTCAGCACAAGCTCCGCCTTGCCGCCGCCGAACAGCTCCGCAAACGTTGATGAGAAGTTATCCTGTATCTTCTCAAACTGCCTGCGGAATTCATTCTCCATTGTTTTTGTAAGCTCGTCGATAAGCTGCCTAAGGTCGGCTTCCGCTGCGGTCAGGTCGCCATATTGCGCGCTCATGGTATCAAAGCGTTCCTTAACGCTCTTATAATCATCAATTGCGGAAATATTGACGTCGCCCAAAGCTTTTATCGACTTTTTAAGCTCGTCTATGCGTATGTGTGAAGCCGCAACGGCTATCTGCCTTCTGTACGGAAGCGCGTTTTCATATGTAAGCTCATAATCCTCCCACATCTTGTCCTGCGATGATTTAAGCTCCATCTCAGCGCGGCTCAGCCCAAGCTCGTTTTTATGCAGCCTGTCGCTAAGGTCCTTAGCCTCTATCGATATGCTTTCGCGCCTGAGTCTCAGCTCATCTATCGTTTGCAGGCGCCTTGCGCGCTCCTCTTCCATTGTGTGCAGCCTGTCCGTAAGCCGGTCCACAGCCTTGCGTTCCTCACTTATGCTGCCTTCTATCTCCTCAAGCTTGCCGCCAAGCTCCATGAATCTATCGGCAAATCCTGAAATCACGCGCCTGTCGTCCTCAATAGCAGCCGATACTGACTTTTCTTCTTTAGCTATTCTGTCAAATTCATTTTTGAGAGAAGCGGCTTCCTTTTCGGCCTTGGCAAGCGCGACTCTTCTCTCAGCATCATGCTCTGTGGCGTTTGCAAGCCTTGCTTTAAGCTGCATAAGCTCCTGCTGCGCATTCCTTATGTCGGCCTGCGTAGCCGTATTGCTCTGCTCAAGTGTTGATCTGTCGTCCTTGGCGGCTTCAAAGCGCGCATCTATATCGGCTATATCGTCGTTTATCTGGTTCTCCCCCTCCTCAGCCGCGGCAAGCGCGTTCTTAGCCTCCTGCATATATTTTTCTATTATGTCAAGCTTTTCGGCATGCGCAGCTATCTCAAGCTCCTTTTCATGCAGCGCGTCACCCGTCGCCTCAAGCTGCTCCTGCGCGCCTGAAAGCGAGGCTTCAAGCAGCTCGTATTCCTTTTCGCGCTCCAGCTTTTCCTTATCAAGCTCCGCCGTGCGCTTGGTAAGCTCCTCTATCTCCCTTTCCCTGCCTATTATGCTGAATTCGCGCTTCTGCACGCTTCCGCCCGTCATTGAACCGCCGGGATTGACTATATCGCCTTTAAGCGTAGCTATCCTGAAGGAAGAGTGAGCCTGGCGGTTTATGGCTATCGCCGCGTCAAGGTCATTTACTATTACGGTTCTTCCAAGAAGGTTCTCAATTATTCCCCTGTACTTTTCATCAAAGCTCACAAGCTCACTTGCAACGCCTATAAAGCCCTTTACGCGGCAGCAATTAAGCTCGCGCTGCTCGAGTATCCTTGGGCGCATGGCTGAAACGGGCAAAAACGTTGCCCTGCCGTAGCCCTTTCTTCTAAGATGCTCTATTACCGCCTTAGCATCGTTTTCGTCAGGCGTAACTATGTTTTGAAGCGCCGGACCCAGGCTCATCTCTATGGCCGTTTCATATTCGCCAGGCACACTTATAAGCTCGGCAACAACACCCTCTATCTTCTGCTTAAGAGAAAAGTCCCTTTCACTATCCCTCAATAGGTTTTTCACGCTGGCATAATAGCCTTCATGCGCGCGCTTCATCTCTTCAAGCACTTTAAGACGCGACTTGCCTGACGAGCTTTCCTGCTCGGCTGCGCGTGCAGCTTCACTTGCTTCTTTAAGGCGTTGGTTTATGTTGTTGAGAGCCTGTATCGCGTCTTCACGCTGCTTTTTGCGTTCCGCCTTCTGCTCGAGCAGGGCGTTATGCTCATGCTCTGCTTCTGCATACTCCCGCTTTAGCTCGTCCCACTTTTCTTCAGCCTGCTTCTTGTTTTTTGCCATGTTTGCGGCTTGCTCGACCAAGCTTTGGCGCATGGTTTCAAAGCGGGAAATGAGTATCCTCGCGTCCGCTATTCTGTTCATAGCGTCTATTAGCGCTGCCTTTTGTTCTTCAAGCTTTTCTTCCTTCTGCTCAACATCTTTTGAAAGCTGCTGAAGCTCCCCTGAGGCGACAGCGGCTTCACACCTCAGCTGCTCAAGCTCTTCGTCTGTACGCTCTATATTAGCTTTTCCGCAGTTCAAAGCCTGGAGCAGGTCCGCATGCCTTTTCTCGTTTTCTTCAAGCTGGCTCTGACGCTGCTCCTTTTCGCGCATAAATGCTTCCATGCGCTCGCTGAGCACCTTGGATTCGCCTGCATGGCCTTCCACACCTGTCGTCATGGCGAGCAGCTCGGACTGCACGGCGCTTATGGAAGAATTAAGCGCCCTTTCAAGCTCTTCTTCTTCTGAGCAGCTTGACGCTATTGAAGCCTCAATCCCCTCTTTTTCCCTTATCTGCTCATTTGCGGAGGCTATAGCCTCGTTAAGCGTTTTGATGCGCTCGTTAAGCTTATCATATTGATATAGAAATACGTTTATCTCTATCTCCTTAAGCTCGTCCCTCAGCTTAAGATATTCCCTCGCCGCTGCGCTCTGCTCTTCAAGCGGGCCTACCTGACGGCTCAGTTCCTCTATTATGTCGCTGAGCCTGTCCATATTGCCTCTGGTGTTTTCAAGCTTCCTTGCGGCTTCCTCTTTGCGCACGCGGTACTTCATAACGCCCGCCGCTTCTTCAAACGCGCTGCGCCTATCGGCAGACTTTGCTGAAAGTATCTGCTCCACCCTGCCTTGGCCTATTATGGAATAGCCCTCCTTGCCGACGCCGGTATCGCGAAAAAGCTCCGCAATATCCTTCCTTCGACATGAGGAACGGTTTATGAAGTATTCGCTTTCACCGCTTCTGTATATCCTTCTTGTAACGCAGACTTCGTTATAATCCGTAGCAAGCTCATGATCGGAATTATCGAACGTAAGCGACACTTCTCCGTAAGAAAGAGGCTTTTTTGCCTCCGTGCCGTTAAATATTATATCCTCCATCTTTTCACCGCGCAGAGCCTTGGCGCTTTGTTCGCCAAGCACCCATCGCACGGCGTCAGCAATGTTGCTTTTGCCGCTTCCGTTGGGTCCTATTATGGCGGTTATGCCATCATCAAATACTATTTCTGTTTTACGGGCAAAGGACTTGAACCCGTACATTTCAAGTTTAGTTAGCCTCAATCTTTTATCCCTTCGGGCGCAGAAATTATGCCAAGCCCCGTAAGCGCAGCTTTGGCCGCCTGCTGTCCGGCTTCCTGCTTAGTCTTTCCTTCTCCGCTTCCGGCCGTTACGCCGGCAATGGTAACGTCCATATCGAACACCTTGCTGTGGTCAGGGCCGGTGCTGCCGGTCAAAACATACGATATCTGCCCCAAATGCCGCTTTTGTACATATTCCTGAAGCATGGTCTTATAATCCTTGTGCGGCCCTTCGCTTACGGCGGTCTGCATCGCCGTACCGATAAAATTCATTATAAATCCCTTAGCCGTTTCCATGCCGCCGTCAATGTACAAAGCTCCTATCACAGCCTCCACAGCGTCGGACAATATGCTGGGCTTTTCGCGGCCGCCGGAGTGGTCCTCTCCCTTGCCCAGCAAAAGCAGCCTGCCAAGCTCAAGTCTCTTTGCCACCTCGAACAGCGCGCCTTCGCACACGGTCTGCGCCCTGAGTCTTGTCATATCGCCCTCGTTATAGTCTGCAAAGCGATTGTAAAGATACTCGCTTATGCAAAGCTCCAGCACGGCATCGCCCAAAAACTCAAGCCGCTCGTTATGCGCGCTTGCCCTGCCGTCTCCCTTTACATATGATGTGTGCGTCAAGGCCATGTTCAACAGGCTTTCGTCCTTGAAGCTATAGCCTATGCGCTGTTCAAGACAGGCAAGCTTTTTTCTCCTTTCGGGTTCCATTTTGCCTCCTATGCGGAAAAAGGGGCTGCCCAAATAAACAGACGGCCCCTATGATATCCATTGGGTTTATTTTTTGTTGATGTAGTTGACTATATCGCCAACGGTATGGATATTGGGAAGATCGTCATCGGGAATCTCGATGCCGTACTGCTGCTCAAGATCCATTATCAGCTCCACAACGTCAAGGGAATCGGCCTTAAGATCCTCAATAAGCCTTGAATCCATAGTTATGGTCTCTTCCGCTATGTCAAGCTGCCTCGCTATATTTTTGCGTACGTTTTCAAATTCCATATAAGCACCCCTTTCATGGTAGTTTTAGTTTATCTCCGGCGGGATAATATGTCAATCCTGCAAATGAACTGCTTTGCCTATTCTTCTTCCGGAAGCTCAGCTATAGCCTCGGCTATCTTCGGGTTCACGTTTCCGTTTGAAAACAGCTCTGCCTGTTTTATTGCGGAGGCAAAAGCTTTAGCGTCTGAGCTGCCGTGCGCCTTTATAACGCAGCCGTTTATGCCAAGCAGCACCGCGCCGCCGACCTCCTTATAATCCATCTTCTTTTTGAACCTTCTGAACGCGTTCATGGAAAGCGCCGCGCCAAGCTTGGATCTTAAGTCGGCCGTAAGCTCCGTTTTAAGCATCGTCATCATGGAGCCGGCCAGGCCCTCGGTATACTTCAAAACCACGTTGCCTACAAAGCCGTCGCAAACAAGCGCGTCATACTCGCCTGAAAGCACATCCCTCGCTTCGCAGTTTCCGACAAAATTTATAGGCGCTTCCTTAAGCAGTTTATATGCGGCCTTTGTAAGCTCGCAGCCCTTTTCGGCCTCCGAGCCGTTGTTGAGCAGCGCTATACGCGGCTTATCTATGCCCATAACACTTTGCATATATGTGGAAGCCATAACGCTGAACTGCTGCAAATACTGCGGCTTGCAGTCTGTATTTGCTCCGCAGTCTATAAGCATTATCCAGCCGCCCTTTACCGTTGGCAGCAACGGCGAAAGCGCCGGACGCTTTACGCCCTTTATCCTTTTTACTATAAGCGTGGCGCCCGCAAGCAGCGCGCCTGTGCTGCCTGAGGATACCACTGCATCGGCTTCTCCCTTAGCGACAAGGTTCAGCGCCTTTACCATAGACGTTTCCCTGCGCCTTATGGCCGCCGTGGGCTGCTCGTGGCAGTCTATCTCCTCCTGTGCATCAAGTATGCTTATCCTTTCTGTATCTGCGCCAAGCTTATCAAGCTCAGCCTTTATCTGAGCCTCTTTGCCGCACAGGATAAGCTCTATATCCTCCATCGTTTTTGTTGCTCTTACGGCGCCTTCAATAGCGGCAGCCGGGCAGTTGTCTCCGCCCATCACGTCCAATGCTATGCGTATCATAAGTCCAAACTGTTCCTTCCGTTAAAGTATAATAGAATACTACATTAAATTATATTTTACCATAGCTTGAAGAATAACGCAAAAAGGGGACGCCTAATAAGCGCCCCTTATCTGCAAATGTAATTACTTGGCTTCGTCTACCTTGACGACCTGCTTGCCGTCATAAAAGCCGCAATTCTTGCAAACCCTGTGAGCCAGCTTAGGCTCATGGCACTGCGGGCAAGCCACGATGCCGGGGATTGAGAGCTTCCAATTGCTGCTCCTGCGTGAATCACGCCTCGCCTTGGATGTTTTTCTCTTGGGGACCGCCATTTGTCACACCTCCTTATCCTCGTTAAACAGCGCCTTCAGCTTGGAGAAGGGATTGTCCTTCGCCTCATGCTCGCAGGAACACTGTACCGTATTCAAGTCGCACCCGCAAACCGGGCATAATCCGCGGCAATCCTCCTTACACAGAACGTAATTATCCATGTTAAGAAGAATAGTATCGCGTACCAGATCGCTGAGGTCGAGCTCTTCGCCGCTGAAGGAATATATCTCCCCGTCCGGATCGACGTTTTTTTCAAACCTCTCCGAAAACTCCTGCTCAAAGGGAACCACAAGCTCCTTTGTGCATCGGGCACATTCCGCCTTAAGCGCCGTCTTCACCCTTCCGGTGGTCTCAAAGCCCTTGCCGTCAAAGACATAGCTTATCTCAACATCAACAGGTTCCGCAAACCGGACCCATATGCCGGGATACTCAATGTCCTCCATGCGTTCGCTAAAGCTCGCATGTCCCTCTCTGCCGGAAAGCTTAAGCTCTGTAGCCACGTTCAGCTTCATAAAAAGTCAACCTCGTCTATTTTATCCGTTGCGATATAGTTTGTCAACAATATCTTGTGCTTAAATGCCGTTTTTTGCTGTCCTTATGCTTATTTGGCGGTAAGGGCGGCAGTATCGCGGGCTATCATCATCTCTTCATCGGTAGGAATGACGAATACCTTCACGCGGCTATTGGCCTTGGATAGCTCAACTTCTTCTCCCCTGGGACAGGTCCTGTTGTATTCAAAGTCAACATCAACGCCAAGGTATTCAAGGCCGGTAAGAACCTTTTCGCGCACACCGCGGTCGTTTTCGCCAACGCCTGCGGTAAACACTATCGCGTCAACTCCGCCAAGGGCTGCGGCATAGGCGCCAATGTACTTCTTTACCTTGTAGCAGAAGGTATCAAGCGCAAGCTGAGCGCGCTCGTTGCCGTTGTTGGCAGCTTCCTCAAGGTCGCGGAAGTCGCTGGACACGCCGGATATGCCAAGCACGCCGCTCTTCTTGTTGAGATAATTGTCAATACCCTTCTTATCAAGGTTAAGCCTTTCCATAAGATAGGTGACTATGGCAGGATCCATGTCGCCGCAGCGTGTACCCATAGGCACGCCTTCAAGCGGAGTAAGGCCCATGGAGGTATCTATGCACTTGCCGCCCTTTATGGCGGAAATGCTTGAACCGTTGCCAAGATGGCAGGTGATTATACGGGTATCCTCCTTGGGCATATCGAGCTTGGTGAGCGCACGCTGCGAAACATACATATGCGATGTTCCGTGGAAGCCATAGCGCCTTACCATATGCTCCTTATACGCTTCATAAGGAAGCCCGTATAGGAAAGCCCTGGGTGGCATGGTCTGATGGAAAGCGGTATCGAACACGCCTACCATGGGGGTGTTGGGCATAATGGCCTGACAGGCGCGCACGCCCATGAGGTTGGCGGGATTGTGCAGAGGAGCCAACGGAGTAAGAACCTCCATCTCCTTTATAAGCTCATCAGTTATTATGACGGACTTATTGAACTTTTCGCCGCCATGAACAAGGCGATGGCCGACGGCGTCTATCTCGTCCATGCTCTTCACAACGCCTATCTCAGGATCTACCAGCGCATCAAGCACCATGCGGATAGCGTCGGTATGGTCCTTCATGTCCTTCTTGAACTCGAACTTGCCCTTGCCCTCGGGCTTATAGGTAAGCATGGAGCCATCTATGCCTATGCGCTCGCAAAGGCCCTTGGCGATGACTTCGCCGCTGTCAACATCGATAAGCTGATATTTGAGGGAAGAGCTCCCCGCGTTTATAACAAGAACTTTCATTTTAACACCTATCCTTTATTATTTGATAGCCTGAGCCTGCACGGCGGTTATGGCTACTACGGACACTATATCCTCTATGCTGCAGCCGCGTGAAAGGTCGTTGATGGGCTTTGCAAATCCCTGTGAAACAGGGCCTACAGCCTCTGCACCGGCAAGACGCTGAACGAGCTTGTAACCAATGTTGCCGGACTGCAGATCCGGGAATATAAGCACGTTGGCGTGGCCGGCGACCTTGCTGCCCGGAGCCTTAAGAGCGGCCACCTTGGGTACCATAGCGGCATCAGCCTGAAGCTCGCCTTCAACATCAAGCTCAGGAGCAAGCTCCTTGACCTTGGCAAGAGCGTCGGTGACCTTGTCAACATGCTCGTGCTTGGCGCTGCCCTTTGTTGAGAAAGAAAGCATGGCAACGCGCGGCTCCATGCCGAGCAGGGTCTTTGCAGTGTTGGCGGTAGCTATAGCTATGGAAGCGAGCTCGTCCGGATTAGGATTGATGTTTATCGCGCAGTCGCCAAACAGCATAAGGCCGTTATCGCCATATTCCTTCTTGGGTACTTCCATTATGAAGCAGCTTGAAATGGTGCTTATGCCCTTGGCCATCTTGATTATTTGCAGGCCCGGCCTGAGGGTATTGCCGGTGGTGTTTATAGCGCCGGAAACCATACCGTCCGCCTTGCCTTCCTTTATCATCATGCAGGCATAGAACAATGTGTTCTTCATGGTCTCGCGGGCCTTCTCTATAGTCATGCCCTTGGCCTTGCGCAGCTCATAGAAGCCGTTAGCATAATGCTCAAAATCAGGATCGGTAAGCGGATTGATTATGTCGATCCCGCACAGGCATACGCCGAACTTATCCGCAACAGCCTTTATCTCATTTTCGTCGCCAAGCAGGGTGACCTTTGCGATCTTCTGATCGGTAATTATCCTTGCGGCCTGAACGGTACGTTCTTCGGATCCTTCCGGAAGCAGAATATGCTTTACATCCGCTTTAGCCTTCTCTTTGATGGTATCCAACACTGACATTTTAGTTTGCTCCTTTCAAAAAAAGCGTAAAACTTGCTGGCCTTGGGCCACAACTATGTATTATAGCACTTTTTTCCCTATAGTCATACCCATTATGCGGGATTTATTGCGTATTTTATAATGCTTTTTTACTTTCTTACCCAAATGGAGCAGCCATCAGGGCAATCTGAAGCATTCTTGTGTATATGCTTTTGCCGTTCAGCTCGTTTTCCCGCGCCCATTTGGAGGCGTTCTTCATGAGCCGCATAGTATTTGCCGCCCATTATTCCCTCTTAAGCTGCACCGTATTGTGATTTCAAACAATAATCAAAAGCAAAATAAGGCTGTATTATGGTATAATCAGCTTATAAAATAAAAGGAGCTGCTTTATGACGCGTTGCACAGGCATAATTACCGAATACAACCCGCTGCACAACGGGCATGTTTATCATATAGAACGCACGAAGTCCATTACAGGCGGCGCGCCCATCATAGTTGCAATGAGCGGCTGGTTCGTGCAGCGCGGAGATGCGGCGGCGTTTGACCCGTATACGCGCGCCATGTGGGCGCTTAAAGCCGGAGCCGACATGGTAATACAGCTTCCGGTCATGTTTTCAATGTCCGGAGCGGAAAGATTCGCAAGGGGCGGCGCCCATGTTCTTTATTCGACAGGACTTGTAGGCAAGCTGTCATTTGGCGCTGAATGTGGCAATATGGATGTCATAAGCCGTGCGGCCGAATTGCTTCTGCACGAGCCTGCCGGGTATAAAGCCGAGCTTGCATCAATATTGGCATCCGGGAAAAGCTATCCCTCTGCGGCAGCGGAGGCTTTGGCAAGAATAATTGGGCAAGATGACGGCGATGTATTATCTTCGCCAAACAATATATTGGCTATAGAGTACATACAGGCGATAAAGCGGGCGGGTTTTGACATGGAGCCCGTAGCTGTCGAGCGCACCGGAGCCATGCATGATTCAGACGAAGCCGTATTTGGCAGCATGAGCGCCTCCGCGATAAGGAATTCGCTAAAAAGCAATAACGGCAATATGGAAGCAATTGAGCAGGCGGTACCGCAATATGTTTTCGACGCCATTGTAAATAACAATGCAGCTATTATGCATGCGGACGGGCTATCGCAGGCTGTGCTGTATGCGCTAAGGAAGCTTACAAAAGAAGAGATCGCCGATATACCTGACGTAGCCGAAGGGCTTGAGAACACGATATACCTAAGCTGCAGAAATACGACTTGCTTTGACGAGCTTATAAAAAGCATAAAGACAAAGCGCTATACATTGGCAAGGATACGAAGGATATGCCTTAACGCGCTTTTGGGCATAACAAAAGGCGACTATAAAAAAGCCGAAACGCCTAAGTATATACGCGTGCTTGGCATAAAAAAGGCTTCGCTTTATCTTATGGCGGAAATGGCGAAAAGCGCAAAGTTGCCCATTGTAGCCTGCCGTAGAGATTACGATAAGCTTGACGCTGAAGCAAGAGCATGCTTTGACAAGGATATATTCGCGGCTGAAACGGCCCAGCTCAACGCTCCATACATAAACGAGTTTGCAAGAAAGCTTATTATTGTATAATTAAGCCTATAACAGTGCCATTGCTCATAGTATATAGCATGAGCAGAAAGATAGTGTTTTTTATATGCGTGCTTATGTGCGGCGCGCTTATAGCCCTTAATAAAGAAGCTGCCGAGGCGGCGCGTGCCGGCTTTGCGCTTTGGCGGGACAGCGTTATGCCTTCACTGCTTCCCTTTTTTGTATGCACCGGCATAATGCGCAGGCTTGGGCTTATAAACGGGACGCAGCCAGCGCCGCTGATGGCGCTTGCATTCATATCCGGCGCTCCAGGCGGCGCAAGACTTTCGGCCGGATTATATGATGAAGGCAGCACGGCATCTGCAACATATACTGCGGCTTCGCTTAACGCATTGAGTCCTATGTTCGTATGCGGAGCATTTGCAAGCGATATGCTCGGTTACCCTCCGGCTGCGATACCAATAGTTGCAGCACAGCTTTTGGCTATGCTCGTATTCTTCGTGTTGGCCTTTTCCAGGCACCCGCCATACAAAGCTAAGCTTAAACAAAAAAATGATGCAAAACCCGCCATAGGCGCAGTTTTTGCATCAAGCGTGGCAGACGCCGCAACATCGCTGCTTTCAATATGCGGCATGATAGTTTTCTTTTCCGTATTGATGCGCCTTATGGAAGTAAGCGGGATATTGAGCATAATTGCATGGCCGATAAGGCTCGTCACAACGCTTGCCGGCGGAAACGGCCAAGCGGCCGAGGCTATGCTGTGCGCCATAATGGAAGCCGCAACAGGTGCCAAGCGCATAGCTCTATCAGCCTTGAGCATGCGCAGCGCAGTAACGCTGGGCGCGTTTGCGTTTTCATTCGGCGGGCTTTGCATAATGGCGCAAAGCATGATATTCATGCAGATAGACGCCGGCAAATACCTGCTATACAAGCTTGCGCAGGGTACGCTTGCGGCGCTTATAGCCTATTTCCTTTTTCCGTTATGCTGCAACGGCGCATATGATGTGGCTGCTGTGCCTGAATATGTTGAAAGGCTTAAAACGAACAGCCTGAGCGCATTGTACATACTCATTGCATCAATGGCGGCTATGGCTGCAATAATGCTTATATGCGCCGCAAGGGTAAGGATAGATAAGCTTAAAGCCAGCCGAAAGTAAGCTGCTTCGGCTGGCTTTGTCAAACTCGTTCAGAGCAATATCACTCCCGCTTTTTCGGCTTCTTCTATTGTGTGCTTATCCCATATGGATGACTGCACTTCACCTATATGGGCCTTTTCAAGCATTATCATGCATAGTCTTGATTGCCCTATGCCGCCGCCTATCGTGAGCGGCAATTCACCGTTAAGCAGCGCCCTGTGGAAGTGCAGCTTTGCCCTATCCTCGCAATTTGCGGCCTTAAGCTGCTTTGCAAGCGATTGAGCGTCTACCCTTATGCCCATGCTGGATATCTCAAATTCACAGTCAAGCACCGGATTGTATAAGAGTATGTCCCCGTTAAGCTCCCAATCGTCATAGTCGGGAGCGCGCCCGTCGTGCGGCTTGCCGTCAGAAAGTACGCCGCCTATCTTTTCTATAAACACGGTGCCATGTTCTTTGGTAAAAAGCCTTTCGCGCTGCTTTGCAGTCTTGTCAGGATAAAGCTTTATCAGCTCCTCGCTGGTCACAAAGGTAACGTCCCTGCAAAGCTGCATGTCAAGCACCGGATATTTTGCCTGAACTACAGCTAAGGTGTAGCATACGGCCTCTATTATGGATCTCACCGTGCGCTCAAGGTACGCCCTGTTCCTATCTTCCTTTGTTATTACCTTTTCCCAATCCCACTGGTCAACGTATATCGAATGAAGATTGTCAAGCGTTTCATCGCGCCTTATGGCGTTCATGTCGGTATACAGGCCGCGCCCTTCATGAAAATCATACCTTTTAAGCGCGTAACGCTTCCATTTTGCAAGAGAATGCACGACCTCCGCATTTTTGCCTGTAGCCGGGGCATCAAAACGCACAGGGCGCTCTACGCCGTTGAGGTTATCGTTAAGGCCCATATCGGGATCAACGAACAGCGGCGCCGAAACGCGCTTTAGGTTGAGTACACCGGCAAGCGCTTCTTGAAAGGTAGCCTTTATAAGCGCAATGGCGTTTTGCGTGTCATAAAGATTCAGCTTGGTCCTATACCCTTTTGGTATTACCGTTTCACTCATGTTTTTATCAGCTCCTTATAAAAAATTAAGCGGCGCTGTTCGCGCCGCAGTTTTTCAGCGTGATATAGTTTTACTCTTCGTCGTCAAAATCATCATCGTCGAAGTCTATATTCTTCTTTTTTCTTCCAAAGAGCTTCCCGAACAGGCCGCCCTTTTCTTCCTCCTCATCGTCGTCGTACTCTTCTTCCTCGTCCTCGTATTCATCGATATCCTCAAGCAGCTTTGCCTTAAGCTTGGATACACGCCCGCCCTTATTTGGTTCTTCCTTTACCTGTTCGGGCACATTGAAAGCATCCTGAGCCTGCTGGTTTACGTTCTGAATCTGCTCAGGCTCGGCCTGTGCCGTCTGCGCGTTAACGCGGGCGTCAAGGTCCTTGCGGTTTATGGCAACAAGCTGTCTGTATTCGTTAAGAAAATTCTCAAGGTCCTTCAAAACATCGTCTGCATAGCATTTTGCGTTTTCAAATACCATGCTGGCGTTGGCTTCCGCCTTCTGCGCAAGCAGCTTAGCCCTGCGCTGCGCCTCTTGATATATCTCGTCCTCTGATACGAGCCTTTCATACTCAGCATGCGCCTTTTCTATTATCGCGCTGGCATTGGCGTGCGCATCTGCAATTATCCTTTCGCTGCTGGCTTCAGCTTCATTAACAACATCCCTCGCATGCTCGTCCGCATTGTCAATCATAGATTGCGCGTCCACTATAACGCTGTTCGCCCTTTGGATATCAGAAGGTATGGTGACCTTAAGATCGCCAAGAAGATCCATCATCTCTTCAATGTCTATTATACGCTTTGTCGCGCCGTTTATCTTCGGACGCGGACTGTTCTCAACAAGATCCTCTATCTGGCCGATAACGGTGAAAATCTGCATGTTCTGAATATTATTGCTCATTGTTCGTCAACCTTTCTCGGATAGATTCATATATTTCTCTCGGCACCATCGCGCCGATATCCACGTTGTGCTCTATCAGCTCCCGCACGGCGCTTGAGCTGATGTGTATATGCGCCGAATCACATGCAAGGTACACTGTTTGCACCTGTGGCGCCAGCCTTTTGTTGAAATACTCCATTCCGGTCTCAAACTCAAAGTCGGCGTACGACCTTAGCCCGCGCACTATGTAGTTTGCGCAAAGCGACTTTGCGCAGTCAACAGTCAGCCCGCTGTAGCATGCGGAGCCGGCATTGGTTATACCTTCGCCGTCTATCGCCCGCTTTATGTGCGCGGCTCTCTCCTCAGCGGTAAACATAGGGTTCTTTGCAGGATTTGGTATAACGCACACTATTACCTCATCAAATAGCTGGCAGGCGCGCTTAAGTATATCCATATGTCCTACGGTAAACGGATCAAAGCTGCCAGGAAAAATAGCTTTTTTCATACTTCCCCTTCCCGCCTGAAAAACGAAAGCGCGGTATCCCTGTATATGCGCCTGTCGTAAAGCTCAAGCGTACCTGTATCCACAGGCGGAATGTGCGCGTCATGCTCGGCAACGACCATCGCGCCGCTGTTGAGAACGCCCTTGATGCAAAGCTCATTCAATGCGCCCTCCATAACGCCGGCTCTGTACGGCGGATCAAGAAACACGATGTCAAAGCCCTTTCCGCACACCGCAGCCGACCTTACAGCCTGCTTGTAATCAAGCGAAAGCACTGCCGACTTATCAGCGAATCCAAGCTTTTCAACATTGGCTTTAATAATCTTTACAGCCTCACGCGAATTATCGTTGAATACTGCATAGCTTGCGCCGCGGCTCAAAGCCTCAAGCCCAAGGCTGCCGGAGCCTGCAAACAGGTCAAGCACCCTTTTGCCGTAAAGCTGAAACTGTATTATTCCGAACAGCGATTCCTTCACCCTGTCCAGCGTAGGCCTTGTGTCGAGCCCCTTTGGCGCAAGTATCGTCCTACCCCTGCAGGAGCCTGCAATTATACGCACAAAAACCTCCCAATCCAACTTATCCTTGCTATTGTAGCATTATATACCGCCATGTTACAAGCACAAATGTTGTTCAGCGCCAATTCTTTACAAATATTCCATTCTTTGGGCCGCTATAGCAGCTTATTCTACTTTTCTTCGTGCGCTATCCTGCCGTTTACTACAGTAAGCACGCAGCGGGAGCGGAAATCGAACGGATGGCCGCTGAACACAGCTATGTCGGCGTCCTTGCCGGCTTCTATCGAACCTACCCTGTCGGCAATGCCGGTTATCCTGGCGGGATTTATGGTGATGGAGCGCAGCGCTCCCTCCTCGCTTGCGCCTTCCCTTACGGCTATTGCAGCGCAAAGCGGCAGATACTGCTCAGGTATAACGGGATGATCGGTCATCATGGCATAATCTATGCCGGCATCTTCAAGCACCTTGGCCGCCTTAAACGTGAGGTTTTTAAGCTCTATCTTGCTCCTTTCGCTAAGCAAAGGCCCGATTATAACGCCTTCGCAATCCTCCTTGAGCGCCTCAAGGAGCTGATCGGTTATCATGTAGCCTTCAGTGCAATGATCAAGCGTATAGCGCACGTTAAATTCGCGGCAAATGCGTATGGCCGTAAGTATATCGTCCGCCCTGTGCGCATGCAGCTTGAGCGGAAGCTCACGCCTGATAACGCACGATAGCATCTCCCTGCCTATATCGCGCTCCGGCATTTTGTCCGGATCGAGCTTACCCTTTTCAAGCTTGTCGTTATATTCCCTTGCCGCTATAAGCGCCTGCCGCATTATTGCAGCGGTAGCCATTCTTGTGATAGGCGATTTATTCTTGCCGCTATATACGCGCTTTGGATTTTCGCCAAATGCGCCCTTCATGGCGACCGGAAATCTAAGCGTCATATCCTCAACGCTGCTGCCGAACGTCTTTATGGCTGCGAACTGGCCGCCTATCACGTTTGCGCTGCCTGGTCCGGTAACGCATGTGGTTACGCCGCCGGCGCATGCTTCCTCAAAGCAGCGGTCAAACGGATTTATCGCGTCTATAGCCCTAAGCTGCGGGGTTGTAGGCTCCGTAGCCTCGTTGCCGTCGGCGCCTTCAAAGCCCATGCCGTCCTCCCACATGCCTATATGGCAATGCGCGTCAACAATACCGGGCATAACTACCATGCCGGTAACGTCCCTTATCTCGACGTCCGGATAGCTGAGCCCTTTGCCAGTTTCAACTATCTTACCATCGTTTATGGCAACATCGCCAACAAACGCGGGTCCGGCCATAGTCATAATGTTTCCATTTTTAAGTATAAGCATATTTCTTCCTCCTTGTCCATCTGATCTGACTTAATATTCAAGCTTAAGCATAGCAGAGTAATACGACGAACTACCTAAAAAGCTTTCCCACAGTTTGTTCTACGGCGTCCGTAACGTCGCGAGCCATCAGCATGCGTTCCTTAAGCAAGCCAAACGCCTCGTCCGCGCTTGCGCCAAGTATATATGCCGCCGCACATGCGGATTCAAACGGCCCAAGTCTCTGCCCAAGCATGGCAAGCGCTATGCCGCTCAAAACGTCCCCGCTTCCGCCTTTGGCTAAGCCCGAATTGCCGTTTTGGTTCAGCGCCAGCCTGCCTTTTTGATCGGCAACATAGCTTCGATATGACTTCAGCAGTACCGTACAGCCCCACCTGCCGGCATATTCTGATGCGAACTCGGCTTGCTTTGACTTGATATCGTCCGTTTTTGCGCCCGTGAGCCTTGCCATCTCGCCTATATGCGGGGTTAGTATCACATTTTCATGCAGTATTTCGGCTTTATCCTCTATTCCTGAAAGCGCGTTCAATCCGTCCGCATCTACAACGGCAGGCTTTTTTGCCCGCAAAACGAGCCTGACAAGCTTGGCCGTGCCCTCGCCCTGCCCTATGCCTGGCCCCACGCATATGACGGTAGCTTCGTCTATGTATTTTTGAAGCAGTTTTTCATCGCACTTAGACCATTCATCATTGCCAAACGATATGCACATGCATTCGGGCAGCGCATAAAACGCCGGCCGCGCCTTATCCGGCACTATAGCCTTTATCGTGCCTATGCCGCTTCTAAGCGCCGCCGCCGCGCACATTAGCGCCGCTCCGCTCATTAGCTGGCCTCCGGCTATAACAAGGCCTTTGCCGTTATCGCCCTTGTTGGCCTGTCTGCTGCGCTCGCCAAGCATTGTTCTTACGTTTTCAAAGCTCAGCACTTCCATGGCATTAGCATTATCATTCGTCAGCATCTTCTTCATACGCGTTGGCGGACAGGTCAACATCTTCTGCATCGCCAAATACGGATTCAAGCGCAAATACGGAAGCATCGTAGCTGAAGCCCCGTCCAAGAAGCCTCCTTGCCACGCGCTGCTTGCGCTCAGCTCGTTCTATGGCTGAAAACTGCCTGTCGAATTTTTTGGCAATCTCCAGCGCATTTGCCTTTTCAACATCCGGAGTTATAGCTTCAAGCGCATAAGCAATTGTTTCTTTTGGAAGTTTATGCGCGTATAGCTGCGTCCAAAGCTTCCTTTTGCTTATGGGTTTCGTTGCAAGCCTTGTTGCTACAAAATCCTGCGCATACTTTTCGTCATTAAGGTAGTTAAGCTCCTTAAGCCTTTCTATTACCTGATTCACCTCATATTCGCCATAGTTTAAGGAGTCGAGCTTTTCCTCCATCTCCCTTATCGTGCGCGCCCTGTCCGACAGATAATCAAGAGCCGCGTCCATTGGCGAATCGGGCAACCTGTTTTTCTTCATAAAAAATACCTCTATTAACTGATAAAACCGAGTTTTACTGGCTTTAATTATAATAATCGGCGAGTCTTTTAGCAATACTAAACTTATCAATCTTGATTCAGGAGGAAAGATATGACTATCGATCAAAATGGCAACCCCAATACCCAAGGCCCTGGCATAGATACCAAAAACCTTGGCATAATCCAGGACCAGATGCACCATGAGGCGCTTGCATACAAAAAGTGCTGCATATGCTCGGAATGGTTTACGGACCAGACGCTTAAGGACATTGCAAACCGCGCAGCGCAGCACCACAGGGAGCATTTTAACGCCCTTGACAACTACTTGAAGAGCCACAGCTAAGGAGGGACTACGATGAGTACATTTACCAACCGCCCAAACATGAGCGAGCAGGAGATACTTACGGACCTGCTTTCAAGTGAAAAGCAGCTTATGAAAGAATATGCAAGCGATATGAGTGAAGCTTCATGCGCAAACCTGAGGGGACTGCTTGCCAACAACATGGTTGAATGTTCAACAGACCAGCTTGCTATATTTGAGCAGATGCAAATGCGCGGCTTCTATAAAACCAAGCAGGCGCCCAAGAACGAGGTTGAAACAGCCAAGCAGGATATGACTACCCTGAGGCAGCAGACCGGCTTTTGATAAGCTGAATTGACCGCGTTGCGCGGTAAAAGCAGCAGATAATAAGCTAAGGCACTACAAAAAGAAGGAATACCTTTATAAGGGGTTCCTTCTTATTTCAAATCTGTTAATTATTGCTCTGCCTGTTCCTGATTATTTGATCAATGCGATATTTGAGGCTTAATACCTATCCTAATGGTTACCGATATAGCCTTTTTCTTCATCGTCAAGCTGGCCCGTCAACCGCATGAATTCCATTCTATCCCTGAGCTGCTCAACGCTCATGGGCGGCTGCGCGCTTCCCATACAGTCATGACATTCGTTGTCGCATTCCGGGCATTTGCAGCCGCTTTCAAGCCCGCGCTCCATCTGTACCATATATGTTCCGCATACCCTGCACGAACATCGCATTCTCTACTTACCTCCGTTCTCGCTGCTTGTCTCTTCACTTTTATCATTTTCCGCGGCGGGCGCCGGCTCTTCTTCTTTATAGTCTGCATCAGGCTCGTCATCGCCGGACTTATCAGCAGCGTCAAGCTGGCGCTTTAGCACGCCCGATTGGTCTATATATGCCTTAAGCTTTTTTATAGGTATCAGAAACTCCGGCCAAGGCTCACTCAGCGTAGTTATCTCATACGGCCTATATAGAATGGCTATAGAAGAACCGGTCGTATAGAATAGCTGGCCGTCAGATATGGGCATTATATCGTTGAGCAATATCATGCCGCGCTCCTTTGCCTGCGCTTCTATCATATCAGGGATAATGGTGCGCCACGCATCGCTTTCTTTATCGAAGCAATCCTGTATCTGTATCTCCCTGCCCAATGCAAGGTCATATGTAAGCGGCAGCCTGCCCACAAGCTCGTCCGTTTGCATATCAAAAAACTCGATTATCATGGAAAGGACGCCGCATGCGTTGCTCTTTATTCTAAACGACGTTGAAACAGGCATGTCATAGCTTCTTATCCTTGCCCTAATGCGTATTGCGATAAGGGTAGATATGTAACCATATTCTTCATCGTCAACATAAGGGCAGAGCATAATGCTTTCGTCGTCAACAATTTCTTCATACCTTGTAAGCATAAGCCTGTTATATGGTTTTATGGCCGTGTTTTCTGTATCGCCATTTGTGGCTTCAATAGGCGCGGCCGTGTTGCCGGCACGGCTTGTACCTTTACAGGATGCAAAAGACGCAAGGGCAACACACATAATAAGCGCCGCCAATACAAGCGCTGCTCTTCTCATGCTCCGCCCTCCTTTCTTGTTCTTAAGCAGATATCAAGCTAAAACATGTATTCCGGTTTGCCCACTTATGTATAAGCCGATGCTCTTACGCTATATCAAGCGTTTCGGTATCCTCCATTGCCTTCTCTATCATTTCGCTGAAGTCCACCATAGCTTCGCTTTCCCTGAGCTTTGCCAGCTCCGGCTTCGTTACCGGATGCTGAGGCACAAACACCGTGCAGCAATCCTCATAAGGAAGTATAGATGTTTCAAATGTGTTTATCTTTTTGGCTATAGCCACTATGTCGTTTTTATCAAAGCCTATAAGCGGCCTGAACACCGGCATTGAAACGGCATCGTTCGTCACGCAGAGGCTTTCAAGCGTTTGGCTCGCCACCTGCCCCAACGCCTCGCCCGTTATAAGCGCACGCGAACCGTCTTTTTCAGCCCACTTTTCGGCTATCTTCATCATAAGCCTGCGCATAAGCACGGTGGTCTCCTTGGGCGGGCACTTTTCATATATGGCAAGCTGTATTTCAGTAAACGGCACAAGATGCAGCTTTATATGCCCGGCATATTTTGAAACTATCCTTGCAAGCTCCACCACCTTATCCCTTGCGCGCTCACTGGTATATGGATAGCTGTAAAAATGCACGGCTGTAAGCTCAAGCCCGCGGCGGGCCATCATGTAGCCGGCGACAGGGCTGTCTATACCGCCGGATATAAGCAGCGTGGCAAGGCCGGCGGTACCTGTGGGCATGCCGCCAGCGCCCATTATCTCTTCCGCATATATAAACGCCATCTCCCTTATCTCAACGCAAAGCTTTATATCAGGCTCCCTTATATCAACGCTAAGCTGAGGGAACGCTTCGAGCATTTCATGGCCAAGCTCCCTGTTTATCTGCTCCGAATTCATAAAGAAGCCCTTGTCCGAGCGCCTGCAGAAGCATTTGAATGTAGCCTTTTTGCTGTTGGCTGCGGCGCGCTCCATAATATCCTTTGCAGCGGATACGATAGTCGGCCAATCCTTATCCACGCCCACTGCCGGACTTATCGAATGTATGCCGAATACTCTGGTAAGCCTGTCCACAGCTTCTTCGGTATTCTCTTCCGATACGCCGTAAACATATATGCGCCCCTGCTCTTTTTTAACGTCGGCATCAAGGCCGGATAATGCGCACTTTATTGAGTTTATCAGCTTGCGCTCAAAGAAAGGCCTGTTCAAGCCCTTAAGATGTATCTCATCATAGCGAATAAGCAAAACGTGTTCCACTTTTTATCCTCCGTATGTTAATAATCGTTTCAATCCGCGCACCAAATAAGGAAAGCGTGCGAGTTTTAAGCTTATGGCGGGGGCTTTCGACCCCCGCGCAGTTTTATCTTCTTTTGAACCTTCTCAAGAACGCAAGCTGCTCCTCAATAACGTCGGCGGTTATGTCCATCTCGTCCTCTGTATTGAACGGGCATATGCTGAAGCGTATAGCGCCCTCCTGCCTGTTCCCCACTACGCCCATCGCGTTAAGTATCCTATTCTTGCCCTTTTTGTGCGCAGAGCAGGCGGAGCCGGTGGATACATATATACCCTTTTCCTCAAGCGCATGCAGCAGCACCTCTCCCCTTACGCCAAGGAAGGACACATTTAATATATGCGGCGCGCCGAGGCTCGGCTCCGGACCGTTTATATAAGCGTCCCTTATAAAGCTAAGGTTCTTTGCCAGCCTAAGCTTCATCTGCATGAGCTTGCGCCTTATCTCGTCAAGGTTGGCCTGATAATATTCTATAGCGGCCTCCATTCCCATTATCCCCGGGGTGTTCGTAGTGCCTGAACGCAAGTTCCTTTCCTGCCCGCCGCCTATCTGCCCGCCGGCAAAGCGCACGCCGCGCTTTATATAAAGCGCTCCTACCCCCTTGGGAGCATGGAACTTATGTCCGCTTATAGAATACATATCGCAATACCTTGCGTCAAAAGGCACCTTAAGAAAACCCTGTACGCCGTCAACATGCATTATAGCGCCAGGTGCGCGCTGCTTGACGGCTTTATATATGGAAGGTATATCGTTTATGGCGCCCGTTTCATTGTTGACATGCATAATGGATACAAACGCAACATCGTTGGAAAGAGCCGACATAAGCGAGTTCACGTCCTGTGTGCCTGTTGAATCGACCCTGGCTTCGGTAACGTTGTAAGGCCCCTTCAAGGTCATTATGGCGCTATATACAGAAGGGTGTTCAGTAGCGCCGACTATTATCCTGCCTGTGCCTCTTCTTGCTTTAAGTGCGCCGAATATGGCCGTGTTGTTGCTCTCAGTCCCGCCAGAAGTATATATTATCTCCTCAGGAGCTGCGTGTATCATGCTTGCGAGCCTGCTTCTTGCCGCATTAACGGCCCTTTCCGCCTCAACCGCGGGCGAATACGCTGCGGAAGGATTAAAAAAATCCTGCCTCATGTATTTCGCGGCAGCCTCCGCCGCTGCGTCAAGCGTGCGCGTGGTCGCGCTGTTGTCAAGATATATCATGGTTTCACTTCCGTTTCATTATATAAGTGGTTGCGCTGCCGGCGGCACGGCATGCGTTTCCCCTTACATTCATTATATGTTCTCCCTGCCATTGCGGACAGCCACAAAGCCATATTATAAATAATACCACATTCAACATACAACTTTCACCATATTTTAATATTATTTGATTGATAGGTTTGTCCCTTTGGTCTAAAATAAGTATATAACGAAATAAGGAGCTAATTCTATGGCAATTTCAGATAGATGCAACGAAGGCGCGCAAAAAGCGCTTGCACTTGCTCAGGAGGCTGCGCGCGACATGGGCCATAACTATGTTGGCAGCGAACACCTTTTGCTTGGCCTTATAAACGAAGGCGAAGGCGCTGCGGCAAAGGCCCTTGCAGCATTCAACATAACCGCACAGGGCGTGCGCGAAAGGAGCGAGCAGCTTGTTGGCCATGGCGACTATCATTTTACAGATAGCTTTGGCTACACGCCAAGGACCAAGAAAATACTTGAGCTTAGCCTATACGAAGCAAAGGCGATGAAGGCCAGCTACATAGCGACAGAACACATACTGCTCGCCATATTAAGGGAGCGCGACTCTGTAGCGGTAAGGATAATTGAGGACCTGGGTGCGGACATTGCGACACTAAGGGCTTTTTTGTCCGGCCAAAGCGAACAGAGCGGAGTAAGCGCGGGCGTTGCACGCGAGCAGAGCGGCACGCCGGTGCTTGATCAATACGGAAGAGACCTGACGGGCCTTGCAAGGGATGGCGAGCTTGACCCGCTTATAGGGCGCGAAAAGGAAATAGAGCGGGTGATACAGATACTTTCAAGAAGAACCAAGAACAACCCCGTTCTTATAGGCGACCCCGGCGTTGGCAAAAGCGCGATTGTTGAAGGGCTTGCGCAGAAGATAACCTCCGGAAAGATACCCGAGCTTCTGCGCGACAAAAGGATAGTGACCCTTGACCTTGGCAGCATGATTGCCGGAACGAAGTACAGGGGCGAATTTGAGGAGCGCATAAACAACGCCATAGCCGAGCTGCGTGCGGACGGGCATACCATACTTTTTATAGACGAGCTGCATACAATAGTGGGCGCAGGTGCAAGCGAAGGCAGCGTTGACGCGGCTAACATACTGAAGCCCGCGCTCGCAAGAGGAGAGGTGCAGATAATCGGCGCAACGAGCCTTGACGAATACAGGAAGCACATAGAAAATGACGCGGCGCTTGCAAGGCGTTTTCAGCCGGTAACGGTGGGCGAACCCACAAAGGAGGAAGCGGAAGAGATACTGCTTGGCCTGCGCGAGCGTTATGAAGCGCACCACAAGGCAAAGATAACAAACGAAGCCGTTCATGCCGCGGTGGAGTTGAGCTGGCGCTATATATCGGATAGATTTCTTCCTGATAAGGCGATAGACCTTATGGACGAAGCCGCAAGCCGCGTAAGGCTTAGGGTATACAACGCCCCGCCCGATATGAAGGAGCTCAGGGTGAAGCTTGAAACGCTTATAAAGCAAAAGGAGGAGGCTGTAAGCCAGCAGAATTACGAGCGCGCCGCAGCCGTACGCGATGAGGAAATGGAGCTGCGCGCAAGCATGGAATCGATAAAGTCTGACTGGGAAAAGGAGCGCGAAGGCAAGCGCTGCCTCGTCACCGCAGAAGACATAGCCGAGGTTGTAAACGCATGGACCGGCATACCGGTAAGCGAGCTTAGCACAAGCGAAGCGGATAAGCTATTGCATCTTGAAGACAAGCTTCATGAGCGCATAGTCGGCCAGGAGGAGGCCGTGCGCGCCGTTTCGCGCGCAATAAGGCGGGCAAGAGCCGGATTGAAGGATCCTCAAAGGCCCATAGGCTCATTTATATTCTTGGGGCCTACGGGTGTCGGCAAGACTGAGCTTGCGCGCGCGCTTTGCTCGGCGCTTTTCAGCGATGAATCGGCCATGATAAGGCTGGACATGAGCGAATATATGGAGCCGCACAGCGTAAGCAAGCTCATAGGCTCTCCCCCGGGCTATGTTGGCTATGACGATGGCGGCCAGCTGACCGAGCGCGTAAGGAGAAAGCCTTACTGCGTTATACTGCTTGACGAGCTTGAAAAGGCTCATGAGGACGTGTTCAACATACTTTTGCAGGTGCTTGAGGACGGCAGGCTCACCGATTCACGCGGAAGGAGCGTAGATTTTAGGAACACGGTAATAATCATGACCAGCAACGCCGGAGCAAAAAGCGCATCAAGAACAAGCGTGATGGGTTTTGGCGCAAATACAGGCTCTGTCAAGGCTGAAAAGGTAAGAGAGACCATGCTTGAGGAGCTTAAGCGCACGTTTAAGCCAGAGTTTTTGAACCGCGTTGACGAGATAGTTGTATTCAAGCCGCTTGAAAGGGAGCAGACGCTTGCAATAGCCAGGCTCATGCTTTCAAGCGTTGCCAAGCGGCTCAGGGAGCGCGGCATAGAACTGACGGTAACGGACGAGGCGACAGCGCTTATAAGCAGCGAAGGCTTTGACCCCGAATACGGCGCAAGGCCTCTGAGGCGCGCCATACAGCAGCAGGTCGAGGACGCATTGAGCGAGGAGATACTTTCCGGACGCATTTTGCTTGGCGATACTGTTAAAATGGGCGTCGAAAACGGCAGATTAAGCTTTGTCAAACAGTAGATAGGCCGTATTCAAACAAATTTAACATTTTGTTTATTACATAATTGTTGCAAATTGCCGACAAAATGATAAAATCCATATATAGTGATTTTTTGTAAGAAAGGAGTCTGAGCCGCAGCATGTTAAAACAGGCAGTAAAGCGTATTTTGGCATTGCTTCTTGCTCTTATGTTTATGCTGATAAGCGCCGTCAGCTTCGCTGATAACAATAGCGGCAAAGACTCCAATGATAATGAGGATAGGAATTCCGACTATGGAATTGCCGTCGACTCAAACGGCCATGTTTATCCCGAATACTTCAGCGGCATAGCCAACGATATGCTCTCAAAGCTTAAAGAGCTTTTTGTCTCAGAAAAGGCTGCGCCTTACGGCGAGGGTATATCGTTTGATCTTAAGGCAGCCCTTGCATCGGATGATTTTGAGAAGGATTGCCTTAGCGGGCTCGTTATAGGCATTGACCCCGGCCATCAGTTTAAGGCTGATGATGCTCTTGAGCCAATAGCCCCAGATTCAACAAAAACCAAGGAACGCCAGTCCGCCGGCTCAAGGGGAATTCGTACAGGCGTTTTTGAGCATACGATAAACCTTTTGATAGCTGACAAGCTTGCCGGCATATTAAGGCAAGCCGGCGCCGAAGTCGTATTGACGCGCACGGATGCGTATGTTTCATTGAGCAACAGCGAGCGTGCATTGATGATGAACGATGCCAATGTCGATTTCTGGATAAGGCTGCATTGTGAAAGCTCTCAGGATTGCAATACTTCCGGCTGCACCATACTCGTTCCGGCGCCAATAGATGATTATATTGAAGCCGATAACGCTGGCGAGGAAAACGCCGCTTCGGCTAAGCAGGACAAGGCTGAAGCTTCAAACGCCGCCGCAGATGATGCTGTGAGCAATACTTCAAAAGAAGCTGAAATCGCCGAAACCAACGCCGATTCAAAAGAAGCCGGCCGCGATATATTTATAGAAAGCTTTGTGCTTGCATCAACCATATCAAAGGCTTTCTGCTCCGTTACCGGCGCACAGTCGCTCGGCATAGTCAGCCTGACGGATCAAACGGGCTTCAATTATTCCCTTTCCCCCGTCATAGCCATTGAGATGGGCTGCCTGTCCAACCCAAGCGAGGATATAAAGCTCAACAGGGCCTCCTATCAGGATTCCTGCGCATTTGGCATATATCTTGGCATAAAGGAGTACGTTAAAACCATAGACGATCCTGAAAGCAATATCAAAGCTCTGTTTGCTTCTGACGGCAGCGATGCAGGCGAGTCCGCGTTAAGCGGCTCGGGCAGCAAAAGCAATTCCCTAAAGAATGAAGAAAATGATAAAGCCTATTAAAACAGTAATATTGGTTTTTGCCGCCGTATTCTTTATTGCGGCGATTTTTTGCGGCTGCTCGGCTAAAGGCGGCAGTAACCCTTCTCCCTCGCCCACATTGGCGCCGGATAAAACGCAGCAGCAAGAGGTCAACCCTTCTTCCGCCCCATCTCCCTCGGCGGATTTGCAGGAGCCTGTCATCAGCCCTTCGGCCGAATCCACTCCGTACAGTACCAACCCCGTATATAGCTTTTACAGTGAATACTATTCTGCATCACACACACCGCTTGAAGCTATATCGAACAAGCTTGCCGGTGTGAAGAGTGCCGAAGCGCTTGAATTCTCACTTATGTGCGATGCGCACAGCCGCGCTTTATCTGTGCTTAACCAAAGCATTGGCAGGCTTACATACACAGATGCAAGCACATATTCCGCCACGCTCAGCGGTTCGGAAGCCGGCAGCGGCACGCTGAGCAGTTCTGACAGCGGCTACAGCTTTGAGTTTACATATGATGATGATACTGTGCTCAGAGGCACATATTATCAAACTGAGCAAACCGAAAAAATAGAATTCACAATAGCCTCGCCAACCATGGTACAAACAAGATGCAGCATACAAAAGAGTGAGCAGGGCTGGACTTCCGTGGTCAGCGAGCTTGAATCAATAACTATGCTGTCCGTTTCCGGCGATGAAACCGCTTCTTTTGCATTTGATCTAAGGCAGGCTGTTTTGAGCGGCGGCAACGTTTATCTATGCGACTATACGCCGCCCGTTGAGGAAGAGCCCGACGCAGCAACGTTTGCAACGCCATAGCAAAGCATATCAAAACTGCCGGCAATATACCGGCAGTTTTTGTATTAAGCTTTGTTTTGCCCGTTTCCATTACAGCAAATACTGTATCGCTATTATCAGAAGTACCCCTGGTATGCCCAGCACGCCCACTATAAGCGCCCTAAAGAAGGTTATCGTTAACGACAGGCCTATTACAGAGCCAAAGAAGTTTATTACCAGCAATATTGCCGCACCTATAAGCGCATTTACGAACAGCTTCCAGAATATCTTGATTGAAAGCTTAAGCAGCTTACAGAAGAGCCACAGTATAAAGAACCCCAACAGCAATGCCAATACGGTTCCCATGTTTCCCCTTTCTCCGGGGAGCGCCCCGGTCAAGCTCCGCTTCGCTTAAGCTTAAGCAGATATGTATACCTTCTTCTTGCGGCCTCAAGCTCATATATGGCGTAATCAACAAGGTCGCCATCCTTTGCGCTTTCATAATAATCCGCTGCGGCGCGCCATTTTTGCAGCGCTTCTGCTATCTCCTTGTCGAGCGGGCTTGCATTTTGTCTGTTTATCATCATACCATACCTCCATACATTTGTATACAGAGTATGGCCAGTTTTTGCTCCGCTAAACCCTTGTTATACCCGCTTTTTTCATCAGCCTGATGCAACCGTACGTTATTATTGAATACAAAGGTATCATCACTGCCTGATTTATCGCCCTGGCAAGCATGGTTTGCCACAAAGGCAGTCCATACAGCCAAGCTATCAGAATAGTGTTGCAGATAACGCTTGATACTATCTGTCCAACGGCAACCGCAAGCAATATCCTTATAAATTTCGGCTCCTGCTTTTTCATAAAGAATAACCCGGGTATAAGCCCGAACAGCATGCCTACTATCGTGAACCAGGGCATATATGCACCTTTAGGGAATATCATGGCCTGAATGAAATCCGTAAGCGCGCCAACTATTGCGCCATAATAAGGCCCGTACAGCACACCTGCAACTATTACCGGAAGCGCGCCAAAGCCTATCTTTAATGAATATGAGCCGAGCGGCATTGCCGGTATGCTCAACAATCCGCCGAGTACAACGCCCAAAGCGGTAAGCATGGCGCAGGTAACAAGGCCAACGGTTTTGGCATGGTCCCATCTATGCATTTTGAGCGCACGGGTGTTTTTATCAGTGTTTTTCAGCATAAAAATACCTCCTCATAATATGCGGTTACCGCATAGAGGAAGCATGTGCGTTCCTGTATGCAGCAGCGGGATTCGGTGGACGCACCGCAAACGCCTATTACTGCGTTATTCGTCCGGCGGACAACTCCCCGTTCCGCCGGCACTGCGCCCCGCTATGCGGAGCTGACGCGCGGTCACCTACTCTGCCCTTTTTTCTATGATACTACCTTATGCGGCATATGTCCACATGCATAGTTGTGCAGCGATAGCATATTCGCCTGCTTGCCTTGAAATTTTGCATTCAATTATCAACTTTTTCAATAATAGCTTTTATACCATTGACAATATGGGAATACTGTTATATATTCTCTGTCGGGTAGTTTGATTAAAAATAGTCAAACCCCTGATCCTAATATTATAGAGAGGGATTTAATTTGCAATGAACAGTAAGCAGAGTCTCAGAAAGAATCTAGGCGTAATGTCCGCAATGTCCATCGTTGTCGGATGTGTTATCGGCGCAGGTGTATTCTTTAAGCCTTACGCCATCTATCGTGCTACGGGCGGAGCGCCCGGCATGGGCATGCTCTCCTGGATAATCGGCGGCGTTGCCAGCATACTCGGTGCGCTCACCTTTGCCGAAGTAGCGGTGCTTATCCCCAAGACCGGCGGCATGGTCACCTATCTTGGCGAAGTCTATAATGATAAGATCGGTTTCCTTGCCGGTTGGATGCAGACCGTCATATTCTATCCCGCCTTCCTTGCCGGCTACGGCGTAAAGGTCGGTACCGAGCTTAAGGATTACCTTGGGCCCAACGGCGAAAGCTTCGTTTTGCCAATAGCTATGGCGGTCATAATAATACTTGTGGCGCTCAACACCCTTGGCAACAAAACAGCTTCCCGCGTGCAGATAGTATCGACTATATGCAAGCTTATACCGCTTGTGCTGCTTATGATTTTCGGCTTTATACTTGGCAAGGGCGGCAACCCCATATTCACTCCGTTGGTGAATGAAGGCGCCGTCAATCCCGATACCAAAGAGACCATCACCATGGGTTCTGCAATCGGCTCCACCCTCATCGCTGTTCTGTTCGCGTTTGAAGGCTGGACGAACGTTGGCGCAATCGCCGGCGAGATGAAGCATCCCGGCCGTGACCTGCCCCGCGCCATAGTCGGCGGCGTCTCTATCATAATGGCCGTTTACTTCATAATCAACATGGCTTATCTGTGGGTCATTCCCGCTGACGAGCTTATGAGCCTTGAATCCCCCGCCGCCGAAGTTGCCATGAGAATATTCGGGCCTGTCGGCGGAACTCTTGTCAAAGTCGGTATCATAATCTCCGTTATTGGTGCGGCTAACGGCTTCCTGCTGTCAGGTTCCCGCGTTGCCTACTATATGGCGGATACTCAGACTATCCCCTTCAGCGGCGCGTTTGCCAAGCTCAACAAGAACGACGTTCCTACCAACTCCATCATACTTATCGGCTTCCTTGCCTGCATCTACTCCCTGACTAAGCAGTTCGATATGCTGACGGACCTTGCGGTATTCTCCTGCTGGATATTCTATACCCTGACCTTCGCCTGCGTTATGACCCTACGCCGTAAGCAGCCTGACCTTGAGCGCAAGTACAAGGTTCCCCTTTACCCGGTAATCCCCATACTTGCCATCGTAAGCGGTCTGTACGTCATAGCCAGCCAGTTGTTCATGTCCGGTATTAACACCACTATCCGCTCCTTCATCAGCATTGGCATCACCCTCATCGGTCTGCCTGTATACCTGCTTTCCCGCAGGCATTATGCCAGGAAGTCTGCGTAATTCAGCTTAAAACAAAAACCATGCCCGTCTTTGGCACATGCCTGAGGCGGGCTGTTTTTATAATCTATAAAGCGCCGCAGTATTTATCAGGCGCTTTTCTATGCTTTTGTGCTTATTCGGTATTCTTAGTGTGTTTATGATACATTCTTGCCAGCTCGCCTGAGTTTTCCTCTATCATGCCAAAGAATTCCCAGCCGCACTTTTCATAAAACTCTGTATGGTCCGTTATAAGGTAGGCGTCATGTATGCCAAAGCCCGCCAGGTCGCTGCAAGCATAGTCCAACATAAGCTTTGCTATCCCCTTTAGCCTGTATTCCTTTTCAACATAAACGGCACATATATTTGGCGCCAGGTCCTTGCGCTTGTGGAAGTCGTTTTCAATCGCGCCAAGTCCGGCGATTATCTCGTCCTTGTCATTAAGCACGAGATACCATTGCGGTATGCCGCTTGTATTTGCCTGGCAAGCAGCTATGCTTTCCTCATAAGCCTCCCTCGGCACCCTCCATTTTGACGAAAACCAATCCGTTGCCCTTTGGGTATAGGCATGCTCCTGCCTGAGCTGTATTATCCTGTAACCGTTTTGCATAGTATTAGCCTCTATATATCCTTTAACCTAAACTGATTATAGGCTCAAGCTTTGCGCTTTTCAAGCATTATAGCGCATATTCGCCAATAATTGGATATAGATAAGGGCTAAATTTCACATCACGTTAAAATATGCCTGCATATCTTGTGGTATAATTATTGCAATAGATCCCTTAAGGGTATTTAAGGAGGACGTAGTATGAAAAAGCTGTTTGCATTGGCTGTTGCGCTGTGCATGGCAATAACGATACTGCCATCAGGCGCAATGGCAATAGAACAGGGAGACGCACGCGTGACCATAGGCGCTGACCTTGACGAGCAGCAGCGTGCGCAGGTATATGCCGACTTTGGCATAAAGCAGGGGGAAGTGACGGAAATAAAGGTAACCAATGCGGACGAGAGGGCTTACCTTGAAGGTATCGCTCCCGAAAAGAAGATTGGCAAGGTCGCGCTTTCATGTACCTATATTGTCATCACCGAGCCTGGCACAGGATTGCAGATCACCACCAAGCACATAAACTGGTGCACCGCTCAAATGTATATAAACGCGCTTACAACGGCCGGAATAACGGACGCAAAGGTTATGATAACCGCCCCGTTTGATGTTTCGGGCACGGCTGCTCTCACGGGCATATACAAGGCGTATGAGGATATCACGGGTGAAAGCCTTAGCGAAATAGCAAAAGCCGTTGGTGTTGAAGAGCTTATAACCACCGGCAGCCTTGCCGAGTACATTGGCAGCGACGAAGCGGCGCAGCTTGTAAACGGGCTTAAGGAGATACTTGACCAGACGCAGACTATGACGGATGAAGAGGTCAAGGCTGAAATAAGAAACCTTTGCAAAGCGTACAATGTATCGCTTACCGAAGGCCAGATAGATCAGCTTCTTTCGCTTTGCCGCAGCCTTGAAAAGCTTGATGTGAGCGCGCTGAAGGAGAAGCTTGTAGGCATAGCAAAAACCGTTGACAACGCCGGAAAGATCAGCCAGACCGTAAGCAAGATTGGCGAAAGCGTTAAGAGCTTCTTCGCCTCGGTCGGTGATTTCTTCGCAAGGCTTTTCGGCGGCAAATAACAACACCTCTAAAGAATAAGAGTGTCTAAAAAGTGGCTGAACGCCACTTTTTAGAGTTTTTACGGGTTTTGCCTCTCGCTCACGCTCCCGGGCGGCGAAACCCGCAAGGTACAAAAACCTGAAGGTTTGCATCCGTTCTGGCGTACATGCCGTCAGAGCCGGAATAAAGCTTGAGGGGCTTTCGGGCAAGCCCTCCGCAGCTGACGAACAATCGCATGGCGGTTCGCTCCTCATGCTTCCTTCTTCGCTTAGCTTCCGCATCGCCGCATCGTCCACAGGGCGCGCTTCGGCTCCGCCCCTTAACAAACCAAAGGTTTATCGACAGGCTGAAATCCGTATGGCTAAAGCCGCACGAGTTTTATATAAGCTTTTGTTTTATCGCATAAAGCTCTGCCTGCTCTATAAGCTTAGGTGCGACAAGCGGATACGTCAGCTCGTCAGGAAGCGTATCAAACAGCCTTGCTTTCTCCATCTCGCTTTCCGGCATTTCGCCAAGCTCATATATTTTGGTGAAGAACACCGCTCCGTCTGCCGAGCTTAAGGAATCATAGCCACAATAATCGCACACATAATAAAGCTCGGCATCCTTAACGCCGCTTTCCTCGAACAGCTCGCGCTTCGCCGCATCAAGCGCCGATTCGCCGTTTTCTATGTGTCCCCCCTGCGTTTCCCATGTGCTGCGCTTTTTATGCTTGCTCAGCAGCCATTTGCCATTGCAGTAAGAGCATATAACAACATATTTAAGCTTTTGCAAGCTGTTTGTAGGATATATTGTGCAGTGCAGCTCTTTTCTAAGCTCTGTATCTTGGGCATGCATACTGCTCGTCACACCCCCTTATCATATAAAGTGTACTATACTTTATATCAGTTTTCAATTCATTGCCGGCTGATAGATGCATATGGCTTGTACGGAAGGTTGCTAATAAAGCCAAAATGTAATATCATAAGCTGTGAAAACAGGATTGGAGCGAAGGAATGAAATATACTGAGATTTCTGTGTTTACTGCCGAGGCGGGCATAGACGCTGTGTGCGCAAGGTTTTCTATGCTCGGCATGGAGCAGCTTGAGATAGTTCAAGGGCGCGAGGAAATAGCCGATTTTTTGCAGAAAAGCGCCAAATACTGGGACTTTGCGGATATGGACGAGCTTTGCGCCTCAGAGCCATGCGTAAAGGCTTATATTCCGGAAGATGAACCAGCCGACGATACGGTAAAAGCGCTTAAGGCTTCGCTTGCCGAGCTTAAAGCGATGCCGCTCGGCTTCGATGTCGGCAGCCTGAATATGATAGTACAGAGCGTTGATGATTCCGTTTGGCTGAACGCATGGAAAGAAGCATATAAGCCCTTCCCCGTAGGCAGCAGGCTGCTTGTAAGGCCATCTTGGGAGGATGATTTTGACGCAAACGGCAGGAATGTGCTTTCGCTCGACCCGGGCATGGCATTCGGCACAGGCTCGCACCCAACAACAAGAATGTGCCTTGAGTTTATAGACGAGCTTGTTAACAAGGGCGACAGTGTGCTTGACCTTGGCTGCGGAAGCGGCATATTGTCAATAGCGGCGCTTATACTGGGCGCAAAGGATGCGGTTGCCGTCGATATAGACCCTATAGCCGAATCCATTGCATATGAAAATGCCGCACTCAACGGCATAGGAAAAGATAAATATACCGTGCTTACAGGCGATGTGCTTACGGACAGCAGCTTGAGGCAAAAGCTTGAAGCCAAGCGCTACCCGATAGTTACAGCCAACATAGTGGCGTCTGTTATAATAGCGCTGGCGCCGTATGCCGCAAAGCTGATGCTTCCAGGCGGCAAGTTCATAACATCGGGAATAATAGATACCCGCGAGGAAGAGGTAAAAGCAGCTATAGCCGCAAGCGGATTGAATATACTTGAGGTGCGCCGCGGCGGTGACTGGCGGGCAATACTGGCGGAGAAGCCGCTATGAACCGCTTCTTTATTGATCCTGGCAATATCGTCGGCACAAAGGCTTCGCTTTATAGCGAGGACGTCAAGCATATTGCTGCTGTATTAAGGCTTAAGGCAGGGGATCAGGTCACGCTTTGCGATGGCCGCGGCAATGACTATACTGCCGAAATAACCTCCATAAGCAAGGCTGAGGTGAGCTTTAATATACTTTCCGCATATTGCTCCACAGCAGAGCCTAAATGCTCCATAACGCTGTTTCAGGGCTTGCCAAAGGCAGGCAAGCTTGAAACGATAATTCAAAAATGCGTTGAGCTTGGCATAAGCGATATAGTGCCTGTTGTGATGGATAGAAGCGTTGTACGCATAAGCAAGAGCGATTTTAATAAGAAGTCAGAACGCTATCAGCGCGTTTCTATGGAGGCTGCAAAGCAGTCAAGGCGCGGCATAATACCGGCTGTTGGCCAACTTATAAGTTCAAAAGAGATAAGCGCAGAAGGCTTTGACGCCCTGATTTTAGCATACGAGCTTGAAAGGGAAAAATCAATTAAAGCCGTTCTGTCGTCAATAGACGCTTCGGCTAAGAGAATAGGCGTCATAGTTGGTCCGGAAGGGGGCATAAGCGATGATGAAGCCGAGTATTTCAGCTCCATAGGCGCAATACCCTTTTCACTTGGCCGCAGGATACTGCGCACTGAAACAGCAGGGCCGGCCATTACGGCCATAATATTATACCATATGGAGGGTGAAGCATGAAAGTTTCATTCTGCACATTAGGCTGCAAGGTAAACCAATATGATACCGACGCAATGCGCGAGCTTTTTATAAACGCGGGACACAAGGTGGTTGATTTTGACGATATTGCAGATGTTTATATAATCAACACCTGCACCGTTACAGCTACGGGTGATAAAAAGTCCAGGCAGATGGCTTCCCGCGCACATACGCTTTGCCCCGATGCCAAGCTTATCATAACCGGCTGCTATGCTCAGACCTCTCCGGAGGAAGCGTTGAGCCTTCCTGGCGTATCGCTCGTTTTAGGCACAAGCGAAAGGAGCAGGATAGTCGAGCTTGCGGAAAAGCTTGTTAGTGAAGGCGATGAGCAAAAGCGCTTCGCAGTAACGCCGCACGGGCCGAAGGATGAGTTTGAAAGCCTCAGCGTAACAAAAGAAGGCCGCACAAGGGCTTATCTGAAAATAGAGGACGGGTGCGACAGGTACTGCGCCTACTGCATAATTCCATACGCAAGGGGGCCGGTAAGGAGCAGGCCTTTATATGATGTGCGCCGCCAGCTTGAGCTGCTTGACGGCGAAGGCTATCGTGAGGTCGTATTGACAGGGATACATCTTATGTCCTACGGAAAGGATATAAAAGGCGTCACGCTATCTCAGGCCATAGCGCAGGCTGAAGGGCTAAAAAACATAGTGCGTGTGCGTTTGGGCTCGCTGGAGCCTCAGCTGCTGAGCGATGAATTTATACGCACACTGAGCGAAAGCGGGCTTGTATGCAGGCAGTTCCATCTTTCCCTTCAAAGCGGAAGCGAAAGCGTGCTTAAGCGCATGAACAGGCGCTACTCCCCCGCCCTTTATGCAGACTGCGTATATAGGCTCAGGCAGGCCATGCCCCTTTGCGCAATAACAACGGACGTAATTGCGGGCTTCCCGGGAGAGACTGAGGATGAGTTTGAAGAAACGATGAGCTTTGTAAAAGAGCTTAAGCTTGCTAAGATACACGTTTTCCCGTATTCGCGCAGAAAAGGTACGCCTGCATACAGCATGGCGGAGCAAATACCTTCCGCCATAAAGCACGAAAGGGCAAAAAGGCTAATAGCCGTTTCAAAGCAGCTTGAAGATGAGTTCGCTTCCTCACTTATAGGCACGGTACAAAGCGTATTGTTTGAGGAGGAAAAGAACGGCCTTATTTGGGGACATACCGACACATACGTTAAAGTTGGCGTAAAGCCGAATGAAAAGGAGCTTGTAAACGCCATTGTTCCTGTTGATATAACCGGCATAAACCGGTTTGGCGCGATGGGCGTTATAAAGGGTATATAACAAGAAGTAAGAAAGGAGGGACTGCAAAATGGATAATTGCATATTCTGCAGGATAGCGTCTGGCGAAATACCTTCAAAAAAGGTATATGAGGACGATTTGGCCATAGCTTTTTACGACCTTGAGCCTCAGGCGCCCGTGCATGTGCTTATAGTGCCTAAAAAGCACTATGATAACATAACAATGCTTGATGATGACGCGCTGACTGCCCATCTTTTTAAGGTGGCTTCAACAGTAGCCGAAAAGCTCGGCGTTAAGCATGGCTTTCGCCTTGTTATAAACACCGGTAAGGACGGCGGGCAGAGCGTAAACCACCTGCATATTCACCTTCTTGGCGGGCGCGAGCTTCAGTGGCCGCCGGGATAGCTTATCTTTATCAACGAAAACAAAAAGCCGGGATATGATCTCGGCTTTTATACTGTCAATCCAAACTTAATTGAACTTATCCTTCATTCTATCGATTATGGTGCGCTTCATCGGCTTTGGCGCGTCGGAATCCTTGTCTCCCAAAGACTCGGCAAGCTTTTCAACAAGCTCACGCTGCTCATCGTTCAGGCGCTTGGGTATCTGCACGTTAACGCGCACCAAAAGATCTCCCCTGCCGGAGGAATTGAGCCTTGGCACGCCCTGCTCCTTGAGCCTGAATGTTGTACCCGGCTGCGTTCCCTGCGGCACGTTGTACCTCACGCTGCCTTTAAGCGTGGCGACCTGTATTTCGCCGCCAAGCGCCGCAATAGTCATAGGTATGTTTATATCAAGATACAGGTCATAGCCCTTTCTTGTGAATAGCTTATGCGGCTTTACGGTTATGCCGATATAAAGGTCGCCCCTCGGCCCGCCGCGCAAGCCGTCCTCTCCTTCGCCGCGCATGGTAAGCGTTTGACCGTTGTTTATGCCGGCCGGAATGTTTATGCTTATGCGGTTGCTCTTGTTTATCCTGCCGCGGCCTTTGCATGTTGGGCAAGGATCGCTTATTATCTTGCCGGTACCGTTACAGGCTTCGCATGTGCGCACGGTAGAAAACGAACCAAACACCGTATTCTGCTGCACCCTGACCTGGCCGGTGCCCCCGCAGGCGGAGCAGTTTGTGGGCGTTGAGCCAGGCTTGGCTCCGGTGCCTCCGCAGGAGGAGCAATTCTCCTCTCTCGGCACAAGTATTTCCTTCTTTGTGCCAAAAGCAGCCTCTTCAAACGTTATGGTAAGGTTGTATTTCAGATCGTTGCCGCGGACGGGGCCGTTGCGCGTCTGCTGTCGATTGAACCCACCAAAGCCGCCAAACATGGTATCAAATATATCCGAAAAATCGCCAAAGCCGGCTCCGGAATAGCTGCCGTATCCGCCTGCGCCTGCAGTGGGATCGAATGCAGCATGCCCAAACTGATCGTATTTGGCGCGCTTTTCTTTATCGGAAAGCACCTCGTAGGCTTCGTTTATCTTTTTGAACTTAGCCTCGGCCTCCTCCTTGTCCCCCGTATGCAGGTCTGGATGATATTGCTTTGCAAGCTTGCGGAAGGCGCTTTTAATCTCATCATCGGTAGCGTTTTTATTCACGCCAAGCAGCTCGTAATAATCTTCCTTCACTGTCCCCAACTCCTTTTTATCTCAACGAACAACGCGGCGGGCGAGCGCAAGGCTCACCCCCGCATTATTGCCGTTTTACTTTTTAGTTACAGGCTTATTTCTTGTCGTCGTCAACAACCTCGTAGTCAGCATCAACAACGTTGTCATCGCTGCTGTCGCCGGACTGGTTAGCCTGCTGCGCGGCGTTTGGATCAGAGCCCGCGGCGCCCTGCTGGGCGGCCTGCTGCTGGTAAATTTTGCCAAAGGCCTCGTATGATATCTCGGTCAGCTTCTCGCAGCCGGTCTTTATCATGTTGATGTCGGTGCCTTCCATAGCCTTCTTAAGGTCGGCTATCTGGGCCTCTATCTTAGCCTTATCATCCGCGCTGACCTTGTCGCCAAGTTCCTTAAGGGTCTTCTCTGTGGAGTAGATCAGGCTGTCGGCATGGTTGCGCTGCTCTACCTCTTCCTTGCGGGCCTTATCCTCGCTGGCAAACTGCTCAGCTTCGCGCACGGCCTTCTTTATCTCGTCCTCGCTCAGGTTGGTGGAGGCGGTTATGGTGACCTTCTGCTCGTTGCCGGTACCAAGGTCCTTGGCGCTTACATGCACTATGCCGTTAGCGTCTATATCAAAGCTGACCTCTATCTGAGGCACTCCACGCGGCGCGGGAGCTATGCCGGCAAGCTGGAAGCGGCCAAGGGTCTTATTGTACTGCGCCATCTCGCGCTCGCCCTGGAGCACATGCACCTCAACGCTGGTCTGCCCATCGGCAGCGGTGGAGAAAATCTGGCTCTTCTTGGTGGGGATAGTGGTGTTACGGTCTATCAGCTTGGTGAACACGCCGCCAACAGTCTCTATACCAAGGGACAAAGGCGTTACGTCAAGCAGCAGTATGTCCTTGACTTCGCCGCCAAGCACACCGCCCTGTATAGCCGCGCCTATAGCAACGCACTCGTCGGGGTTGATACCCTTGAAGGGCTCCTTGCCGGTAACGTTCTTAACAAGCTCCTGCACGCAGGGAACACGGGTAGAACCGCCGACCAGTATTACCTTATCTATGTTGGCATTGGTAAGGCCGGCGTCCTTCATTGCTGTGGTCATGCAGTCGCGGGTCTTTTCCACCAGGTCATGTATAAGCTCTTCAAACTTGGCCCTGGTGATGGTCATATCAAGGTGCTTGGGGCCGGTGCTGTCAGCGGTTATAAAGGGCAGGTTCACATTGGTCTGTACCATGCTTGAAAGCTCTATCTTGGCCTTCTCGGCGGCTTCCTTCAGCCTCTGCATAGCCATACGGTCGCTGCTGAGGTCTATGCCGGTCTCGCTCTTGAACTGGCGGATAATGTAATCCATCAGCCTCTGGTCAAAGTCGTCACCGCCGAGACGGTTGTTGCCGTTGGTAGCAAGCACTTCAAATACACCGTCGCCAATTTCAAGTATTGATACATCGAACGTGCCGCCGCCAAGGTCGTACACAAGTATCTTCTGGTTGGTCTCTTTATCCATGCCGTAGGCAAGCGCAGCGGCGGTAGGCTCGTTGATTATACGCAGCACGTCAAGGCCCGCTATGCGGCCGGCGTCCTTGGTAGCCTGGCGTTGAGAATCGCTGAAATAGGCAGGAACCGTAATAACAGCCTGAGTGATTTTTTCGCCAAGATAAGCTTCAGCGTCCTGCTTGAGCTTCTGCAGTATCATCGCGCTTATCTCCTGCGGAGTATAGTCCTTGCCGTCTATGTGCTTTTTATAAGAGGTACCCATCTCGCGCTTTATGGAGCTGATGGTCTTATCCGGATTGGTGATAGCCTGTCGCTTTGCGGCGCTGCCGACTATTCTTTCGCTGCCCTTAAAAGCCACGACCGACGGGGTCGTACGCGCACCCTCAGCATTGGGGATAACCACGGGTTCGCCGCCCTCAAGCACTGCTACACAAGAATTGGTGGTACCAAGGTCAATACCGATAATCTTTGCCATAATCTATTTCCTCCTGATCAAATATCTTAATTATTATTATTTCGCAACCTTCACCATACTATGTCGGATTATGCGATTTTTAACTTTGTAACCTTTTTGGAAAACGTCTATAATATCGCCGCTCTCCTTTTCTTCATTCTCCTCCTGCATGACTGCGTCATGAAGGTCAGGATCGAATTTACCGTCCGCCTGTATTTCCTCAAGGCCGGCTTTATACAGCGTTTCATAAAGCTGCTTTGCAACAAGCTTCATTCCATCGACCCAAGCCGTCTTTTCGTCTTCAGGCACGGCGGCAAGCGCCCTGTCAAAATTGTCAAGCACAGGAAGCAGCGCTTTTATGAGGTTTCTTTCGCCCTCATCCAAGCTGTCCGCCGCTATTGCGGCGTTGCGCCTGCGGTAGTTGTCAAAGTCCGCCTGAAGCCTCTGCAAAAGAGCGACGTCGCTTTCCTTTTCCTTTTCAAGCTTGTCAATGCGCTCCTTCACCTGCAAAAACTCGTCCCTTGTAAGCGTTACGCTTTCGGGTATCTCGTTTTCTGCAGTCTTGCTGCTCTCGGCAGCCTTTTCCTCCTGCGCCTTCTTCGGCTCCTCTATGGGATCAGTTTCTTTTTTCTTAGCCAATTTACTTATGCTCCTCGTCCAACATATTTGTGAGCGTTTCGCTCAGCGTTTTTCCAATGCAGCCCATAACGGCCAGCACCTTTGCGTAATTCATTCTTGTGGGGCCTATCACCCCGAACGTTCCTATCGGGTCCGAGCCTATCCTGTAGGTAGCGGTAACAACGCTGCAATCCTTTATGCTGCTAAGCTCGTTTTCATGCCCGATCTTTATTGAAAACTCAACGTCCTCCTTGCCCTTGAGCATATCGTAAAGGGCGTCCCCCTTTTCCATAACGCTCAATAGATCCCTCGCCCTGTCAACATCGCTGTATTCGGGAAAGCTCAACAGATTAGTCGCTCCGCTAAGCTCCACCCTTTTAGCGCTCTGCTCAAGGCTTGATTGAAGCGACGCTATTATCGAATTAAGGAACTCGGCATGCTCGCCTATCTCCCCGGCAAGCTCGTTCATTTGGTTCGCTATTATATCGTCAAGCCTGCAATTTGCAAGCTTTGCGTTGAGCATAAGCGATATCCTCTCAAGCTCGCTCTGCTCTATGCCGTATGGAACCCTTATCATAGAATCCCTTGAAAGCCCCGTATCCGTAACAACAAGCAGCAGCGCCTTGCCCTCGCCCAAGCCAACTATGTGGATATATCTCAGCCTCGCCGCATGCAGCCTTGGCGAAAGCACCATAGATGCATAACGCGTTACGCTTGAAAGGACAAATGCGGTCTGCTTAACTATATCGTCAACCTCGCCAAGCTTTTTTGAATAATGCTCGCTTATGAAGTTGAGCTCATCCTCGCTGAGCTTGGAGCGGCGCATTATGCTGTCAACATACAGTCTGTACGCTTTGTCGGAGGGTATTCTTCCGGCCGAGGTATGCGGCTGCTCAAGGAAGCCCATTTCCTCAAGATCGCTCATCTCGTTGCGTATAGTGGCGCTTGAAAGGCCAATGTCGGTGCTCTTTGCAATAGTTCTTGAGCCGACCGGAGATGCGGTGAGTATATAGTCGTCAATAATGGCCTGAAGTATCCGCAGCTTCCTTGCGTCAAGCTTCATTATCCACCGCCTCCTTCCGTCACGATACGCTGAGCTGCATGCTGTTAGCACTCTAATTAAGTGAGTGCTAATTCATGGTTAAAATATAGCACTCGCTTTTAGTATAGTCAAGGCACAAGGGCGTATCCTTTGTGACAAAACGGAAACATTAAATTGATGGAATTATTTGCGGCGGAACAATCCGCCGCCATGAGGCTGCGCTTAATCAAGCATCGCTTCCTTAATCCTCCATAAACGGCATTAAAGCAAGGTTTTCGATATCGAGCCCGCGTTCGTTAAGCCGTATGCCGTCATCTGTGCAGATGAGCAGTTCTTCTTTGTCAAGCTCCGCTATCGCCTTTGAAAACGCTTCGAATATGCTTTCGCCAAAGCGGCTTATAAACTCAGAGTCCTTGATGCCTTCTGTCTTTCTCAGCCCAAGCATAACACATTCGAACATCTCCTCAGCTCTTTCTATGCTCTTAGGCTCCTCGGCAAGCGGGCGCTTATCGTCTGAAATATCCGTCATATACGCCTCAAGCCCGCTTTTGTTTGCCCAGCGCAGCCATTTTCCGTCTATGCGCATGGCAGAGTGCGAATTAAGCCCAAGGCCCAGATATTCGCCATTGTTCCAATAATTAAGATTATGCTTTGAACGGTACCCGTCCTTTGCATAGTTCGATATCTCATATCTGTGGAAGCCAAGGCTTTCAAGCAGCTGCTTGCCCTGCGTATACATATCAAACGCTTCGTCCTCGCCCGGCAAAAGTGTGCCGCCGCCGTTTATATCAAAATACAGCGGAGTATCCTCTTCAACAATAAGCGAATAAGCCGATATATGTTCCACACCCGAGCCGGCGGCAAGCGCTATTGCCGCAAGAAAATCCTCCGTGCTCTGTTCCGGAAGGCCATACATAAGGTCGGCGTTTATGTTTGTAAAGCCGGCGTTTTTGGCCAGCTGCACGCTGCTTAAAAAATCGTCGGCCGTGTGTATCCTGCCAAGCGCTTTCAGTATCCTTGGGCTTACGCTCTGCAATCCAAGCGACAGCCTGTTTATGCCGCACATTCTGTATTCTTCAAGCTTCCATCGGTCAAGTGTGCCAGGATTAGCTTCTATGGTAAACTCGGCATCGTCCTTTATATCAAGCCTTTCCCTAAGCGAGGCAACTATGCGCATTATCTCGCCAAGCTCAAGCGTTGACGGCGTACCCCCGCCAATAAACACCGTATCGTATTCCCTATGCGGAAGCTCCCTCGCGCATATTTTAATCTCTTTAATAAGCGCGTCAACATATCTGCGCTTAACATCATTTGCGCACGGAAAAGAAACAAAGTCGCAATAGCGGCACTTTGAAACGCAAAAAGGTATGTGTATGTATATCCCTGCCATATCAGTTTATCTTAAGCACGCTCATAAAAGCTTCGCTCGGCAATGACACCGTGCCTATCTGGCGCATGCGTTTTTTGCCCTCCTTCTGCTTTTCAAGCAGCTTCTTCTTTCTTGTAATATCGCCGCCGTAACACTTTGCAAGCACATCCTTGCGCACGGCCCTTACGGTCTCCCTCGCTATTATCTTTCCGCCTATGGCTGCCTGTATGGGTATTTCAAACTGCTGCCTCGGTATTACCTCCTGAAGCTTCTCAGCAACAGCCCTTCCCTTGGAATACGCCTTATCCTTATGAACTATGGTAGAAAGAGCATCGCACATGTCGCCGTTAAGCAGAAAATCAAGCTTAACAAGCTCGCTTCTTGCGTATTCCTTAAGCTCATAGTCAAACGAAGCATAGCCGCGGCTCCTGGACTTCAGCTGATCGAAGAAGTCATATATTATCTCATTGAGCGGCAATTCATAGAATATGTTTACCCTGCCTTCTTCAATATACTTCATATCCTCAAACACGCCGCGCTTTTCCTGACAAAGCTCCATTATTGTGCCAACATATTCAGATGGAGACATTATCGTAGCCCTCACCATAGGCTCCTCCATATACGCTATTTCGGCAGCAGGAGGAAGGTTGGTCGGATTATCTATCATAAGCTCCTCGCCGTTAGTCTTTACTACTTTATATATAACGGAGGGCGAGGTTGTAACAAGGTCGAGGTCGAATTCCCTTTCGAGCCTTTCCTGTATTATCTCCATATGCAGCAGACCCAAAAAGCCGCACCTGAAGCCGAAGCCGAGCGCCATGGAGGTTTCAGGCTCGTATGAAAGCGATGCATCGTTGAGCAAAAGCTTGTCAAGCGCATCCTTAAGGTTTTCATAATCCGCACCGTCAGCCGGATATATGCCGCAGAACACCATAGGATTAGCCTGCTTATATCCGGGCAGGGGCTCTGCCGCCGGATTCTGGGCATCGGTTATGGTATCGCCTACCTTCGTTTCGCGAACATTCTTTATAGAAGCCGAAATATAGCCCACTTCGCCGGCCTCCAGCGCGTCTATCGGCTGAAGCGACGGCGAAAATACGCCCACTTCCGTTACCTCAAATTCATTGCCTGTGGCCATGTAGCGTATCCTCATGCCCGGCTTAACTATACCGTCCACCACGCGCACATAGCTGAGCGCTCCTTTATAGTTGTCATAAACGCTGTCGAATATAAGCGCCTTAAGCGGCCTGTTTATCTCTCCTTTAGGCGGCGGTACCATGTCAACTATAGCCGCAAGAACCTGCTCAACATTAAGTCCGGTCTTTGCGGAAATGCAGGGCGCATCCTCAGCTGGAAGGCCGATAACATCCTCTATCTCCTTTTTAGTATGCTCCGCGTCTGCACTTGGCAGATCGATCTTGTTTATAACAGGCACTATTTCAAGCGAGTTATCGAGCGCAAGGTATACGTTGGCAAGCGTCTGCGCCTCTATGCCCTGCGTTGCGTCAACAACAAGCACCGCACCCTCGCATGCGGCAAGGCTCCTTGACACCTCATAATTGAAGTCAACATGGCCCGGAGTGTCTATAAGGTTGAACATGTATCTTTTTCCGTCCTTATGCGTATAGAACATTCTGACGGCAGATGATTTTATGGTTATGCCGCGTTCGCGCTCTATGTCCATGTTGTCAAGGAGCTGAGCCTCCATATCGCGCAGGGCAACGGTATCGGTCATCTCTATCATTCTGTCGGCAAGCGTGGACTTGCCATGGTCAATGTGAGCAATTATGCAAAAGTTTCTTATCAGTTCACGCTCGTAAGCCATGCTTATCCCTCCAAGCAATATCTTGTAAAATAATACTTGATAAACAATCAAATTGCAAGAGCGCGGTAGGTATGATAAAGTAAGTTTATATAACCAAGGTTTAAGGAGGATAAGTTATGTTTTGCAGCCATTATGATATGCTTGAAAAGAGCCTTGTAAAGCGCGGCTTTATCGTACATCAGGCTAAGGATGTGAACGAGGCTAAGCAGCTTGCGTTTTCGCTTATAAAGCCGAATGAGTCCGTAGGCTTCGGCGGCTCAGTTACCGTGCAGAACGATCTTGATCTTTACAACGAGCTTGAAAAAAGGGGCAACCCCGTGTACTCCCACTGGTTTGCCGCAGACAGGAGCAAGGCGCAGGGCGAAGCCGGCAAGGCGGATTGGTATCTTGCATCAACAAACGCCATACTTGGCGATGGCAGGCTGATTAATATAGACGGAACCGGCAACAGGGTCGCCTCCATGATAATTGGGCCTGAAAAGGTCATGCTGTTTATAGGCAGGAACAAGTTTGTTGACGGCGGAATCGACGATGCCATAGAGCGCATAAAGCGCGAGACCTGCCCGCCGAACGCCAGGAGGTTAAAGCTTGACAAGCTGCCCTGCGGCATAACAGGGAAATGTGCCGACTGTCAAAGCGAGCAGCGCATGTGCCGCGTAACATCTATCATTGAATACCCCACGCGCGCGATAAAGGAATTTCATCTTGTGCTGATAGACGCGGAGCTTGGCAGGTGAGTCATTTTGCATATATGCTTCGCTGCGCGGACAATTCGCTATACTGCGGCTACAGCGTTGATCCCGTTGCCCGGGAAAAAGCGCATAATTCGGGAAAAGGCGCCAAATACACAAGGAGCCGCCTTCCGGTAACGCTCGTTTATTCTGAGAAATTCGACGACAAAAGCAGCGCATTAAAACGAGAAGCCTCATTAAAAAAGCTTACGCACAAGCAAAAAGAAGAACTGATACAGCAAAAATAGCTATCGGGCGGCAGCCCCGCCCGATTTGATTATTTCATGTTGCTATAAGACGTTTTTTTCTAAGCTCTCCTCCGGTTACAGGTGCGGCAGCTCCATGCCCCAAAGCTGCGCCGTACCCATAAGCTCAGCATAGAGCAAACCTAACGCAAACGCGATAAGCGCAATGTCGAACAATGAGGATTCTATGCTTTTATCCTTTCCCATTGCAAATAGTACTATCGGGCTGCCATGCTCGTAAATATTCCTATTGGTCAAGGCAAACGCCAACATTCCTGCCGTCATAAGATATGCAATAATGCTGAGCGCACAAAGCGGTATCGTCATGACGCGTATCCAGCCCAAAGCTATGCGCCCAACGATAATAATTCCAAGGAGCACGGTATAAAACTTGTTTATCTTATAAAACAAGCCGAGATCGTGTTTTGCGGCTATCGGTTCGTACCAAAGATATTTAACGAAACTGCCCTTCATGTTATAAGAATAGTCTTTTTTAACGATGCCCTTGAGCTTTAGCCAGCATAGGAATCCTCCTCGCGCTACGGTATACATTATCACCGCTATAGCATTTAGCATGAGCATTACGAAATAATGCGTCGTCATGCTCCGTGCTTCACCCGATGTGCTTTCTGACGCGAATACAAGCAATATGCTTATTCCGATAAGCACCGTGCCCAGTATAATGGCTGCGGCCGTTACAAAATGGCCCAAATATTGCCCTATCCACGCCGCAACAATGTTGAACAAGCCTATGCCCATTATAAATGCGCCTATAAAGCCAAGCACTATCCATGCGCTGTTTGGAAAATCAAATACAATCATTGCCATGCACAGCAGCGCCATAGGAAAAAGCAGCGCCGCAATGCCAACGGCAACAAGTATGCCATAGCCTATCGGGTGAGCTTTCTTGAACGCCTCATCGGACTCAGCGCTAAAGAAATAAGCAGCGTTTTGTGGCATCTTCCTGTTGAACTTTGGCTTTATCATGCGCAGTTTCCCCCATAAAGGAATCTTCCTTATTACTATAGCACAAGCATTGGCGTGACTACAAGCGCACTATAAGGGCGGCGCAGTTTTTATGGAGGAACAAAGCGGAGCGATGCTCCGCCGAGAGTGTCAAAAAAGTGGCTGAACGCCACTTTTTCGAGTTTTCACAGGTTTTGCCTCTCGCATTAGCTCCCGGGCGGCAAAACCTGCAAGGTACGAAAACCTAAAGGTTTTCATCCGTTCTGACGTGCATGCCGTCAGAGCCGGAATTAGCTTAAGGGGCAGCAGCCCCTTAACAACCCCAGGGTTTATCGACAGGCTGAGCGGAGCGATGCTCCGCCCCGCTTCTGATAAAGCGAAAAATGCTTTTACTCTCTCTTCACCGCGTATGTGTTCGCGTCCTTAAGCATAACATCGTGTGCGCCGCCTTCCGTTATGCTGGCCGCTGAAACCAGCGTCAATCTCGCCTTTTCACGAAGCTCCGGTATAGTCAGCGCGCCGCAGTTGCACATTGTGGAACGCACCTTGCTCAGCGTTACTGTAACATTGTTATGCACGCTGCCCGCGTATGGAACGTATGAGTCGACACCTTCTTCAAAGGAAAGCTTATTATCCCCTCCGCTGTAATAGCGCTGCCAGTTGCGTGCGCGCGCGGAGCCTTCGCCCCAGTATTCCTTCATGTAGTTGCCGTTTATCATTACCTTGGCGGAAGGGCTTTCGTCGCAGCGGGCAAAGTAGCGGCCGAGCATGCAGAAGTCCGCGCCCATAGCCAGAGCCAGCGTTATGTGGTAATCATGCACTATGCCCCCGTCGGCACATATGGGCACATAGACGCCTTTTTCCCTGAAATACTCGTCGCGTGCCTTGGCTACCTCCTGCACTGCTGTGGCTTGGCCCCTGCCTATGCCCTTGGTCTCCCTTGTTATGCATATTGAGCCGCCGCCTATGCCGACCTTAACAAAATCAGCTCCGGCATCGGCTAAAAACCTGAAGCCTTCTTTATCCACTACGTTCCCTGCGCCAACCTTTACCCTGTCGCCATATTTTGAACGTATGAAGTCAAGCGTCCTCTTCTGCCACTCGCTAAAGCCTTCCGATGAATCTATGCACAGTATGTCTGCTCCGGCTTCGATAAGCGCGGGTACCCTTTCTTCATAGTCCCTTGTATTTATACCTGCGCCCACAACGTAGCGCTTCTGCTTGTCAAGAAGCTCCATCGGGTTCCCTTTATGCGCGTCATAATCCTTGCGGAATACGAAGGCCACCATGTTGCCATCTTTTGTTATTACCGGAAGTGAATTCAGCTTGTGTTCCCAGATTATATCATTGGCTTCCTTAAGCGATACGCCCTCATAAGCATATACAAGCCGGTCTATAGGTGTCATAAACTCGGCGACCTTTGTAGCCGGATCCATGCGGCTTGGCCTGTAATCCCTGCTGGTTACGACGCCGAGCAGCTTACCCGTGGCCGAGCCGTCGTCTGTGACGGCAACGGTGGAATGGCCGGTACGCTCCTTGAGGGCCATTATATCGGCCATTGTTTTATCCGGCTTTATGGAGGAATCGCTCATGGCAAAGCCCGCCTTATGCTTTTTGACCCTGCTTACCATCTCAGCCTGAGCTTCTATTGGCTGAGATACGAATATAAACGATATCCCGACTTCCCTCGCGAGCGCAACGGCGAGCTTGTCGCCCGATACGGACTGCATCACGGCGCTTACAAGCGGAATATTCATGCTGAGCTCCGGTTCTTCGCCTGCCTTATAGCGGACTATTGGCGTTTTAAGCGATGTATTTGCCGGCGTGCATTGCGCGCTTGAGTAGCCAGGCACGAGCAAATACTCGCTAAAAGTATGTGACGGTGAATCAAAATAATATGCCATGATGTCTCCTTTCGGCAAAAAAACAGTTAAACTAAGCAGTTATAGCCCATATTGCTTAGCCAAGAAGCTTTCAACAAGGCTTTGAACCTCATTTAATACTTCAATATGCTTGTCTATGCTTAACGCATCAACGCTTTCGCAGCTCAGCTTCGTCACGCCGTCAACAGCCCCGGCAGAAAGCATGGCTTTAAGCGCGTTCCTTTCATCAAGCTCCGTAGGCACAACGTTTCTTCCTATCATCATCGAAACAACCGCCGCTATGCCCCAGCCCCACCAGTTTGATACTCCGGAGGCAAGCGTTATATCCGCTTTTTCAACGGCCGCTATGCTTTCGCCATGTTCAACAAGCTTCTCTGTTATATCCATGAGCTTGCCCGTGCCAAGCTCGTTGCCGCCATCGCCTATTGCTATGGTCGTTATTCCGCGCGCATGCAGCTTATCAAAAAGCATATCCGTATCGCAAAAAAGCCAGCCGTCTATTATCTTTCCCTTTGAAGTATGGCAGCTGCCGTCGGCAGCCTTTCCAGGCCTTTCTATTGAAATGACTGTGTCGATTTCAAGATCAAGCGCTCTGCCTTCACTCTCCTTTTCCAGCAGCAGCAGCTCGGCTTCGGGAGCCCTCAGCCTTGTTACAGCCGCAAGCTGCGGATAGCAGAGCTTATCCGTAGCTACAACAACGTTTTTGCCGGCCTCGCACAGCGCCCTCGCTATGTGCGCGGCGCCTATTGGGCCGTCCGTCTCGCAGCAGATGTGCCCGTCCTGAGCCTCAACAGGAAAGCCGGTTATTATAAGCACGTTGTTTGTAATCTCAAGCGCATGTCTAAGCGCGTCAACATCGGCTGCCGGAGCGTTTGAGCTAAAGCCCCTTCCCCCGTCGTCACGGCACATTATATCAAGCAGCCTTTTATATACACGATCCATATACCGACCCCATTCCGTATAATTCAACAGGATATATATTATCGTGAGTGAATAGAAGTGTCAATACGGCAAAAGAGCGGTTCATCGCCGCTCTTATGGTCTTCAATATGCTTTTCGTTGATTACTGCATATTGGAATTATTCATGTTGTTCTCGGCATAAGCGATCATGCGCTTTACCATTTCGCCGCCTATGGAGCCGGCCTGACGGGCGGTAATGTCGCCGTTGTAGCCCTGCTTCAGGTTAACGTTGAGAGAATTAGCAACCTCAGTTTTGAAGTTCTGCAGCTTCTTGCGGTTTTCCCTATTGCTTGCCATTTGTGTTTCACCTCCTTTTCATATTAGAAGTATCCGGATATCTTCAGATCGTTTTGATCCTTTTGGCATATTTATTTGTTCATGTTGTTCTGGGCGTAAGCTATCATGCGCTTTACCATCTCGCCGCCTATGGAACCGGCCTGACGGGCGGTAAGGTCGCCGTTATAGCCTTCCTTCAGGTTCACATTAAGGGAATTGGCAACTTCCATCTTAAAGGAATCCATAGCCTTCTTTGACTCGGGAATGAGTACGCTGTTTCGTGACATTGTTTTCACCTCCTTGCTTGTCTGGCATTATGTTTTGCCGCAAAAGAGGAGTTTATGAGTGGTAAATATGAGAAGTATGGAGATAGTTTTACAGATTTGTTTTTGATTAGATTTACATATTATAGAATCATGCCTAAAGCTCAGTTTTGAGCTATCGAGTTTATTTTTTCGTCAGCCAGCTTTATGGCTTTTACCATTACAGGATCGTTCGGATCGTTTTTCAGAATAAGCTTTTCAGCCGCTTCCTTTGCCATGTTGAATGCGCGCATATCGGCAGCAAAGGAGGATATGTTAAATTCGTCCGCGCCGTGCTGCCTTGCGCCAAGAAGCTCGCCAGGCCCGCGCATGGCAAGGTCGCGCTCTGCTATTTCAAAGCCGTCAGAGGTGTTAGAGAGTATGCTCAGCCTTTCCTTTGCCGTTTCGGCTCCAGATTCGCTGAGCAAAAAGCAATATGAGACCTTGCTGCCTCTGCCTACTCTTCCCCTTAGTTGATGCAGTTGTGCGAGGCCGAATCTATCTGCGTTTTCTATTACCATTATCGTTGCATTGGGCACATCGATGCCAACTTCTACAACGGTCGTTGAAACAAGCAGCTTCGTTTCGCCGGAGGCGAAGCGTTTTGCCCTGTTTTCCTTTTCCGCCGCGCTGAGCTTGCCGTGCATAAGCTCGATAGTCACATCAAGTTTTTTCGACAGCTCTTTATAAAGAGAATTCGCACTAAGCACGCCTTCAAGCGCCTCGCTTTCGTCAACGAGCGGACATACTGCATAAGCCTGAGCGCCAAGCTTCAGCTCGCGCTCTATGAATCTATACATGTCCTCCCTTTTTGACTGCGGAACAAGCTTTGTCGCAACCGGCTTCCTTCCGGGGGGAAGCTCATCTATTACGCTCAATTCAAGGTCGCCATACATTAAAAGAGAGAGCGTCCTCGGTATAGGCGTCGCGCTCATTATAATGGTGTCCGGATTTACCCCTTTTTCGCCTATGGCCGCCCTTTGGCGCACACCAAAGCGATGCTGCTCGTCCGCAATGACAAGGCCAAGCCCTGCTATTTTGACATTTCCGCTTATTATCGCATGCGTGCCGCATATGGCTAAAGCCTCGCCGGAATCAAGCTTTTTAAGCGTATCGTCCCTTTCCTTTTTCTTCATGCTGCCTTTCAGCAGCACGGCTTTATCGCCAAAGAGTTTTTTCAGCGTTTCATAATGCTGGTTTGCAAGTATCTCAGTAGGCGCCATGAGCGCCGCGCTATACCCATTCTTTATGGCAATATACATGGCAAACAGTGCGCATATGGTCTTTCCGCTGCCTACGTCCCCTTGAATGAGCCTGTTCATCTGCATGTCCTTGCCCATGTCGCGCTCTATGTCCCGCATTGCTGCAAGCTGCGCGCCCGTCGGCTCAAACGGGATAAGCTCTAAAAACTCTTCAAGCATACCCTGTGTTGCAAACGCTATCCCGCCTGACGCTTCCCGTCTATGCCTCAATATGCTCAGCATCAGCGAAAACAGCAGCATATCCTCAAACGCTACCCTTTCAGCCGCCTTTTTAAGCTGGTCAAAGCACTTTGGCCTATGCATAGCCTCAATAGCTTTGCCAAGCGGCATTAGCGAGTATTCTTCGATAAGGCTTGCAGGGAGGGTTTCCGTTATTTTGTCCTTATATGCTTCTGTTGCGGCTATGGCCGCATCCCTTATCACCTTTTGCGTCAAGCCGCTGCATGCGGGGTAGAGCGGCACTATGCCTGGAAGCTCGGCATATAACGCAGGATTCATTATCTTTTGCCCGCGGCGCTTATCTATCCTTCCGCAGGCATAATAGCTTTCACCTTCGATTATATCAGACGCCCTGTACGGCTGGTTGTACCACACGAGCTGCAGCTTAGCTGCGCCGTCTGTAGCCGCCACAGACGTTATAGTAAGCCCACCGCGCACGCGCACGCTTTTTGCCTTGGCAAGGATCGTTATCCTTACCGCCGCCATAGCGCCCTGCTCAGCCTCGGCCATAAACACGCTTTTTGTATAATCAATATAGCTCCTTGGCCAATAATGCAGTATATCCTCAACGGAAAAAAGGCCCAGCCGCGCGAAGCCTTCCGCACGGCGTGGGCCTATTCCTTTTATGCTCGTTATGGGAGCGCTTATCATCTTAGCCGGCTTACTCAACGGAGAAGTAGTAGTAATACAACGGCTGGCCGCCATACTGCACCGATATCTCCACATCGGGATATTTTGCGTTTACTGCGTCAGCCACGGCCTGTGCGTTGCTTTCGTCCGCACCCTCGCCATAGAATATGGTCGCCATAGCTTCTTCGTCTTTCTTGTCTATCATCTCGCAAAGCAGCGATACCGCGACCGCGTCAACGCTTGTGCCGACCTGGGTTATTGTATTGTCAAGAAGGCCGATTATGTCGCCCTGATTTATCTTTGTGCCATTGAACTGCGTATCCCTTACAGCATACGTTACCGAGCCGGAAAGCATGTTTTGTATAGCTGTGCTCATGCGCTCAACATTAGTGTCAACATCAACATCGTCGCTGTAGGCAAGCGCCGCGGATATGCCCTGCATCATCGTTTTTGTCGGAACAACTATAACGTTCCTGTCAACAAGCGCAGCTGCCTGCTGTGCCGCCATGATTATGTTTGAATTGTTAGGCAGCACGAATACGTTCCTTGCATTTGCCTTGCGAATCGCTTTGGCTATGCTTTCTATGCTCGGATTCATGGTCTGGCCGCCCTGTATAAGATGGTTTATGCCTATTGCCTTATAAACCTCATCAATACCATCGCTTATGCTTACGGCTACAACCGCATTCTCTTTCTCGTTGCGCTTTATTTCGTCCATAAGCTGGCGGTTCTGCTCACGCATGTTCTCTATCTTTATCCTGTCCACCTCTCCAAGCCTTAAAGCAAGCTGAATTATCTTGCCAGGGCAGTTTGAGTGTACATGCACCTTTATAAAATCGCCGTCATGAGCAATAACCACAGAATCGCCTATCTTCATAAGCTTTTCGCGCAGCTTGTCCAGATCCGTCTCAGAGAACGACTCATCAAGATGTATTATGAAAAATTCCGTGCAATAGCCGAACTCTATATCGCCAAGTACCTCAAGATCCGCGCCTTCATCGCTTGATATCCTTGTGCTTTCCTCAGGCTGAGGTGCAATCACATACTCATCTACATCTTCGCCGTCAATAACCATCTTAAAGCCGCGAAGTATTGTGATAAGTCCCTTTCCGCCGGAGTCCACAACGCCGGCTTCCTTAAGAACAGGCAGAAGCTCAGGAGTAAGCCGCAGCGCTTCTTCGCCCTTTTCTATCATGATGTCGATGAGCTTATATAGATTCGCTCCGGTCTTTGCTTCCTCCGCCACAGCCTCCGCCATCATGCGCGCAACGGTAAGCATGGTACCTTCCTTTGGCTTCATTACGGCTTTGTATGCAGCTTCGCTTCCCGCTGTAAGCGCAATGGAGAAATCCTCCGCAGTCATCTCTTCCTTTCCGGAAAGAGCGCGGGCAAAGCCCCTGAATATCTGCGAAAGTATCACGCCGGAGTTTCCGCGTGCGCCCTTCAGCGCGCCAAGTGATGCAGCCGATGCAACATCGCTTACAGAATCGCTTTTGCAGTTCTGTATCTCCCTTGCCGCGCTTTGCATTGTCATAGACATATTGGTTCCCGTATCGCCATCCGGCACGGGGAACACGTTGAGCGAGTCTATATACGCCCTGTTTTTTTCAAGCAGTGCAGCGCCTGTAAGGTACATATCCTTAAGCACAGCGCCGCAAATGGTCGTATTTTCCAATTCAGTCTCCTCCATGCTTCCTTGCTAATTCATTATCGCCAAGAAAGCGCACTCAGTTTCAGGCGCGTATACCTTCCACATGGATGTTCACGCTGCGTACTTTAAGTCCTGTCATCTCCTCCACACGATAGCGCACGTTGCCTATTGCGTTTTCGGCTACAGCCGTAAGGCTCGCGCCGTATATTATGGTCACATACAGGTCTATATCGATCTCATCGTTTTCTACGCAGCTCACCTTAACTCCGCGGCGCTGATTGTCGCCGCCGACCAGCTTCCATAGCTGATCGCCTGTAGTCTTGGCATGCATGCCTACGATACCGTAATTCTCACTGGCGGCATATCCCGCTATGGTTGCCACTATCTCATCGGGAATGGAAATGCTGCCAAGTTCGGTCTTAATGATTCCGGGCATTTAGCTTCCTCCTTTACAGGTTTTGATTAAAATATTGTAACGCATTTTTTCTATTATATCAAGCGGCCTTAGCCGCAATGCTGTGACGCAAATGTTAAATCGCACCATGCTTTTCTAATTCAAGCAAAAAAGCTTTTGCTTCAAGCCCTATCGCAAAACCGGTTAAGCTGCCCGATGCACCGATTACCCTGTGACACGACGTCAATATCAATATCTGGTTATTATGGCACGCAGCTCCGGCGGCTCTTGCGGCATGCGCATTGCCTGCGGCCAAGGCGAGCTGCTTATATGTACGCGTCTCTCCATACGGAATATTCCTCATTGCCCTAAAGCAGTTTATCTGCCACTGTGTGCCAGTATCCTCAATGGGAATATCAAAGCTCTTTCTATCCTTCGCAAAGTATTCAAAAAGCTCGGTTTCAAGCTTCATAATAAGCTCCGTGCGTGTTTGTGCTATATCTTGGGCGGGCTTGTTTTTGCCAAGATATATAAGCTTTCCATCATGCTCAACGGCATAGAGCATGCCTATGGCGGTCAAGATCGGGTAATAAAATAGCATATCCACGTTCCTTCTATGGCGATGATATGATATAATACCCCATGCAAACAATAAATGCAAATTCGGAGGTAGTTTATGCGACCCATCGAAGCAAAGGCCATCAGCGCCATTCGCGTGCTTTCGGCAGACACAGTTCAGAAGGCCAACAGCGGCCACCCCGGAATGCCCATAGGCGCAGCGCCTACAGCTTACGCCATATGGAGCGATATGCGCCATGACCCGAAGGATCCGGCTTGGTTTGGGAGAGACAGGTTCGTTCTTTCTTCCGGACATGCTTCAAGCCTGCTCTATTCCCTGCTGCATTTTTATGGTTACGGCATAACAATAGAGGATATGCAGAATTTCCGTCAGTTCGGCAGTCGCACGCCTGGCCACCCTGAATTTGGCCACACCGTCGCTGTAGAAGCTACCACAGGTCCTCTTGGGCAGGGCTTTGCAATGGCGGTCGGCATGGCTATGGCGGAAGCTCACATGGCAGCTATTTTTAATAAAGAAGGCTTCCCCGTTGTTGACAACTATACATATGTGCTTATGGGGGACGGCTGCATGATGGAGGGCGTTTCCTATGAAGCTGCAAGCCTTGCAGGCACGCAGAAGCTGAACAAGCTCATAGCCGTATATGACAGCAACTGCATAACCATAGAAGGTTCGACCGATATCACCTTTACCGAAAACGTAGCCGGCAGGTTCACGGCTATGGGCTGGCAGGTCATAGATGTTGAAAATGGCGAGGATACGGTATCCATATCCCTTGCGCTTGAGGAAGCAAGGATAGAGACTGAAAAGCCTTCGCTTATAATAGTGCATACCGACATCGCGCACGGCACGCTCAAGCAAGGCTCCGCCGCCGCACACGGCTCTCCGCTTGGGGAGGATGTTATTGCGGACATGCGCAAAAAATTAGGCTGGAAGAATCCTCCGTTTGATATTCCTGAAGATGTTTATGCTCACTTTGAGGCGCTTTCGCAGCGCGGCGTAAGAGTCCATAACGAATACAACGCCATGTTTGAAGCTTATAAGGAAGCTTATCCTGAGCTTGCGGCGAAGCTTGCAGCCTGGAGGAACGGCGATATACCCGAATCCCTGTCAAGCGATGAAGCCATGTTCGCTGCCGATGCGCCGAAGGCTACGCGCTCCTGTGGCGGAATTGTTTTGAACAGGCTCTTTGCAGCAATGCCCAACATGTTCGGCGGCAGCGCCGACCTTGCGCCTTCAAACAATACAGAGCTTAAAGGCACCCCATTTTTCAGCCCTGAGCAGCGCGAGGGCTGCAATATCCACTTTGGCGTGCGTGAGCTTGCCATGGCCTGCATATCAAACGGCATAGCGCTTTATGGCGGCTTAAGGGCGTTTTGCGCAACATTTTTTGTGTTCTCCGATTACATAAAGCCGGCGCTCAGGCTCAGCGCGCTTATGAAGCTGCCCGTAACATATATCTGCACGCATGACAGCATAGGCGTTGGTGAGGACGGGCCTACCCATCAGCCTATAGAGCAGCTTGCCGCGCTGCGTGCAACGCCTAACGTATATGTTTTCCGTCCGGCAGACCAGAAGGAGACGGCGTATTCCTATCTTGCCTCGCTTAAGCTGAGCGCACCCAGCGTCATGGCTCTATCGCGCCAGAACCTGCCTCAGCTTGCCGACACTTCTGATAAGGCCATGCTTGGCGGCTATATACTGCGCGATCCTAAGGGTACCGCAGACGTCATACTGATGGCCTCGGGCTCAGAGGTAGAGCTTATATACAAGGCAGCCGATATGCTTGCCGTGCGCGGCTACACCGCAAGGCTGGTATCCATTCCCTGTATGGAGCTGTTCAGGAGCCAGAGCAGGGAATACCAGGAAAGTGTGCTGCCCTCCGACATTCGTGCGCGCGTAAGCGTTGAAGCCGGCGCTACCCAGCCATGGGGCGCTTATGTCGGCCTTGACGGCGCAAGCGTCGGTCTGGATCATTTTGGCGCCTCCGCCAAGGCAAGCATATTGTTTGATAAATTCGGCATTACGGCGGAAGCCGTTGCCGAGGCCGCGCTGACGGTGATAGCTGCCAACAAATAAAGCGTATATTGTCAAGGAGCTGCTTTGATGAGCGGCTCCTTTTTTATACAGCTTGCAGACTTGCCGCTCTATTTCCGCTTAAAATAGACGATACCGGCCCGGAGGCTTCCGAGTCGGTATCTATTGCAGGAAGGTATCACATACGGAAGAAGATCATCGCTTCCGATGATGATATGATAAGCCAAAAATGTGTCGTAGATAAGTACAATAAATGAACCTTCGGTATCGTGTTTGTGAATAAAGTTTGTATTGCGGCCAGCTTTGCAGTAAGGTGCATATCTGCACTATAGGCCCGAGTAGCTTTTTGGTTTATCTTTTATCCGCAAAAAATGCCTGCATAAGAGCGGAACACTCCTCCTCCATTATACCGCCGTATGCGCGCACGGAGTTTATGAACACGCCGTCGCTTATATCCATCACGCTGCCCATGCAGCCGGTGCGGCTCTCATGCGCGCCAAATACGGTCTTTTTGAGCCTCGCGTTTATTATCGCCCCCGCGCACATCGCACACGGCTCAACCGTTACATACAGCTCGCATTGGCTCAAGCCCCTTTTGCCCAGCTTTTTCGCCGCCTGCCGTATCGCTATAAGCTCGGCATGCGCTGTTGGGTCGTCAAGCGTCTCCGTCATATTATGCGCGCAAGCTACTATATCATCTCCATGCACAAGCACTGCGCCAACAGGCACTTCACCTTGCTGCATGGCCGCTTTTGCCTGCTCAAGCGCGATAAGCATGTATTCTATGTCCCTTTCAAGGCTCATGGCGTTCCCCCTTGCATTATTGTTTTTTGGTTCAGGCTTATGCTTGATTTTTATTTTACGCATGTTATTATATCATTATGGAAACGGAAAAAACAGCGCAAAAGAAGGAGCTGCCCTCCTTTATATACGGCGTTTTGCTGACGCTTGAATGTGCCATATGGGGCTTTTCAAACGCTTTTTCAAAGCTTGGCTTTGAGGCGATAACCCCTTTGTGGGCTCTTGTAATGCGTTATCTTGTCTCCATAATACTCTTCCTTACATTCTTTGGCAAAAGGATAATTACGCGCTTTCAAAAAAGCGCTATCAAGCCCTGCCTTATTGTCAGCCTATTTACTGCTGCGGCGTTTGTGCTTGGCTTTGTTGCGCTCGACAATACATCCGCAACTAACAGCGGCTTCCTTATGTCGCTTGCCGTTGTGTTCGTGCCTGTGCTCAGCGTGTTTGTATTAAAGACAAGATTTGAGTTTAAGTTTATAGTTCCTGTCGCGATAGCTGCCGCAGGATTGTTCTTAATATGCGGCGGCAGGTTGGATTCGCTCTGCTTGGGCGACATTTTGGCCATATTATGCTCCTGCGCGTCTGCAATGATGCTTATATTCAGCGTTAAGTATCTCAGTAATGCTGATATAGAGCCGCTCGTGCTGTGCATAATACAGTGTGCAGTCTGCTTTGCCGTGTGCCTGCCGCTTGCGCTTATATTCGAACCGCTCCCTGATATTATCCATATGGCGCCCATAGGCTGGTACATGCTCGCAGTAATATCCGTCGGCGGCACATTTTTAGCGTATCTGTTCCAAAATATAGCTTTAAGCAGGGTGTCCCCCACGTTCGGCGCGCTGGTATTCTGCACCGAGCCTATTTTTACTGCCATAACAGCATACTTTATGCTTGATGAAAGGATGGGCCTGTTAAGCATATCAGGCGCAATTCTTATAACCGTAGGCATTGTGCTTGCAAGCATATTCGACAGCAGGCGCGATAAAGGCTGATATTAAACCGTTCCCCCGTATTGCTTAAAATATAAAACAATGATACACTATGCCTAACGCATAGCTGATTTATAGTATTGGCTGCTATGCTCAGCTGCAGGAGGAGCTTCAGGCGATGGAACTTGAGAACACTACCGTTTACACAAGGGAACAGGTCTTGCGTTTCCAGCGCTTTGACGCGCGCATTTTTAAAGCGATTCCTGCAGGCTCGCATATCATATTCACGCTGCTGTTCATTTTGCTTGCGTGCGCACTGGCGTATTCCATAAATGCGCATAGGTGGCTGTTCACGGCTTTATTCGCCATCGCAATAGCGTTGCTGGGCAGGCGATATTATTTCCTCTATATAGCGCCGGCGCGAAAGTTCGATGATTCATCTTTTAAGGATTTGAAGCACAAATGCAGCTTTCGTGATTCCGGCGCAAAACTTGATGCGAACGGCAGCGAACAGGAGTTTTATTATGATAAGCTGCTCTGCGCGTACGAAACGCCAAACAAAGCGCAGGCGCTTATCGTGGACAAGTCCGGCTTCACTCAAGGGAACGCGGAGGAGCTGGCAGGGTTGCTCAAGCAAAAGCTTGGCAGCAGGTACTATACTACCATAAACAAATAAGAATATTTATTGAGGTGACATATTATGAGAAACGCATACGACATACTTGAAGAACGCGGCCTTGTCAAGCAGTGTTCTCACCCCGAAGAGCTTCGTGAGCTTATGGGCAAGGAGAAGCTGACATTCTACATCGGCTTTGACCCGACGGCGGACAGTTTGCACATAGGCCACTATGTTGCGCTTATGACTATGGCGCACATGCAGCGCGCAGGACACAGGCCTATAGTGCTGCTCGGCGGCGGCACGGCATTTATAGGCGACCCCTCCGGAAAGACGGACATGCGCCGCATGATGACCACTGATGAGATAGACCACAACGCCGCCTGCTTCCAGAAGCAGATGTCCAGGGTTCTTAGCTTTGAAGGCGAAAATGCCGCGATAGTCGAAAACAACGCCAACTGGCTGCGCTCGCTAAACTTTCTTGAGTTCATGCGCGATATAGGCTCCCTTTTCAGCGTAAACAGAATGCTTTCGGCCGATTGCTACAAGCTGCGTATGGAGCGCGGCCTTACATTTTTTGAAATGGGATACATGCTGATGCAGAGCTACGACTTCCTTATGCTGCACCAGAAATACGGCTGCGTGCTTGAAATGGGCGGCGACGACCAGTGGAGCAACATATTGAGCGGCGCAGACCTTATCAGGCGCAAGGAGCAGCATGCGGCGTTCGCCCTTACCACCGGGCTTCTCGCCACAAGCGAAGGCAAAAAGATGGGCAAAACCGAGAAGGGCGCGCTTTGGCTCGATCCTGAAAAGACCAGCGTGTTCGACTTCTACCAGTACTGGCGCAATGTTGACGATTCAGGCGTGGAAAACTGCCTTAAGATGCTCACGTTTATGCCTATAGACGAGATAAAGGCGATAACCGCGCCCACAGCCAACATAAACGAAGCCAAGAAGATACTTGCCTACACCCTTACTGCCCAGGTTCACGGCGAAGAAGCGGCAAAGAAGGCGCAGCAGGCTGCCGAGGCTCTGTTTGGCGGCGGCGGCGATATAGAGCATATGCCCACCATCAGGCTGAGCCAGGCTGAGATCGAGTCAACAGGCCTGCGCGTGACAGATCTGCTCGTGCTTGGCAAGCTTTGCACCAGCAAAAGCGATGCGCGCCGCACAATAGAAGGCGGCGGCGTACTTATGGACGATGTAAAGGTTACTGACGTTTACGCTGCGGCCGATCCCGCTGCCCTTGAAAACGGAATAATACTGAAAAAGGGCAAGAAGGGCTTCCTGCGCGTGCTTAAGGGCTGACGCCTATGAGGCCGTATAAAACAGTTCATATAGAAGCGAAAACGGAGCGGGTCATCAACCGCTCCCGCTTCATATCTCAGTGTTTTCCCGTAAAGACCGAGGAGGAAGCGCTATTGCGCCTTAGCGAAGTCAAAAAGCAATACCCCGACGCCACGCATGTTTGCTATGCATATAGGATAGGCGAAAACAGCGAAACGACCCGTTTCAGCGATGCCGGCGAGCCCTCCGGAACAGCCGGCATGCCCATACTCGAGGTGCTTAAGGCTAAGGGGCTTACATATGTTTTGTGTACAGTTACACGCTATTTTGGCGGCATACTGCTCGGCGCTGGGGGATTGGTCAGGGCTTATTCTTCAGGCGCGGCTGACGCTTCCGCCGCAGCAGGAGCGGATATGCATCTTCCGGGCGTGCTCATCAAGATGAAGTGCGATTATTCACGCTATGGCGCGATAGAAAGCCTTATGGCAAAATCAAACGCCAGCATTATAGATACGCAGTTTACGGACGAGGTACAGCTTAGCGTATCAGCGGCAAAGGAAGATGCAGACGCGATAATCAAAGCCGTTATCGAGCGCACAGACGGCCGCTGCAAGCCGGAGATAGCCGGCGAATGTGAGCTTGTTATACCCTGCTGAGGCCGCTTAATAATCCGGCGAATATTAACATAATGAAACTTATTGCCCTACGCTATGGCGTTTGGGCATGTTTTAAGTTATAATAAAAAATGTATCGGAGTGTTTTCCGGTAAGTTATGCTTATGAGGGTACATAAATGAAACTGACAAAACGGCTTTTTGCAATATTCACCGGAGTTATATGCCTTGTTGTTTCTTCGGCGGCTTTTGCGGCTTCTGTAAACATAACATCTACGCCCGGGGCCTTGCCTGCCGATGGCGGAAGCGTGCAGCTTTCCGTATCCATAACAAATGATTCCTCCTTTCCTATGGAGAACATAGCGATAACCAATAGCGGCAACAGTTTTTTTGAAACCTCCGGCGTTGTTATACAGCCTGGGGAGACTACAACGTTCAGCCAAACCGTATCCATACCGGCTTCAATGCTTGGCCAAGCAATAAGCTTTGATGTTTCATGGACGGAGAATGGCTCCCCCATGGCCTCAACGGCTACCGTTACAGTGTTGAACATAGGCGCAGCCGCATCAGAAGCCGCTTTGAACGTTTCCGTTAAGGCAAGCTCCTCGCAAGCTTCACGCGGCGAATCCATAACATTAACATACACCATAACCAACACGGGCATAACATCTATTTCCGGAGTATCGCTCACTGATAAGGAGATTGCCGGCCGCCAGCCGATGGTAAGCGGCATAACGGTCGATCCCGGTTCCCCATACACATTTGCATATGAATACACAATGGGCTCTTCTACCGTTGTCAGCGCTCCGGTAGTAAGCTATACCGCCGCCGATGGTTCCACGGCTACAATAACTGGCGCGGAAAAGACGCTTGGCATGGTAAACTCCCGCATAAGCGTAAACGTAACGCAGGGACCGGCAACAGAAGAGGGCCAGACATTCACCATAGTGCTCACAAACAACGGCAATCAGCGCATAAGTAAAATTAGCTTAACCGATGAGCTTGGCAATGCTGTATCCTCGAGCCAGTTCAGCCTTGCTATAGGCGAAAGCCAGACGTTCACCTATACCGTGGCTACGAGCGAAGCAAGAAACGTTGTGTTCAATATAGAGGGTATAGACGCTACCAACACAAAGTACTCCGATCATACGGAGACATATATAGTAAGAAAGTACATCGATCCTTCTTTGATAGGTATGTCCTTCTCCGCCGAAGTTGCATCTCCGCTTGATGCCTCCGGTTCCATAAGCTTAAACTTTATAGTTGAAAACACCGGCAATATGGAAATGAAGAATCTCAAGCTGAGCGAAGCTGAGTACGGGGTCCTTTATATGCTCGACACTTTGCCGCAGGGCTCGCAGACAATAAATCAAAAGATGAGCGTAGGCTCGCCAAGGGATCTTGCGTTTATGCTTGAAATAGAGGATCCTTCCGGCAATGTATACAGCTACAATGCTTATATAAAGGCCGATTATGTTGGTGTGGAAAGCCAGCCTGTGGAAACGCCGCAGGAAAGTACGGAAGAAGACGTTCTAAGCGAGGTCGGCAGCTCCATATCTTCCGCTTTGCGTACCGTGCTTATAGTGCTTATAATACTTACAGTGATTGCCGGAATAGTACTCATTATACTTGACCATCAGGAAAAGGAAGAGCGCAAGCGCATAGCCCAGCGTAGAGCTCAGCGCGAGCGCATGCTCAAAGCTCAGCTTGAGCAGGAGGCCAAGCGTCAAGCCGCAATGCATTCGCATATGGCCAATGCAGATGGTTGGCAAAGCGCAGGCGACACACGCATCTCTTCCGGAAGAACAAGTGCCAACAAGGACATTCCTTCCGGCGATACCCGTATCCGCTGATCTTACACAGCGCATAATGCATTATTTAAGAGCCTTTAACGGCTCTTTCAGAGTGTCAAAAAACCACGGGGTTGATAAGGGGCCGCAGCCCCTTATGTTTAATCCGGCTCTGACGGCATGCACGTCAGAACAGATGAAAACCCAAAGGTTTTCGTACTTTGCGGGTTTTGCCGCCCGGGAGCGAATGCGAGAGGCGAAACCCGAAAAAACTCAAAAAAGTGGCGACCAGCCACTTTTTTGACAGACTGTAAGAGCCTTTAACGGCTCTTTTTCTTTGTTAATTAGTTGTATATACCAATGCGTTATTTGCTAATTTTTTATAAAGTATATCTATTGCATATTATCGGTATATAAGGCGTTTTTGAAGGATGCTCTTATTTGATTAAGGCATACTTTTTAAGCCTGTAATTGGCAAATAAAGGCTCTGTCAGTGGCATGTCTTGGATTGTTACGCTGTTCAGCCTGAATTTTTATCTATTTCCAACAAAAAATTTTTGTCACTGTGTGTTTACATTTCGTTCAGACTTTGCTAAAATAGTGACATTGAAATTAAGATAATGTTAAAAATGCCGAATCCCATTAATTCAGTTTTTGTTTTCCCCTTTAAGGGGATCTATAAAGCGGATGTTTCCGCAAATTAAAAAGGAGGAGTCCATACATGGAGAAGAAAGGTACAAAAATTGCCTATTTTATAGCTTGCGCTATCTTCATCGTACTGCTCGTGGTACTTGGCGTAATCTATAAAGACAAACCCATGCCCGTCATTGACGGTGAAGAGGCTGCAACGCCCTTCGCGGCAACGTTCTGGTCGCTGCTGCCGCCTATCGTAGCTATCGTGCTTGCACTTATAAGCAAGGAGGTTTATTCTTCCCTGTTCCTTGGCTGCCTGGTGGGCTTCCTTGTTGTCCTGGGCATAATGGTGGATCTGATGAACAAGGGCGGCGGAAGCGAAGCCTTCGGCCGTTGGGCAAAGAAGACTGTTAAGAGCCGCTGCGCCGCTCAGCTTCTCACCATGCTGCTTGGCGTGCTTATCTTCATCGATGACTATTTCAACTGCCTCACCGTCGGCGCCGTCATGCGTCCCGTTACCGAGAGCCACAAGATCAGCCGCGCTAAGCTCGCCTACATAATCGACGCTACCGCAGCTCCGGTCTGCATGATCGCTCCCGTATCTTCCTACGGCCTTATGCTCAAGCATGAGTACAACGCTCAGGTCAAGGACGATCTGTTCACCACTCCCGAGCGTCCGTTCGAAGGCGCTGACGATTATGAGAAGCCTGCAAAGGGCAAGTCCTCCGTGCTGGACCTTCTTATCCCTGTTATAGTGCTTATTGTCGTTTGCGTTATCGCGCTTGTATACTCCGGCGGTTACTTTACCGAAGGCGAAGAAGGCTATCAGCAGTTTACTGTCGCCTTCTCCAATGCCGATGCCGGCGTAGCCCTTGCCCTTGGCGGACTTATAGGATTGCTGTTCACGTTCGTCTATTTCTGGATCCGCGGCGCCTGGACGCTTTGCTCCTTCACCCGTTATGCCATGTTCTCCGCTGAATTTGTCAGGAATGCCATGGCTAACGCTAGCAAGCTGAAGCTGTTCCTGCCCGCGGTCATATTCATAATCGGCGCTGCCATAGGCTTTGCTACCGGTACTTCCTGGGGCACCATCGGCATAATGGCTCCTATAGTCGTTTCCGTATTCGACTATGCAACCGAGCCTACCCTCTGCGTTATCGGACTTGCGGCTGCCTGCTCCGGCGGCGTTATGGGCGACCATTGCTCACCGATATCCGATACTACCATCATGGCTTCCGCCGGTGCGCACTGCTTCCATCTGAATCATGTGTTCACCCAGCTGCCTTATGCGCTTACGGTTGCCGCTGTAGCGTTTGTAAGCTTCATACTTGCCGGCCTTATCCAGCAGGTATGGCTGAACCTTGCAATAGCCATAGTGCTTATGGTCGGCACCCT
>SFCQ01000007.1 GCA_004558525.1 Clostridiales bacterium
CTCAGTTCTATTTCAGGACGACTGACGTTACCGGCACCATCAAGCTGCCTGACGGCGTAGAGATGGTAATGCCTGGCGATAACATCGAGATGGAGATAACCCTCATCACTCCTATCGCCATGGACGAAGGTCTCCGCTTCGCTATCCGCGAGGGTGGCCGTACCGTTGCCAGCGGCGTTGTCCACAGCATCATTGAGTAATCCCGGCTTTGGGCTTTCAAGAGCGGCTTTATAGCCGCTCTTTTCAGATTGTTGAAAAAGTGGCGACCAGCCACTTTTTTGACAGGCTAAAAAGTGGCTTAAGCCACTTTTTTAGTTTGCCTGAGCTTTATCAACTGCCTCTTCCCACGGGGATAAGCAGCGTTTCGCCAACGAATATAAGGTCGGGATCCTCCCTCGGGTTGAGCTTAAGCAGCTCCTCCACGGTGGTGTTGAAGCGCCTTGCTATGGATGAAAGCGTGTCGCCCCTTCTTACCACGTAGGTCATAAGCTCTCCTGTAAGATACGGCTTGAGCAGCGCCCAGGTGCGCGGTCCGGCTATGCCGTCGGCAGTGATGCGGTTAGCACGCTGGAATGCCGTTACCGCGTTGAAGGTGCGGTTGCCGTATATGCCGTCCACCACGCCCGGTGAGAAGCCCGCGTTTGTCAGCGCGGTCTGCAACAGCGCTACCAGTATGCCGCGGTCTCCCCTGCGCGGATAAACGTCGCTGTAGTCTATAAACGGGGCCAATGCGAGCCATGTGGCCCTGTCTACCACTCCTGTTACGGGCAATCCCGCGCCCTGCTGGAACGCCCTTACAGCCGCCTGGGTCTTTGTGCCGAAAAGTCCGTCTATGCGCCCGGGGGAGTTGCCGGAAGCTTCCAGCGCCTCCTGTAGCCTTCTCACCATCGCGCCCCTGCTGCCCCTTCTCAATACGTCGGGATCGCTTTCCAACGCGAACGGCTCAAGAAACTGCCATGTAACGGGGCCTATTATGCCATCCTGCCTTGCGCCTAAAACCCGCTGAAACTGTATAACGGCTCTCTCCGTAGCCGCGCCGAACACTCCGTTTGCCGCGCCCGGGTCATAGCCTGCGCGGATAAGGGCCGTTTGGGCGGTGCGTACGTCGCTGCCCGTGTCGCCACGCTGTAATAACCTCATTTTTTGCACCTCGCTCAATTTTGCGCGTCTCATATCCGCGCTTTATATTGCCAAGGTATGCGTTTTGGCTCCGTATTGTGCAATACATGGCAGAGCAAACAATCTTTTTTCACAATATTGCTCATATTGGGGATTTGAACATATTAGCGAAGTGTGGTATTATTACTAAAACAACTAAATTGGTTTGGTATGCCCTGCAAAGGGCATGTCAGGAGGAAGACTTTGGGTAAAAAACTGAGAACACCGCTGATCTATCTGGCGATAGTCGTCCTGATAGTGCTGCTGATAACGCAGCTGCAGGGCAAGGATACCGATGATAAGCATATCGACTATGCCGAGTTTATAGCAATGGCGAAGGAAGGCAAGATAGACGCCGTTGAGTATTCCGAAGGTAAGCTGATAGGCATACAGGCAAACTCTGCCAATAAGGACACGTTCCCTAAAAAATATGATTTTTACTGCAACGTTGCCAACGAAAGCACATTCAGATCCGATATGGCGGCAATAGTCGCCGAAAAGGAAGGCATTAGCGCCGAGCTTGTAACGCCGCAGGACTATCCGTTTAAATATACCTATAATCCGCCCGCACAGCCTACAGTGTGGGATTATGTGCTGCCGTATCTTCCTATGGTGGCGATAATAATCCTCTTCTATGTGCTCATGTTCCGTGCGCAGGGCGGCGGGAACAAGATGATGAGCTTCGGCAAGGCGCACGCAAGGACGCAGGCAGACCCAAACAACAAGGTAACGTTTGATGATGTTGCCGGCGCTGACGAGGAGAAAGAGGAGCTTAAAGAGGTCGTGGAGTTCATGCGCTCGCCGAAAAGGTTCACGCAGATGGGTGCGCGCATACCCAAGGGCGTGCTGCTCGTCGGCCCTCCGGGCACGGGCAAGACCCTGCTTGCCAAGGCCGTAGCGGGCGAGGCTAAGGTGCCGTTCTTCTCCATATCAGGTTCTGATTTCGTTGAAATGTTCGTCGGCGTTGGCGCCAGCAGGGTTAGGGACTTGTTCTCAACTGCCAAGAAATGTGCTCCGGCGGTAGTGTTTATAGACGAGATAGACGCCGTTGGCCGCCAGCGCGGCGCGGGCCTTGGCGGCGGACACGACGAAAGGGAACAGACGCTTAACCAGCTGCTCGTTGAGATGGACGGTTTTGCCGTAAACGAAGGCATAATCGTGCTTGCTGCAACGAACAGGCCCGATATACTCGACCCCGCTCTTCTGAGGCCCGGCAGGTTCGACAGGCAGATAACCGTGAACTATCCGGACGTGAAGGGGCGCGAAGCCATACTCAAGGTGCATGCCAAGGGCAAGCCGCTGGCGCCGGATGTGAGCCTTGCGGTGCTTGCAAAGCGCACGCCCGGATTCACGGGAGCCGACCTTGAAAACGTGCTCAACGAGGCTGCCATACTTGCTGCAAGGTATAAAAAGAAGCAGATAGGCATGGATGAGCTTGAGGAGGCCATAACAAGAACAGTCGTAGGCCCAGAGAAGCGGAGCCATGTTATAACCGCCGAGGATAAGAGGATAACCGCATACCACGAGGCGGGTCACGCCGTTGTGGCGAGGGTGCTGCCCAACTGCGACCCTGTGCATGAAATAAGCGTTATACCGCGCGGCCAGGCTGCCGGCTATACAATGACCATGCCTGAGGACGACAGGGACCATATGTCAAGGAGCAAGATACTTGACGAGATAGCCATGGCGCTTGGCGGCAGGGTGGCTGAAAGCGTATTTCTCAACGATATATGCACCGGAGCCTACAGCGACCTTAAAAAGGCCACGGAGCTTGCGCGCAGGATGGTGGTTGAATTTGGCATGAGCGATGAGATAGGCCCAGTGTTCCTTGGCGGGCAGACGGAGGTGTTCATCGCCAAGGATTGGGGGCATCAGAGGAATTTCTCCGAGGAGGTTGCCGCAAGGGTCGATAAGGAGATACGCAGGATACTTGAGGAGCAATATGAGCGGGCGAGGAACGTGCTTGAGGAGAACAGGGAGGCTATGGAGCGCATAGTTAAGGCGCTTATAGACTATGAGCATATTGATGGCGACGGTTTTGAAAAGCTGTTCAAGGGCGAAGATGTAACGCTTGAAACGTTTGACGAGCGCCGCTCAAGGCTTGAAAAGGCTGACGAAGAGGTGCTTGCAAAGGAGAAGCAGGAAAAGGAGGAGGCTGAGGCCGCCGAAAGGGCAAGGGCCGAGGCTGAGAGCCAAAACAGCGCAGACGATAACGAGGAACGAACAAAATAACAAGCTTTATAAGGCGGCCTTGCTGGCCGCCTTGTCGGAATGGGGGGCTTACAGCATGAAGGAGCAGCGGGATAACGACACGGTATACGCTATAGGGCTCATCTCCGGCACCAGTGTGGACGGTATAGACGCGGCGCTTATAAGCATAACCGGCGATGACGAAAAGCCGGCCGTAAGGCTCCAGGCGTATTGCCAGAGCGAGTTCGATGCGGATACGCGAAGCGCCATACTTTCGCTGTGCGATGCTGAGGAGGCGAGCGCCGCGGACATGGCAAGGATGAACTTTTTGCTTGGGGAAATGTTTGCGGAGGCCGCCATAAGCGTTATAAAAAAGGCCGGACTTAAAAACGGGGATATAAGCGTTATAGGCTCCCACGGGCAGACGGTGTTCCATCAGCCGGAAAGCAAAAGGTATCTTGGCCGCAGCATAAGCTGTACGCTTCAAATAGGCGAGGGAGCGGTTATTGCGGAAAGGACCGGCATACCGACGGTGTCTGATTTCAGGGTGGCGGACATGGCTGCTGGGGGCCAGGGCGCGCCGCTTGTGCCATACAGCGAATATATACTGTATAGAAAGCTGAGGCTGTCAAGGCTTTTACAGAACATAGGCGGAATAGGCAACATGACCGCGCTTAAGGCGGGCTGTAGCCAGGACGAGGTGATTGCATTCGATACAGGCCCCGGCAACATGCTTATAGACGCGGCGGCAAGCTACGTTACCCAGGGCAGGCTGCAATATGATAAGGACGGTATCCTTGCCAAAGCCGGAAGGGTGAATAACGCCCTGCTTTCCATGCTGCAGATAGCCCCGTATTATTCAAAGCCCCTGCCAAAGAGCTGCGGCAGGGAGCAGTTCGGCGCACAGTGCTTTTCAAGAACGCTGAGCCTGGCGCGCAGGCTGGACGTGATGGATAACGAGCTTGTGCCCACGCTTACCGAGCTTACCGCATGGAGCATAGCGGATGCGTATCATCGCTATATAAGGCCCAGCTTTAAGGCTGACGAGCTTATCGTGGGCGGCGGCGGCAGCCTTAACCCCGCGCTTATGGAGGCGATTACAAGGCAGTTTGAAAAGTACTATGTGCGTGTTATGACGCAAAAGGAGATAGGTTTTGACCCAAACGCAAAGGAGGCCATAGCCTTTGCCATAATGGCGGACAGGGCTATGAAAGGCATGCCTAACGTGCTGCCCTCAGGCACGGGCGCAGGGCACGCAAGCATATTGGGCAAACTGAGCATGCCATACAGGGCGGAGGGCAGATGGAGCCGCTGAAAAACATAAGCAGCTTTGCTTTGAAAAGGCTTAAGGCCGTATTGTTTGACGTTGACGACACCATAACCAACAACGGCAAGCTTACGGATACGGCTTACAGCGCGATGTGGAAGCTTTACAGGGCCGGACTTATGCTTATACCGGTAACCGGCAGGCCGGCGGGCTGGTGCGACATGATGCTGAGGCAATGGCCGGTGGACGCCGTTGTGTGCGAAAACGGCGCTTTCGTTTTCGATACCGATGAACACGGCTCCGTGCGCATGATAAAGCATCCGCTTGCCGCGGAGGAGCCGCAGAAAAAGCTTGAGGCCGTGAAGCAGAGCGTGCTTAAAGCCTTTCCGGACATACGCATGGCGCACGATCAGTTTGCCAGGATATACGACGCCGCATTCGACTTTGCCGAGGACGAGCCTAAGCTCGGCATGGATACGGCGTATGCCGTGGCGGCGCTTTGCAAGGGCATGGGGGCCGAGGCCAAGGTGAGCAGCATACACGTCAACGCCTGGTTCGGAGGATACTCAAAGGCCGATATGGCAATAAACTATCTTAAGGAGCATGCAGGAATAACAAAAATAGAGGAAGAAGCTATATTCATAGGCGATTCTCCAAACGATGAGCCTATGTTCAGGCGCTTTGCGCTCAGCGCGGCGGTGAGCAATATAACCAAGTTCGCAGATAAGCTTGAATTTCTGCCAAAGTATATAGCAAAGAGCGAGGGCGGCTTCGGCTTTGCCGAGATAAGCGAAAGAATAATACAATGTATTGGGCAAAACAAATAAACCGGATTATATAGGAGGTCTGCTCTAAGTTTTTATGGATTTCAAACCCGTTGATATAAGCATGAAGGATATGGTGGAAAAGTACACCGGAAGATGGAAGCTCGAGTGTTCCGAATACACGTTTTCGAACCTGCTGATGTGGGGCTGCGGCGGCAACATATTGCTCTGCGAAGAGGATGGCGCGCTGTATATACTTTTGCATTGGGGAAACAAAAGGTTCATGTTCGCGCCGCTCACGCTCGATATAGAGGTCGGAGCATACCAAAAGGCTCTGGACAAAGCGGCGGAGTATCTTAGGGAAAACTGCATAGACGTTTTGTTTAAGGGGATATCGGGGCCTATAAAGCAGATGTTTGAAGCATGTGCGGGCTATGAGCTTATGGACGACAGGGACAACAGCGATTATGTTTATACTATGGAAAGCCTTAGGGACCTTTCCGGCAAAAAGCTGCACGCAAAGCGCAACCACATAAACCAGTTCATGGCTCAATACGGCAAAAGCTTTGAATATGTTAAGATAACGCCTGACATGATGGACGAGTGCGTTGCCGTGTACAACGAATGGCTGAGCGAAAAATCGCCTGACGATACGGACAGCATGGAGCTTTGCGCTATAAAGGTGCTGCTAAAGCATATGGACACGCTTGGGATAAGGGGCGGCGGCATAAGAATAGACGGCAGGCTTTTGGCGTTTACGCTTGGGCAGAAGATAGACGATAACATGGCCGTTGTGCATATAGAAAAAGCCGATAATGAGATAATGGGGCTTTACACCGTGATAAACAATCAATTCGTAAAGAACGACCTTAAGGACGTGCGCTATATAAACCGCGAGGAGGATATGGGTCTGGAGGGCCTGAGGAAGGCTAAACTGTCCTATTATCCGGCATATCTTATAGATAAGTGCGAGGGGAGGCCAGTATAATGGACCTTGCCATAAGGCACATAGAGCCGCACGAGTACGGCCTGGCGCACGAGCTTTGGAACATATGCTTCCCTGAAGATGCGCCGGATTACAGCGAATACTATTTCAGGCTGAGGACAAGGCCGGAATACGTGCTGGCCGCTTTCCATAAAAACAGGCTCATAGGCGCGCTGCACGCCCTGCCGTATCCTATAGTCTGCTTCGGCAGGGTTAAAAGGTGTGTTATGGTGGCGGGCGTAGCTACGCTGCCTGAATACAGGCATAAGGGTGTCGCGGCAAGGCTTATAAACGCCTGCCATGAGGAGCAGAGAAAAAACGAAGTAATAGCGGCGCTCCTCAAGCCGGACGTTGACTTTTATGCGCAATTCGGCTACGTTCCGTTCAGCTACAAGGATAATTATGCGCTGCGTGCGATGCTTGCGGGAATACCCGCGCCGCTGCATGAACCCGACGCCGGTGAGATGCTGAGGCTGTATTCAGAATACAGCAAAGGCTTTTGCGGCATGATGGACAGGACGCTGGCGGATATGCAGGCCTATATTGAAGAGGTAAACGTGCTTAAGGGCTATGCCCTCTCCTCGGGAGAGGCCTATGCCTTGTATACCGAGACTGAGGACGGCGCTAATGTATATGAGCTTGTTGGCGAAAAGCCGGACGGGCTTATAAACTCGCTTGCCGAGGAATATGGCGAGGTGCATTTTTCGCTTCCGCATTTCAGCGCGCCTATAGCGGGTGCAAGCTATAAGGGTACGGAGAAGTTCTCCATGATATGCGTGCTTGATGAAGCAGGGCTTATCAAAGACACCCCTGCCACATCCGCAGCGCAGCTTATAAGCGGCGAGATAGAAAGGGTGAATACGCTCGAGTTTTGCTGAAGCTTGCCGGCTATATTTAACGAATGTGATTTTTTAGCGTCATAAAAAGCTTTCGCTTGACTCTTTTGGGCAGGTATTATAATATTAGACAAGTAGGCGGCAGGCTTACGGGCCGCTAATAGACAAAAAGGAAGGTATTCTAACTATGCCAAACACCGGAAGTGACTTTTTTAGCTCGATAGGCGGCTTTTTTGCGGCTAACAGCGGCACCGTAATGCTTGTAGTGATGATGGTCGTGCTGCTGCTTGTCATGATAATACCGCAGCGCAAGCGCGACAAGAAGATAAAAGAAATGCTCAACTCTATCAAGGTTGGCGACCGTGTGCGCACCATAGGCGGCATATACGGCACCGTTACCAACATAAAGGATGACATAATCACCGTTTCCGTCGGCCCTGACAAGGCTCGCCTTGTGTTTGCCCGCGGCGCCATAGCTAACGTTGAAGACGTGCCTGTTGAAAACACGATAGAAGAAGCCAACAGCAAATAAGCTTTGATATTATATCAAGCGCAGTCTGTCAAAAAAGTGGCTGGTCGCCACTTTTTTGAGCTTTTACGGGTTTTGCCTCTCGCATCAGCTCCCGGGCGGCAAAACCCGCAAAGTACGAAAACCTTTGGGTTTTCATCCGTTCTGACGCACATGTCGTCAGAGCCGGATTAAGCATAAGGGGCTGCGGCCCCTTATCAACCCAGGTTTTTTTGACACTCTGAGCTTTGATATTATATCAAGCGTTAAGACTCCCCGAGCCTATCAGGGAGTTTTTCTTTTGGGATATTCAGGATAATCACTACATCGGTGCGAAAAACGCGGCATATGTATTGTTTTGGTGACAGAAGGCCGCCTTTGTGGTATCATTAGCATGTGACGCGCGCTTGGAACAGCCGCGCGCCATAAATGTATCGTACCATTTGTATACAGCCATTATGAAAGGAGCTTGTATTATGCCATTTTGCACAAATTGCGGGAACAAGTATAACCAGGGGACCAAGTTCTGCCCAAGCTGCGGCGCGCCCACGGGCGAAGCTGCCTCCGCCAGCGAGCCTAAGCAGCAGAGCTATCAGCAGCCCAACTACCAGCAGAATTATCAGGCGAATCAGCAGCAGAGCTATCAGCAGCAGAGCTATCAGCAGCCTGCTTATCAGGCGCCTGCCGGCAGCGACGTTCAGGAAAACAAGGTAATGGGCATATTGGCCTATCTATCCTTCCTGGTGCTGATACCGTTGTTTGCGGCCAAGGAATCCCCGTTCGCCCGCTTCCATACCAACCAGGGGCTTGTGCTTGCCATAGGTGAAATAGGCACCATAATTGCCTGTTCTATACTGAGCGCAATATTCATTGCACTTTACGCATGGGTGCTGGCCGTAATAATCGACGTGATAATGTGGCTGCTGCTTGTGGGCTTTACGGTATTTGCCGTGCTTGGCCTTGTATCTGCCTGCCGCGGCCAGATGAAGCCCCTGCCCATATTCGGCAATATAAAGATACTCAAATAACTCTAAGCGGCATAGAGGCCGGCCTAAAGGGCGCACTTCCATGCGCTCCTTTCGGGAGCATCGTGCATCCTGCGCAGCTTCTTCGCCCTAAGCAGAGGAAAAACGACGGAGCTTGAGTAGCTGCGTCACGTCCTGCCGCCAAGGAGCCTGCATCCCCGGCTGCCCCTTGAGCTGATTCCGGCTCTGACGGCGCGCACGTCAGAGCGGATGAAAGCCTTCGGGCTTTCGTACCCTGCCGGTTTTGCCGCCCGGGGCGCAGCGATAGGAAAAACCTGTAAAACTCGAAAAAGTGGCGTTCGGCCACTTTTTTGACACTCTGGCCCCGTATGCTCGTGAGCATACGGGGCCAGAGCCGTTTTATGCGCATGGCCTGCAGGCTTCATGCGGCATTCTTGAGCCTTACCGCCTTATTTTAGCTTAACATAGTCTTTTCTGAGATAGCCGTACTCATCGCCGTATTTTACAAGGCACCAGTTGTTGTTTATAAGATAGACTATGACGGCCTCGCCCTTTTTCAGCTCCCTTATTATGGCATAGGTAGTAGCCGGCCCCGTGCGGAAGTTGACGTTTGATCTGGTCTCGGCAGGGGAGAGCATGAGCGGCGTATTGAGCTTGGGTATGCCTGCGCTGCCCTGGGAGAGCACGCTTACATAAGCCTTGTAGCAGAAGCCTGTGCGCCCGTCATAAAGCACATAGTACCATTCGCCCATTTCGGCGAGCACGTTGAGCCCGGTTCCGGCAGGCAATGTGGCAAGCACTCCGGTGCCGGTGGTGGAGGCGCCCGTGCGCATGTTCACCTTGGCGCTTGTTTTGGCCGTGGCAAGCTCGACCCTGTCGGCCTTGACCTGCGGCTCAGCCTTGCCGTTTTCGCCTTCTGAGGGCGTTTCGGGCGCTATTTGGGCGTCGGCAAGCCTGCGCACATATTTTGCGTAAAGATAGCCGCGTTTGCCGCCGCACTCGGCCTTGTACCAGCCGTTTTCAAGAGAATACAGTATTACGGCCGTGCCGCGGTTAAGCTTTGTCACTACCTTTGAGGCCGTGCTCGGCTTGGCTCTCAGGTTGACCGTGCCCGTGGTCTCGCCGGAGCAGGCCTGCTTATTGCCGCCCGCGCTATCTGCGCTGCTTTCCGGCTTGGTTTGGGGCATATCGGGTATGGCTGTGCTTACGGATACATACTTTGCGCTTACATAGCCTTCCTTATCGCCCTCCGTCTTTACCCTGTACCAGCCGTCCTTTAGCTCATAAAGCCTGAGCTGTGCGCCCTTTTTCAGCACGGCAAGCTTCTTTGTGCTTGTGCCTATGCCTGCGCGAAGGTTGACGCTGCCTGTGGTCTTGCCCGTGCCGTATTCAGCAAGGCTTGGGGTCTCACCTGCGGCTATGAGCGCCGTGCCTGTGCTTTTAACGTAGTCTGTATGAACATAGCCCTCGTCGGCTCCGGCTATCACCCTGTTCCATTTGCCGTCCGATGCGAGTATTATCACCTGCGTGTTTTTGCTCAGCTTTTTTATAGACCTGTATTCGCTGCCCGCGCCTGCGCGCAGGTTTACGCCGCTGCCGGTTATTATGCCCATGTTAAGGACTATAGCGCCTTCGGCGCTTTCCGCGCCCTGCTGCGGCGTGGCGTCCGGCGCGGGGGTATGACTCGGCTGCGGCTCGGCCTGCTCCGGCTTATTTGCGCTGAAGCTCATGTATGATCCTATTATGTAGCCTTCAACGGTAGTGCCGTCTACCTTTACCTTATACCAGCCTGATTCATAATCATACACGGTGAGGCTGGCGTTCTTGGCCAATATGCCAAGCGACTGATACTGCGTGCCCGGGCCGGTGCGTATGTTCACCCTTGCCGTGCTTATGCCTGTGCCTATGGCCTCCTCAATGGGCTTTTCAACAGGTTTTGCGGCGCCGGAAGGGGTCTCCTGAGGCAGAGTTTCCGCCGGCTTGGTTTCTGACGGCGCGGTCTCTGCGGGCCTGTCGGGGGCCTGCGGCAAAGCTATGTCAAGCTGGCTTATGCTCGCGCCGGGATAATAGAAGGCGAGGATATCCCTGTAGCCCCAGCCTTCCGCGGCGCGCTGCTGCGCCCCCCGTTGGCTTAGGCCGACGCCGTGCCCCCAGCGGACATGGTATATGCGGTATGCTGTGAAGTCGCCCGTGTATTCGCCCCAATATGCCCTAAGGTTGCTGTTGGTGAACACCCTGTAGAGCATAAATTCGCCTGCGCTGAAGCTTAGCTGTATGTTTTCGTATACCATGCCGGAAAATATGCCGTCAACGGTCATATTCACCTTTGTCATGTTGCGCTGCTCGTTCTTGCCCTTCGGCTCTGTAAGCTCAACCGATCTTATAAGGCTCAGGCCCTCAGCCTGCATGCCCTTGGCCTGCGACAGCTTTGCAAGCAGCATATCGTAAAACGCCTGCGGTATCTTGCCCGGGCTGTTTATGGGTATCGTAAGTGTTTCCTTCAGGCTCAGCGGGTTTGCGGCATCGCTTGAATCCAAGGCTATCGCAAAGCCGGAGTCGCTCACTTTTTTGGAGGGCCAGGCGTGGCTCGGCACTATGGTCTCGCCGCCGTTTGACGCGCTGTAATATGCGCAGAGTATATTGCCGTTTACGGTAAGCACGTCAGATATGGTCGAATCCACGGCCGCTATTACGTTGGTATAGCTTGGGTTGTAGCCCTTATACACCTGATCCGACGACGTATCGCCGATATGATACCGGGCGTTCGGATTTGCCGCGATTATTGAAAGCACATATGATTTTGCTGCTACGGACTGCGCCTTTAGCGCCTCTATGGGATAGGTGTTGTTCATCTCATACGCAACGACGCCGTACAGATAGTGCGCAAGCGGCACCTCGTTAATTATCTGGATATAGCCGGAGGGCATGGCCTTCGCGTACACATGCCCAAGGTAGCGCCTTGAGTTGAAGGTAAGATAGCCTGCCTCGGCAGCCATGTTGACGCGCATTATTGATATTGCCGCGCCTGTAAAGACCTCGCCGAGTGAAGAATGTATGGCTGTTATGGTGCCGTCCATATTGGAGCGCAGAGTAAGCGTTCCGCCGGATATGTATGCTCCGTTCTCCTTTATGAAATAATCCCCGCGCACGCTGATGGCTATTGCAGCGGCATTGTTGGTAGAAAGCTTTACCCTTACATAGCTTGGGTCAAAGCTTAACGCATTTGCCTCCGTTTGCGGTATGAAGCATATGAGCGCCGCAGCGCATAATATAAAGGCGCAAAACCGTTTCATATATCGTCCATCATCCTAACCTTTGTACTTGAAAAAGATTACTTACTATATTTTAGCATATACAATAGCCGGTTTGTATAGGCATATGCTGGAAAAAGCCGGCATTTACGCTTGGTCAGATGCATAAGGCGGCAAGCTGCGCCAGCTTGTCAATACTAAGCTCCTCGGCACGCGCGTTTTCGGCTATTCCCGCCGAAGAGAGCGCATCGCATATAGCGTCCCGTGAGCCTAATATAGGCTTAAGATTGTTGTATATGGTCTTTCTTCTCATGGCGAACAGCGCTTCAATAAAGCCAAAAAAGCGCTTTGGCTCAAGCTTGGCAGTCATGTCGCGCCGTATAAGCCTGACGACTTCGGAATCAACGTCCGGCTGGGGGTAATAGCTCGCGGGCGAAAGCGAAAGCAGGCTTTGTATATCATAATAATACTGCGCCATTATGGAAAGCGGGCCGTACAGCTTTGTCTTGGGCGCCGCAAAAAAGCGCCTTGCAGCCTCCTTCTGCACCATAAACGTCATGCACGGTATGCTTGAAGACAGGCATAGAAGCCTGGTGACTATGGGCGTTGTTATGTAATAGGGAAGATTGCCTGCGGCAATGAAGGTGCCTGGCATTACTGAGGGTATATCCAGCTTCAATATATCGCTTTGTATAATGTCAAGCCCTGCTTCGCCCGAAAACCGCGCCTTAAGCGCACGCACCATGTTGGCGTCTATCTCAACCGCCGTGACCCTTGGCACAAGCCCTATCAAGGCCCCCGTAAGCGCGCCAAGGCCCGGGCCTATCTCCATAAGCTCGTGTTGGCCATCGTAGCTTGCGGCCCTTGAAATAAGCTCTATTGCGCTATCGTCGCACAGAAAGTTCTGCCCGAGCGCCGGATTCGGCCTTATATTAAGCCCTTCAAGCTGCGCTTTTATATTGTTTATGCCGTTTGCGCCCATCAGCCCATTTTGACAAGCACCGTAACGTTCCTTTTGCGTCCCCAGCGCCTGCCCTCCTTTTCAGTGTTCATCCACAGGTCAAGCTGGTTTACCGGCGTGCCGTCAGCCCTTTTGTATTTTCTGAAAGCGCCGGTATCCTTGGCCACCCCGTAGCCGTAGCCGGGTACATATATCTCGGTCCCGTAGGGTATGTAATATGTATTCACCGCTATAACGCCAAGCTTGGGCTTCGCGCCGGTTGAGGTTTTTGTACCCTGCCAGTATGCGGTTATGTAATCCATCTTCATCTCTATCCAGCCGTCCTTGCCGGCCTTGGGAGGTTCTTTGTATATCCTGTATTCGCCCGTAAGCTTCGTTTGGTAGTGTATCTTGCTGCCCTTTTTGATTATCTCATCTGTGGCGGGGGTTATTATGATCTGGTTGACGACCTCCCTGGATACCTCTACCCCGTCCTTGATGACTACCCTTTGCGTAACGTTCTTTGAGCCGTCCATGCCCTTTTGTATGAGCACGGGCTCGGTGTCGTTATACACTTTGTCGTCGTATATTATCTTTTCCTTGTGCGCTATGGTGCGCTTTGCTGTGGTGTATTCGGTCACAACGTCGGTATGTATTATCTTCATGCCCGGGGTCAGGTCTTCAAAGATAAGGTGGTTCAGCTCGTCCGCCGTGTCGTAGCTGACGCCGCCAAGCCTAAGCGCGTCCCCAACGGTTCCGCCCGTAGTATATACGAGCTTTAACTCGCCTGCGGAGCGCAGCGCAACGGGGAAAGAGCGCGTTACGCTTATGTTCATGCCGTCCTCAATAAGGTCATAGCTGTTTACGGAAAGCTTATCCGACCTGCCAAGGGCCGTGTTGCTGAGCTTAAGAAATGCCGCGGCGTCCATGCCTGCTTCAGGAAGGTTTATAAGATAATCTGTTGTTCTGCCGCCGGATGAAAGCGAAACATCTACCCTTGGGTCGGGCGCGTTCTTTGCGGCTACAAAGAATATGGCTGCACCGGCTATGAGTATGGCTATAACGGCGTCTATGGCGTAAAAATACCATTTAAGGCCGCGGAAATGCCGCCTCACGCCCTGCCTGAGGTCGAAGAACAGTCTTTCAAGTTTTTCCGATATATTATTCATGTGCCTATTATAACGTTTGACCTTGAATTGTGTCAAATAAACGAATTGTGTCATGCAATGCGCCCTCCTTCATTTACAGTAAAGCCTTGCCAAGTTATAATAAGATATACGCTTAACTTTAGATCATACATATCCGGCTTTGGAGGTATACGGCTTGAAAAGGGCATTGTGCATGCTTCTTGCGGCGATAACGCTTATAGGCCTTGCCGGCTGCGAGCAGGGCGGCAGCGAGCAGCAGGGCGGGGGCAAGGTGATAGAGGAGTTTATAAACTGCATAGCGGCGGAGGATTATGCCTCGGCCTATGCGCTTTTGTCGGCCTCCTCAAGGAACGATACAGAGGAGGATAAGGCTAAGCGCGTAACGCAGAAGCAGTTTACGGACAGGTATGTAAACATCAGAAAGGCGCTTGGCATAAACAAAATTGAATATGCGGACTTCACCTCGTCTGGCGGGGAGATACTTTACAGCGCCGCATACACGGCCACTTATTACAGCGACCATGTTGGCGAGATGACCAACACCTTTTCCGCAATAGCGTTAAGAGAGGGCGGGGAATGGAAGGTGGAGTGGTCTCCGGCGATGATATTCCCTGAAATGGAGTGGGGAGACACCGTGCGCGTGGCGAGGCTGAGCGCAAAAAGGGGAGAAATACTGGCGGACGGCGAGGTCGTCGCCAAAACGGCAGGAGCGATAAGCGTTTACGCCATGCCCTCCAAAATAGATGACAGGGAGCTTTTTTTGCAGCAGACCTCAAGGCTGCTGAACATGACGGAAGCCAACATAGATAAAAAGCTTGAAAAAGCATATGACGACGTTGCCATATTAAAGCAGTATTACAGCGACCAGCTTGCGGATTCGATAAAAGAGCAGCTGTTGCAGATAGACGGCATAGGCATAGACGAGGGCAACTATCTTAAAGTAAGGGAGTATCCCCAGGGCAAGCTGCTCGCGCACCTTGTCGGCTATGTAGGCAGCGTACCCGGCGATACCAAGGAGCAGCTCAAAGAAGAGCTTGACAGGCTAAACGAGGGCAGGAGCGAGCGCGAAGGGCTGTATAATTCAGACTCAAGGGTAGGCAGGCTCGGGCTTGAGCTGCAATACGAAAAGGAGCTCAGGGGCAAGGACGGCGAGCTTATATATATCTGCACGGCAGACGGCAGGAACAGAAAAACCATATATAAGCTTGACGCGGAGGACGGCTACGACATAGAGCTGAGCATAGATATGGGGCTTCAAAGAAGGGTTGAGGAGGTAATAGACCTTACCCTTTACGGCGATACGACGGCCGGAGCCGTTGTTGTGATGAACCCAAAGACCGGCGCGATAAACGCGATGTATTCATGGCCAAGCTATGATATTAACCTGTTCACAAGGGGAATATCGTCAAGCGATTATTCGGCGCTGCTCAACAACAAGGCAAAGCCTATGATAAACAGGGTGACGCAGGGCCTGTATCCGCCGGGCTCCACGATGAAGGCCTTCACCGCGGCCTGCGCTATCGATAACGAGGTACTTGACGAAAACTACGCATTTGACGAAAGCAGGATAAAGAAGGATTACTGGACGCCTACAGAGTACGGCCAATGGATATGGACGGCGATAAAGCGCACGCATATAAATTATCCAATAAGCGGGCCGCTCAACATGAGAAAGGCGCTCATACACTCGGATAACATATACTTTGCAAACGCCGCGCTTTTGACGGGCTGGGACAGGTTTGAGGAATACATGGCATTGCTCGGCTTTACGGAGAGCATACCCTTTGACATAAACGTTGCCAGGGCGCAGCTTAAAAACGAGGATAGCGAGATAGACGCGAAAATGCTTGCGGACAGCGGCTACGGCCAGGCGGAGATACTGGTGACGCCATTGCAGCTTGCATGCATGTTCTCAGCCCTTGCAAACGGCGGCAATGTGGCGCTGCCATATGTTGTGGAGGGGCTTTACAAGGAGGACGGCATAAGGTACAAGCGGGTGAAGGCTCACCCCGACGGTTGCTGGAAGCAGGGCGTGATATCCGAGCATGCGATAGAGGTAATAACGCCTTTTCTTGAGGACGTTACGGATCCAAAGATAAACGGTACCGGCAGAAATCTGAGGGCAAAGGGCTGCACCGTGGCGGCAAAGACCGGCACAGCCGAAATAGGCAGCAGCAAAAGCCGGGAGATAGCATGGTTTGTCGGCTACAGGACGGGCGTGAGCGACGAGGATGCAAGGCTGGTGCTTGTGATGCTTGAGGTGCCTGCCGACGCGGCCTATTCAAACCTTAAGTTTGATATTGCAAGGCCGCTTTTGAGCATGGAATAGGGCTTGTTTTAAGCCGGTTTTATGGTTAGTTTGTTAATTATCCGTGACTTGTGGGCGCTTGCGGCCGCTAACGCTTGCAATAACACGGGAAAAATAGTAAAATAAACCGATTATCGAGCTGCCGCAGGTGCGGCAAATGGAGGTTTAAGTGAGTCTGTCACTGGAAGTTAAAAAGTTCATCAACTCCGAACACAGCGGGGAATATGTGGAAATAGCGCTGCCGGTAGAGCTTAGCGTGAAGGCTGAAGCAAAAAAGAAGCCGGCCAAGGCGGAGAAGAAAGCCGATATTGACGATATCGACGATATTGACAACGATATCGACGATGTGGACGATATCGATGATGAGATAGACGCCAAGGCCAAGCCTGACGCCAAGCCTGACGCCAAGCCTGACGCAAAGGCTGAAGCCGAGCCTGCGCCCGAGCCGGAGCCGGAGAAGCCTTTAGTGGAGTATGAAAAGGTGCGTATTCACTATATGGAGGCCGGCATGGGCGAGCCGATGCTGCTTATACACAGCGTTGGCCAGTCGCTTTACACATGGCGGGGCGTGTTCAACAAGCTTAGCGCGTGCTACAGGGTGATAGCGGTGGACCTCCCCGGATTCGGCTATTCGGACAGGCCGGAGGCGTTCGGCTTCGGCGTGGAGGATTATGCGGACGTTATAGGCATGTTTATGGACGCTATTGGCGTAGAGTCGGCGCACATTGCGGCTTTTTCGATGGGCGCCGTGTATGCGCTGAGCTTTGCCATGATGCATCCGGAGAGGGTAGGCAGGATGGTGCTGCTTTCACCCGGAGGTATAACGCAGGAGATGCCGCTTGCAATAAGGCTTATAGACAGCACCCTGTTCGGCTTTGCGGCAAGCATGCTTTACGGAATTAAAACGGTTGAAAAGGCGCTTAACGACGCCGTGTTCGATCTTACCAACATAACGCCTGACGTCGTTCAGGAATACTACAGGCCCATATCCGATGCGCTAAGCCGCAGGAGCGTGAGGCGCGCCGTGCAGTATTTTGACGAGGAGCCTGTTATAGCAAGGCTCAGGAATATAGATATACCCGTGCTTATACTTGCAGGAGGGGAGGATAAGTGGAGAGCCGCCAAGAGTCCGGAGATGGAGCTTTATCATAGCGCATTGAGCAGCGGGGCGTTCTCTGTTATAAGGAACGCCGGCCATCTTATGCATGAGGAAAAGCCGGACAGGGTAGCGGAAGCTATATTTGAGTTTATACCCGCGGCTGTACCGGAAGTATGAAAAAGAGCGCAAGGTTTTTGTTTCTGCTGCTGATGCTCGTTGTGCTTGCGGCGGCGCTTATAGTATATGTTTCCATGAGCGCCAGGGAGAATCCGAGGACCGAGTCTCCCATAAGGATAAGCGAGATAATGGCAAGCAACAAGGGCTCCGTTCCTGATGAGAACGGCAGCTATTTTGACTATATAGAGCTTTACAACATCTCCGATAAGGAGGCGGACATAACCGGCTATGGCCTGAGCGACGACATAACCGCGGGGATCAAATATGTATTCCCGCAGGGTACAAAGCTTGGCGCCAACTCAAGGATAGTCGTTTGGTGCGCGGGGGAGGAGAAGGGCGGCCTGTACGCGCCGTTCGCGCTGAGCGCGGGCGAGAGCGCGGTGCTCTTCAACTCAACAGGCAGCGCTATAGACACGGTCATGATCAAATCCACCGCAAAGGGCAACTCATACGCCATAGGACAGAACGGCCTGTGGTCGGAGATGCTGCCTTCGCCCGGCTATTCTAATACGGAAGAGGGCATAAGGGCATATGAAAAGTATCTGATGGAGACCGGCGAGGATTGCGGCGTATTGATTAACGAGTTTATGGCGTCAAACGCTACCACCATAGCCGATTCCTACGGCAATTACAGCGATTGGATAGAGCTTTACAATACAAACGACCAGGAGGTTGACCTCTCCGGCTTCGGCATAAGCGATAACATGGCGCAGCCTAAAAAGTATGTGCTGCCGGAGGGGACTAAGATAGAGGCGAAAGGATTCCTGCTGATATTCTGCTCCGGCAACGAAGGCCTTGGCGAATCCGGCGAGCTGCATGCGCCCTTCAGGCTCAAGGCATATGGCGAGGACATTGTGCTTGCGTCAAGGAACGGCTCTATAATAGACAGCTATTCTTATAATTTGCAGCAGACCGATTCATCTATGGCAAGAACCGTTGATGGCGCGGGCGAGTGGCAGCAGACCAGCCACCCTACGCCCGGGTATCCAAACGATGACGAGGGCTACAGCAGGTTTATGCTCAGCGCCGCGCTGCCCAAGGGCGACGTGATAATAAGCGAAATAATGGGTAGGAACCGCTCCGCTTACAGGGCTCCGGACGGTCAATATCACGATATAATAGAGCTTAAGAACACCGGCGCTCAGCCGGTATCTCTTTTGGGCTATTCGTTGAGCGACAAGCCCAAGAACCCGAAGCGGTTCGTTTTTGGGGACGTTACCATACCCGCCGGGGGCTGCGTTGTGGTCTATGCCTGCGGCAAGGGCGCGGCGGTAAAGACGGAGGGCAGCGAGCTTTGCTGCGACTTTGGCGTGGGCAAGGAGGGGGACAGCATATACCTCTTCTCAAGCGACGGGGTGATATGCGATAAGCTTCAGGCCTCGGCCTTTCTGCCGGACGTCAGCTACGGAAGGGACGCAAGCGGAAAGCTTGCGTATTTTAGCTCGCCTACCATAGGTGCCGACAACGGCGCCGGCTATGACGGCATCACGGCCGTGCCGGTGTTTTCAAAAACGCCAGGCGTATACGACGGGGCGATCGATATAGAGCTGCAGGTACCCGAGGGGGAGACGGTGCATTATACGCTGGACTGTACCACGCCGGACGCTTCCTCGCCCGTATACACAGACCCCATAAGGGCGGAAAAGAACACCGTGATAAGGGCCGTATCCATAAGAGAGGGCTATATAACCAATTCTACCGTCAGCGGCACGTTTTTGTTCGTATCGGATAACGTAGACCATTCCGTGCCCATAGTTACGCTCGTTACCGACCCCGATAACCTTTGGGACAGCAAGACGGGCATATACGCCTACGGCGACCAATTCGACCCCGACCTTCCGTACGGCAAGATGCTTGAGACCGCGAACTATTACAAAAAGGATAAGACGGAGGCCAACGCATGGGAAAGGCCTGCCAGCTTCTCCCTTTTTGACGGGGCTACAAAGCTTGAGGTGTTCAACCAGAACATAGGCATACGCATAGCCGGCTCCTTTGGCCGCGGCAGGGCGCAGAAGGGCTTCAACATAATAGCGAGGGACGAATACGGCGAGGACAGGATGCGCTATAAGTTCTTCGACGGGCTTGATTATACGGAATACAAGGCGCTTGTGCTCAGGGCCGGCGCGCAGGACCAGAACCGCAGCAAGATAAGGGACGAGCTAGCCTCCGGCCTTATGCTGGGTACGGATATAAGGGTGCTGTATCAGGCGTACAGGCCGTGCGTATTGTACCTTAACGGCGAATACTGGGGCGTGTATTTCTTAAAGGAAAAGCGCAACCGCTTCTTTGTGGCTCAGCATGAAAATACGGACAATGCTACGGATATGGTGATAGCCAAGGGCTATAAGCAGAAGAGCTATGGCGACAACAGCGATTGGGTAGCGCTGTACGACTACGCCGCCAGCCACGATCTTTCCGTTGAGGAAAACTACAACTACGTTGCCGAAAGAATGGACGTATACAGCTTTATGGATTACATGATAGCGGAGATATACAACGGCAACACAGACACCTACAACATACAGTGCTACCGGCTGAAGGGCGGCAAGTGGAAGTGGATATTCTACGACTTCTGCTGGGGCTTCCAGAACGTTGAGCATCCTTCGCTTGCGGCAAGAATGGGCGACACAGGCCTTGACGCCGCCTGCGGCAGGCTGTTCAAGTCTCTGCTTAAAAACCCTGAATGGAAGGACGCATTCGTAAGGAGATTTGCGCAGCTTCTTAATACGGCGTTTGCACCGGAAAGGGTGACAGCACTTGTGGACGAGCTGTACGGCTATGTCCAGCCGGAGATAGCAAGGGAGCGCGAGAAGTTCAACGGCGAAACGTTTATGGGCGTAAAGCAGCCAAGGGAGAATCTTGGCAGCTACGAAAGCTTTGAAAAAGAGATAGCCAACATAAAGAAGTTCGCTGAAAAGAGGCCCGAGGTTATAAAGCAGCAGCTTAAAAGCGTGCTTGGCCTTAGCGACAGCTACATGGCGGAGGTGTTCAGGTGAGCGATAAGGCTAAAACGCCTGGCGAAAAGGGTTACAGGCACGAGCTTAAGTACTATATAACCTTAGGCGAATACGAGCTGCTGCAAAGGAAGCTTTCGCTTACGATGGAAAGGGACGCCTTTGCGAAAAAAAACGGCGGAGAGTATTTTATACGCAGCCTTTACTTTGACGACAGGGACGATTCCGCCTTCAGGGAAAAGCTCAGCGGCATTGACGAGCGCGACAAGTTCCGCATACGCATATACGATATGCGCGACGACGTTATAAAGCTTGAATGTAAGCACAAGTCCAACGGCTATATAAAAAAGCAGTCCATTGGCCTTTCAAGGAAGGAATATGAAAAGCTTATGTCCGGAGACAGACTCTTCCTTCTCAACAGGCCGGAGCCGTTTGCGCGCAGAATGTACCTTGAATTTGCCCAAAGGGCGCTTAAGCCCGCCGTTATAGTGGACTATACAAGGGAAGCCTTTGTTTTCCCTATGGAGGATGTAAGGGTAACGTTTGATAAAAACGTCCGCACCGGCCTAAGATCGGTGGATATGTTTAACGCCGGCATTCCGACATACCCTGTTATAGACGATTACGGCATGGTGCTGGAGATCAAGTTCAACCGCTTCTTGCCAACATATATACGCTCGCTTTTGCAGCTTGAAGCGAGCCAAAGGAGCGCGATAAGCAAATATGTGCTGTGCAGAAGGTTTGAGCTGTAGCAGGCCGTATGCGGTATTGTCCCTGTAAGCGCGGCAATATATGCCGATATGCGGCTATGATGCAATAAGGATGAACATATAACACATTAAATACACGGAGGAACACTACAACATGAACGATTTCAGCTTTGCGGACATTTTTACCTTGAGCATGAGCCCGCTAAGGGTCCTGATCACGCTGCTGCTGGCGCTTGCGGTGGGCGGCTTTATATGCTTTATCTACAAAAGGACCTTTGGCGGCGTGATGTATTCGCGCAACTTCAACCTTAGCCTTATCGTGCTTACCATGGTAACGTCGCTGATGCTGATGCTGATAAACAACAGCCTTGCGCTGAGCATGGGCATGGTGGGCGCGCTTTCGATAATCCGCTTCCGCACGGCCATAAAGGACCCCATGGATACCGTTTTCATGTTCTGGAGCGTGGGCGAGGGCATAGCCTTAGGCACGAAGTTTTATGACATTGCCGTAATATCCGCCATAGTTATTGGCGTGGTGCTTGCGGCCATGGGCGCGTTCAAGTTCAAGGGAACAAGGCCGTACATACTGATAATCCACTATGACGAGGCTGCAAGCGCCCAGATAAAGCAGATGATAAAGCAGCTCCCTTCGCCAAGGCTTAAGAGCAAGACCGTACAGCGCGACGGTATAGAGCTTACCATGGAGCTTAGGCTCAAGGATAACGAGACCGGCTTTGTGGAAAAGTTCCTGCGTGTGGACGGAGTGTATGACGCGGCCCTCATCTCTCATCAGGGAGACATAGTGAGCTGAAGAACGGGGCTGAGAGTGTCGAAAAAGTGGCTGAGCGCCGCTTTTTTGACATTAGGCTTCCTCTTTTGAGGGGGCCTTTTTATATGCCTGAGCGGGCCGCGGAATACTCGTTTGAGACACATACGATGCTCCGGCGGCCCCGAACTGCTTAATCATACACTTTTCGTCAAAAGCTTCTGTACTTATTCCACAATATATGTATCCGGCATGCATTAACATTAAAGCATATTTTGTGCGGGAGGATATGGCTGCTTATGGCTATTATGGAAGCTGAAAGATCAAAGATAAAGGCCGTAAGGAACGAGGGGGATATGCCAAGATGCGGCATGGAGGCGCTCGGCGCGTTTTTAATGGCCTCCGTTGCGCGCTATGGCTGCTCGCCATTGGCTGCCGCCGTGTGCGCGGCCGCGTGGCTCGGTGCGGACAAGCCCTGCTTTGCCATGCTTGGGGCCATACTTGGCGCGGCGTATGCAAAAAGCTATATGAGCCTTTCCTCCTGCCTTGTGATAGCGGGCATAGCGCTGCTGATAGACATGCACTGTTCTAAAAAGGGCATGGAGACGCCGGTGTATATAAGATATGCCGTGAGCATATCAGCCTGCGCGCTGCCGCTGCCGTTCATGTATGCGCAAAGGGTGTACGGCTTTGTTCTGGGTCTGTGCGCGCTTGCCGTGATAGTGCCTCTTTCCGCGGCGATAAACAGGGCGTATGCGGCGCTTTGGGCATACATTAGGGGCAAAAGGCTGAATAACGGAGAAAAGGGCGAGATAGCGCTGCTGATGCTGCTCATATGCGTCTCAGCCCTGCTTGAAGGCACGTTTGCGTCCATATTGGCGCTAATCGCCATGCTGACGGCGGCAATTCTGATATGCCGCGCAAACAAAACAGCCGCAAGGGAGCTTAGCTTAACAAGGCTGAAGCTAAAATGCACAGCCGAGGTGGCAAGGGAGCTTGCCCTGCACGCGCCCGGCTCCGAAGCCGAGGGTATAGCGGAGCATATGTGCGGCATGGGCAACGCAATAGATAAGCTGAGCATGCCTAAGCGGAGACGGCGGCACAAGCTTAAGGCGGACATAGGCTCAGCCGGACAGGCAATGCAGGGCAGTCCGGCCAATGGGGACACGATATCCATACGCAGGCTTGAAAACGAGCTTTTGCTAATATTGAGCGACGGCATGGGCTCAGGCATTGAGGCGCACCGGGAAAGCGCGCTGGCGGCTTCTTTATATGGCGACCTTATGGCCATAGGCTATGATGAAGCGGACGCGGTGAGCAGCATAAACAGCTTATTGTTAAAGCCGGACAGGGCCGGCAACGCCGAGCTTTACGCCACGCTTGACGCCGCAAGGATAGACCTTGCCACGGGTGAAGCGGTAATATTGAAGCAGAGCGCTCCGCCCGCGTTTCTGCTGCGGGAAGGGCACATAACCGCCCTGTATTGCGAGGCGCCGCCGTTGGGCATACTAAAAAACGCTGACGCGGGCATAAGGCGGATAAGGCTAAAGCAGGGCGACACGCTCGTGCTTATGACGGACGGGCTTACCGATGCGCTCGGCGCGAGCCTTTTTGCCGCTATAACGGATACCGTAGGCGGCGCGAATACCGCGCTTGACGCGGCCTGCGCCATTATGGAAAGGGCATGCGGCATGGGCGCGAGGGACGACATGAGCGCAATAGTGGCACGATTTTCATGCTGTCACAAAAATGCCCAGTTTTGATACTTTAACACGGGGCCGCCAAATGGTATACTGATTGTAGCATTGGTAACATTGGCGACGCGGTATAAGCAAAGAAGAGGTGGTCCTGTATGGGTAACGTGTGCATATTTGCGGCATCATCATCAAAAATAGCTGATAAGTACATATCCGCTGCATACCGGCTGGGCATGCTGCTTGCGGAGCATGGGATAGGGCTGGTGTTCGGCGGCGGGCGCACGGGGCTTATGGGCGCATGCGCAAGGGGAGTAAAGGCCGCAGGCGGCAAAGCGATAGGCGTTATACCGAAAAAGCTGAACCAGCCCGGCATAGCGTTTGAGCATTGCGATGAGCTTATAGTTACTGCCGATATGCACGAGCGCAAGGCCACTATGGAAAGGCTAAGCTCCGCCTATATAGCGCTTCCGGGCGGCGTAGGCACGCTTGAGGAGCTTATGGAGGTGCTTACGCTGAACCAGTTAGGGTATATAGAAGCGCCCGTTGTGGTATTCGATCAGGACGGATTCTATGATAACCTGCTCAAGCAGCTGGACGTTTTTGCACAAGAGGGGTTTATGCACCAGGCGTGCCTTAAGCTTTTTGACAGGGCTTTGACGCCCGAGGAGGCTGTGGACAAGCTTTTAAGCTTTGAAAGGGCCGAGCTGCCTGATAAGATAAAGGAAGCGGTAAAAGACCATGAAAAATGCAGCGCTGGATAATAAAACTATAATGGTGTGCGTGACGGGGCAGCGCTCCTGCGATCAGCTCATAGCAAGGGGAGTTGAAAGAAGGGGCGAAAAAGGCAAGGTCCATGTCGTTCATTGCGTGGAGACGGGCAAGAACTTTATGAACACGCCCTTTGAGTCGGACGCGATAGAGTATCTTTTCACCGCGGCGCAGCTTGCGGGCGCGGAGCTTAGCCTTATACGCACGCAGGATGTTGAGGATACCATAGTCGAATTTGCCAAGGAGAAGCAGGCGGACGTTATAGTGCTTGGCGCTCCGGGCAGGCAGAGCGGGGCCGAAACGCTTTCAATGCGGCTGCAAAGAAGGCTGCCCGATGTGGAGTTTGACGTGGTCTCCGCCGCACGGTGATGAACAGGGCGCACGGCATGTTTATTAGCTGATATTGAATCGATATAACATACTATAACATCCGATGCTGGGAGGGCAGGCCGATATGCAAGCCGGTAAAGACCAAAAGGTAAAAGCAGAAGCCAACGCGGAGGCTAAAGCGAACGCGGACGCCCGCGCCAACAAAGCGGAGCAGGCGGGCGATAATGAGCAGGGCAAGCCAAGGCTGAGCGTTATATGGCGCGCGGCAAGGCGGCCCGTGGCGGTTATAGCGTTCGGCGTGCTGCTATACGAGTTCCTTGAAAACTTCGATGCCGTGATGGCGGCGCTGAAGGGCTTTTTCAGCCTGCTCACGCCCGTTTTTTTAGCCATAGCCATATCCTTCCTTGCAAACATGCCAATGCGCTTCCTTGAAAACAGGGTGTTTAAGAAATGGCGCTTAAAAAGGCTTGGCTTGAAGCGGGGGCTGTGCCTTACGCTGTCGATGCTGTTCGTGTTTGCGGTGATAGCCGCGGCGCTGCTGCTGATAATACCCAAGGCGGCGGAAAGCGTGACCAGCTTGGCCTCCGGCTTTGATGGCTACATGGCTTCGTTTACGGCATGGGCTGCCGGATTGTGGGACAGCGTACATCTTAGCGAAGAGGTGGAGCGGATAGTAATCGACTTCTGGACGAAGCTGCTTGGCTCCGTAAGCGGCTATATAAGCATAGCGGCGGAGACCGTGCTTAAGTTTACGTTCAGCGTGGTGGCGTTCGCCGTTGACCTGCTGCTTGCGATAGTTATAAGCGTGTACGCATTATACAATAAAGAAAAGCTAATATTCCAGTTCAAAAAGCTGATAGTGGCCGTGTTCAGCGACAAGACGGCCACCGATATGCTCGATATCTGTTCAAGGGCCAACAAAACGCTGAACAACTATTTCCGCGGCATGATACTTGAGTGTACGATACTCGGCGTAATGACCTTTATACCAATGCAGCTGCTCTCCTTCCCGTATGCGCTGCTTATAAGCGTTATAGTCGGCGTGACGCAGATGGTGCCGATAATCGGCCCGTGGTGTTCAGGAGCCGTCGGCGCGCTTATAATACTGGTAACAGCCCCCGAAAAGACGATATGGTTCATAGTGCTTTTGTTAATAGTGCAGCAGCTTGAAGCTAACCTTGTCTATCCAAAGGTGGTCGGCGGCGCGGTAGGGCTTTCCGGAATATGGGTGATGATAGCCGTAATACTCGGCGGGGGGCTTTTCGGCATACCCGGGATAATACTGTGCGTGCCCGTTATGGCGATATTGTATACATTGGTGTCGGAATGGGTGAACAGAAGGGTGGAGCAGAAGCGCTTCGCACTCGGCATGCGCGATGAACCGCCTACAGAGGAGGAGATACGCAACATGATAGATTAGACCGATCATATCTCAGATTTAGTTTTAGTTATCTACAAAAAAATTAAGGTTTTAACAAAATAAATTTGAATCAGGGTTTACAACAAAGCAGAAAAGCAATAGAATAGGTGTATAAAGGGTTTTTCCCAAACAAAACCAAACTAAATCAGGATGGAGCGTAGCATAACATGATAGACCTTACAATGCATGAAGAACAACTTAAACACGCCATAGACAGGGCGAAGGAGCGCAACATACTTATACCGACATTTGCGCAGATGCAAAACCCCCAGCTTGTGCCTGAAAAGGTGAAGAAGGCGCTTAAGCACGTTGGGCTTTGGGACGTTAATCCGCTCAACCTGTTCAGGATAACCTGGCATAACGAGCCCACCATGAACGGCGGCGGTTACGGCGGGGTCAACTTTATCGAGCTTCCCTCGGCCTTGACCGGCGTAGATGCGCGCATAATAGTCATGTGCGGCAAGTGGTTCCCGACCGGCTGCCATAAGGTGGGCGCAAGCTTCGGCTGCCTGGCGCCAAGGCTCGTAACCGGCCAGTTCGATCCTACCTACAACAAGGCCGTTTGGCCCAGCACCGGCAACTATTGCCGCGGCGGCGCATACAACTCCAAGCTTCTCGGCTGCGATTCAATAGCCATACTTCCTGCCGAGATGAGCCGCGAACGCTTCGATTGGCTTTCAAAGATAGCGGGCGAGGTCATAGCCACCCCGGGCTGCGAATCCAACGTCAAAGAGATTTTTGATAAGACCTGGGAGCTTAGGCGCACCAGGGAGGACGTTATTATATTCAATCAGTTTGAAGAGATGGGCAACGTGCTTTGGCACTATCAGGTGACCGGCCACGCCATTGCGGAAGCTTATGAGAGCATAAAGACCGAAAACACCCGCTTTGCCGGCGCATGCTTCACCTCCGGAAGCGCGGGCACCATGAGCGCGGGCGACTATCTTAAGGAGCAGTACCCCTACTCCAAGCTGGCCGTGGGCGAGGCGCTGCAATGCCCCACGCTGCTTGAAAACGGCTTTGGCGGCCACCGTATAGAGGGCATAGGCGACAAGCATGTGCCGTGGGTACACAACGTAAGGAATACCGACATGGTGATAGACATAGACGATGAGGACAGCCAGAACCTGCTCAGGCTGTTCAACAGCGAGGAAGGCCATAAGTACCTTAAAGAGGTCGCAGGCGTGCCTGAAAAGACCATAGAGCAGCTTTCCCTGCTCGGCATAAGCGGCATAGCCAACGTGCTTTGCTGCATTAAGTTCGCAAAGTACTACGAGCTTACATCAAACGACGTGGTAGCAACGGTTGCGACAGACAGCGCCGTTATGTACGAAAGCCGCATAAAGGAGCTTGACGAGCAGCAGGGCAAGTATTCCATGCTCACCGCGGCCCGCGATTATTCCGAGCATCTGCACGGCGTGCGTACCGATAACATGGCGGAGCTTACATATGCCGACCGTAAGCGCGTACACAACCTTAAGTACTATACCTGGGTCGAGCAGCAGGGCAAGACCGTTGAGGAGCTTAACGCGCAGTGGTACGACCATGACTACTGGAAGAACATACACGACCAGGCCAAGGATCTTGATAAGCTTATCAACTCGTTCAACGAGCGCACAGGCGTACTTGAAAAGCTGTAACAGCATAGCCTGAACCGAACAAAAACAGGGGGGCGGCAAATGCCGCCCCTTCAGTCTGTCAAAAAACCCCGGGGTTGATAAGGGGCCGCAGCCCCTTATGTTTAATCCGGCTCTGACGACATGTGCGTCAGAATGGATGAAAACCCAAAGGTTTTCGTACTTTGCGGGTTTTGCCGCCCGGGAGCTAATGCGAGAGGCAAAACCCGTAAAAACTCGAAAAAGTGGCGACCAGCCACTTTTTCGACACTCTCACAGGGGGGCGGCATTTGCCGCCCCCCTGTTTTTTATGCCCGCTATAAGCTTATTTGTCTTGGTGGCAGCCGCAGCCGCAGCCACAGCCCTCGTCATGCTCGTCCTCGTCGCAGCAGCAATCGTCGTCGCAGCAGTCGCCCGCAAGGCGCTCCTCGACTATTGCGGTAAGCACGTCAAACTTGTCCTCATCGGCGGGAACGAACTCCTCCATGTCGCCGTTTACAACTATCTTCATGATGTAAACGTCATGGCCGCAGTCACACTCCTCATCCTCGTCATGCTCGCACTCTTCACTAAGGTCCATAAGCACCGCGTACTCCTGCCCCTCGTATTCAAAGTAGTCGATAACGTCCAGCTCAAAATCGTTGCCGTCGTCATCGGTAAAGGTCACAAAATCTCTTTCCATTTCTTCCATCGTAAGCTACCCCTTTCAAAATTAGGTATTCTTGAGTAATTGTACAACATTAAAGCCCGGCGGGCAATACTGTTTACATTATTCCTCTTTCGCTGTACTATATTCTTATAAAACGCTGTTAATAATATCAATATCGGAGGCTTACATGTTTAAGGCGCTTTGGTCCATAGGCAATGATGGTTTTGACAAAATAGAAGCTTTAAGGCGCGACGTTAACCTAAAAGGCAGGGGCATAGCCGAGGACGAGGAGTTTGACGCCGTGGACTCCTTCGCGGGGCACGTTTATGTTTGCCTTCAGACGGGCGAGCCTATCGCGGCCGGAAGGATGTATCCGGATATAAGCTCCGATTCCATCCTGATAGACAGGATAGCCGTTATGCCGGAATACGAGAGCCAGCCCTATGCCGAGCTTGTTTTGAGAATGCTGCTTTTTAAGGCGCAGCAGCTCCCGCAGAAGCATATAAGGATAATTGCCGAGGATACAAGGTTTGAGCTTGTTGAGCGCTTCGGCTTTGAGCCGGTAACGGAGCCGGTAAAGGGAAGAGGCGGCCTTGTGAGGGAATACCGCTGCCCGACAGGCGGCATAATATGGGACAGCATGTGCAAGCATATGCACTGAGCCGGGTAAAACGCTTTACAAAACGCGGAAAAACGGTTATAATGCCAACAAAGCGACGATCGGAACACACGGCCTGAAGCTATAGACCCCAAGCGAGCCGCGGCATGGTGAAAGCGCGGCGGGTACGGCCAGGCACGCATCATCCGTGAGCGCGTGGGTGAACAGGAGTAGCTTACGCCGTGAGCGCACGTTACAGCGCAGCTGAGACAGGGCATATTATGCCAAATCGGGTGGTACCGCGCAAGCACTGCGTCCCGTTACGGGGCGCGGTTTTTATTTTTTATAAAGGCGAAAGGAGCTAAGTAATGTACACAAAGGTTCCCACCTCACTCAACTTTGTTGAAAGGGAGAAGGAGATCCTTCAGTTTTGGAAGGAGAACCACATATTTGAAAAAAGCTGCGAGCTGAGAAAGGGCAGGCCGGCTTATACCTTTTATGATGGCCCTCCCACGGCTAACGGAAAGCCGCACATAGGGCATATATTGACAAGGGCCATGAAGGATATCATGCCCCGTTACCGCACCATGAAGGGCTACGACGTGCTCAGGAAGGCCGGCTGGGATACGCATGGCCTGCCCGTTGAGCTTGAGGTAGAGAAGATGCTTGGGCTTGACGGCAAAAAGCAGATAGAGGCCTATGGCGTGGAGCCGTTTTTAGCAAAGTGCAAGGAATCCGTTTGGAAATACAAGACCGAGTGGGAGCAGATGAGCGACCGCGTAGGCTACTGGGCGGACATGGAGCACCCATATGTTACTTACGAGGATAACTATATAGAGTCCGAATGGTGGGCGCTGAAGACCATATATGAAAAGAGCCTGTTATACAAGGGCCACAAGGTGGTGCCGTATTGCCCGCGCTGCGGAACGGCTCTTGCCAGCCATGAGGTGGCGCAGGGGTATAAGGACGTTAAGGAGGTTTCTGCAACGGTACGCTTCAGGTGTACCGATGAGGACGCAAGTTATCTTGCCTGGACCACTACGCCATGGACGCTGCCGTCTAACATATGCCTTTGCGTAAATGCGGACATAGTGTATTGCCGTGCTGAAAAGGACTCTGAGGCGTTCATATTGGCGAAGGACCTTGTTGAAAAGGTGCTTGGCGAGGACGCGAGGATAGTCAGGGAGTTCAAGGGCAGCGAGCTTGTCGGCAGGAGCTATGAGCCTTTGTTTGAATGTACAAAGAAAGCCGCCGAAAAGACCGGCAAGAGGGGCTTTTATATAATAGCCGACGATTATGTTTCCGCAGAGGACGGCACCGGCATAGTACACAACGCCCCCGCCTTCGGCGAGGACGATTACAGGGTGTGCAGGAAGAACGATATGCCTTTCGTTCAGCTTGTGGATGCAAGGGGCAACATGACGGACGACACCCCGTGGGCGGGCGTATTCGTTAAGAAGGCGGACCCGATGATACTTAAGGCGCTTAAGGAATCCGGCGCGCTGTTTGCCGAGATACCTTTTGAGCACAGCTATCCGTTCTGCTGGCGCTGCGATACGCCGCTTATATACTATGCGCGCGAAAGCTGGTTCATAAAGATGACCGCCGTGCGCGATAAGCTAATAGAGTACAACAGGCGCATAAACTGGCTGCCGGAGACCATAAAGGAGGGGCGCATGGGCAACTTCCTTGAAAACGTTATAGACTGGGGCCTCAGCCGCGAGCGCTATTGGGGAACGCCATTGCCCGTATGGGTATGCGAGGATTGCGGCGAGATACACGTCGTCGGCAGCAGGAAGGAGCTTATAGAGCTTGCGCCCGGCACTCCTGAGGATATAGAGCTGCATAAGCCCTATCTTGACCCGATAACCTTCAAATGCGGCAAGTGCGGCGGCACGATGAGAAGGGAAAAGGCCGTAATAGACTGCTGGTTCGACTCCGGCTCCATGCCGTTTGCGCAGTGGCACTATCCGTTTGAAAACAAGGAGCTTTTTGAAAAGCGCTACCCTGCCAATTATATAAGCGAGGCCATAGACCAGACGAGGGGCTGGTTCTACACCCTGCTTGCCATATCCACATGCCTGTTCGACGAGCCCAGCTACAAGAACTGCCTTGTTCTTGGCCTTGTTGCGGATAAGGACGGCCTGAAGATGAGCAAGCACAAGGGCAACGTTGTCGACCCGTGGAGCGTGCTTGACAAGCAGGGCGCGGATGCTGTGCGCTGGTATTTCTACACAGGCTCCATGCCGTGGCTGCCGAGCAGGTTCAGCGCGGAGGCAGTGAGCGAGGCGCAGCGCAAGTTCATGGGCACGCTTTGGAACACATATGCCTTCTATGTGCTGTATGCCGAGATAGACGGCTTTGACCCCACAAAGCACTCGCTTAAGAAGGAGAACCTGACTCCTATGGATAAATGGGTGCTTTCAAGGCTCAATTCGCTCATAAAGGCCGTTGATACCGGCCTTGACGGCCTGCACATAACCGAGGCCGGACGCGAGCTTGCCCGCTTTACGGACGACCTTTCCAACTGGTATGTGCGCCGCTGCCGCGAGCGCTACTGGGGCAGCGGAATGACGGACGACAAGGAAGCCGCGTATATGACGCTGTACACCGTGCTTTCCACCATGTGCGCCCTGTGCGCGCCGTTCGTGCCGTTTATGAGCGAGAGCATGTACCAGAACATAGTAAGGAGCGTGGATAAGCTCGCTCCGGAGAGCATACACCTTTGCGATTTCCCTGTGGCGGACGATAGCCTTATAGATGCCGAGCTTGAAAAGAGCATGGACGAGGTGCTTGAAATAGTCGTGATGGGCAGGGCCGCAAGGGCAGCCGCCAACGTTAAGAACCGCCAGCCATTGAGCCGCATGTTCGTGCAGGGCGGCAGGCTCGACAAGCTTTATACTTCAATAATAGCCGAGGAGCTTAACGTTAAAGAGGTAGAGTTCGTTACGGATGCTTCCGGCTTCATATCATACAGGGTGAAGCCGCAGCTTAAGACGTTGGGGCCGCGCTACGGCAAGCTTCTGCCCAAGATAAACGCCTATCTTGCCCAGGAAGGCATGGGCGACAGGGTGGTTGCCGCGCATAAGCAGGGCCTGAGCTACGACTTTGAGCTTGACGGCGCCGCGGTATCCCTTGCCGAGGAGGATGTGCTGACCGAGCCCATACAGAAGTCGGGCTTCGTGAGCCAGAGCGAGAAGGATATGGCCGTTGTGCTTGACACCAACCTTACCGACGAGCTTATAGACGAAGGCTTTGTGCGCGAGCTTGTGTCAAAGATACAGGTGATGCGCAAGGAGGCCGGCTTTGAGGTGACGGACCGCATAGCGCTTACATATGCTTGCGAAGGCAGGGCGAAGCAGGTGCTTGACCGCTTCGGCGTGGACATAGCCAAGGACGTGCTTGCCGTATCCATAACCGAGGCTGAGCCTTCCGGCTACACAAAGGATTGGGACGTGAACGGCGAAAAGGTAACGCTGGGCGTGACCAAGCGGTAAAGTGAGCTTAGAATATCAAAAAAGTGGCTAAACGCCACTTTTTTTGAGCCTTGCGGGTTTTGCCTCTCACCATCCTGCGCTTTGGTTTGCGGGCGGCACAAGCCGAAAAGCGTGAAAACCTCCGGGATTTCATCCGTTTTGACGCTCAGGCCGCAAGGGCCGGAATAAAGCTTAAGGGGCTTGCGCCCCTTAACGATAATGCGTTATGCATAAAGCTACGGCTCAAACCCTGTTTATGGCCATGCTCATGCAGCGCGGGCCGCCACGGCCGCGGACAAGCTCGCTTGCCGGTATAAGGTTAAGGCGTATGCCGGCCTTTACGAGAAGGTCGTTCGTCACCTCGTTACGGTCGTACACGGCTATGTTGCCGGGGGAGAGCGTCAGCGAGTTTGAACCCATGTTCCAATGCTCCCGCGCGGCGATTATCGGGTCGCCCCCGCCCATCTCTATGAACTGCACTGCAGGCAGGGAGAGGCAGCGCGCAAAAAGCTTATCCACAGGCTCCGTGGTGCAGGATATGCTGAGATGGTTAGGCCTGCCGGTCATCTCGTAAACCTCAAACTGCTTTTCGTATATGCATGGGTGCGTAAGGAACTTGTCATAGTCTATCATGGTACACAGCACGTCAAGATGCATGAACTTGCGGCTGCGCGGGTTGTTGAATATGAGTATTCGCTCATAACCCTCGGCAAAAAGCCTGTTGGCAAGCGCTTCAACGGCCGCTATGTCCGTCCTCTCGCCGCAGCCTATGGCAAGCAGCTTGTCGGAGAGTATAAGCACGTCCCCGCCCTCTATGCCGTATTCCATGGTATTGTCATACCAAAGCGGCACGGGGTATTGAGTAAACAGCTTATTATAATCGTGTATATATCTTGTAAAAAGCGATTCTCTTCTTCTTGAGGGCATGCTCATCTTGCTTATGACCATGCCTGAGCCTATGCATATGGACGTATCCCTTGTAAAGTAGATATTCGGCATGGGGTCAAGTATAAACGGGTACGGATTGCTCACCTTGAGCGGCACAGCCTCAGAGGAGAGCTTTTCTATATCTCCTGGCCTTATGCCCCGCGCAACGGCGTCAAACAGCTCATAAGGCGACTTGGGAATCAAATAGGCGCGTATAGCCTCCTTAAGCTCGTTGCCCTTTATATCGCTCAACAGAATAAAATCGTCTATATAGCGCTTTTTTACGGCCTCGTCGGCTATAGCCTCGCAGAAGAGGTCCTTAAGGTAGTATACGGCAGCCCCGTTCTCCCTCAATATCTCGGCAAACCGGTCATGGTCGCGCTGCGCCGCAGGAAGATACAACGTGTCGTCAATGAGCATCTCGTTAAAAAACTCCGGCGTGACCTGATTTATCTCCTCGCCAGGCCTGTGCAGCATGACCGCGTTCAGCTTGCCTATTTCAGAAAACTGGTTTACGAATACTCCCATAGTCCACCCCTGTATATCGAAATGTATATACAATATGTATATCCAAAATTATTATACATTATGCGTATTGGCTTGTCCATAGCGCAGGATAGCTCAACGCCCGTTTTTTGACGGCTTTACCGGTAAAATATAATATATTTTACGCAGGCTTATCAAAAGAGCGTCAAAAGCTTATCAAAAATGGGCAGCGGGCTTGTTTTGCGGGGCAAAGGCGAGTATAATCATTATAGTCGGAGCAGTCCGGCGTTCAATATAATCATCAAGGAGAAAAGATATGCTTTACGACAGGATCTACAACTTCTCGGCGGGCCCCTCCATGCTTCCGGTAGAGGTGCTTGAAAGCGCGCGGGACAACATGCTCAACTATGAAGGCAGCGGCATGAGCGTGATGGAGATGAGCCATCGTTCCAAGGTCTATGACGATATAATCGTTAAGGCGGAGGCACAGATGCGCAAGGTTATGAATATCCCTGATAACTACAAGGTGATATTCATGCAGGGCGGCGCTACGCTTCAGTTCGCAATGGTTCCCATGAACCTGATGAACAAGAACCACAAGGCGGATTACATAGTTACCGGCAACTTCTCCGGCAAGGCCGCCAAGGAAGCCGAAAAGTACGGCAAGGTGAACATCGCCTGGACCGGCAAGGACATAAACTTCTCCCGCATACCCAGGCAGGAAGAGCTTAAGCTCGACCCCGAGGCCGATTATGTGCATATCTGCTTCAACAACACCATATACGGCTCCTGCTGGGATTATATACCCGACACCGGCGATGTGCCGCTGGTAGCCGATATGTCCAGCTGCATAATGAGCGAGCCCATAGACGTATCAAAGTTTGCTTTGATATACGCAGGCGCGCAGAAGAACGTTGCTCCCGCCGGACTTACCATAGTTATAGTGCGCGAGGATATGCTGGGCAACGTGAACCCAATCACCCCCACCATGTGCGACTACACCATAAATGCCGAGGCTAAGAGCATGCATAACACACCTCCCTGCTGGTGCATATACATCTGCAAGCTGGTGATGGATTGGCTGCTCGCAAACGGCGGGCTTGAGGCGCGCAAGGCCATAAACGAAAAGAAGGCCGCGCTGCTCTATGATTGCCTTGACCATTCGGACTTCTATGTGACCAGTATTGAAAAGGGCAGCCGCTCCAAGATGAACGTGCGCTTCAATACCCCCAATGCGGAGCTGGACGCCAAGTTTGTTAAGGAGAGCGTAGCCGCCGGAATGTCCAACCTTAAGGCGCATCGCTCCACGGGCGGCCTCAGGGCGAGCATATATAACTGCATGCCCATAGAAGGCGTTGAATACCTTGTAGACTTCATGAAGAAGTTCGAGGCGGAGAACAAGTAAGCTGCAATATTATAAGGAGACGGATAAAATGAGGATACTTGCATCAGACGGAATGGATAAGGCTGCCGTGGCCGAGCTTAAGGCGATGGGTCACGAGGTGGTTGAGCAGTTCTATGAGCCGGAAGAGCTTGCCGAGCAGGTGAAGAGCTATGACGTGCTGGTGGTGCGCAGCGCCACCAAGGTGCGCAAGCCCATAATAGACGCGGCTAAGGAGACCGGCATGCTCAAGCTGATAATACGCGGCGGCGTAGGCGTTGATAACATAGACGTTGAATATGCCGAGCAGAACGGGATAAAGGTGCGCAATACCCCTAGGGCGTCAAGCAATACCGTTGCGGAGCTTGCGCTTGCGCATATGCTTTCGGTAGCGCGCTTCATATCCATAGCCGGCCACACCATGCGCGAGGATATGTGGGAAAAGAAGGCCTACAAGGGAATAGAGCTTGCGGGCAGGACCCTTGGCGTGATAGGCTACGGCCGCATAGGCCAGGCCCTTGGCGCAAAGGCCCAGGCGCTGGGCATGAAGGTGCTTGCATACGATATATTTAAGGTAGACGGGCTTGAGAACGAGAACATGAAGTATGTAGATATGGATACCCTGCTCGCAAACGCCGACTTCGTATCCGTACACACTCCCAGCATTGACGGTAAGCCGCTCATAAACAAGGAAACCATCGCCAAGATGAAGGATGGCGCCGTGCTTATCAACACCAGCCGCGGCAACAACGTTGACGAGGACGCACTGCTTGACGCGATTGAAAGCGGCAAGCTGCGCGGAGCCGGCCTTGACGTATACGCCTCCGAGCCTGCAAAGAACCATGCACTCTACAGCCACCCGCACGTCAGCTGCACTCCGCATATCGGCGCGCAGACTGCTGAGGCTCAGAAGCGCGTTGGCGCAGAAATAGTGGATATAATCAAAAGCTTTTGAGCCACAGGCGCAGGCCGTAAGGCTTAAATGAACAGCAAACAGGCGATGAGGGACGGCTTTGTTGGAAGGCTGTCCCTCAGTTCATCTGCAAACCCGGGAATCCGTTCGCCATGCTCAATGAGTCACGGCCCCTACCGGCCTTTGGTGAAAACGGCAGGCCGCCTGCCGCCGGTAAAAAGGGAATGTTTTTCACCGTGCATTGCTTAATAAAGCCCGTATTCTCAATATAAATTACCTTAATAATTCGGATAAGCTGATTATACGCTGTTATAGCATCATTCACAATTTGTTGGATTTATTTATAAGCGCTGATTATGTTGCAATAATTTGCATTTATGATATAATCTAATGTTAGGAGAGGCAATCTCCCTACAAAATTATATATTGACTGGAGGGCTTCACGGCAATGGCTATCAAGCTTGGTATCAATGGTTTTGGCAGGATCGGCAGGACCGTGCTGCGCATAGCAGCCGAAAAACCGGAGCAGTTCGAGATCTGCGGCGTCAACCTGCGCAAGGCTGAACCCGATTACATGGCGTATCTTATGAAGTATGATTCCGTGTTCGGGCGCTTTCCCGGGGAAGTTGAGCAGACTGAAAACGGCATACGCATAAATGGGCGCGACATAGCTGTTTTCAGCGCAAACGATTCAAAGGATATACCTTGGGACCGGTGCGGTGCGGAATACATAGTGGAATCCACAGGCGCGTTCAACACGACCGAGCTTTCGAGCGGCCACCTTGCGCACGGCGCGAAGAAGGTGGTGCTTTCGGCTCCGGCAAAGGATTCCGAGACGCCGACATATGTAATGGGCGTTAACCACTGGGAATATGATACCAAGTACAACGTAGTTTCCAACGCAAGCTGCACCACCAACTGTATAGCCCCGCTTACCAAGATAGTGCATGACAATTTCGGCATAGAGCAGGGTCTTATGTCCACCATACACTCCGCCACATCTAAGCAGAAGCCTGTTGACGGCCGCGCCGGCAGGGATTGGAGAACCGGAAGAAGCGTATTCAACAACATAATACCTTCAACAACAGGCGCCGCAAAGGCCTGCGCATTGGTAATGCCGAGCCTTAAGGGCAAGCTTACCGGAATGAGCTTCCGCGTGCCTACGAACGATGTTTCGGTGGTGGACCTTACCGCAAGGCTGAAAAAGCCTACCACTTACAAAGAGATATGCGAGGCCGTTGAGGAAGCCAGCCGCACCACCATGAAGGGCATAGTCACCTACACAAGGGACGAGGTGGTATCAAGCGATATGAAGGGAGAGAGCCACACCTGCATATTTGATGAGAACGCGGGCATAATGCTTGACGATACCTTTGTAAAGCTTATCGCCTGGTACGATAACGAGTGGGGCTACAGCTGCAAGGTGCTTGAGCTTATAGAGTACATGGCCAAGCGTGATGCCGAAGCCAAATAAAAGCATAAGCCAAATCAAATATACTGAGAGCGGCCATTAAGGCCGCTCTCAGAGTGTCAAAAAGCACTGGGGTTGTTAAGGGGCGGCTGCCCCTTAAGCTAATTCCGGCTCTGACGGCATGCACGTCAGAACGGATGAAAACCTTTAGGTTTTCGTACCTTGCGGGTTTTGCCGCCCGGGAGCGAATGCGAGAGGCGAAACCCGAAAAAACTCAAAAAAGTGGCGACCAGCCACTTTTTTGACAGACTGAGAGCGGCCGCAAAGGGCCGCTCCTTTAGTGTTAGGTCGGGTAAGATAATGCAGTTTGCCTGCCTGCAGGTTATGACCAGCTCGGGACGTAAAGACCCTTGCCGTCATACTGATATCCCGGATACGGGCCCCAGGCAGAGCTTCCGCCGCCGTTAGGATAGTAGGGATAATACGGATAGTACGGGTTGTAGCCTGGCTGGTTTGCGGAAAGATAGGCCGTGGATACATAGGCGGTGTTGCCGTTGTAATATATCCTGGTCCAGTTGCCGCTGGTGCCGAGGCAATATACCCTCTCTCCGGCTTCAAGCGCACCGACTACGGCATAGTTGGTGCCTGGGCCGTAGCGCACGTTAAGCCTGGTCGTGGCGTAGCGGTAGTACGCGCCGCCGTAGTTGGGGTCGGCAGGCTGAGCCGGCGCTGAGCCAACGGGGGTCTTTGAAAGGTACTTGCTGAACACATACGCAGTGCGCCCGTTGTACACGACCTCGGACCATTTGCCCTTTGTCTTTACAAAGGTGACCTTGTCGCCCACGTTCAGCACGCCTATAACGGAATACTTTGTGCTTGGGCCCTTGCGCACGTTCACCCTTGTGGTGGCGTAGCGGGCGTTAGCGTCGGTGCTTGGGTAGCTTGGATAGCTTGGGTAGCTTGGATAGCTTGGATAGCTTGGATAGCTTGGATAGCCGGTCTCGCTAAGCGTCAGCTCGGCATAGGTTATGTACTTTGCATTGTTCGCCTCGTTCTGTATAAGCTTGCCTATGCGGTAATAGCCCGCAGGCAGCGTGAGGCCGTTGTACATGCCGTAGTAATCTGTCAGCCTTATTGAGAAGGCCATGCTCTTGCCGGGCGCAAGGCTGTAGCCCACGGCGGGAAGATCATAGCTGTAGCTCTTGAGGCTCAGCCAACCCCTGCCGTCGTAGACCTCAAGCCAGAAGTCTGCGCCGAAGGAATAGGTGTTGTACTTTGACTTGTTCCTCATGTTAAGCGTTACGGTAGCCGAATAGCGGCCGCTGCTTGAGGGGGACACGCTCATGGCGAATTCGCTTTCAGGGGCCTTGGCAGGGTTTGTGCTGCCGGAGAACAGGCCGCCTTCCGCCATTGCCGGTATCGCGCACAGCAGCGTAAGGGCAGCTATGGCGATGCAGAATAACTTACGCATTTTCATATCTCACTCCTCCTTTTGCTAAGTTTAGCTTAATAATCCGCCTTCGGTTTCATTATAGACAGCTATAGCCGGTATAACAAGTAAATAAACTATTAACTTATATTGCTATGGCAAAATCTTCCATCAGCTCCTGCACATGACGCTGCATATTATGCTTAGCGCGCAGCTTTACGCAAGCTATATCCATGCCTTATTCACGGTTTATTCACACTTTTGATGCCTAAAACAGGGCGCATGTGGATAAACCTGTGGAAAATGTGGATAAGTAATAATGCATATAGATTTATTTATGCAAATAATGCTGAAAAAAGAGGCGCAGGGCTGTACGCGGGCATAATAAAGCCCCGCGCGGGTTTTGCCGCCCGGGAGCGTGAGCGAGAGGCAAAACCCGTAAAAACTCGAAAAAGTGGCGTTCAGCCACTTTTTCGACACTCTGAAGCCCCGCCTTATCCGGCGGGGCTTGTGGCATTGCCTGAGCTTAAACGTTGAAGCGGAACAGCACAACGTCGCCATCCTGCATAACGTAGTCCTTGCCCTCGCTTCGGACCAGGCCCTTCTCCTTGCAGGCCGCCATGCTGCCAAGCTCCTTAAGCGTTTCAAAAGGCACTATCTCGGCCCTTATGAAGCCCCTTTCAAAATCGGTGTGTATCTTGCCCGCCGCCTGCGGAGCCTTTGTGCCTTTTTCTATGGTCCAGGCGCGCACCTCCTTGGGGCCTGCGGTAAGGTAGCTTATCAGCCCCAACAGCTTGTAGCATGCCTTGACCAGCTTATCAAGGCCGCTTTCCCCAATGCCAAGCTCCTCTATGAACGCCTGCTTCTCTTCGGGAGAAAGCTCGGCTATCTCCTCCTCAACCTGCGCGCATATCGTTATCACTTCGGCATTTTCGTCCTTCACGGCGTCCTGCAGGGCTGTCACCAGCGGATTACCGGCCTTGTCTATGTCGGCTTCTGAAATGTTGGCAACGTATATAACAGGCTTTGTCGTAAGGAAGAACATTCCCTTCAGTGTCTCAGCCTCGGCCTCTGTCGCCTGCATGGTGCGTATGGGCTTTCCGGACTCAAGGTGGGCCTTGGCCCGCTCAAGCAGCTCTATCTCGCCCGCTAACTGCTTGTCGCCGCCCTTTGCGGCCTTCCTTGTGCGCTCCATGCGCTTTTCAACCGTTTCAAGGTCGGCAAATATAAGCTCTATGCTGATCGTCTCCACATCCCTTTTCGGGTCTACGGAGCCGTCAACATGCACTATGTTTTCATCTTCAAAGCAGCGCACAACATGGACTATGGCGTCCACCTCCCTTATATGGGAAAGGAATTTGTTGCCAAGACCCTCGCCCTTGTAGGCGCCCCTTACAAGGCCCGCTATGTCAACAAATTCTATGCTCGTAGGCGTGTACTTTTCAGGATTGTACATCCTGGCAAGCACGTCCAGCCTTTCATCAGGCACGGCCACCGCGCCCACGTTAGGCTCAATAGTGCAGAAAGGATAGTTTGCGGCCTGCGCGCCGGCCTTTGTTATGGCGTTAAAAAGCGTGCTTTTGCCGACATTGGGCAGCCCCACCACACCAAGCTTCATAATAATATATATCTCCTTGTATATCAGTTTATATGTTATATGAGCGTCGGTTGACAAGGACGCACAGGGCCTTAAGGCACATGCTTAGCCGCATCAACCTGATGCTATTATAGATTCTGCGCGTTCCCTTGTCAAATGCAGTTATAAAAGGTATACTTATAATAGTATAAACTGCGGTTAACTCAGATGTGTTGGTATTGAGCTATATTGGGCATTGTGAGGAGGTACGCTATGCGTGAGAGGGTAGAACGCTTTATCGTTGAAAACTCGCTCATAAACAGGGGCGAAAGGGTGCTTGTCGGCCTGAGCGGCGGCGGCGACTCCGTAACGCTTATGCACATACTCAACTCACTTTCAAGAAAGCTGGGCTTCAGCCTGTGCGCCGCGCATCTTAATCACTGTATACGCGGCGAGCAGGCCAGGGAGGACGCCGAGTTTGTGCATGACTTCTGCGATTTCTATGGCATAAGGGTATATGGCGGCTATGCGGACATACCCAAGCTTGCAAGGCAGCGGGGCGAAACGCTTGAGCAGGCCGGCAGAATGCTGCGCTATGACTTTCTTGAGGAGGCAAAGCGCTTCTTTAATGCGGACAAGATAGCTGTGGCCCACCATATGGACGATCAGGCGGAAAGCATAATGCTGCATCTTTTAAGGGGCAGCGGCCTGAGGGGCCTGTGCGGCATGGCCGCAAAAAGAGGGGACATTATAAGGCCGCTATTGTGCCTGAGCAAGGCGGACATAGAAAGCTATCTTAAGGAGGAGAGCCTTCCTTACTGCACCGACGCGACCAATTTTATAGCCGAGGGCACACGCAACAAGCTGAGATTGGAGACTATACCGTATCTTAAAAAGGAGTTTAATCCGAGGCTGACGGAAAGCCTGTGCTCTATGGCGTCGCTTTTGAACGAAGATGAAAGCTACCTTTGCGATATAGCCGGAAGGGAGCTTGACAGCGCAAGAAGGGACGGCGGGTTCGACAGGAGGTATCTTATGACCCTGCCACGGCCCATACTGACGCGCTGCATAAGGCAGGCGCTCAATGAGATAGGCGCGCTGACCGATGCCGAAAGGGGACATACGGAGGCTATAATCAAGCTTATGCAGGGCCGCACCGGCGCAAGGATATCCATACCTGGGGCCGATGTGTGGACGAGCTACGATCTTGTATGCTTCGGCGAATATAAGCAGCTTTATGGCGACTGGCAGATGCCGTTTGATTTGCCGGACAAGGCGCCGGAGCCTTGGGAAAGGAGCATCATTACGCCCGCGGGGACCTACACCTGCTCGCCCTGCAACGTAAGCGACAGGCCCAAGGATAGCTACTCAGCCTGTATGGATATGGACAAGCTGCCCGCCGGCGCCGTAATAAGGCAAAGGCAGCCCGGGGACAGATTCAGGCGAATAAACGCCTCCGGCAGCAAAAAGCTTAAGGAAGCATATATAGACGCAAAGCTTGCGCGCGAGAAAAGGGAGCTTGCGCTGATAGCCTGCGGCAGCAGGGTCCTGTTTGCGCCGGGGCTTGGCGCGGCTGATGAGATAAAGCTGGATGCGGGGTCAACGCGGGCAGTCCGCGTAATATATACCGAACAATAAAACAAAAAAGCAACCATAAGAAAGGGGCGGTAGCAATGATAAACGAGATGGAGAAGGACGTAAGCCGTGTGCTTATAAGCGAGGAGGAGATAAAGAAGCGCGTAAAGGAGATGGGCGCGCAGATATCTGAGGACTACGCCGGCAAGGACGTTATAATAGTGTGCATACTCAAGGGCGCCGTGCAGTTCTTTTCAGACCTTTCAAGGGCGCTGACCTGCCACTGTGAGATGGACTTCATGTCCATATCAAGCTATGGCAACGCGATGAGGACCTCCGGAATAGTGCGCATATCAAAGGACCTCGACAACTCCATAACCAACCGCCATGTGCTTATAATAGAGGATATAATGGATAGCGGCCTTACGCTGAACCATCTTACCAACATACTTAAAACAAGGCAGCCCGCAAGCCTGAGGATAGCGTGCCTTCTTGATAAGCCCGAAAGAAGGGAGTGCGCCATATCGCCGGACTATGTGGGCTTTGTTATACCAAACGAGTTCGTTATAGGCTATGGGCTTGACTATATGGGTCATTTCCGCAACCTTCCGTACGTCGGCGTAAAAAAGACGGATCAATAAACGGTTATATCTATACACGGCTTTGCATAATACAATAACAAAACGACGCGGAGGTGTGCTATGACGGATCGCGAGCTTAGGCTTTTGCAGCAGATGGCAAGGGAATACCCAACGGTGCAGGCTGCAAGCGCGGAGATAATCAACCTTACTGCCATATTGAATCTTCCAAAGGGTACCGAGCATTTTATGAGCGATATCCATGGCGAGCACGAGGCTTTTCTGCATATACTCAACAACGGCTCGGGCGCCGTTGCCGAAAAGATACAGGCGGCGCTTGGCGATAGCCTTACCCTGACGGAAAGGCGCAACCTTGCCGCGCTGATATACTACCCAAGGGAAAAGCTGAGGGAGGCTAAAAGGATAGAAGCCGACATGGACGATTGGTACAGGGTAACGCTCAAGCGGCTGATATCCGTGTGCAGGCAGTGTACCACCAAGTATTCGCGCTCCAAGGTGAGGAAGGCGCTGCCGAGGGAGTACGCATATATAATGGAGGAGATGCTCAACACCGGCGGCACTCCAAATAAGGAGCGTTATTACGACCATATAATAAGGGCCATAGTGGATACCCAAAGCGCGGATACGATGATAACCGAAATGGCCAACCTTATCAAGCGCATGACGGTAGACGAGCTGCATATAGTCGGCGATATATTCGACAGGGGGCCGCATGCGGACGTTATACTGGATCACCTTATGACCCACCACCATGTTGACGTGCAGTGGGGCAATCACGACGTGCTGTGGATGGGCGCGGCCGCCGGAAGCCCCGTATGCGTTGCCACGGCCGTTAAAAACTGCGTGCAGTATGATAACCTTGACATGCTGGAAAATTCATATGGCATAAACCTTTTGCCGCTCGCCGTATTTTCAACCGAAAGGTATTCCGACGCGCATGTTTTTGCGCCGAGGAAGCTGCCGGAGGAGCTTTTTAAGCCGAGGGATACGGAGCTTTATTCAAGGATGCACAAAGCCATAAGCGTTATAATGTATAAGCTTGAAGGCCAGCTTGTGCACAGGCGCAAGGAGTATGGCATGGAGGATAGAGACATGCTTTCCCGCGTCAACTGGGAGCATGGCACCATAAACATAAACGGCACGGACTATCCTTTAAGGGATACCGATTTCCCCACGGTATATCCAAACGACCCCACCAAGCTCAGCGAGGACGAGGAGGCGCTTATGGAGCAGCTCTGCGCCGCGTTCATGCACAGCGAAAAGCTTCAGGCGCATGCCAGGTTCTTGTGTAGCGCAGGCTCGCTGTATCTTAAAAAGAACGGCAACCTTCTTTTCCATGGCTGCGTACCCTGCAACAGGGACGGCAGCTTTATGGAGTTTGAGGTGGGCAAAGCCGTAACCCTTTCCGGCAAGGAATACTTTGACTATGCCGACAGATTGGCGCGTCAGGGCCTGCTCGCTCCGGAGGGCAGCGAGGAAAGGGAGGAGGGCCGCGACTATCTTTGGTACCTTTGGTGCGGAAGGAACTCGCCCGTTTTCGCCAGGGACCATATAGCCACGTTTGAAAGGGCGCTTATAGAGGACAAAGCCACATGGAAGGAGCCCAAGAACCATTATTACAGCTATACCGACGATGAGGACTTCTGCAAAAAGGTGCTGCTGGCGTTCGGCTGCGATAAGCCGTGGAGCAGGATAGTCAACGGCCATATCCCGGTAAAGGCCAAGGAGGGCGAAAGCCCGCTTAAGGCGCACGGCAGGCTGGTGGTGATAGACGGCGGCTTCTGCAAGGCGTACCAGAGCCAGACCGGCATAGCGGGCTATACCATGTTCTTCAATTCTATGGGCATGCGCCTTGCCGCGCACGAGCCCTTTACCAGCATAGAGGACGCCGTTAAGAACAGCCGCGATATAACCAGCCATATATTCAGCGTTGACGAGCTGGCGCACAGGGTAATGGTTGCGGATATAGATACGGGCGAGGAGATAAAGGCCAGGATAGACGACCTTATGAAGCTGCTATCAGCTTTCAGGGAGGGAATAATAAAGCCGGACCCCGCCAAGGCAAAGCAGCCCAAGTCCTGATGAGCGGCAGGGACTGAGCACATTAAGCATATAAGTATGAAAAAGGGATATTTGATAGTTAACGGGTTTTTGAGGGAGGATAAGTTCACCTCCCTCTATGCTTCATTATGCCAAAGCGCAGAAAGGCATGACATAAAGCTTGAGCTTAAAACGAATATAGAGCTTATGTACGATATAGCTTCCGGCTCCGCCGTAAGCTATAATGAGCCGCGCGGCTTTGCAATATTCTGGGATAAGGACGTAAGGCTTGCAAGGGCGCTTGAAAAGCGGGGAATGAGGCTTTTCAACAGCTCAGCCGCTATAGAGCTTTGCGATGACAAGGCGCTTTGCCACATAGCGCTTATGGACAAGGTGCCTCAGCCAAAAACGGTGCTTATACCGCTTACGTTTCCAAGGATAGGCTATACCGACACCGCCTTCCTTGAAAGGATAGGCGATTATCTCGGCTATCCGTTTGTGCTGAAGCAGTGCTTCGGCTCCTTCGGGGCGCAGGTGTATATGGCAAACGATATTGAAGAAGCGGAGGCCATGCTCATGAAGCTCAGCGGGGAGGCCGCCATAGCCCAGCAATACATACAAACGAGCTTTGCCAGGGACGTGCGCGCCTATGTTGCGGGGGACAGGGTGGCGGCAGCCATGCTAAGATACAATGAGTCCGGCGATTTCAGGGCAAACGTTGCAAGGGGCGGCAGCGTAAGGCCGTATAGGCTGAGCGCTGATGAAGAAAAGCTCGCCGTTACGGCGGCAAAAACGCTCGGCTGCGATTTTGCGGGCGTGGATCTGCTATTCGGCAAGGACGGCATGCTGGTATGCGAGGTCAACTCCAATGCCCACTTTGGCGGCATTAAAAAGGCCACGGGCATAAACGTGGCCGATGCTATAATGGAAGCCGTAGCCCAGGCGCTGGCGGATAATGCTTAGGGCTTGTAATTCAGCGCTTCCTCAGCTTATTTTGATTCTTTTATAAAAAGTATGTGGTCCTCGGGATTTACATACTTTTCGTTTTTCAGCAGCTCAAAGTGAAGGTGGCTCTTATCGCCGCATTCGCTCACGGCGGTATCGCCAACGTAGCCTATAACGTCGCCTGCGTTAACCCTTGTTCCGGCCTTTACGGGCGGCTCCTCCTTAAGGCTGCCGTATACCGCGATAAGGTCGTTGCCTCCCTTTACCTCCACCATAACGCCAAGCGCATCGTCCTTGAACACGTCGGTAACGGTGCCTGCAAAAACGGCGTTGACCTCGGTGCCCTTTGGCGCGGCTATATCCACGCCCGTGTGGGTGGTCCATTGGTCAAGCGTGCGGGAGTATATAAGCTCGTTTACTGCGTAGCCCCATATCACCTCGCCGCGCACGGGAGGGCTGAGCTTCTTCTTTTCGGCGGGCTTTGGCGTGCTTGGCGCTGGGGTAAAGTCCGCTATGGGCGTCGGACTGGGCTGCTCGCCCGGCGTCGGGGTAGGCCTTATATAGCTGTCAAGATGCTCGCCTACGTCCTGATGCACGGCCTGATGCGGCTCCGCGGAGCTTTTGGGAGGCTGGTTCTGCTGCTCTTCCGGTTTCAGCGTGAGCGCCGCGGCAAGCGCGACAGCGCCTACGCAGCTAAGCGCCACAACGTATATGCCCCTCGCCTTGATGAATCTTACGGTACCGTTTTTTATGCCGCCAAGGGCTGCTTTAAGCTTGTTTTTCATATTGTTCTCCATAAAAAATGATCACCTCGACGATAGTATTGCCCGATTTATCTTATTTCAATCTTTTTTCACATTGACTCAAAGCAGCGGGGCATATTTTGTGGTATAATGATAACGAATACAGAGCGTTTTGATGTGTTTATTAGCGTATAAGCTGAAATCGACCGAAGGGAAAAGATAGATATGGCAAAGGTTTGCAGCATAGGCGGACAGGCCGTTATGGAAGGCGTAATGATGAAATCCCCGACAGGGGTGGCGATGGCCGTAAGAAGGGCTGACGGCACAATAGCCACAAGCTATGACAACTGGACCACCAGGGCTAAGAAGGGCACCTTCCTCGGCCTTCCCATAATAAGGGGAGTGGTAACGTTTATAGAGTCGCTTTCGACCGGCATGACGACCCTTACGGAAAGCGCGAAGCTCGCGGGCGAGGATATAGACGAGGAGCCGACAAGGTTTGAAAAGTGGCTCAGCGAAAAGCTCGGCAAATCCGTTGAAAGCGTTGTTGTGGGCATTGCGGTGCTGCTTGCGGTAGTGCTGAGCGTAGGGTTGTTTTTCCTGCTGCCGCTTGGCATAAGCTCGCTTATATTCGGCGGGCTTGCGGACGTGGCGGGCGTGTGGAAGAGCCTGACGGAGGGGCTTATAAGGCTTATAATATTCATAGGCTACATAATGCTTTGCGCAAGCATAAAGGATGTCAAAAGGACGTTTATGTATCATGGCGCGGAGCATAAGACAATAGCCTGCTACGAGGCGGAAGAGGAGCTTACGCCGGATAACGCCATGAAGCACTCAAGGCTTCACCCAAGGTGCGGCACCAACTACCTGTTCCTTGTTATGGCGGTATCCATACTGTTTTTTGCCGCCATCGGCTGGAACGCCAGCTTTGCGTTGAGGCTTGTGATGCGCATAGCGTTTTTGCCCATAGTTGCCGGCTTATCCTATGAGGTGCTCAGGTTCGCGGCAAAGTACGATAACGCTTTTACAAGAATAATAAGGGCCCCGGGCATGGCCCTGCAGCGCATAACCACAAAGGAGCCCACTGAGGACATGCTGGAGGTGGCTATAACCGCCTTTAATCTTGCCCTTGACCCGAATTACAATAATAAGCAGGCCGATGCTGCCGCGGCGGAGACAAATGCCGAAGCGGAAGAAAAAGCGGAAGCCGCTCAGGCTCCCGCAAAGGCTGAATGACCGGGTTTGGCTTTACCTGCATCCGTTTGGATAGAGCAGCCTGTAAAGCGTAGGCTCAAAGCTGAATTCCCGCATCAGCCGCTCGGCTTCATGCAAAGCCTCGCGTCCGGTACCGTCAAGCGCCGGACGCTTTTTTATTGCGCGTATAAGCAGGTTTTTAGGCGTGTGCGCAAGGTCAACAAATTCAAGCACCTGCGTTTTGTAGCCCATGCTTTCAAGCAGGCTTGCGCGTATGGCGTCCGTGGCAAGCGCCGCAAATCTTTCTTTTATTATGCCGTATCTTGTTATCAGCTTTAAGCCGTCCGCAGCTATCTGGCCGTTAAGCTCGTGCTGGCAGCACGGCACGCAAAGTATCATGCGTGCGCCGCGGCATATGGCGTTGTGCATGGCATAGTCCGTGGCCGTGTCGCAGGCATGCAGCGTAACCACCATGTCCGCAGGGGCGGAGGCGTCGTAGCCGGCAATGTCGCCCAGCTCAAAATGCAGGGAGGAATAACCGTATCTTTTTGCGGCGGCGGAGCATTTTGCTATAACGTCGGCTTTCAGGTCAAGGCCCGTCATATCCACGGCCATGCCGAGTATATTCACAAAATAATGATACAGCACGAACGTAAGGTACGATTTGCCGCAGCCGAAATCTATTACCTTAAGCGGCCTTTGCGGCTTGTTTGCGCCCGTGCCCGCGATATAGCCGCCTTCATTCAGCGCATCGCGCACCGTTTCAAGGAACCTGTTTATCTGCGCGAACTTATCGCGCATGGGAGCGGCAAGCTTGCCCTGCTTTGTGAACACGCCCATATCCACAAGCGCGTCAATAGGCTCGTCCTCGCTCAGAATATATTGCTTTTTTCTGTTATGGCTCTGCTCCGGCTGCCTGGGCGCGGTAGGCGAAAGCGGCTTTAGCACATATGTTGCGCTCTGCATATCGTTGTTGAGCATTATTATATGCTCGTTCCTATCGTCCCACGCGTTTACCTGCCTCCACTTAAGGCTCATAAGCTCGGCCTCAATGCATTTATTAAGGCTGTCGCGGGCTATGTTCTGGTGGAAGGCCTGCTTTTCCGTATACCGTGAAATATGGTATTCGCCGCATTTAAGCTCCAACGTGGCGCGCCGATACTCTGCGCCCTTGGCCGGCTTTGAAAGTATTATGCGCGCAGGGCAGGCTGACGACAGCTTATTCGCCGCGTCCTTAAGGCTGAGCCTCATAACAAGTATCCTCCGTGAACATTTAGTATACAAGCCATATTGTAGCATAAAAACGGCGCATTGTGTCCAGATAATATGCCTGCACAAATTGTTAATCAAATGCTTAACATGTTATATTGACAAGCGGGGCGAAAGCGGCTATCATTATGTTAAGCAAATGATTAACGCAATTTGCCGTGGAGGTATCGTATATGAAAAAGAAGATAGCGCTTGCTGACAGCGAATGGAGGCTGATGCAGATAATATGGGAAAAATCGCCCTGCACGTTCAGGGATATCTGCGACGCCGCGTGCGAGCCGAACGGCTGGACAAAGCATGCCGTTATGTCCTACCTGAAAAGAATGGAGGCTAAGGGGGCAATAGCCGTAAAGGATGCAAAGCCGGTAAAGCTTTATACAGCCATATTGAACAAGGAAGAAACCATAGAGGAGGAAACTGAAGACCTGCTTAACAGGGTATATAACGGCAGCCTGCTGCTGATGGTGCAATCCGCCGTAAGGGGGCGCGGAATGAGCGAGGAGGACATGGAAAGCCTTAAAGCATTGCTTGCTAAGGGGGAAAGGTATGATGGGTGAGCATATTCAGAGAATACTCATTATAAGCGCGCAGGGGGCGGCGCTTATACTGGCGCTTATATTGATAAGGCGGCTTGCCGGGAAGCGCATACCTGCAAGGCTCACATACGCGCTGTGGCTCCTGCCTGCGATAAGGCTTATTCTGCCGGCAAGCTTTAAGAGCAGCTTATCTATAATGGCGTTTATAGCTAAGCTTGGCGGCAGCGGTACGGGCGCGCAAACGAGCGCACAGCCTTCATATACGGCAGGGCTGACGGAAGCGGCTGCGCATATAGACGCGGCCGGCATCGCAACGCCTGCGCCATATGCGATAGCGCCTGAGCTGAGCAGCGCTACCGAGGCTGCGGCTTCGGCTTATGGAAACGCCGGGGGGCCAGGAAACGCGATAAACGGGTGGGAGATAGCGTTTATAGCCTGGGCTGTCGGTGCGGCTGCGGTTTTAGCGTATATGATAGCCGTGAACGCGAGCTTTTATAAAAGGATGCGCAAAAACAGGAAAAGGCTCGACTGCCCGTGCAAGACGCCCGTATATATAGTAAACGGCTTAAGCTCGCCATGCCTTTGCGGCTACATAAGGCCGTATATACTGATAAACGAGGCCGCCATGAAGAACGGCGAGATAATGGAGCTTGTTCTGCGGCATGAGCTTTGCCATCTCAAAGCGCTTGATCAATGGTGGGTGATGCTTAGGAATGTATGCTGCGCGCTGCATTGGTTCAATCCGCTCGTGTGGCTTGCGGCGTTCATTAGCAGGACGGATTGCGAGCTTGCGTGCGATGCGGCGGTGATGAGGGGCTTTGACGATGAGCAGAGGAACGCTTACGGCATGGCTCTGCTTTCAATAATAAGGCCGGAGCAAAAGAAAAAGGTGCGGACGGCGGCGCAGGCATGACGGGTGTAACTGCATGGGGCGGAGGGAAGCGCTATTGCGGGAGGGCGATTCACGTTACAGAAGGAGGGAGCGAAAATGTACAAAATGAAAGAACTGTTGGCGCGGATAAGCGGCCTTGTCACGCTTTCAACGGGCATGACGGGCAATAAAAAAGAGATGGCGGAAAGGGTGGAGCGCATAGCCAAAAAGCCTAAGATAAGGCTTGTTGCGGTTGCTATGAGCATAGCCGCGGCGGTTATCGCCTGCATGGCGGCATGCGCAGAGGCGGATGAGTCAACGCTTGACGGGCTAACGCCGGGAATAAGCGAAACGGAGCAGGGGCCGGAGAAAGCGTCGCCCGAAGCGCAGGCTACGCCGCAAAACAGCACAGCGGCCGCCTTTATACCGCTCGACTCGCTGCCGGCCGGCTATTCAACGGAGGCCGCGATAGCAGACGGCTGCTATGTGAACATACACGGCACGGAGCATAATGCGGAAAAGCTCGACGCTTTTTATGAATACACCAAAGAAAGGCCAGAGGGCGGGGCGTTTATAAGGATAGTGTCGTATACCGTAGAAGGAGATGCCATAATAACGGACTGCGCGTATCAAGACGGCGTATTCACGGTAACTGAGGATTCATCGAGGGATAGATTTGCCGGAAGCGGGGACAGGATAAGACGGGGCACGTTCGATTACATACACAGATATGTTTTTAACGGAGATCAGGCGTATTATATAGTAAGCGATTATGATACCGTAACATCCCCTGACGTTGGCATTATTTTGAGCTACAGGCGGGAGAAGGCGGCCATGCCCAAATTCGACCGCACCGACCCGCAGCAGGTGATAACCGAGTTTTTGACGGTATACTTTGATAAGCTCTGCACAGGCAACGATGACATGGATTGGGATGGGGACAGGAAAACATGGCTAAACGGCCTTATCAAATATGATGAGGAGCAAATAGATTGGATAGCCTGCCTTAAACAATGGCTGAGTATGCATAAGCTGCGCCGCGCTCACGGCGCGGATACGGAGGCTGCGGTTGGGCGGTTTGAGTCGCTGTCCGGCTTTGAGCTGCGCGAGGGGGGTGCTGCCTCGGCGTACTTCAAAACCACAGCTTTCGGCACGTTAATAGAGGCGAAGCTCGTCAAGCTCGATAACGGCGAATACGCCATGACCAGGATAGATTTCCCTGATTCAAAGGAGTATAAGGAATTCCAGGCCCTGTTTGCAAGGTATAAAAAGGAGCATAACGCAGAGGACCCCTTTTACGAAGACTACACTAAGGAGCTTGAAAAAGAGTATGCGGCGGGACTTGAGCTGCTTGAGCAGATGGAGAGGGAGCGAAACGCATGGAAGAAGGGAGAAAGAATCTGCGCCGGCTTTGCCAGGGCCGGAGGCGAGATAATGATAGGCGAGTTTGGCGCGGCCATAGACACGAACTCCACGCAGGAATGTGAAGCGGACGAGAAGTGGAGGGAAGGGCATGACGCGGACGGCATACGCTACTATACCCGAAACGGGATTGACACATGGCTGCTCGCCGTGCAGCGCATAGATCTTAGCGAAAAGGAATACGAAACGCAGGACCTAATAAGCTACTGCATGGACATGACGATGCTTGGCTGCGCAAGCATGTACTCGGCGGATATGTACGCGCCGGAGACGCTGCTTGGCAGCGGCACGAAAGTGAAAGCCATGGCCAGGATAATGCTTCAATTCAGCTTCAGCGAGAGCGGACGCGACGATGATTCACAAGAATATGTTGAGACGGCCTACCTGATACAGCTTAAGGACAATGACACTGAGGTGCTGTGCCTCAGGTTCCTGAACGCATATAAGGCGAAAAACACGGCTGCGTGGAAGCTTTTGCAAAGTGAATACGATTGCGAAGCGTGGCTGAAAACGCTGGTTTTTTAGCGTAAAGAGTATATTATTGCGAAAACGCTTAAACCGTGTTGCATATTTCCTGCGTTTGAGGCATTATAAAGAAAAACGAACGGAGGGACTATATGGATACTGCAAAATACGGCTTTAAGCTTATATCTTCAAGCGAGCTTAAGGAAATAAACGGAAGGGCCGATATATATAAGCACGAAAAAAGCGGCTTTACGCTTGCGCACCTTAAGTGCGATGACGCGAACAAGGCGTTTTGCGTAAGCTTCTGCACGCCTCCTGAAAACAGCACCGGCGTGCCGCACATACTGGAGCACAGCGCGCTTGCCGGCAGCAGCAAATACCCCGTGAGGGAGCCGTTTGTGGAGCTGATGAAGGGCTCGCTCAACACATTCCTCAACGCCATGACCGCGGGCGACATGACCATGTATCCCGTCGCCAGCCAGAACACAAAGGACTTTTTGAACCTTATGGAGGTATATCTTGACGCGGTGTTCGACCCGCTGCTGCACTCCGTTCCCGAAATATTCTGGCAGGAGGGCTGGCACTACGAGATAAACGACGGTAAGCTCAGCGTGAACGGCGTTGTTTATAACGAGATGAAGGGTGCCATGAGCTCGCCCGAAAGGGTTGCGGAGCAGGAGCTGAACACGGCCCTGTTCGATAATTGCTACGGCTTCAACTCCGGCGGCGATCCGGCCGTTATACCGGAGCTTTCGTATGAGGCGTTCTGCAATTTTCATAAGACGCTGTACCACCCGTCAAACGCCCTTATGGTGCTTTACGGCGATATGGAGCTTGATAAGCCGCTTGAGCTTGCCTCGGAATACCTTAATAAATTCACAAAGGGCGAAGCAAAGCATGTTCAGCCCGCAACAAAGCTTGATAAAGCAAAGAAGGTAGTAAAGGCTTACCCCATAAACGCGGGCGACGACCCTGACGGCAAAGCCTATTACACAAGGGGCTGGGCGATGGAAAAGCGCGACGCCAAGGAGCTTATAGCCATGGACATACTCTCCGACGCCCTGTTCAATGCCGAGGCGGCCCCTGTAAAGCGCGCCGTAATTAAGACGGGGCTTTGCGGCAGCGTGCAAGCGTATCTTGACAGCAGCGTAAAGAACCCCGTATCCATGATAATGCTCAGCGACGTTAAGCAGGAAGGGCTTGACGAGCTTGCGGGCATAATTGACGATACTATTAAGGGCATAGCGGAAAACGGGCTTGATAAAAAGCTTATAGAGGCCTGCCTTAACAGGTATGAGTTCATGAGGAGGGAGCCGCCGGCGTACTATCCCAAGGGGATAGAGCTTGCGAGGTGCGCAGCCGTCGGCTTTGTGCATGACGGCGATCCGACCGCCTGCATACGCTATGACGGCGCATTAAAGGAGCTTAGGAACGGGCTTGATACAGATTACTTTACAGAGCTTGTGAACAAATACTATGTTCTTAACACATGGCAGGCTGAAGTAAGGCTCATGCCCGAGGCCGGACTTGGCGAAAAGAAGGAGGCTGAGAACGCCGATAAGATGGCCAAGCTTTACGCCAAGCTTACGGAGGAAGAAAAGCAGCGCATAATAGCCGATCAGGAAAGGCTCAAGAAGCGTCAGTCCACGCCGGACACGGAGGAGGCGCTTAAGACGATACCTCAGCTCAAGCTGAGCGAAGCGGGCGACGGGCCGGAGCCGCTCGAGGCCGAGGATAGGGACATACTTAGCGTGCCTACGCTTGTTAACGACATGTTCTCAAGCGGGATATCCTATATAACGCTCATGTTTGACGCCGCCTGCCTTACGGAGGAGGAGATACCGTATGCGGGGCTCATATGCGGCCTTATGGGCAAGCTGAGCGCGGGCGAATACGGCTTTGAGCAGCTTTCAACGGAGCTTATGCTGAATACCGGCGCGGTCGCGGCGTCGCTGAGCGCGTTTTCCGCTGCGGGTGAGAAGCTTGCAAGGCCGTATGTGCTTATGAACATAAAGGCGCTTACGGATAAGCTCGCCTCCGCCATGCCGCCCATACGCGCAATGCTTACGGATACAAAGTATTGCGATATCAAGAGGCTGAGCGAGATGATAAGCACCATCGCCGCCAATTACAGATCCATTATGATAAGCTCCGGAGAGGCTATGGCAATGATAAGGGCAGGCTCCTACTTCTCGCAGGCGAGATGGTATAAGGAGCTTGCAAACGGCTTGAGCTACTATCGCTTTATAAAGAAGATGGCTTCGGCAAGCGAAGCTGAGCTTGCCTTCTGCGCCGAAAAGCTCAAGGCCGTGGCGAAGAAGCTTTTTGTAAAGGCTAATCTCAGCGTTATGCTTTCTGGAGAAGAGGCGCAGTACAGCGCCGCAAAGACTTCGCTTCCTATTATAATAAACGCGCTTGAAGATGGCAGCAAGCTTGATAACCGCGCAGCCTTTGTGCCTAAGGCGCTGAATGAGGGCATAATGACTCCGGCTGACGTGCAATACTGCGCCGAGGGCTACGACTATGCTCAGCTCGGCTTCAGCTTTGACGGCGCAACGGCAGTTATGAACAGGGTAGCGTCAACGGACTACCTGTGGAACAGGATAAGGGTGCTTGGCGGCGCATACGGTGCGATGTTCGGAATAAGCAAAAACGGCGAATTTATGCTGTGCAGCTATCGCGACCCGAACCTTTCAAACACATACAAGGTATACGATGCGATGGCGGAGTATCTTGAAGGCTTCCACCCGAGCGAAAGGGAGATGGATAAGTATATACTCGGTACGCTGCAGGGGCTTGACGCGCCGAAGGTGGGTCAGACGGCGCACAGCGAGGCGCTGAGCAACCGCATGAACGGCATAACAAAGGCCATGCAGAGCCGTATCCGCAGCGAAGCGCTTACAACCAGGCCTGAGGATATACGCGCAAAGGCGGCGCTTGTCAGGGCCGTGATGGATAAGCGCAACATATGCACCGTTGGCAACAGCGAAAGGATAAAGGCGGAAAAGGAGCTGTTCAGCAGCCTTGCAGAGGTATAAAGCGAATAAGCGAGCGCTTAAGTGAGTATCCCCCGCTATCGGCGGTATCCGTAAAACTCAAAAAAGTGGCGTTCAGCCACTTTTTTGACACTCTGAATCCTCCGTATGATCTAAGGAATACGGAGGATTAACTGTCTTACGGACACCGCCAGCAGCGGGGGATAGTTTTATTGTGCTTAGAACTTCAAGCCGTTGATTATGTTGGCGCTTGGGTCGAGCTTGGCCCTGATTATGGGCTTCTGCGCGGCAAGTATCACCGTTACGCCGGGGCCGTGGCCGGCAAGATAGCAATCCGAATGGATTATCACGCCTATGCTGACGGCTCCCTTTAGATAGCCGCGGCCATACATGTTGTCACAATCCTCAAGCATCACTATGTCGCCGAAGCGCAGCTTGTCAAGCCCCAGCTCGCGCACCTTTTCGGGGTCGTGCGTCATTATGTCATAATCGCCGCGGAACGGCAGGCTGGAGCCGATGCCGGAGCCCATAAGATACGGCGGTATCTTGGCCGCTACGGGCACGGTTATGCTGCCGTCGCCGTTTTCTTCTATATTAAGCTTTTCAAAAAGCTCAGGGTCTATGTTCATGGCGCTTATATTGGGGTGATCGACGAGCTTGAGCCCCTGACCCCATGCGCGGACAAGCACCTTGTCCTCAGGACAGAGAAGCTCGAGCGTTTCGTCCTCAAAGTAGATCATAACGTCCTCCGCGCCGCCGTGCTTGCCGGTAACGAAGCCTTTCCTGCCCTTGCCGTCCCCGCTCATAACGATGGCCTCGTTGCCTATACAGGAAAGTATGTTCAGATAATCGCTGAAATCCTTGTTGTCATGGTAAAGCGATACGCCGGGCTCTATGTGGTCGCCGGCAAGGCCGAACGCGGGGTCGCCAAGCTTTACATTGTAGTTGATGCCGCCTATGCCGGGCGTCAGGAACGGCCTGCCGTCCTGCGCCACGCGCCAGCCGCGGCATACGTTGGGGCGTATCTTGCCGACTACTGATCCCTTTACGACTTTTTCCTTGTTGGTCCTTAACATGTTGTCTCTCCTTTCAATCGCTGATATGTGGTGTTGATGGCTGTTTATATAGAATATGATACCGCAAAAAAGGGAAAAAACCAACAGGGAAACGCCCGGGTGCGTGTTTGCGAAAAAAGTTGGTTTTTTTGATAAAAAAAGCTTGTCAAACGCCTGAGTATCGCGTATAATAAATCCGTTGCGCGATAGAACGCAGTTTTTTGCGCGGCTAAAACGTAAAAGCTTCGCGGGAGGTTGCCGGTATGCCATCCGGGTAATTTCCGCAAAGCGCCCACGAAACGGGCAACGGGCGGACGCCCGGCCGGGTATTTTAGAAAAGAAACACTCGGCTGCGTGTACGGCCCCGATACTAAAAGGAGGAAGAAATAATATGGCAAATCAGAAGATCCGCATCAAGCTCAAGGCCTACGAGTGCAACCTTATTGACCAGAGCGCGGAAAAGATCGTGGATACGGCAAAGCGCACGGGTGCGCGCGTAAGCGGCCCCATACCCCTGCCGACGGAGAAGGAAATAGTTACCATACTCCGTTCGCCCCACAAGTATAAGGACAGCAGAGAGCAGTTTGAGATGCGCACCCATAAGCGCCTGATCGACATACTGCAGCCCTCCGCCAAAACGGTGGACGCGCTGATGAAGCTCGATCTCCCCGCGGGTGTTGATATCGAGATCAAGCTGTAAGCACGGAGGTGGATTTACAATGAAGAAAGCGATTTTGGGCAGCAAGGTCGGCATGACCCAGATGTTCAGAGAAGACGGCACCATGATACCCGTCACCGTAGTGCTTGCGGGCCCCTGCCCCGTGGTCCAGATAAAGACCACTGGTAAAGACGGTTATGACGCCGTGCAGGTAGCCTTTGGCCCCGTCAGGGAAAAGCTCATCACCAAACCCGAGCTTGGCCACCTGAAGAAGGCCGGCGTTTCCGCTCATCGCTATGTACGCGAATTCAAGCTGAGTGATACCGCGGCCTACGAGGTCGGCCAGGTCATAAAGGCTGACGTGTTCGCCAATGGCGACAGGGTCGACGTTACCGGCAAGAGCAAGGGCAAGGGCTTTGAGGGCAACATAAAGCGCTGGAACCAGGCCCGCGGCCGCAAGACCCACGGCTCCCACTCCTACCGCGTTGCCGGTTCAATGGGCGCCTGCACCTACCCGGGTGAAGTGTTCAAGACCAAGCGCCTCCCGGGCCACATGGGCTGCGAGCGCATAACGGTGCAGAACCTTGAGGTAGCGAGAGTAGACGCCGAAAGGAACCTGCTGCTCATAAAGGGCGCTATCCCCGGCGCCAAGGGTTCCCTGGTAATGGTTAGGGAAACCGTTAAGTAAGGGAAAGGAGAGTAGAAAATGCCTAACGTAGCATTGCACAATATCGCCGGCGAGAACATCGGCGAGATCGCCCTGAGCGAGAACGTGTTTGGCGCCGAAGTAAATCAGTACGCCGTACACGAGGTAGTCAAGGCTTACCTGGCCAATCAGCGCCAGGGAACGCAGAGCGCCCTTACCCGCGCCGAAGTGCGCGGCGGCGGTATCAAGATCTACCGTCAGAAGGGCACCGGCCGCGCCCGTCACAGCAGCAACCGCGCGCCTATATTCACCCACGGCGGCGTTGTGTTCGCTCCCAAGCCGCGCGACTATCGCCTTAGCGTCAACAAGAAGGTAAAGCGCATAGCCATGAAGAGCGCGCTTACCAGCAAGGTCAACGATAACGAGATCATCGTTTATGACGCCCTTGATATAGAGAACCCCAAGACCAAGGAAATGGTGAAGGTGCTTAACGCCATGAACGTCAAGAAGGCGCTGATAGTACTGAGCGAGAAGGATGAGATAGTAGAGCGTGCCGCAAGGAATATCCCCAACGTGAAGACCACTTTGGTAGGCACCCTCAACGTGTACGAGATACTCAAGTACGACACCCTTATCCTCACCAAGGATTCCGCGGCCAAGATAGAGGAGGTGTACGCATAATGAAGTCTCCCCATGATGTAATAATACGCCCCGTGCTCACAGAGAAGAGCTACGACCACTTTGCTGAAAAGACCTACACCTTTGTGGTGGACAAGAGGGCTAACAAGACCGAGATACGTCAGGCTGTTGAAGCAGTGTTCGGCGTAAAGGTCGATTCCGTACACACCGTTAATTGCATGGGCAAGATGAAGAGGCAGGGCCTGCACGAAGGCCGCCGTCCTTCAGTCAAGAAGGCCTATGTGAAGCTTAAGAAGGATTCCAAGGGTATTGAATTCTTCGACAGCATCGCCCAGTAAGGAGGCAAACAATGGCTATAAGGAAGATTAAACCAACAACTCCCGGCCAGCGCTTTATGACCGTCTCCGCCTTTGAGGAGATCACCTGCACCAAGCCGGAAAAGTCACTTTGCGAGGATCTTCGTTCCTCCGGCGGCCGTAACAACCGCGGCCGTATCACCGTCCGTCATCGCGGCGGCGGCGCAAGGCGCAAGTACAGGATAATCGATTTCAAGCGCAATAAGGACGGCATACCCGCCAAGGTCTCCACCATAGAGTACGACCCCAACCGCAGCGCAAACATCGCCCTGCTTACCTACGCCGATGGCGAGAAGCGCTACATCATCGCCCCTCTCGGGCTCAAGGTCGGCGACGCCGTGCTTTCCGGCGAGGGCGCTGACATAAAGGTCGGCAATGCCATGGAGATCCGTCAGATCCCCGTAGGTACCATGATACACTGCATCGAGATCAAGCCCGGCAAGGGCGCGCAGATTGCCCGCAGCGCCGGCAACGCCGCACAGCTTATGGCTAAGGAAGGCGCTTACGCGCAGGTCCGTCTGCCCAGCGGCGAGGTCCGCCTGATCCCCATGAACGCCAAGGCCACCATTGGCCAGGTCGGCAACGTGGATCATGAGAACATCAAGCTTGGCAAGGCCGGACGTACCCGCCATAAGGGCTTCAGGCCCACCGTACGCGGTTCCGTCATGAACCCCTGTGACCACCCGCACGGCGGCGGCGAGGGCAAGTCCCCGATAGGCCGTCCCGGACCGGTCACCCCGTGGGGCAAGCCCGCGCTTGGTTATAAGACCCGCAAGACCAAGAACATTAACGATAAGTTCATCGTGCGCCGCAGGAACGGCAAGTAAGAGGCGAAAGGAGTCAACAATGAGCAGATCAGTTAAGAAGGGGCCTTTTGTTCAGGAACGCTTGCTTTCTCGCATCCAGGCGATGAACGAGAGCGGCAAGAAGACCGTGGTTAAGACATGGTCAAGGGCTTCCACGATATTCCCCGAGATGGTGGGACACACCATCGCCGTGCATGACGGCAGGAAGCACGTTCCCGTGTATGTGACCGAGGAAATGGTCGGCCACAAGCTGGGCGAGTTCGCGCCCACCCGTACGTTCAGAGGACACAGGGGTTCTGAAAAGACCTCTGGTCAGAGATAAAGGAGGAGCGAAACATGGCAACAAGGTCAAGAGAAAAGAGCGCAGCGCGCAAGGCCAACGCCGACAAGCGTCCCCGCGCCATCGCCAAGTATGTCCGCATCTCCTCCCGTAAGGTCAAGGTCGTCATCGACCTGATCAGGGGCAAGTCCGTGGCCGAGGCAAAGGCTATACTGGCCTTCACCCCCAAGGCCGCCAGCGAGCCGGTGCTTAAGGTCCTCAATTCCGCCGTTGCAAACGCCGAGAATAATCTGGACATGAGCGCGGATCAGCTTTATGTAGCCGAGGTGTTCGCCAATCAGGGTCCCACCCTCAAGCGTTTCCGTCCCCGCGCCCAGGGCCGTGCGAGCAGGATACGCAAGCGCACCAGCCACATAACCGTAATCCTGGACAAGGTCAACTAAGGAGGAGACAATGGGACAGAAAGTTAATCCGAATGGTTTCCGCGTAGGCGTCATCAGGGACTGGAACACCCGCTGGTACGCTTCCAAGAAGGAGTTTTCAGATTTCCTCATCGAGGATAAGAAGATCCGCGACCATCTTAAAGAGGTCCACTACGCCGCAGGCATCGCCCGCATAGACATAATGCGCGCAGCCGGCAAAGTGACCGTGAGCATATACACCGGCCGTCCCGGCATGCTGATAGGCAAAGGCGGCGTGGGCGTAGACGCTATCAAGGCAGACGTAAGCGCGCTGATAGGCAAGCCCGTCAACGTGAACATAATGGAGATAAAGAACCCCGATGCAAACGCTCAGCTCGTAGCCGAGAACATCGCGGCCCAGCTTGAAAAGCGTATCTCCTTCCGCCGTGCCATGAAGCAGAGCATGATGAGGGCCACCAAGGCCGGCGCCAAGGGCATAAAGATCTCCTGCGGCGGACGCCTTGGCGGAGCGGAAATAGCCCGCAGCGAAGGTTATCACGAAGGTTCTATTCCCCTTCAGACCATCCGTGCGGACATCGAGTACGGCTTTGCAGAAGCCCGCACCGGCTACGGCCGCATTGGCGTTAAGGTGTGGATCTACAAGGGCGAAGTACTCAACCGTGTGAAGAAAGCGTAAGGAGGGCAAATAACCATGTTGATGCCTAAGAGAGTTAAGCGCAGGAGAGTACACCGCGGCCGCATGACCGGTAAGGCTATGCGCGGCAACACCGTGACTTACGGCGATTGGGGTTTGATGGCAACGGAGCCCGCATGGGTCACCAGCCAGCAGATAGAGGCCGCCCGTGTTGCTATGACACGTTACATCAAGCGCGGCGGTAAGGTTTGGATAAAGATATTCCCCGATAAGCCCGTTACCGAGAAGCCGGCCGAGACCCGAATGGGCTCCGGTAAAGGTTCACCGGAATACTGGGTGGCGGTAGTCAAGCCCGGCAGGATAATGTTTGAGATAGCCGGCGTGGACGATGCGACTGCCAAGGAGGCGCTCAGGCTTGCAATGCACAAGCTGCCCCTCAAGTGCAAGTTCGTACAGAAAGAGACTGTGGCAGGAGGCGAAAGCAATGAAGGCTAATGAACAAAGAGCTTAAGGAAGAGCTGTTCAACCTGCGCTTCCAGCTCGCCACGGGTCAGCTCAGCAATCCCCAGCGCATAGGCGAGTGCAAGAAGGACGTTGCAAGGGTCAAGACGCTGCTTTGCGAGCGAGAACTCAAGGCTGCCGAGTAACGGGTGAAAGGAGATAAAATCATGGAACAGATCACAAGAGGTTATCGCAAGACCCGCATCGGCGAAGTCGTAAGCGACAAGATGGATAAGACCATCGTCGTGGCCATAAAGACCAAGGTACGTCATCCCCTGTATGGCAAGATGGTGAACCGTACCCGCAAGTTTAAGGCCCATGACGAGAATAACGAGTGCGGCATAGGCGACACCGTTAAGATCATGGAGACCAGGCCCCTTAGCAAGGATAAGCGCTGGAGGCTGGTCGAGATAGTTGAAAAGGCCAAGTAAGCCGGAAAGGAGCAAAAAATGATTCAACCGCAGACAAGGCTTAAAGTAGCAGACAACAGCGGCGCCAAGGAAATCATGTGCATCCGCTGCTTGGGCGGCTCCTTCCGCAAGAGCGCCGGCATAGGCGACGTGATAGTTGCGTCAGTAAAGAGCGCTTCTCCCGGCGGCGCCGTGAAGAAGAAGGACGTTGTACACGCGGTAGTGGTGAGGACCACCTATCCCACCCAGAGGCCTGACGGCAGCTTTATCCGCTTTGACGACAACGCAGCCGTTATAATAAACGACAAGAAGGAGCCCAAGGGAACCCGTATTTTCGGGCCTGTGGCGAGGGAACTGCGCGCTAAGGATTACATGAAGATAGTCTCCCTCGCGCCCGAAGTGCTTTGATGGAGGAAACGCAATGAAGAAGCTTAACGTCAAGAAGGACGATACCGTAGTCGTCATCTCCGGCAAGGACAAGGGCAAGCAGGGCAAGGTCCTTACAGCCTTCCCCGCTGAGGAGCGCGTGGTTGTGCAGGGCGCCAACATGGTGACCAGGCATCGCAAGCCCCGCAAGCAGGGCGAAGCCGGCGGCCGTATAGAGCATGAAGGCACCATCAACGCCTCCAACGTGATGCTGGTTTGCCCCAAGTGCGGCAAGGCCACCCGCGTAGGCCATGCTATGGACGGCGATAAGAAGGTCCGCGTTTGCAAAAAGTGCGGAAAGAACATCGACTGAGGCAGGAGGAAAAGAGAATGGCAAAGAAAGACACAGCCGCTCAGGCGCCCGCCAAGAAGAAAAAGAACGTTGCTGAGGCCAAGCCCTTTACCGAGGCTCCCCGCCTCAAGGTGAAGTACAACGACGAGATCGCGGCTCAGCTTAAGGAAAAGTTTGGCTATGAGAACGTGATGCAGATACCTAAGCTTGAAAAGGTAGTCATCAACATGGGCCTTGGCTCCGAAAAGGATAACCCCAAGGGCATGGAGAGCGCCATAGAAGAGCTGAGCATCATAGCCGGCCAGAAGCCCGTTGTGACCAAGGCCAAGAAGTCAGTTGCTAACTTCAAAGTACGTGAAGGCATGAACATCGGCGCCAAGGTGACGCTGCGCGGCGACAGGATGTACTACTTTGTTGATAAGCTTATCAACATCGTGCTCCCCCGCGTGCGCGACTTCCGCGGTATACCCGATACCAGCTTTGATGGCCGCGGCAATTATGCCATGGGCCTGAAGGAACAGCTTATTTTCCCCGAAATCAACTATGATGACGTTGATAAGATCAGGGGTATGGACATAGTGTTCGTTACCACGGCTAAGACCGATGAAGAAGCGAAGGCACTGCTCGCACTGTTGGGCATGCCCTTCATGCAGGCTTGATAGAGGAGGACGAAAAAGTGGCAAAGACAAGCATGAAAATCAAGCAGCAGCGCCCGGCGAAGTATTCCACCCGCGCTTATACCCGCTGCCGCATCTGCGGCCGTCCGCACTCAGTGCTTCGCAAGTACGGCATCTGCCGTATCTGCTTCAGGGAGCTTGCCTACAAGGGCGAGATACCCGGTGTGCGCAAGGCCAGCTGGTAAGCATATCGAAAGGAGGAAAAAAGACTATGTTGATTACAGATCCCATTGCCGATATGCTGACTCGTATCCGCAACGCTCTTACCGCCAAGCATGAGGACGTTCTGGTCCCCGCTTCCACGGTAAAGAAGGCCATAGCCGAGATTCTTCTCGAGGAAGGCTACATAAAGAGCTTTGATATCCGTGAGGACGGCGTGGCCAAGTATATCCACATCGACCTCAAGTATGGCCCCAACAAGCAGAGGGTCATAACCGGCCTCAAGCGCATAAGCAAGCCCGGCCTGCGCATATACGCGCGCAAGGACCAGCTGCCTAAGGTGCTTAACGGTCTGGGCATCGCCATCATATCCACCTCGCGCGGCATAATGACCGACAGGGAAGCCCGCAAGCAGGGCGTTGGCGGCGAAGTCCTCGCTTACATCTGGTAATAAAACCAATATAAACGGAGGTGTAAATTATGTCACGAATCGGAAAACTTCCGATAAGCGTTCCTGGCGGAGTGACAATCACGGTCGATGACGGCAACACCGTGACCGTGAAAGGCCCCAAGGGCACTCTTACTGAGAAGATCTCTCCCGACATGATGATCGAACAGGATAACGGCGTGCTGCATGTAAAGCGCCCCAGCGACGATAAGCAGCATCGCGCCCTGCACGGCCTGACCCGCTCCCTTATACATAATATGGTAGTGGGAGTGACCGAAGGTTTTGCCAAGAACCTTGAGATAGAGGGTGTTGGCTACCGCGCACAGCTTCAGGGCAGCAAGCTCGTGCTTAACATGGGCTATTCCCATCCTGTCGAATTTGAAGCTCCCGAAGGAATTTCCTTTGAGGTTCCTGCCCCCAACCGCATTACGGTAAAGGGCATAAGCAAGCAGCAGGTCGGCCAGATGGCGGCCGATATCCGTGCGGTCCGCGAGCCTGAGCCTTATAAGGGCAAGGGTATCCGCTACGCCGGTGAGTATGTCCGCCGTAAGGAAGGCAAGACCGGTAAGTAAGGCGTAGATAAGGAGCAAAGATATGATATCAAGGATAGATAAAAACTCTGTGCGTAAAAAAAGGCACCAGCGCACCCGCAGGCACATACTGGGTACTGCCGAGCGCCCCAGGCTCAACGTTTATCGCAGCCTGAACCATATATACGCTCAGGTCATCGATGACAATGCTTCTCATACCCTCGCTGCCGCTTCCACTCTGGACGCGGAGCTGAGCGCACAGCTTGAGGGCAAGAGCAAGAGCGAAGCCGCCGAGCTGGTTGGCGAACTGGTTGCTAAGAGGGCCATAGAGAAGGGTGTTAAGCAGGTAGTGTTTGATCGCGGCGGTTATCTTTATACCGGACGCGTGCAGAAGCTTGCTGACGGCGCTCGCAAGGCCGGGCTGGAATTCTAAGGAGGTCTAAATGCAAAAGCGTATCGAAACACCTGAAGTGGAACTCAAGGAAAGGCTTGTATACATCAACCGCGTCGCTAAGGTCGTTAAGGGCGGCCGCAACTTCCGCTTTACCGCGCTTATGGTAGTTGGTGATGGCGAAGGCAAGGTCGGCGTGGGTCTTGGCAAGGCTACCGAGATTCCCGAAGCCGTGCGCAAGGGCGTTGCAGACGCCAAGCGCCACATGATACAGGTCCCTATAGTTGGCACTACCATTCCCCACGCTGTGGAAGGTAAGTACAGCAAGGGCCATGTAAGAATGCTCCCCGCCGAAGAAGGTACCGGCGTTATCGCGGGCGGCCCCGTCCGTGCGGTGCTTGAAATGGTCGGCATAAAGGACATTCGTACCAAGAGCTACGGCTCCAACAACCCCGCAAACTGCGTTAAGGCCACGCTTGATGGGCTTAGCCAGCTGCGTACAGCGGAAGAGATCGCGCGTCTGCGCGGCAAGACCGTGGACGAGATCCTCGGCTGATAGGAGGCAACGATGGCTAATCTGAAAATAACCCTCGTAAAAAGCACCATTGGCGCGCTGGACGACCAGCAGGCCACCGTTAAGGCGCTGGGTCTGCATAAGACCAACAGCTCTGTTATAAAGCCCGACAACGCGGCGGTGCGCGGAATGATCTTCAAGGTAAAGCACCTTGTAAAGGTCGAAGAAGTTTGATCGGAGGTAGAAGCATGAAACTACAAGAGTTAAGGCCGGCGGAAGGCTCCACCCAGTCTGTGAAGCGCGTAGGCCGCGGCACGGGCTCCGGCTTGGGCAAGACCTCCGGCAAGGGCCACAAGGGTCAGAAGGCCCGCAGCGGCAGCAAGAAGAACGGCTTTGAAGGCGGCCAGATGCCCCTTGCACGCCGTCTGCCCAAGCGCGGCTTCACCAACATCTTCGCAAAGGAATACACCGTTGTGAACGTTGGCGTGCTTGACAAGCTTGAGAACGGCACCGTTGTTACCGCCGAACTCCTTAAGGAGATGGGCGTGATAAGCAAGATAGAGAAGGACGGCCTGAAGGTACTCGGTCGCGGTGAGCTGACCAAGAAGCTGGACGTAAAGGCTGCAAAGTTCTCTGAAACAGCTAAGAAGGCTATTGAGGCCGCTGGCGGAAGTGCTGAGGTGCTGTGATGTTTAGCACGCTCGTCAACGCATGGAAAATAAAGGATATCCGCACGAAGATGCTCTATACGATGCTGCTCATCGTCATCTATCGTCTGGGCTCCTTCATTCCCGTCCCCGGTGTGAACGCGGCAGCCATTGCTAATTTTGCTAATGAGTATGATATGTTGGGCTTCCTCAACCTGCTCTCTGGCGGCGCTTTCGGTGACTTTTCCATCTTTGCAATGGGCATTTCGCCATACATCACCGGCTCAATAATCATTCAGCTGCTCACTATCGCCATACCCAGCCTTGAAAGGCTTTCCAAAGAGGAAGACGGCAGGGTGAAGATAGAGCGCATCACCCGCTACACCGGCATAGGCCTTGCCCTGGTACAGAGCATTGGTATCGTAGCGGGACTTCAGAACAGCACCTATGGCGGAAACGTACTTACCAGTACCGATAACCTGTTCCTCACTTATGCGACGATAGGTCTTGTGTGTACGGCGGGTACAGCGTTCCTTGTGTGGATTGGCGAGAGGATAACCGAGAAGGGCATCGGCAACGGCGTCTCCTTCATAATATTCGCCTCTATATGCGCACGCGTTCCCACCTATGTGCTGCAGATATTCAAGAACGTGTTCGTTACCGGACAGATGCGTTGGTGGATACTGCCCGTATTGCTGGTGTTCGTACTGGTCATAGTGACCGGCGTTACTTTCATAGACCGCAGCGAGCGCCGCATACCGATACAGTATGCAAAGCGCGTTGTAGGCCGCAAGATGTATGGCGGGCAAAGCACCCACATTCCTCTCAAGGCCAACGCCAACGGCGTTATGCCGCTCATCTTCGCGATGACCCTTATGCAGGTTCCCGCGATGATAGGCCAGTTCTGGCCTGACGGCGGCTTCTACAAGTTCTATGTCAAGTACATGAGCGCAAGCTCAGAGTTCTGGTATGGACACTTAGTGTATTATGCCATTTACTCGCTGCTGATAATCGCGTTTGCTTACTTCTACACCACGATATCCTTCAATCCTGTGGAAATAAGCAAGAACCTGCAGCAGAACGGCGGCTTTATACCGGGCATCCGTCCCGGCAGGCCCACCGGCGAGTATTTGAAGAAGATATCCAACCGCCTTACGATATTTGGCGCATTCTTCCTTATGGTACTGGCAATACTCCCAACCGTTGTGCTTGGCGCGTTCGGCCTCACTTCGGTATTCGGACCTACCAGCATACTGATAATGGTCAGCGTTGCGCTTGAGACCAGCGCACAGCTTGAGTCCATGATGTTGATGCGTCATTACAAGGGGTTCCTCGGCTAAGGAATACCTAAACACTATGAAGCTTATATTTCTTGGACCTCCGGGCGCCGGCAAAGGCACCCAAGCTGAGAAGATCAGCGAGCTTTATGGTATAGCCCATATCTCCACAGGGGATATGCTCCGCTCCCAGATGCGTGAAGGCACGCCTTTGGGGGCGGAAGCCAAAGGCTATATAGATAGGGGCGAGCTTGTTCCTGACGAGCTTATCGTGGCGATGGTCGCGGAGCGCATAAAGGAGGAGGACTGCGCAAACGGGTTCCTGCTCGACGGGTTCCCGAGGACAGTTTCTCAGGCGGAAGCCCTTAACGGCATTTCGGACATTGACATGGTGATAGACATTGCAGTTCCTGCCGAAAGGCTTATGGAACGCATAGGCGGAAGGCGTATGTGTTCCGGCTGCGGCGCGGGATACCATACCTCAAGCTATCACAAAGATACCTGCGAAAAGTGCGGCGCGTCTCTTTATATAAGAGATGACGACAGGCCGGAAACGGTGAAGCACCGCATAACGGTCTATGAGCGCCAAACAAAGCCCCTTATCGACTACTACCGCGAAAAGGGCAACCTGAGCCGGGTGAACGGGGACAACACACCAGACAGAGTTTTTGACGATGTTGCCGCCGCAATTAAGGGGCTTGTATGAGTGAGCGCATAACCATCAAAAGCCAAAGAGAGATCGAGGCTATGAAGGCCGCAGGCGCGGTGGTAAGGGATACGCTGCTGCTGCTTGAAAAAAGCGCGGCAGTGGGCGTGACAACTGAGGAGCTTAACAGGATAGCGGATGATTATATCCGCTCCTGCGGGGCGATACCGTCCTTCCTCAATTATGAGGGTTACCCCAAAAGCATCTGCACAAGCGTTAACGAGCAGGTAGTGCATGGGATCCCCGGCGGTTACAAGCTTAAAGATGGGGATATACTCAGTGTAGACGTTGGCGCCATATTGAATGGCTATCACGGTGACGCGGCGCGCACGATACTTATCGGCAACGTTAAAGAAGAGGTAAAGAAGCTTGTGGAAGTCACAAGGGAATGCTTCTTCAAGGGGATAGAGCAGGCAGTCGCCGGGAACCACATTGCGGACATAAGCGCCGCGGTGGAAGCCTGCGCAAAGGAACACGGCTACGGGGTCGTCAGGGACCTTGTTGGCCACGGGATAGGTACGCACATGCATGAGCCGCCCGAGGTGCCAAACTTTGCAGACCGTGCGCGCGGGCGCGGACCAAGGCTCTACCCGGGCATGACGATAGCCGTTGAACCGATGATAAACCTTGGTACGGCGGATGTTGCAGTTCTAAAGGATGGCTGGACTGTGGTGACAAGAGACGCCAAGCCTTCGGCTCACTACGAGAACACGATAGCGATAACCACCGGCAAGCCCGAGATACTTACCCTATGAGGAGCAGCTAATGGCTGTGAAGAAAAAGGCTAAGGGCGCGTCGGGCGGCAGCCTTAAAGGCAGCGTGGCAATATCGCTTGCCGGAAGGGATAAAGGCGTCCGCTACGCGGTAACCGGTATTACGGAGGAAGGATATGCGCTTGTTGCGGACGGAAAGCTGCACAAGGCCGCGTATCCCAAAAGGAAGAAGCTGAAGCATCTGCAATTTGACGGAGTAAGGATAGAGAATATAGACGATATACTCTCTTCACCCGGAGGAACGGCCGATGCGGCTTTGCGCCGCGCGCTTAAGCTGAGCGCGGTTCACCATGAGGACGAAATGATTTAGGAGGTATAGCTTGTCAAAGACCGATGTTATCGAGGTTGAGGGTGTTGTAACAGATTCCTACCCCAACGCGATGTTCGAGGTAGAACTCGAAAACGGCCACAAGATACTGGCACATATTTCAGGCAAGCTGCGCATGAATTTCATTCGTATTTTGCCGGGAGACAAAGTAACTGTCGAAATGTCTCCTTACGACCTTACGCGCGGCCGCATAACATGGCGCGCAAAGAATTAACGGGAGGATAAAACAATGAAAGTTAGGCCTTCAGTCAAACCCATCTGCGAAAAGTGCAAGATCATCAAGCGCAAGGGCCGCGTGATGGTGATTTGCGAGAATCCTCGCCATAAGCAGAAGCAGGGCTAATCAGCCTGAGGCGAGCTGATAAAATGGAGAGCGACACACCGGACGAAACTCCGGCTCTCCGGAAGGTTTCGAGCCCAACGCTATGGGCTCCGTCAGGCGGTGCAACGCCGCCAGACATATTAGAAATCCGCTCCACGGTGTGCGGAGTGGGCTTCTAATAGCGGAAACAGCCGCCGGTGCGGCTGCCGCTGAGGAAACGAAGCGGAAACCGGCGGGTACATATACATTTGAACCAAAATTTACGGAGGTGTACAAACTTTATGGCACGTATTTCTGGCGTGGACCTGCCCAGAGACAAGCGTATCGAGATCGGCCTTACCTACATTTACGGTATCGGCCGCAAGACCGCTACGGACATCCTCGCAGCCACGGGCGTCGATCCTGATATCCGTGTGCGCGACCTGAGCGAAGCTGACGTTGCAAAGCTTAGGGACTATATCGACCATAACATAAAGGTGGAAGGCGACCTCAGGCGCGAAACTTCCATGAACATCAAGAGGCTGATAGAGATCGGCTGCTATCGCGGCGTAAGGCATCGTAAGGGCCTGCCCGTGCGCGGCCAAAGCACCAAGCAGAACGCGCGTACCCGCAAGGGTCCCAAGCGTCAGGTTGGCGGCAAGAAGAAATAAGGGAGGTTAATGGAAAATGGCAGCAGCAAAAGGTAAGGTCAAGAAGGCGGGTACCCGCAAACGCCGCGAGAAGAAGAACATCGAGCGCGGCGCTGCCCACATCCGCTCCTCCTTCAACAACACGATGGTAACCATCACTGACCTGCAGGGCAACGCCATATCTTGGGCGTCCGCCGGTGGGCTGGGCTTCAGGGGCAGCAAGAAGAGCACCCCCTTCGCGGCACAGACTGCCAGCGAGACTGCCGCCAAGGCAGCTATGGAGCATGGCCTGCGCACCGTTGAGGTCTATGTAAAGGGTCCCGGTTCCGGCCGTGAAGCCGCTATCCGTGCCCTCCAGACCGCAGGTCTTGAGGTCAACATGATAAAGGACGTGACGCCGATACCGCACAACGGTTGCCGTCCGCCCAAGCGTAGAAGAGTTTAAGGAGACAGACAAATGGCAAGATATACTGATTCCGTTTGCAGACAGTGCCGCAGGGAAGGCGAGAAGCTTTTCCTTAAGGGCGACCGTTGCTATTCAGCTAAGTGCGCTGTGATCAAGCGCCACACCCCTCCGGGACAGCATGGCCAGGCCAGGCAGCGCAAGCAGTCTGAATACGGCCTCCAGCTCCGCGAGAAGCAGAAGTGCCGCCGTGCCTATGGCATAAGCGAGTCCCAGTTCCGCAAGTACTATGACATGGCCAGCAACATGCGCGGCGTAACCGGCGACAACATGCTGTGCCTGCTCGAAAGAAGGCTTGACAACGTGGTGTACCGCCTGGGCTTCGCTCCCAGCCGTCCCATGGCCCGTCAGCTCGTTACCCATGGCCATATCCGCGTAGACGGCGCCAAGGTCGACATCGCTTCCTACCTTGTGAAGCCCGGCCAGACCATCACCGTGCGTGAGCGCAGCCGCGACATGGCTAACTTCAAGGATCTGCGCGAGCAGGGCGCCAGCAAGCCCATACCCAAGTGGCTTGAGCTTGACAGCGAGAACCTGACCGGTAAGATCGCCCAGATGCCCCAGCGCGATGATATCGACCTCACCATCGAGGAGAATCTCATCGTCGAGTTCTACTCCAGGTAATGAAGCGGTCCGCGACCCTTATCGACTGACCAAACATCAAGAGAGGGGAAGTAAAAATGATAGAAATCGAAAGACCCAAAATCGAGTGCGAGGAAATCTCCGACAGCTATGGTCGTTTTGTGGTGGAGCCGCTGGAACGCGGCTTCGGCACCACCCTTGGGAACTCCCTGCGCAGGGTGCTGCTTTCCTCACTGCCCGGGGTCGCCGCCTCATCGATAAAGATAGACGGCGTACTGCATGAGTTTTCCACAATAGAGGGCGTGCGCGAGGATGTGACCGAGATAGTCCTGAACATAAAGGAGCTTTGCGTAAAGCTGCACGGCGAAGGACCAAAGAAGGTATCCATAAGCGCCCATGGCGAGTGCGAAGTAAAGGCCGGCGACATAATCGCCGATGCGGATGTGGAGATAATGAATCCGGATCTGCATATTGCAAGCCTCGGCCCCAACGGCAAGCTTGAGATGGAAATTATACTCGAGCATGGCCGCGGCTATGTTTCCGCGGACAAGAACAAGCGCCCCGATATGCCCATAGGGCAGATCGCCGTGGACTCCATATTCACTCCCATACGCAAGGTGAATTTCCGTGTGGAGAACACCCGTGTTGGTCAGATAACCGATTATGATAAGCTTACGCTTGAGATCTGGACGGACGATACAATAAGGCCGGACGAAGCGGTTAGCTTGGCGGCAAAGATATTGACCGAGCATCTGTGCCTGTTCATCAACCTGACCGAGCATGTTCAGGGCGTGGAAATAATGGTTGAAAAGGAAGAGGACAAGAAGGAAAAGATACTTGAGATGACTATTGAAGAGCTCGATCTTTCCGTCCGCTCCTACAACTGCCTTAAGCGCGCCGGCATAAACACGGTTGAAGAGCTTGTGCAGCGTAATGAGGAAGAGATGATGAAGGTTCGTAACCTTGGCCGTAAATCGCTGGAGGAGGTCCAGCAGAAACTGGTTGGATTGGGCCTCTCGCTCCGTCACAACGAAGACTAATTAGGAGGAAAAACAAATGCCAAACCGTAAACTTGGCAAGGCGAGCGATCACCGCAACGCAATGCTTCGCAATCTTACCACGGCGCTGCTGTGGAACGGTAAAATCGTTACCACCGAAGCCCGCGCTAAGGAAGTGCGCCCCATAGCGGAGAAGCTTATCACCCTTGCTGTCAGCGAATACAAGAACACCGTTACCGTTGAAAAGGAAACCCGCAACGATAAGCAGCAGATCGTTAAGGTCGAAAAGATCAACGATATGCCCTCCAAGCTGCATGCCCGCAGGCAAATGATGGCCTATCTTTATGATATGCCCCTGCCCAAGAAGGACAAGGAATCCAAGAGCGAATATGCAGAGCGCGCCAAGCAGACCCCCAATCCCGTGGTTGAGAAGCTGTTCCGTGAAATAGCTCCCAAGTACGATGGACGCAAGGGCGGCTACACCCGCATATACAAGCTTGGGCCCCGTCGCGGCGACGCAACAGAGATGGCCGTTATAGAGCTTGTCTGATAAAGGCTGACAAACAAAATAAAAACACGTCGGGCTGTTTTCATAACGGCCCGATTTTGTTATAATTATGAGCAAATAACAGCCTATAGGAGAAGATATGCTTTTTGTTATACTTGGCGTGATAATAGCTATCGCAATGATGTGCCTGCCCATTGTGGCCATGTTCATAGTCAAAAAAGAGGGAGCAAAGGTGTTTAAGCCGCTTGCCGCAGGCATGGCGACTATATTTGCCTCTACTATACTGAGCGCGATAGTGCTGCTCATATATGAGGAAGCACAGCTTGACTTTTTCAAAAGTGCTCCTGCGCTCATAATAAAATGGCTGCTGTTTGGCGCGATGGAGGCTGCGGCGCTTCTGCTTGCGTTCAGGATAGCTTATAAGAACAAAATCAGCGCCGTTGATACGCTGGCGATGAGCGCTGGCCTGTGCGTGCCTATGCTATACAGCAGGGGCTTTACGGTGATAGCCAATCTGCTGGCCGCGGCTCAAAATGGAATAAATATGCCGAAAGGCTGGGCGCTGTTCTATATTACCATGCCCTCTTTGGTGATTGTGTTTATTGAGCCGGTGATGGTGCTGCTGCTTGCATTGCTTGTTAACAGGGGCAAATGGGCGATAGGAGCGGGCTTGTATACGCTGATGATCGCCATAGCCTATAATATAGAAGAGATAAGCGGCATGTGCGGCGGCGGGGAGGTCATGCGCATAGCATTGTGGCTTATAGTGATAGGCGGTGCATGGCTTGCGGCAAGATATGCGCTTAAGCGCCTTAACGAGTTCCCCGAGCAGGTCGCCAAGCGTAACGGCAAGAATACAAGGCTTAAAAACGACAAATTCGCATGGCCGGAGGATGAGGACGTCTTTCCCGAAATAGAAAAGCCAAAGCAGATGCATCCGGAGAAAAAGCAGACGAAAACAACAAAAAAGGGAAAATAAAGTGGCAATAGAAATAGAACGCTATCTGGATAGATATAGTGTAACAGCGGGGCGAATACGGCCGCTTAAGCATAGCAGGTTCGAGTTACTCCGCTATGCTTAACGCTTGCCCATCATGCTGCCAAGAAGCTGCGCCAGCATAAGCGGGTTTGCGCCCATGGGCGAGGCTTGAGCGGAGCCGGACTGCGGCTTTTGCCCCATCATGCCAAGGCCTGACAAAAGCTGCATAAGCTGCAAGGGGTCGTTCATGCCGCCGCGTGGCTGTGAATTTGGCATATTGAATTGAGGAGAAAACTGCGCAGAGGAAAAGCCCTGCTGCTGCGGCTGCGAATACTGCGGCTGAGGCTGGGGCCTTTGCGGTATTGGTATATCAAGAGACGCGGCTATATGCTCCCTTTCGCCCTGGGCAAGGAACGGCTGCATGGCAAGAAGATACTCGCCCGCGCGCTCACGCCCCTGCTCGTTGCGTATGCGGGCAGCCATTGTGTATGCCGGCGAGGTCTGCTGCTGTGGCTGCCGCTGATCGCGGTTCTGGGTCTGCTGCATGTTGTTCAGCGTTCGCTGCATTGGCTATCCTCCTGTCGGTACCGGTATTCTATAAGGGCTTTCTAATCCAATGTATGCAAAAAACGGACTTTTTGAACCATTGGCCGAATATGCTCATATAAATGGCTTGAAGGGAGTTGATATGCGTGAAACGCGACCTTAGGGGCTATTCAAACGGGCAACATAACGGCAAGAGCAACACCGGCAAGGAGGACTATGAAAGGCTGATAAGCTCGGCCGATCCGGAGCAGCTTAAAAACATGGAGGACGCCGTAAGCTACTATGGATCAAAGAGCGAGACGGAGCTTATGAACGAGCTGATAAAGGGCAGGAGCGAGGGCATGATAGACGAGGCGCAGCTAAACGAGGTGGCGGCCAGGATAGCGCCCATGCTGAACCAGGAGCAGCTTACAAGGCTCAGCGCGGTGATGGAAAGACTAAAAAGATAAAGCCTAAAAAGGCAAAACCCGAAAAAGTGGCCTTACGCCACTTTTTCGATGCTTTGGGGCGCGAGCGCCCCTTTTTATATGCTTAGCTCGTAGCAATAAAAATCATTGTCCCAAATATGGACCGAGCCGACCTTGGTATAGCCCAAAGAAATGTATATACCTATTGCATCGGCGTTATCCGTAGCTACGAGCAGCCACAGCATGTCCGCGCCCATTTGCCCGGCTTGAATGGCCGCCTGCCGCATCATAAACGTGGCTATGCCCATGCGCCTGTAATCCGGATCTACGCATAGCCTGCTTAGCATGGAAGGCTTGTCCGCCTTGGACCAGATACCGGCGGAGACCGCCAAAACATCCTCAATTTCCTCTTTTGAAAATGACACGGTTATTATGGAAACCAGCTTTTCATCAACAAAGCAGCCGAAAAGCTCGCCGGCAGCCGCATCAAGCTCAAATATCTCCAACGTGGGATAGTATTCGTCCCAATGCTTAAAACCGTATTGCTTGGTTTTATCGGCAAGCGCATTTGCAAGGTGCGCTTCTTCAACGCTTAGCTTCCTGAAAACCCGTTTTTCCGTATTTGCCGCATCGGCAAGGCTTTTATTATGCAAGCTTATCACCCCTTGTGATCATCTGTTGACGAGAACGCAGAATCGTTCCCAATCAAGTCCTTTGGGGCTTGAGCGCCCCTCTCGAATGATGGCAAAATATCGCATTATCAAAATTCGCCGCAATATGGCGTTTTCCTGCAAGCAAGTTGTTAGCGTAGAGAAGTTGTGTTATACTTTAAGCATGGATAAGAGATGGAAAACAATAACCGCATCCGCATTTGCCCTTATCGTGGCGGCAGTATTCATATGGCGCACGCTCAGCGCGGAGCAGACGCTTTCCGCACTGATATGCGGCGGCGCTATGACCGTGCTGTTCATAGCCGTGGGGGTGGCGCTGTGCATGCGGCCGTTTGAGGCTGTAGGAGCCGCTGCGCTGAGCCCGGACGACATGCTCGGGCCAAGGAGCTTAAGGCGGGCGAGAAGGCATCCCTGGGCTGAAATAGCGCTGTTTGTGCTGCTTTCAAGGGCCGTGGTGCTGATAGCGGCTTATATCCTGTACAGCTACGGCAAAACCTACCCGGGCGGCCTGTGGGATACGCTTGAGGACGTGTGGACAAGGAGCGATTCCGCAAGCTATCTTGGCATAGCGGAGCGCTGGTATGTTACCGAGGGCGACCCAAGGTTCCATATAGTGTTCTTTCCGCTGTACCCATGCGTGATATGGCTGTTTAACCTTGCGCTTAACAACACCTTCGTCTCCGCAATGGCGGTATCGGCAGTAATGTCCATAATAGCGGGAATATTTATATACGAGGCCGCGGCTGTAGATATGCAAAGGGAGGCCGCGCTAAGGAGCGTTAAATACGCCTTTGCCATGCCGGCAGCTTTCTTTATGGCGGCGCCCATGACGGAGGCGCTCTTCATAATGCTCAGCGCCGCAGCTATATACTTCACAAGGAGAAAGAAGTATCTTATAGCCTGCGTATTGGCCGCTCTTTCCGGCTTTACCAGATCCGTGGGCGGGCTGATGATTGTATTTATTGCCTGGGAAATAACGGAAGATTTTATAAGCGCGTATAAAAACAGCACGCTTAAAGAGGATAAAAGGCGGCTTGTGCTCAATGCGCTCTGCCTTTTGTTGGTGCCTCTTGGGCTGATAGGCTATCTTTATATAAACTACAGCGTAACAGGGGATGCGTTTACGTTTATGCGGTACCAGAAGGAGCACTGGTCGCAGGGGTTCGGTTTCTTCTTTGAAGCTGCCGAAACGCAGCTCAACGCCGCCGTGAGCGCCGCCAAACGGGGGGAGAGCGCGCTTTTGTGGGGCCTGTGGATACCGAACCTGCTGGCAAGCTTTGCGGCGCTAATACTTATGCGCATGGGCACGAAGAGGCTGAGGCCAAGCTACACGGCCTACTTTCTGGCATACTTTGTCGTTGCCTGCGGCGCGACGTGGCTGTTAAGCGCGCCAAGGTATCTTACCGCATGCCTGCCGCTCACGTTCAGCATTGCCGCCAATACGGACGAAAGAAAGTATGATATTGCGGTTACGGCGGTTTGCATACTGCTGCAGCTTGCCTATCTTGGCATGTATGTAAACGGGCTATACGTGTATTGACAAAAAAGTTGGGTATATACTTGAAATCGAGCCAAAATAGTTGTACTATAAACAAGGCACACGATTCGGAAGCAGGTTCAGGCCCGCTTCCGATTATCTTTTTAATTTAGACATAAAAGCTAAAGAAGCGAGCTTATGAGCAGATCACCAAGGAGGATATGAGCATACTATGAAGATAGGTTTTGACAACGCCAAGTACCTTTCCATGCAGTCCGAACACATACTTAACCGAATAGAACAATTTGGCGGCAAGCTGTACCTTGAGTTCGGCGGCAAGCTGTTTGACGATAATCACGCCTCAAGGGTGCTGCCTGGCTTTGAGCCGGACAGCAAGGTGAGGATGCTGATGCAGCTTAAGGATAAGGCGGAGATAGTGATAGCCATAAACGCTTCTGATATAGAAAAGAACAAGGTGCGCGGCGACCTTGGCATAACGTATGACCTTGACGTGCTCAGGCTTATAGACGCGTTCAGGGCGATAGGGCTTTATGTAGGCAGCGTTGTGCTTACGCAATACAGGAATCAGCCCGTGGCGGACTCGTTCAAAAAAAGGCTTGAGGAGCTTGGGATAAAGGTATACAGGCACTTCCCGATAGACGGTTATCCCAGCAATGTGGAGCTTATAGTAAGCGAACATGGCTACGGCAAGGATGAATATATAGAGACTACGAGGCCGCTTATAGTAGTAACGGCCCCGGGCCCCGGCAGCGGGAAAATGGCAGTATGCCTGAGCCAGCTTTATCATGAACATCAAAGGGGCGTAAGGGCGGGCTATGCCAAGTTTGAGACGTTCCCCATATGGAATCTGCCGCTCAAGCATCCGGTCAATTTGGCATATGAGGCCGCTACGGCCGACCTTAACGACGTGAACATGATAGACCCGTTCCACCTTGAGGCTTATGGCGAAACAACGGTAAACTATAATAGAGATGTTGAGATATTTCCGGTGCTTTCCGCAATATTCAGGCAGATATACGGCGTGTGCCCGTACAAATCGCCCACGGACATGGGCGTTAACATGGCCGGCTGCTGCATAGTAGACGATGAGGTATGCAGGGAAGCTTCAAGGCAGGAGATAATACGCCGCTACTACGCCGAACGCTGCCAGCACAGGCAGGGCCTTGGCGGCGAGGCGACGGTGCAAAAGATACAGCTGCTCATGAACCAGGCTGGGCTTACCGAGGCGGACAGGCCCGTTATTGCCAGATGCCTTGCAAAGGCGGAGGCTACCGGCCAGCCTGCGGCAGCATTGCAGCTTGCGGATGGAAGGATAATAACCGGCAAGACCAGCAACCTGCTTGGCGCAAGCGCGGCGCTGCTGCTAAACGCCCTTAAGGCGCTTGGCGGGATACAGGACGATATACACCTTATATCGCCCATCATAATAGGGCCTATACAGGACCTTAAGACTAAGCACCTTGGCAACCACAACCCAAGGCTGCATACGGACGAGATACTTATCGCGCTTTCCATTTGCGCGGCAACTAACCCCACGGCCGACCTTGCCATGCGCCAGCTTGCGAAGCTGAGAGGGTGCGAGGCGCACTCCTCGGTGATACTTTCCGGCGTGGATACGGCCACCTTCAGGAAGCTTGGCGTCAACCTGACCTGCGAGCCGAAATATCAAACGAAAAAGCTGTTCCATAAATAAGGCGGCTTACGATATTTTTTAATATAACGCGGCATTTATTTAACAATGCTGTCACCATTTGTGCGCGCATTTATGGTAATATTCATATAAGCGAGCGCTTATCATATAGATCAAGAGGGCATCGATGAACGTACTGTTTTTTTTAAGGCCAAAGGTGAGCACGGCCTATATCTATTACGACAACACCCTTAGGCAGGGACTTGAAAAGATGCGCCACTATGGCTACAGCGCAATACCTGTGCTGGACAGGGAGGGCCATTACAGAGGCACCGTTACGGAGGGTGACTTTTTGTGGAAGCTTACGGACGAATCCGCATGGGATAACCATGCGCAGGAAAGGCTGTGCGTCAAGGATATACTGAGGGAGGGCCACAACCAGTCCGTTAACGTCAACGCTTCGCTTGAGGACCTGTTTATTATGGCGCAGAACCAGAACTTTGTGCCCGTTACGGACGACCTTGGCTCGTTTATAGGCATAGTTACAAGGCGAGACATACTGCAATACTATTACAAGCTTACGCATGAACAGGCCTCCGATAGCGGCGCGGTTAAAGCAGAAGCAAAAACAGAGCCTAAGACGGGGGATATAGGGGAGGAAAAGTAAGTTGGGCGGCTTTTATGAAGGCAGGATATTCCGCCCGCCAAGCGAGGCGTTCAGCCTTATAGTGCAGGCGACGATAGGGTGCAGCCACAACCGCTGCGCTTTTTGCACGATGTATAAGGAAAAGAGCTTCAGGATAAGAAAAGCTGAGGACGTTATCGCCGACCTTGAGACGGCGCGCGGCTTTTCCAACAGGATAAGGCGCATATTCTTTGCCGATGGGGACGCTTTTATCAGAAATACTGAGGATCAGCTGATTATACTTAATGCCGTAAAGAGAGTCTTTCCAGAATGTGAAAGGGTAAGCATGTATGCATCGCCAAAGAGCATATTGGTAAAGACGGACGGCGAGCTTGAGCTGCTGCATGAAGCCGGAATAGATTTGCTGTACATGGGCCTTGAATCGGGCGATGATGGGGTGCTTGAGCGCATAGACAAGGGAGCTACCGCCGCCGAGATAGTGCTTGCGGGGCAAAGGGCGAAAAAGGCGGGCTTTGCCATATCGCTTACGGCAATACTGGGGCTTGCCGGCGAGGAGGGCTCGGCTTCTCATGCCATAGCTACGGCCAAGGCCGTAAGTGAGATGAAGCCGGACTATTTCGGGCTGCTTTCGCTTATGCTGGAGCCTGGCTGCAAGATGTATGACGAATACAGGCAGGGGCTGCTTAAGCCTATATCGCCGCTGATAGCGCTTAACGAAAGCGGATTGATGCTTAAAAACATGGATAGCGAAGGCACAGTGTTCAGGGCCAACCATGCTTCCAACTACGTTAACCTTAAGGGTACGCTGAACAAGGACATAGAGCGCATGGTGAAGGAGATAGACAATGCTATGCGCGGCAGAACGCCTATAAAGGAAGAAAGCTGGAGAAGACTTTGATATCGCACCGCGGCGGGGGATAAGCTCCCCGCCTTTGCTTTTGCAGGAATATAAAGATGGCATTAAGATGGGAATAAAATCGTTAAGGAAGCATTTATTATGCTCTATTTTGGATATATATAGCGTTGCATAAAAGACAAAAACGATGTAAATTATTAGTGTAAAACTGCTTTAATTCACAAATTGCTGCGCCATGCTCAAAGCATGGCAGAGGCTCATGCAAAAGAGGACGGTAAATGAAGAATAAAAAAACAGGGCGTGGCGTCAGGAAAAAGGCGTTCAGGCTGAGCCTTAAGGATACGCTTATAACGCTGTGCGCGCTATTGTTGGCAACGGCGCTGTGTTATCTGCTTTTACCCCTGGCGGGTAATGAGTCGTTTGAGCCGCTCCTGTTCGTGCTTGCGGTTCTCGTAATATCAAGGTTGACCGACGGCTATTTTTACGGCGTCGCCGCGAGCATTCTCGGCGTGCTGATGGTCAATCTGCTGTTTACATACCCGTATTGCAAATTCAATTTTACTATTACGGGTTATCCTATATCCATGCTTTGCATGCTGGCGACGGCCATTATAACCTGCGCGCTGACTGCAAGGATAAAGGAGCAGGAGCAGCTTATGGTGGCGGCCGAAAGGGAGCGCATGCGCAGCAATCTGCTAAGGGCCGTGTCGCACGATTTGAGGACGCCGCTGACGGCCATATCCGGCGCATGCTCGGCGCTTATCGAAAGCGGGGATGCGATATCGGTTCAGGAGAAGAATAAGCTGATAAGCCAGATAGACGAGGACGCGCAATGGCTGATAAGGCTCGTTGAGAACCTGCTCATAGTGACAAGGATGGATGCCCCCGGCGGGGCGGACATAACAAAATCCCCCGAGGCTGCCGAGGAGGTGGCCGCGAGCGCGCTTTCTTTATTCAGGAAGAATTTTCCGCAGGCAAATGTTGTCGTGCATGTGCCTGAGGAGGTGCTGATAACGCCCATGGACGGCATGCTGATAAGGCAGGTGCTGCTGAACCTGCTGGAAAACGCGGCTGCGCATGCCGAGGGCGCGACCAGAATATGCCTTGATATTATAAGGGACGGCGACAATGCGCTCTTCAGGGTCAGCGATGATGGCAAGGGCATAGATCCGGAGCTTTTGCCGCATATACTAAACGGCGACTACAAGCACAGCCTCGGCAGCAGCGAGGATAAAAAGCGCAACATGGGCATTGGCCTTAGCGTGTGCAGCACCATAGTTGCGGCCCACAGCGGCCAGATGCGGGCCTACAACGGCAGCGGCAGGGGAGCAGTGTTCGAATTCACCCTTCCGCTGGATAATACGGATGAAGTCGACGGCATGGACATATACCAGGACGAAGTGGACGAGCAGGCTCAGCCATAGGCTAAAAATATAAACAGGAGGCAGCATGAGTAACAAATATCTTATACTTATTGTTGAGGACGAGCCCAACATTGCAAGCTTTATTGGCACAATACTTGAAGCCAATAATTTCGAAACCATGTTCGCCAGAAACGGTGCGGAGGCTATTATGCTTATAACCTCGCATTGTCCTGACGTTATCATACTCGACCTTGGTTTACCGGATATAGACGGGCAGAGCATAATACAAAGCGTGCGCAGCTGGTCAAATGTGCCTATAATAGTCGTTTCTGCCCGCACCAGAGAGCGCGACAAGGTTATGGCCCTTGAAGCCGGAGCCGATGACTATATAACCAAGCCCTTCGGCGCCAGCGAGCTGCTTGCGCGCATACGCACGGCGTTAAGGCATGTTCAACTGAGGGAAGGCGAGAGGGCAAAGCGCCCAAACGGCGTATTCAAAACGGGCGAGCTTGTTGTTGATTACGACAAGCGCCGCGTTTATGTTAAGGGGCAGGATGTTCACCTGACACAGAACGAATACAAGATAGTGTCTCTGCTGAGCCAATACTCCGGCCGCGTGCTTACTTATGATTCGATAATAAAGCATATATGGGGCCCTAACGCAAGGCAGGGGAACCAGATATTGAGGGTAAACATGGCCAACATAAGAAGAAAGATAGAGGAATCCACCGCCGAGCCGCGCTATATATTGACAGAGATGGGCGTTGGCTACAGAATGGCCGAGGCGGAAGAGTAGCCGCAGGAGCCTGACGGCTCAATGAAGCGGCTCTTCCCATTTTCTATAATAAAAAAAATGAGCAGCCGGAGAAATTGTGCCGGCTGCTCGCTGTTGAGGCGTTAGTTCTTAACTGACGGCAGCTATCGAGTTCGCAACAAGCTCGTTGTACTGCCCCTCGGTAAGGTCGCAGTGATAGAATAGCTTGAAGTATTCGGCAGTTTCGGTATACATATCGTAGCTTGCCGCGTCCGGATAAAGCAGCTTAGCGAGCCACAGCATGCCAAGATACCTCTGCACGCTGGGCGGGAAGCCGAGCCAGTTGTACGGGCCGAACGGTACTTCATAGTATTTGCCGTCCTTTATGGGCTTAAGGTCATTCCAAAGCTCATCCTCGCCCACCTTAGAGTACACGCTGTCCGGCGCAAATATTATTACATTGGGGTCCCAAAGCATTATCTGCTCCATGTCCACCTCGTTGCCGCTGCCCTTTGAGCTTGGTTCGTCCACTATGGCTGCATTGTCGCTCAAAAGGTCTATCACCTCGGCATGGTAGCTGCCCTTGGCTATAACGTTCAGCCCCTCATCGCCAAGGCAATATAGCAGCTTGACCTTGCTTGCGCCCTCCATGAGCTTGGTTATCATGGTATAATGCTCCTCACAATATGCGGCGAGCGCTTCGGCCTCCGCGGGCATGTTGAGCAGCTCGCCAAGCTTCAGGTAAGCTTCCGGCATGCTCTCGAGCGTAGCCGTGATATGCACGAACGGTATGCCGGTCTGCTCGCTCAACGCGTCAAGGTCCTCCTTAACGCTGCCCTTGGGTTCGCCGACGTCTATCACGACCTGCGCGCCGCTATCAAGCAGCGTTTCAAGGTTAAGCTCGCCCTTGCCGCCGTAAAGCTGGCCAAGCTCGGGCAGGTTGTAATACTCCGCCGCTATGTACTTTTCAGCGTCCTTGCTCCATGCGCCGGATACGCCTACAAGCTTATCCGGACACAGTGCAAACAGCACTATCTGCGTCAGCGGGCCGGATACGGCTACTTTTGTTATCTCATAAGGCAGCTCAACGGTCCTGCCAACGGAGTCGGTGAACTCGCGCATGTCGGGCTGCTCCATGGGAGAGGGCGTCTGCTCCGGCTCGGACGGAGTCTGCTCGGGCTGGGCCGGAGTTTGTTCACTCTGAGCCTGCGTCTGCTCGGACTGTATCTGAGCGTTGCTGTTGCAGCCAATAAGGCTAAGCGCAAACAGCGCAGCCAGCATAAGCGCGGCTATTCTTGTGATGTGCTTCATGCTTTTCCTCCATGTATAATTATCTTATACATTATCCCTTCCCGGGAATATAGCCGTTCCTTTTTCGGTCTGAACTATGCTTGCCTCTACCGAGTACAGCGCCCTTATAAGCTGCTCGTCCATGACCTCGTCAGGGCTTCCGCAGGCTATGGCGGAGCCGTTTTTTATGGCAACCGCCTTATCCGCATACCACAACGCATGCATGGGGTTGTGCGTTGAAAGCAGTATGGCGTAGCCCTCCCTTGCAAGCGAGCGACAAAGCTCCATCACCATCGTCTGGTTGCCGAAGTCAAGGTTGGCTGTCGGCTCGTCCATTATAAGCGTGCGCGAGCGCTGCGCTATTGCCCTCGCTATAAGCACAAGCTGCCTTTCACCGCCGCTGAGCCGCATAAAGCTCCTCTGCCCAAGATGCGCTATGCCGCACCTTTCAAGCGCCATACGCGCCGCCTTAAGCTCATTTGCCTTAGGGGAGGATAGCGGCTGCACGCTTCCTGTCGTACCCATCAGCGTCATTTCCTCCACCGTATAATCAAAAACGCCCCTGTAGCTCTGCGGTATGTACGCGCATAGCCCGGCAAGCTCCTTTGCGCTCAGGCTGGCGGCGCTTTTGCCGTCTATGTCTATTTTGCCGCCATAGCTGCCGTTCAAGCCAAGTATGCAGCGGAAAAGCGTCGTTTTGCCTGCGCCGTTGGGGCCTAATATGGCGGTCACCTCGGCGTCGTCAGCCGTAAAGCTGAGCTTGTCAAGCGCATTGCCGAAGCCTAAGCCGTAGCTGTAGGTAAGCGCGGTTATGCTTATGCTCATACGGGCTTCCTCCTTGAGCATAGAAGATATATAAAGAACGGCGCGCCTACGAACGCGGTAAGTATGCCTATAGGTATCTCGGCAGCGGTAAGATTCCTTGAAACATCGTCCACTATAAGAAGAAAGCTTGCGCCTAACAGCATGCTTGCGCCCATGAGGCGCCTATAATCGCTGCCTACGAGCTTTCTTGCCATGTGCGGCACGACAAGGCCCACCCAGCCTATCATCCCGGCTGAGGCTATGCTTGCCGCCGTTATCAGCGTGGACGCGGCTATTACCACAGCCCGCAGCAAAGCCGCGTTTACGCCCATGCTGCGCGCCTCATCATCGCCCAGCGTAAGCAGATTGAGCCTCCAGCGGCTCAATATAAGCGTCACACAGCCTGCCAGCATGGGTATTGCCGCCATATAGACGGTATTGTGCCTTGTTCCCGAAAGGCTGCCCATGAGCCAATAGGTTATCGCCGGCAGCTGGTTGCTCGGGTCCGCAGCAAGCTTAATATATGATGTTCCGGCGGAGAACAGCGAGCTTAGCATAATTCCGGCAAGTATAAGGTTTACCACGCCGTCTCCCCTTGCCCTTTTGGCTATGAGCATGGCGAGCAAAACGGTTAGCATGCTGAATATAAAAGCGCTCAACGTTATCATGCCGCTCGATGCGCCCATAAGTATGGCTAAGGCCGCGCCAAATGCCGCGCCTGAGCTTGCGCCGAGTATATCAGGCGAGGCCATAGGGTTCCTGAACACCCCCTGATAGGCGGCCCCCGCTGCGCTGAGACAGCAGCCAATCATGCATGCGAGGGTTATGCGCGGCAGCCTTATGTTGATAACGGCCTTCTCCATTTGATCGGACCATGTTCTTTGCGGTGCGGAGGAATAAAGCCCTATCCTGCTGAGCAGTATCTTAACAGCCTCGGCGATAGGCACATTCAGTCTGCCCATAGTCAGCGATACCGCGAACGCTACGATCAAAAAAGCTGCCAGAAGCCATATAACGGCTGTTTTTGTGCCCTTACCGTTGGCAGATAGCATAGCAGGCCCTCTTTCTCAACTGATGGTATCATGGGTTTTTACTATTGTAGCACAGGAGCTCGTTATATTCAAGTGAGTATAACGCTATTTTATGTTCCGCAGCGATATTTGCTGCTTATAAGCCTGAAAAAGCGGCTTAGAGCCTTCAATATCAGCCGGCAGAAAATTTGTCAAAAAAAGTCCTTGCATATATCGGCAATAGTGAGTATAATATATCTCGTTGACGCGGTATAGCCGCGCAATGATAAGCTGATATAGCTCAGTCGGTAGAGCGCGTCATTGGTAATGACGAGGTCCCCGGTCCGAATCCGGGTATCAGCTCCAAAACCTTAGAAGAACCGGGACTTATTACTTGGAAGAGTGGAAGCCGGTTCTTTTTTGTACTTTTTGTGCTGTACCTGCCGTGCGGACTTAATACCCATTAGCCGTTGCAAGAGTAATCCAAGCGGTTTTCAACAATCATATACAGCCTTACTCCATCGGTTTTTTCCTGAGAAGCGGCCAAAATCGAGCTATGGAGAGTGATGTGTACAACGCGTGCAAACGAAATGCGCCCGCTGAGGCTGCGGACGCATTTTTATCGTTATGGCGGCCTGTCAGCCATGCTTGCGCATGCTGTACAAGGCATAGGGGAAAGCGGCGCGGTGGCGCCGGCCGCTCAAGCCTATTTGGAGTACTTAAGCTCGTATTTCTTGGCATACATGGCAAAGTCGGCCTTAAAGCGCTCGTCATTGCCGGTCTTTATGGCGTTGAGATATTCGTGCGTATCAAATTCGCCCCTGTCTATCTCGGTAACGCATACGGCGATGTTGGAGCAGTGGTCGCTTATCCTTTCGCAGTTGTTCAAAAGATCGTTCAATATAAAGCCAAGCTCTATGGTGCAGCGCCCCTGCTGCAGCCTTTCTATGTGCTTGCGCTTTATCTGGCCTATGAGCACGTCTATAACCTGCTCAAGCGGCTCCACCTTGGCGGCCTTCTCAAGATCGTCGTTGACAAAGGAGTCCATAGCAAGCGTGAGTATCTCCTTCAATGCATCGAATAAGAGAGATACCTCTTCTGACGCATGCACGCTGAACGAAAGCCCCTTGTCCCGCATCTCCTTTGCGGATTGCCTTATGTTCAGCGCATGGTCGCCTATGCGCTCAAAATCGCCTATGTTGTGCAATAGCTTGGATACGTTCGCGCTGTCGCTCTCGCTCAATGCAGATGTGGATAGCTTGACAAGGAACGTGCCGAGCTTATCCTCGTATTTGTCAAGCTCAGTCTCCTGTTCCTTGACCTTTGCAGCCACATCATTGTCGTAATTGAGCATAAGCCCCATGGCGCTCAGTACGCAGCGCCTTGCGATATCGCTCATCTTTACGGCCATATTGAAGCTTTCATGTACTGCAAGACCGGGGGAGAGCAGCAGCCTGTCGTCAAGGAACACCTCCACGTCTTTGCTGCTTCTATCTTTAATGATAAGCTTCGATATGTTTACAAGCGTCTTGCGCATAGGCAGCAGCAGCATCGTTGTGATTATGTTGAATACCGTATGGCAAATGGCTACTTCGCCTACGCTCAGCGGATTATCCATAAAGCTAAAGCCGACTATGGCGTTAAGGCCATAGAACACTATCATGCAGAATACTACCCCTATCACCTTGCCTGTAAGGTGAACTATAGCTACCCTTTTCGCGTTCCTTGTGGTGCCTATGCTCGATAAAAGCGCCGTTACGCATGTGCCTATGTTAATGCCTAAAATGAGCGGTATGGCCATGCCGTATGTAACGCAGCCGGTCAATGAAAGCGCCTGTAATATGCCGACGCTTGCAGAGCTGCTCTGTATTATTCCGGTGAAAACAAGGCCGACAAACACGCCGAAGAACGGGTTATTGAACGCCGTAAGTATGCCCGTAAACTCCGATATTTCGGCAAGCGGAGCCACGGAGGCGCTCATGAGCGTCATACCATACATAAGAATAGCGAAGCCTACAAGAACTCCGCCTGTGTCCTTTCGCCTTGCGCTTTTTGACGCCATAAGCATCATTACGCCTATAAGCGCCATTATATGGGAGAAATTTTCAGGCTTCAGCAGTCTGATAAAAATACTGTCCCCCTGTATGCCTACAAGTGATAGTATCCATGCTGTAATTGTAGTGCCTATGTTGCCGCCGAGTATAACGCTTACCGTCTGCCCAAGCTCCATTATGCCGGAGTTCACAAGACCCACCAGCATTACCGTAAGCGCTGATGAGGATTGTATGGCCATTGTGATAAGTGTGCCGAATATAAGGCTTGTAGATGTGTGTGAGGTCATCTTCTGCAACGTGGATTGCAGCTTTCCTCCGGCTATCTTCTCAAGTCCGGCGCTCATTGCGTGCATGCCGTATAGAAAAAGCGCAAGTCCGCCGAACAAGGATATAATGGAAAATACGTCCATTACCAGTGTCTCTCCTTAGTTTTCGTAATACCCCTATTAAACAAATTTATTATAACAGATATCATAACAAAAATACAACCCATTAAAGCATTAAGATATAGCTAAGAAACGGCGGGGCAAAACGCAATTCACAGCATGTTCATTGCCTTTGGGGGCCTGGTGTGGTATCATTATCTAATTAAATAAGGAGGCGCTTATGGCCCGCAACAGTTACGGAATAGCAAAACGCTCCATATGGTATGTTTTGAGGACGCTTATAATCACGGCGGCCATAGTAGCCATGTGCCTTGGCGTGTTTATAGAGGGCCTGCATGTAAGCAATCTGTATATATTGGTGACAGAGGGCATGCAGAAGAGGGCGGAGGCTATACTTAAATACGGCAAGACCGGCGGGCATGTGGACCTTACGCCTTATTTTACCGAGGAGTGCATAAACAACGACAAGGAGCTTACTACGGGCGAGTATGCCAACTTTACCGTTGCAAGCTACGATTACCGCGTTGACGTTAAGGATATTTTTGTCCTGCCCTGGAGCGTAAGGGCGAACATGACCGTGGATGCAAGGCTTGCCGCAATAAACGCTGCAAGCGACTTTGCAGATAGCGAGACGGAGCAGCCGCTTCCCGAGTGGGAGGCGGGAAGGTATCAGGTGGTGTTTAAGAAAGTAGGCTCACGCTGGTACATAAACAGCATAACGCTGCTTCAAAAGGATCCGGAAACGGAGGTAAAGCCCACGCCGGATATGAGCCTTATGGATAGCAAGCATAATAATGGTTGACATAAACAGCATAATAAAAACAAAAAAGGCCGTGTTCCTTGCGCCTATGGCAGGGGTCACGGATATGGCATTCCGCAGCATATGCCGCGATATGGGCGCTGATCTTTCTTATACGGAGATGGTAAGCGCAAAGGGGCTGTACTATAACAACAAAAACACATCCGTGCTGCTTTCACCCTCCCAAACGGAGCTTGATATGGGCTATGGCGTGCAGCTGTTCGGCGCGGAGCCGGGTATGGTTGCGCTGGCGGCGAAGAACATAAGCGAAAACACTGCAGGTGTTGTGCTTATAGATATAAACATGGGCTGCCCTGCGCATAAGATAGTTGCAAACGGCGAAGGCAGCGCCCTTATGAAGAACGAGCCGCTGGCGGCAAAGATAGTGGAAGCCGCCGCAAACGCGAGCAGGCTGCCTGTTACGGTCAAGTTCAGAAAGGGCTGGGACGATGAGCATGTTAACGCCGTATCGTTTGCAAAAACGCTTGAAAGCGCGGGCGCGAGCATGCTTACCATACATGGCCGCACAAGGCAGCAGATGTACAGCGGCAAAGCGGACCGGGATATAATAGCCGCCGTTAAAGCGGCGGTAAGCATACCGGTCATAGCCAACGGAGATATATTCAGCGGCAAGGACGCGCTGGATATGCTGAGCTATACAAACTGCGACGGGGTTATGGTCGCAAGGGGAGCCGAAGGCAACCCGTTTATATTTGGCGAGATAAAGGCGGCATTGGCAGGCCTGCCGTATGAAAAGCCGACATACCGGCAAAGGATAGCCGCGGCTATAGAGCATGCGGAGCTGCTTACGCAGACAAGGGGCCAGCGGGCTATAATAGAGATGCGCAAGCATGTTTCGTGGTACCTTAGCGGCATGCGCTCAAGCGCGGCGTTAAGGGGAGCCGTTAACAGCATAGAAAGCCTTGACGGCTTGAAGCGGCTTTTATATGAATATCAGGCCAGTCTTGACAGAGCCGAGCATGAATAAAAAAGGACGGCTTAGTGCTTTAGCCGTCCTTTGCTATGCTTAAGCATAAGCTCATCTTCCGTACCTTACCCTGTGCAGCACGGGATATGGGTTAATGTATATATGCTCGGGCGCGATTATGGATAGATGCAGGTGCGGCGCGTCGCTGTTGCCGGTGTTGCCGACGTGGCCTATGAGCTGGCCCTGCTCAACGCGCTCACCCTCGGCCAAAAAGGTTGTAAGCTCCACCATATGGCAGTATACATAGCAAAACCCGTACTTGTCACGTACCACAACATAGTTGCCGGCAATATCGTTGTACGCCACCCGTATCACCGTACCTTCCGTGCAGGAGGGTATGTCCGTACCCTCTCTTGCGCGTATGTCCGTGCCGGTATGCCTGCGCGTGGCCTTGGATCTATCATGGAACCAGCAGTCCTTAATGCGCCGCTTTGGCAGCGGGTCCAATATGGTGGCAATGTATTCGTCGCTAAGCTCGTAGCTGCCATCGTTATCCGTAAGCTGGCCGTTTTCGTCATAGGCCGTGTTAAGGTAGCTGAAAAGTGAAAGCGCGCCATAGTATATATCATAGCCGGACTGCTCAAAAAGCCTGTCAAAATCCGGAAGCTCAACGCTTATATGAACACTTTTGCCGTTTATTTCGGCATTGATTCCCGTGCTTTGCATAAGCTGCCGCTCCGGCTCCGCAACCGTTGCGCACAGCGCGGCCATGAGCCGCCAGTCAAGTCCGGACTCAAGGCTTACTACCGTCTCCGTAACGCTCTCAAAAAGCGCGCGAGCCTTCAAACCCGCAGCCTCGGCGCAGGCTGCGGCCTCATTTTCGCACTTGCTGCAAAGCTCGGCATAGATGGGGTATCTTTCTATCAGCGACGGCATGTCCGTTAGGCCTGAGGACCTGTGGTCATATGCCGAAAAGTCCGGCGTAAAAGCTGCAACGAACGCCTCTGCAACGGCCTTTTCCATATCTTCAACAGAGGGCGCAGGCGTGGGGGTAGGGGAAGGCGCTGCCGTTGGCGTGGGGGCAGGGCTGTATTCTGGCGCGCTTTGAGCTACATAGCTTGGCGCGGCACAGCCGGATAAAAGTATTAAAGTTAAAGCGCACAAAACGGCGGCACAAAGCTTTTTTGACATATTTACATGCTCCTTGTATATACGCCCTAAGATAAGCCTGTAAGGGTATATAGATAACAAAAGTAACTATGCCATATATCATAAGAATAATCAAGCGGATAATTTGTTAAATATGTCCGGTATTGCTCCTAAGCGCCTTTGACTATATTGAAAATGTGGCGTATTATATTGTTATTAAAGGGATAGACATCCCAAAAGAACGGAGCGTACCATGAGCGAGAACTGTACCCACGATTGTTCATCCTGCGGGGAGAATTGCCCGAGCAGGAATTCATCACCGGCCGACTTTATTGAAAAGCTGAACCCGCTGAGCAAGGTCAACAAGACCATAGGCATAGTAAGCGGTAAGGGCGGCGTAGGCAAATCACTTGTTACAAGCATGCTTGCCGTCATGGCAAAAAGGGCCGGGCTTGATACTGCCGTGCTTGATGCGGACATAACAGGCCCTTCCATACCAAAGGCCTTTGGCTTGACAGGCATGGCGGAAGGCACGGAGCAGGGCATTTTGCCAAGAAAGACTGCCACAGGCATAGACGTTATGAGCATAAACCTTCTGCTTGACGACGTAACGGCCCCCGTTGTATGGCGCGGGCCGGTCATAGGCGGCGTAGTAAAGCAGTTTTGGCAGGACGTCATATGGCAGCATGAGGACGTTATGTTCATAGACATGCCGCCGGGCACGGGAGACGTTCCGCTTACGGTGTTCCAGTCCATACCGCTGGACGGCATAATTGTCGTCACCAGCCCGCAGGAGCTTGTAGGCATGATTGTTGAAAAGGCCGTGAACATGGCGGGAATGATGGATATACCCGTGCTTGGCATAGTTGAGAATATGAGCTATATCACCTGTCCGGACTGCGGAAGGAGGATATATCCGTTTGGCGAGAGCCGCGTTAAGGCCATAGCGCAGAAGTTCAACATACCGGTAACGGCGTCGCTGCCTATGGAGCCGGTAGTCGCCATGCTGTGCGACGAGGGCAAGATAGAGGCCGTTCAGCTTGACGGCCTTGAAGAGGTGTTTGACGCTATAAAGGCCCTGCCGGATAACTATAAGGAATGAACAAGGGAATAAACTGCGTATAAAGCAAAAAAACTGCAACCTTGGCGGCGGCGTAAGCGTTACATATAGTGATGGTTATACCGCCGCTTTGTTCACGAATTGTTTCATTGCAAAGCCGGCTTATTGCATATAAACTATTGTTGGCAAATTAAAGTAAGCTCAGCGTGCTTATTTTGCAATATATATAAGGGGTGATATGAATTGGAAGCCGTACCTAAAAAGGCAGCGGTGCAGCCCATAATACAGACGAGGAACGTCACCAAGGTATACCGCGTTGGCAGCGTGGACATACATGCGCTTAGGGGCGTTGACCTGAGCATAATGCCAGGCGAGCTCTGCTGCATAGTCGGCAGGAGCGGCAGCGGAAAATCCACGCTTTTGAACGTGCTGGCAGGTCTTGAACACGTTACCGGCGGCGAGATAGTTATAGCCGGCAAAAGGCTTGACAAGATGACGCAAAGCGAGCTTATCGTGTTCAGGCAGAAGCATGTCGGCTTCATATTCCAATCCTTTAACCTTATGCCGTACTACACGGCAGTTGAAAACGTGGCTTTCCCGTTGTCCTTTAGAGGAGTGCCGAGGAAGCGGCGCGAAAGGCTTGCGGTAGATGCGCTTAAGGTCATGGGGTTAGGCGACCATCTTAAGCACAAGCCGTCCCAGATGTCCGGCGGCCAGCAGCAGCGCGTTGGCATAGCGAGGGCGCTTGTTACTGACCCTGACATAGTGTTTGCAGACGAGCCTACGGGCAATCTTGACTCCAACACCTCTGATGATGTTATGCGCACCATATGCGAGGTTATGCGCAGCCGCGGCAAAACGCTTGTTATGGTTACGCACGACCCGAACATGGCGGCCTTTGCCGACAAGGTGATAAAGATACTTGACGGCAGAGTGGTGGACGTTACATACAACGAAGAACCGGCTTACAAGCGCCCAAAGGCGGCTAAGCCTAACGATAACGAAAAACAGGGAGATTCACAGCAATGAAGCAGAAAATAACAGCACTTTTATTGGCGGCCGTACTTTTTGCGGCCATCTGCCCCGCAGTATTGGCGGAGCGATAAGTGTTGAATCCGTTGCACCAGCATCTGCCGGTATAGACATTCTTGTAAAGATAACTGTTGATGACAAGATCAAAGAAGGCACGCTTACACTGGAAAATGTAACTGCTGATGCTGGAGTTTTAGCAAGTCCTGTTGCTGTTAACGGCACTAAGACAGCAGACCTTAACGGCTACGATAGAAGCATAACTGTTGTCCTTAAAGGTATGTTCAAAGGTACAATTAGTGAATCTGCTATTGAGCAGTTTACTTTTAAGTTCACTTATAATAAACATTTGGATCCGAAAAGTTCGAAGGAATGCATTTGTTCTGTGGAAAAGAAGTTTGCATATACAGTTACCCAAACACAGCAGCCCCAGACCTCGCCTGAGCCGGGCAAGGCTACGGCTGCGTTCAGGCTGTCGAGCTTTGACGCCAACGGGCTTATAGTTCCTACCGCTGCGGGCAAAAACGGCGGCAAGGTGCAGGTAAGG
>SFCQ01000024.1 GCA_004558525.1 Clostridiales bacterium
TTACTTGCTTGTTTCTCGATCTTTTGCACTATATAGTTTTCAAGGTGCGCCCTGCGCCCTGAGCTCCCGCACTCTCGTCCGTTCCCTCAGCGCGCTTGAACATGATACCAAACCGTTCATCTGTTGTCAATAGCTTTTTTCAAATAAATTCGCATAATATTGATTATAATGCGAAATATGCCCGATTTTAGGGAAAACTTTTTTGTCGCGTCGTATAGGCCAAAGGCGCCCGAATCAGGCAGGGGCGCCTTTGTCACAGGCCGACTTATTTATTATAGCTTTTATACATGGTATCCGTTGCGTGCTTTATCGCCTTTGTCACTTCATAGACCTTAGCTTTGTCCCACTTGTCCGGCTCGGCACGCAGGAATGACGTCTTGTCCACGCGGTTGTCGAATATGCCGATCGGTATATGGTAGGTTTTGCCGTGCGCCGCTATGGTGAGCGTGTTTTCAACCTCCGTATTGTTAACAAGATACTCCATGTCATCGCAGCCGTAATCGCCCAGCATCACCGCCATAGGCACGCCGTGGTGCAGGTTCGAGCCGGGGTCGTTTGGGTCGGCCCTGTCCGCATTTTTGCGGCGCGATTCTTCCGGCGTTACCCATATATAAAGAATAACGGCATTCTCAAGTATCTCCGGGCAGAACATAGGCAGCGAATACTGGTAGCCGAATGTGCCGCTCAAGGGCATCTCAGCCCCGTCGGGCCCGCCCCTTGCACATTCGATTATTATCGTCTTGTTATCAAAGCTTTCCGGATAGCCTGCATGCTTTTCATCAAGCATTTTCCTTGCTTCTTTTTCAAGTATACCGGCCAGCTTGGCTCGTACCTTTTCATCGAGCAGCCCGAGTCTCGGCATAATGCCCGCCGCAAGCGCAGCCCTGTCTATCCTTGCAAAAAGCAGCTGCGCCGCGGAATCGCACTTTATAACGTTCCTGTTCATCAGGTCGTGGTAATCCTCGTTCAAAAGATTGCACAGCGTTCCCCAGTCCCTTCCGTCCTTAAACGGCTCCTCGCCCGGGTAGAATACCCTGTCGAAGCCCATGGCGGCAAGCTCGTCGTCTATGCGGCGCATCATGTGTACATAGGGAAAATCATCAAGCTGCAAATTTTCGCCTATGTGGAACTCCTCCTGCAGCCTTTTCGGCTCAACATGCGCCATAAAGTTCCTGACCTCAGACTTGCCGGATGCCGGCAATGCCTGCAAAAGCACTACATTAAACACGTTGTTCTTCATAATTGACTTTGACTCCTTATAGTACGGCCCCGGCCTCAGCCGCGCCTTAATATATGACTTTAAGCCATCTTGTTCTATCCACGGTTATGCTTCCGTGTCTAAGAACATATTCTATTATCATTTCGGCTATCTCTGTAGGCTGCTCGCGCACCGTTTGGCAGCTTTTGTAAACATCGTACCCGCCCGCGCCGGAAGCCCTGTAGTTGTTAAGGCACAGCTTCAGCATTTTACCGTCCTCAAGCTCACAGCCATTATACTTGATTGAAATCACCCTGTCCCCCAAGGCTCGCCTTGCGTCCACCGTCACATCTATGCCCGAAATATAATCAAAATTGAAGTGCTGCTCTATGGGCTTCAAAAAAGCCCCGCTCACGCTCAGCCTGCCATCGTTATTGATTGAAAAATACTCCGCGCTTCTTTCAAGCGCCTTTTTAAGTATGCTCCTTTCAACAAGCACGGTCTTAAGCGTGTTAGGGAATATATATGTTGACACTATGTCCCTTATCGTCACGTCCTTATTAAAGCCCTTCACCGTGTTTGCAAGGCTTGTAGCCGAAATATCGGCTCCGGATGCGTCAAGCTGCACCTGGTTGAAAAAGTTGGCTATGTACGAGCCGTTTTCAGCCATATCTATATAGCTCGACGGCAAGAGCGCGATGTCAAGATGGCCGACGGGAGTATCGAGCCACTTCGCATTATCCTCTTCAATGGGCATGATGTATCGTTCTGCAGCCTCATGCGTTTTGCTTCCGGCGTCCATAAGGCGCGATACCGCCTTAACCCTTTTATCCTCGCCGACGCTTACTTCCATCTTTATATACTGCTTCGCCTTGTCCGCCGGCTGGCAGGTGAACGTGTTGTTTATCACAGCATTTTCGGCGGCCATGTGCTGATGCCCGGCAAGCAGTATGTCAAAATCAAGCTCTTCGCATATCCTGCAGCCCTGATTCTCATCGGTTGACGACAGCTTTTTTCCCGTTGCAACGTCGTTTTCAAAGCCGCCGTGGTATATGCATATCGTAATGACCGCGCCCTGGCTTTTAAGCTCGTTAAGCGCCTGCTTTACCGCTTCAAACGCATCGCTTACGGTTATGCCTTCAAGGTTCTCAGGCTTTTCCCACATGCTTACATAGTGTGTCGTGGCCCCGGTAAGGCCGACCTTAAGCCCGTTCTCAAGCGTAATCACGGCCGTTTTTTCAACATTGGCTATTCCTTCAACGTTGGCGCACAGGCAGCGTGCGTTCAGCTCTCCAATATACTTTTCTATCTCATGCTTGCCGTAATTAAAATCATGGTTGCCAAGCGTAACAAAGTCGTATCCGGCAATGTTCATCAGCTTTGCGGCAGCACATTCGCCGTTTTTTCTTTTGCTGTACAGATAGCAGGTCAGCGGGCTGCCCTGCAAAATATCCCCACCGTCTATTATAAGCGTGTTCGCGGCATTGCTGAAGCCGCTCATGCAGTTTGCAAGTCCTGACGCCGTCCTTTTGCCCGTTGCATAATCCATCGGCGAATAATAGCCGTGTACATCGCTTGTATAATAAATAGTCAGCTTTTTATCCATAGCTCCAATTTAACAACAATGCCTCTGCACATAAATGCGGAGGCATTGAAAAGCACTTTTTCTTATGCCCCGTGGGCAAGCTTCCTTCGTATCCTTGTCGATACGAACTCTATCAGAAGCACCAGCACCATAAGCCCCCACACAAACGAGCCTACCATTGCCCAGCGGCGGCTGTTGAGGCACTGCACAAGCGATGCGCCTATTCCGCCCGCGCCGACTATACCAAGCGTAGTAGCGTCCTTAAGATTTATATCGAAGCGGTATATGGTCGTTGATATGAAGCTTGCCGTAAGCTGCGGTATAACGCCATAGCGTATCTTCTGAAACGGCGTGCAGCCCATAGCGTCAAGGCTTTCAAGTATATGTGTGTCAAGGTCCTCAATGGCGGTGATGTACATTTTGGATATCATGCCGATAGAGCATACGGACTGCGTTATAACGCCGCATGCGGCTCCGGGTCCGGTGACGCGTATCCACATCAGCGCCCATACGATGCTCGGTATGGTCCTTATCATCAATATGATTATGCGCACAACATAAGCCACAGGCTTTGGCATTATGTTGAACGATGCAAGGAAGGCAAACGGGATAGCAAGTATTGCGCCTATCAGCGTGCCAAGCACGGCTATTGCCACCGTCTGCAAAAGCAGGTACGGCACGTCAGTGTCCGACCCGCCAAACATAAGGTTGAAGTCAGGCCCGAACACGCCATGCAGCACGCCCTTTGCAACCTCTGTACCGGTTGCGGTAAGCCCCGTGAACCTTATATCCTTCGATGACCAGCCGACGAGCAGCGCTATGCACAGCGCCACCAGCATATACAGCAGCCACTTGCGCGGCCTGTTTGCGTACATTTCGGCTGCAGTCAGTTTTTTATCTATAGTCTGCTCTATTTCTTCTATCGTTGGTCTGGTCTTTGTTTTGTTATTCTTCATCATGCCCTCCTCAGCTCAGCTTCCTGCGCAGGTATTCGCTGAAAAAGTCTATTACCACGACCACCACGAACAGCGAAAGAAGCACCACGCCAAGACTGTTGTAATCGCGCCAGCCTATACGCTCGTTTATGGTTATGCCGAGTCCTCCGGCGCCGACATAGCCAAGTATCGCCGATGCCCTTACGTTCATTTCAAAGCAATACAGGCTGTGGCTCAAATATACGGGCAGTATCTGCGGCACGCATGCAGACCAGAAGGCCTGGAATTTGTTTGCGCCCAGCGCCTCCATAGCCTCAAACGGCCCCATGTCTATGGTCTCTATGCTTTCAAAAAGCATTTTTGCAACTATGCCGAAGGTAAATATCGCAATAGCTATAGTGCCGGAGAACGTACCCAGCGAGAATATCAGCGCGCACACCAGCGCTATTATAAGCGTAGGCAGCGTCCTTATAAGCGCCAATATAAAGCGGAATATGCTCACCACGACAATGTTTTTGTTTATATTGCTCGATGCAAGTATGGCAACGGGCAGCGCGATAACGCAGCCTATCACCGTGCCTAATATGGACATCTTTATGGTATCAACAAGCGGCGATACTACTTTAGGAAAGAACTCCCAATTCGGCTGGAATATCTTGACCAAAAGATCCAGCATCTTGGAAAACTTGTTTATAACCACGCTCATGCTGAATCCTGTCGCTTTAAGCGAAAGATATACCGCCACCGCAAGCAGCAGCACTATAGCTGGCGTTCGGCTCCTTTTGCGCAGCACCGTATGGCCGTTTTCAAGCACTATCCTCTGCGGCTTGAACACGCGGTCATACAGCGTCAGCTTCAATACCTCAGCAGTGTTTTCTTTTTCCATGCGTCAGCCCTCACTTGTTTATCTGGGGAATCTCGCCCTCGCCCTCACCCATCGTGGGTACCTTGGCTCCGTTATAGACCTCGTCTATCTGCTCCTGAGTTATGGTGCTTGCCGGCCCGTCAAACACTATCTCGCCGGCGCGTATGCCTATCACCCTGTCGCAATACTTAAGCGCAAGGTCAACATGGTGTATGTTAAGAAGAATGGATATCTTATAATCCTTGTTTATGCGCACAAAGTCCTGCATAACCTGCTTGGCCGTTATAGGGTCAAGCGATGCCACAGGCTCGTCCGCAAGTATTATCTTTGGGTTCTGGTTGAGCGTGCGCGCAAGGGCCACGCGCTGCTGCTGACCGCCGGAAAGCTGATCGCAGCGGGTATAAGCTTTATCCAAAATGCCTACCTTATCAAGGCTTTCAAGCGCGCGCATCTTCTGCTGCTTTGTGAATATGCCAAACAGCACCCTGAAAAATGGCATGTCCGGCACATCTGCCGTAAGCACGTTCTTTATGGCAGTGCTTCTCGATACAAGGTTAAAGCTTTGGAATATCATGCCCACCTTGCGCCTGTAGCGCCTGAGCTCCTTGCCCTTAAGGGTGTTTACGTCAACGCCATCAACGGTAAGCTCGCCCTTTGTAACATCGTGCATGCGGTTTATGCAGCGCAGTATGGTGGATTTGCCTGCGCCGGAAAGGCCTATTATGGCAACGAACTCGCCCTGCTCTATTTCAAGGTTTATGTTCTTCAGTGCCGTAAAGCCGTTTGGATAAGTCTTATACACATTTTCAAATTTAATCATGCTGCGACTCTTTCTTTAATAATATATCTTTATATTGCGTTGTTTTGTTCTTTTGAAGCGCTTTTGACCCGGCTTGTTGTATCTATCAAATGCATTTATAAATAAAGGCAAAAGCGCCCTGTATGCGCAGGGCGCTTTATAGCTTTTACCTTAGTCGGAAACGGCCTTAAGGGCGGCGCGTGCGCCGTCGTAATCGGAATCTACAGCCTTGGCATAGCCGGTGTGGCTGTAAACATCGAATATGGCCTTGCCTTCATCGGTGTTGATTATGTTGATGAAGCAATCCTGCAGGGCGGCCTTAAGCTCGTCGGTATAGAAGGGGCTGGCCTTGGAGATTGCAACGGTGTCGTTATAGATACCGTCGGTAACGCCTATAACGTTAAGCTCGTTCCATATGGACTCGCTGCGGCCCATGCCCTGTTTGCCGGTGGAATCCTGCTGATCGGTGGGCAGTACCCAGCTCGCCTCGTAGTCGTTACGGCCGTCGGCATAGCAAACGATGATATCGACCTGCTCGGCAGCGGCATAGGAGAACGCGGTGCCGTAACCGGAATCAAGAGGTATAACGTTTTCAAGATCGGATATCTTCTTGCCCTCATAGTTGGCCATCAGCCACATTGAAGGATAGATGTAACCGGCGGAAGAGGAGGTCTTCTGCACGGCCCAGCGGGCGCCGTTAAGATCGTCCCAGGTAAGGGCTTCGCCGTTGTTTACCTTCTCGGCAAGCTTCCTGCCGTACTCGGAAGGAGTAGCGTAGATGAGGGAACGATAGTAGGTTACCTGGGGGCCGTTCTTCTGGGTGGCGTTGGCTTCGCCATTCCAGTCCTTAGGCTCGGTGCTGTCGTTGGACAGGCCGTTACGGGTAGCGGTCAGGATAACCTCCGTATCATCGGAATAGAGGGCGTAGGTGCCGCCGGGCAGCCAGCCGATATCTATTGAACCGGCAGACATAGCCTCGCCGGTAGCATCGTAGCTGGTACCGACAGTGATGTCAACTTCGTCGATGTCGTAGCCAAGGTTGCTCATCTCGGCCTTAACAAGCTCGGGCAGGTTCTTGGTGCCGGCGATTATAACGTCAGCATCCTTGGAAGGAACAAACTCAAGGGTGAGCTTGTCGAAATGAGGCTTCTCAGGGGTGTTGTCCGCAGGAGCCTGAGTGTCCGCAGGAGCCTGAGTGTCCGCAGGAGCAGTGTTATCCACCGGCTTGTCAGTATTCGCGGGCACGTCGTTCTGAGCGCAGGCGCACAGTGCAAGCGCCATTATAAGCGCAAGGGCCAGTGCAAGAATCTTTTTCATTTGTACTTTCCTCCATAAAAATTATGTTCACGGCTTTCGCCTGTGAAGCTATACCCTTAAGGGTATTTGTGTGTTTGGCGCAAAAACGTCTTTCGTCTTTTTTCGCCTGTATAAATATATCACACATCCCCCGAATTGGCAAGAGCGTATATGCTCTGCATCATATAAGCATGTTTTTTACTTTGCCTATGGATATATACCCATTCAAAAGCGCCTCTATATCGCTGCCCTTATCAGCCTGGGCCAATGTGATTATATCTGCCTTGGGTTTTAGCATAAAGCCCCTGTATGCCTGGGTTTTAATGTACCTGTTGTTGTAATAGCAGCTTTTTGCTACGCTCCTTTGCCGCATTATGCCCTTAAAGCCCTCCATTCCGCAGCCGGGAAAATTCACATTCCACAGCTCGTTTTTTGCTATCGGCACAGTAATAAGCTCCTTGGCTATATCAAGAATATATTTATCGCATATATCAAAGCGGCCCTTCTCCTCGGCAGAAAAGGCTATTGCCGGTATGCCGTTCATAAGCGCCTCCATGGCGGCGCCAATAGTGCCTGAATAGGCTATATCAAAGCCCGCGTTATAGCCCTCGTTTATTCCGGAAAAAACTATGTCCGGCCTTTGCGGCAATATGCTTCTTATTGCCGCGGCAACGCAGTCCACCGGCGTTCCGCCTACGCTGTATGCGGCTTCTACCCCCTTTATGGGGAAGTCGTATTCGCTTATCGCTATGCTTTCAAACGCCGTGACCCTCATTGACATTGCGGTACATTGCCCCGCAGGCGCTACAACGTATACCTTGCCGAGCTGCGTTGCCATTTGGGCGAGCCTTGCTATGCCGTTTGTGCTTATCCCGTCATCGTTTACAACAAGTATGTTCATGTTTTAATACCCCCCGAATAGCTTCCGCCGCATATATTATCATATCACCAGTTTGTTTAACAACATTTTGCGGCTTATTTCTTTTGATATCGCCGTATGCTATAATCCTTATGTCGTATATCAATATTATAAATAAGGAAGGTCAAACGATATGGAAAGCAATGCTCATGGCAGGATCTCCGGCCGCATATGGTTTTCAGCCATATTCTTCGGGCTTATAGGTCAAATAGCATGGATAGTTGAAAACATGTATTTCGCCACATTTGCCCAGGACATATTCTCAAACTCCGGCAGGGCCGATATGGCGTATCTTGTAACCACGCTCATGGTCGTGTTCTCTGCGTTGACCGCAACGATAACAACGGTAATAGCCGGCGGCCTTTGCGATAAGGCGGGCAAGCGCAAGCCGTTCATAGCTTACGGCTATATAGCATGGGGATTTACGATAATGCTGTTTGCCCTGCTTCCCATGAGCGTTACCGAGGCTAATCTGGCGCTTGTAGCCACGCTGCTCGTTGTGTTCGATTGCATAATGACCGTTGCAGGCTCCACGTCAAACGACGCCGCCTTCAACGCATGGGTAGCGGATAACACCAGCCCCAGCAACAGGGGCCGCGTGAATTCGGCGCTTTCCGTATTGCCCGTGTTCGCAGTTGTGATAGTGTTTATAGGCCTTGGCAGCATGTATGACCCAAGCGCCGCCTCAAACAGCACATTCTTCATAACGCTTGGCATCATCCCTCTGCTCGCCGGCATAATAGCCATATTCTTTCTAAAGGATTCCAGGGATATACAAAAGATAAGCGGAAAGGCGGCGTTTTCAGATTTCCTTTATGGCTTTAGATTTGATGTTGTAAAGGGCAATCCCATGCTTTATATATGCCTTGCTGCGGCCTGCATAATCGGCATTGCGCAGCAGACATTCTTTTCATATCTTATCAACTTTTTATGCATAACCCTTGGACTTGGCGACGGCTTTGTTGTGCCTATGGCGGTAATAATAGTAGCTTCGGCGCTATTTACCGGCATATTCGGCGCGCTTTCGGATAGATTCGGCAGGAGGCGCTTCCGCATGCCGCTGCTGATAATAACCGTTGCCGGCATAGTTTCCTTCTATCTGCTGCAATATATGTCCGGCCCTGCAAAAACGCTTGCTGTTTATATCGGCGGCACGCTTATGATGGGCGGCATACTCTCGCTTACGGGCAGCTTCACATCAACGTTCCAAAACTACATTCCTTCCGGATACGAAGGCCGCTATCAGGGCGTGCGCATGTGCTTTATGGTGCTGCTCCCGATGATAGTAGGGCCTGTGATATCGCTAATGATAGGGCTTGACGCCATGGGCCTTAACGGCGATAACTTTGTGCCGCCATATTCGGTATTCCTCGCGGCGGCAATAGTAGCATGCATAGCGGCCCTGCCTATACTCATAATGAACAAAAAGGCAACCAAAGAATAAAATACTGCTTATAGCATTGTAAAAACGGGCGGCTCCTATGGCCGCTCGTGAGAGTGTCGAAAAAGTGGCTGAACGCCACTTTTTCGAGTTTTCACGGGTTTTGCCTCTCGCATTAGCTCCCGGGCGGCAAAACCCGCAAAGTACGAAAACCTGAAGGTTTTCATCCGTTCTGATGTGCATGCCGTCAGAGCCGGAATATAGCTTAAGGGGCAGCCGCCCCTTAACAGCCCCAGGGTTTATCGACAAACTGACGAGCGGCCCCAAGGGGGCTCGTTTATTTTGATAGTAGGAGCCGTTTATGCTCGATCCATGGTACCATCAGTTGAGAAGGGTACACAAGCCCTAAAGGCCAGCTTTGGGACGTTTCTGCGTTCTCGTCGCTTGAATTACCTCCGGTAGTCCTGCGCTCCTCGGCCTTGAACCGCCCTCAAATCAGGCTCTTTAGGGTCGGAGAGTTTTAAGGAGCATACAGTATGACAGAGCAAGGAAAACGAGCGAAGGAATACTGGCGGTACCGTCAATACCCAGCCGAGTCCGGCAGCGGTCTTTATCTCCGCCCTGCAATAGCTGCATATCTTTTTGCCGACTATTGGCAGCGGCGCACCGCAGTTTGGGCAGTTGAATCCGCGCACCTCACCGCTAATATTGCCGCTGTAAGCCGCTATGTATTTCAGCGTGAGCCTCACCTGTTGTTTTTCGCTTTCTTTATCCATGTATTCCGCGGCAGCCTGAAAATTAAGCACCCTGTCCCGTTCTTTATCGTCATAGCCGGAAAGCACCGCCTTATGCACGTTAACGCCGTCCATAACGTCTCTTGGCATAGTAAAGGGGATACGTTCCCTGAATTGATCCGATATACCGTCGCAAAAAAGCACGCGCTGCTGCCTTGCACTTTCAAGATATGTGCGCGCATCGTTTTTGACGCGGTTCAGTACCATAACGGCATTGTATTCCGGAAAATCGCGCTTTATCCTTGGCATAGGCAGCTCGCCCGCAGAGGATAGCGAGCGCGCCTCGTCTGTGCGCATGGAGCTTTGGCTACGCAAAAGCATAGCTATATACGAAAGCACATTACCGGCGTTCCTTATCAGCCGCACAACATAGAAAACCACCGACAATAGCGCTATGCCTATAGCTATGTATACCCAAGTCATAATACCCTCCGCCACAAAAACCGCCCGGCCTTTATTCAGCCATGCCGAAAGCTCCTCGTCCTAAACGCGCCATATCCGCTTATCTCACACGTTTCCATGCCGTGTATAAGCGAGAGCTGCTCCTTAGCATATATGGCTGTCAGTTTATCGTTCAGCTTGCCGCGCGCCTCATAGCTTACATTATAATATTCTTTGCCCGGATAAGCTATCTGTTTTTTCTTGACTATGCCGCGCAATAATGCCTGGTATCCTTCGAGAGTGTCGAAAAAGTGGCTGGTCGCCACTTTTTCGGGTTTTCACGGGTTTTGCCTCTCGCATTCGCTCCCGGGCAGCAAAACCCGCAAGGTACGAAAACCTAAAGGTTTTCATCCGTTCTGACGTGCATGCCGTCAGAGCCGGAATATAGCTTAAGGGGCAGCCGCCCCTTAACAACCCCAGGTTTTTCGACAGGCTGATCCTCCTTTGTTTTTCCGCAGCAAATATAGAAGCTCCTTATTATTTGGCCAGGCAAAAATCGCATATCACGGTAACGTTATCATGCAGCTGCAAAAAGCTCGCCGGCGCATGCGTATCTATATCGCCGTACACGGCCTTTGCAACAGCCTCCCTCTTGGCTTCGCCCGAAGCGAGCAGGACTATCTTTTTTGCCTTGAGTATCCCCGCCATTCCAAGCGTGACAGCATACTCAGGCACAGCCTGTGCTGAGGCAAAGTTCCTGCTGTTCGCCATGCGCGTGCTCTGGCTTAGCTTGACAACATGCGTCGCCGCAACAAGCTTGTCCGCCGGTTCGTTAAAGCCTATGTGGGCGTTTACTCCTATGCCAAGCAGCTGTATATCCGCACCGCCAAGCCTTTTATAAAGCATATCATAGCGCATACATTCCTGCTGTATATTTTTATTTAATCCATCAGGCACATATGTGTTGCGCACATCTATATCTATATTGTTAAAAAACATATCGTTCATAAAGCGCCTGTAGCTGTTGGGGTCGTTTTCGCCAAGGCCGACATATTCGTCAAGATTGATGCTCTTTGCTGCCGCAAACGATACCCTTCCCTGCCGGTACGCTTCTATAAGCCTTTTGTATGTGCCTATGGGCGTGCTTCCCGTTGCAAGGCCAAGCACCGCGTCATTTTTGCTTTTGAGCGTTTGTATAATCATCTCCGCCGCGCAAACGCTCAGCTCGTCGTAGTCCGCGGCCCTTATAACTTCCATACCCATGCTCCATATAGTTTTCTTGATAGTATTTTACATGGCTGATAATTATTTGCCAATTATATTATATATCTTATGCCCTGTTTCGGCAAGTATTGCGTTGTTATACATATATTCGATGTTACTTTGTTAATATCACTTGTTGACTTGGGTTTGTTGTTATTTTATAATAAATAACAGGCTTTATAAGGGGGGGATAATGATATGACCGCTGCTGATATGACCGCAACCATCATTGTTCTCTTTGCCGCCGCGGTCGTTGCTCTCGAATGCATATGGGCGGTGCTCTCGCTGAAGCACCTGTCCTGCGTAGCAAAATTCAGCACTGATCTGACCGAGCCCAATGAGCCTGTTATCCAATCCGTTACAATCAAGAATACCTGGTTTTTTCCCATAATGTATTGCGGCGCCCTGTATCAGTATACAAAAGGCTTCGGCATAGCTGAAGATGAGCGTAATTCAGAGCTTTTATCAGCAGGCATAGGCGGCGCGCCCAAGTTCGAGTATACAACATATCTTAAGCCGCACACGCGCAAAACCGTAAAGGTCAGCTTTATATTTGCAAAGAGGGGAAAGTATAGCTTTGGCGAGCACATAATAGAAGCCGGCGACGTACTCGGCATCAGCTCAAAAACAAGGCGGCGCATACGGCGGGACAGTATCGTTGTGATGCCATACAGGTGCAAGGACCAGGCCATACTGCGCACGCTCGGCGGCTTTATGGGCGATGTCTCGGTAAGAAGATTCATATATGAAGATCCCATATTGACCATCGGCTGCCGCGACTATACGGGCAAAGAGCCGATGAAGAACATATCCTGGCAGCATACGGCGCGCGCCGGCAAGGTGCTTGTCAATCAATATGACCACACGGCGGAATCCAACGTTTGCATCGTGTTAAACATAGACGGTGACAGCAGGTTTGATATAGAGCGCTGCTATGAGATAACAAGAAGCGTATGCGAGGAGCTTGAAAAGCGCAAGATAGCATACGAATTCTTTACAAATGCAGACCTTGAGGGCCCTCTCGGCAACAAATTCAGCTGGGTAGAGGAGGGTCTCGGCAGGCGCCATTTTGGCACGATAATGTACGGGCTCGGCTGCTCGCGCTGCATATGCCGCCACCCGTTTGGCTGGCTTATAGAGCAATGCAAAAAGCGCAGGAGGGTAGCGCTGAGCTATATCGTAATAACGCCTGAATTATCCGCCGACGCAAAGCTCAGGCTCAACGAGCTGCAGGCTATATCCGAATTTGAACTTTGCGTGCTGGAAGGCCATGCCTCCAGTCAGGAGGGTGCGGCATGAGCATATTGTTTGCAATAAAGCTGGCGTGCGAATTGTGCGTATTCGCGTCCGCATTGAGCCTTTTGCCCTGGTGGAAGGGCGCGGAAACCCTGCTGCTTTCAAGCGCGGGGATAGGCTTTGTATCAGCCTGGCTTTCAGCCATATTGAAAAGGTATAATATAGCCCGGTTTTTGCCGTTTCTTCTTTATGCGCTGCTTTTGCCGCTATGCGCGAGCCCATTGCAGATAATAGGCGTTGCCGCAATGCTCATATATTCGCTGGTACCCGCCATAAGGCGCAGCTATTTGATAGAATACTGGGAATACCGTAAGCTCTATATAGGCACGTCGATAGCGTTTGTTGTCATGAGCTGTGTCGCCGCGGTTGCAAAGCCGTTTGACAGCGTAGTCATCTCAAATTGCATGTTTTTGTACATCATATTCGGCGCATATGTGCTCAGGCAGATAAGAAGCCCGTTTTTGGATAAGCGCTCGCGCGTTATGGATCTGCTGTGCCTTTCCGCGCCATTCTTGATAGTATGGGTCGTCTTGAGCATTATTGAATGGTTCGGCAAGCAGGATCTTACCATACTGAGCATATTGATAAATATAGTAGTAGCACCGTTCACAATTATAATAGTAATTATAGCAAAGCTTGGCTACTTTATAGCCACTAAGCTTACCTCACCAGGCCGTACCCCCTCCACCGAGATAGAAATTCTGCCTGACCCTTCCGAAGCTGCAGGCAATGCCCAGGCTATGGAAACGCCTGCCCCTCTTGCAAGCATCGAACCGGCGCGTTATCCTTCCGGCTTTGATCTTGAAGCGCTTTTAAAGTATCTTCCATATATTCTTATAGGTTTGGTTGTAATTGCCATAGCTGCATGGCTGCTTTCAAAGCTGTTCAACAGCTACAAGGTGCAGCATAACGGGAAGCAGGGCCAGTCAATAGATGTTATTGAAGAAGCAGAGGACCCCGATACAAGGCGCAAGCTGAAGCGCCAGCGGGACGCGCGCGGCAGGATAAGGCAGATATACAAAAGCTACCTTGCATATATAAACAAAAGAGTGTGTCATGTTTTTCCTGATAATACCAGCCTTGACGTGCTGCTGCGCTCCGCCGCTGATGATGACGGCGAATCAAACGGGCTGCGCGAGCTTTACATACGAGCACGATACAGTGAAAACGAGTCTTTTACAGATGACGACATAAAAAAGGCAAAGCGTCACCTGAACAGCATAAAAGCGATTAGGCAAAAGCGCAAATAATACCGAGCTTAGCTCTGAAAGGATACTGAAATGGATACCAAGGTCGTAAAGGATTTTACCGAACGCATCACTAAGAACTGCGCCAAGGTCATACTTGGCAAGGAGGAAGTAATACGGCAGATTATAGTATGCTTCCTTGCGGGCGGCCATGTGCTGCTTGAGGACGTGCCTGGCACGGGCAAGACAATGCTGTTCAGGGCGTTTTCAAAAAGCATAGGCGGCAGCTTTAAGCGCATACAGTTCACGCCTGACCTTTTGCCCTCAGACCTGACCGGCATCAACTTTTACAATCAAAAGGAATCCCGCTTTGAGTTCCGCAAGGGCCCGCTTTTTGCCAACATAATACTGGCGGACGAAATAAACCGCGCCACGCCGCGCACACAGTCCGCGCTTTTGGAAAGCATGGAGGAAAAGCAGATAACCGTTGACGGCAACACCTATCCTATGGATAGGCCATACATGGTAATGGCTACGCAGAACCCGCTTGAATCATACGGCACCTTCCCACTGCCGGAAGCGCAGATAGACCGCTTTTTCATGCGGCTCAGCATGGGCTATATGCTGCGCGAAGACGAGCTTAAGGTATTGTGCAGGCCTTCCACCATATCCATATTGGAAACGCTGCCCACAGTAGCGCAGCTAAGCGAGTATGAGCCTTTGGCAAAGATATGCGAAGGCGTTGAGGTGTCTGACGATGTTGCAGGCTACATAATGGATATAGTTGAGCATACCCGTGACGACAGCAGGGTGCTTATGGGCGTTTCCACAAGGGGTGCGTTGGCGCTGTACCGTGCGGCGCAGATAACCGCCGCAATGGACGGCCGCAGCTACGTTATACCTGAAGATGTTAAAAAGGAGGCTTTGCCTGTTTTAGGCCACCGCATAGCCTCAAGCATAGCCGACGCCGAAGAATACATAAGCGGCATGCTCAGCAGGATAGCCGTTCCTTTAGAATAATTGCATACAGTCTGTCCGCTATGCGGAACAGCATGACTATGTGCATCAGGAGGAAAGGCGAAGCTGCTGCCCTTTGACGGCGCGGCAGCGCCTTTTCTTTACCGCCGCCGTTACGATGTATCAGCCCTTCATATCCCCTCTTCCAAAATGCGGTATATCAATCCCATATACGCCTGCACAATGCCTTAAGCGGCGCGCCGCAGCACCCTGACGTATCAAAAAGGCGGTGCAGACAGCTTACAGCTTCTATCTTAAAGCTTCTGCCCACACGCCGAAACTCATTGACGCCGGCTGTCATTCAGGCACGAAAGCAAAACAAAGCGGATGCCGTGTGGCATCCGCTTTGTTTTGGCTCCCCCTGTTGGACTCGAACCAACGACACTGCGGTTAACAGCCGCATGCTCTACCGACTGAGCTAAGGAGGAACGGAACGAGTGTTATTATATAGCAACGTATTCCACTTTGCAACCCCTATTTTTGATTTTTGATAAAAATATTTTTTGTACGCAAAACCCCGGCCTGTGTTGCCGGGGTCTCGCCGCGCCCATTCGACCGTCCGCTTGTTGCGGCCTGTAAGCGTATGATATTCTGTTTTTTTCCTAACTTCAAGGCTTTCGGCAAACAAAGCGTTTTTGTTGCAAAAGCCCTTATTTTTCGCCCTGTATCCATCTTGGCAGTATGCCAAAGCGCCTCAGCGAAGCATACACCTTTGGATTAGGCAGGCCTATAACGGTAAAATAGCATCCCTCTATCCTTTCAACAAACACCGTTGCTGGTCCTTGTATGCCGTACGCTCCGGCTTTGTCGCGAGGCTCTCCGGTGGCGATATAGCCCATTATCTCGTCCTCATCAAGCTTCTTGAAAGTGACCTCAGCCCTGTCGCAGAACACATCGCTGCGCCCACCGGCAAGCACGGCAACGCCTGTATATACAGTGTGCGTCCTCCCGCTCAAGAGGGAAAGTATCCTGTGCGCATCCTCATCGTCATGCGGCTTGCCAAGTATGCTGCCGTCAAGATAAACTATCGTATCCGAGCCTATGACGCACGCTTCGCCATGATGAGCCGCCACGGCCTCGGCCTTTATGCGCGCAAGCTCGCAAACATATTTGTCCGGAGCGCAAACGGGTATATTCTCCTCCGCACGGCTGACCTCAACGGAGAAATCGTAGCCCATAAGCTTGAGCATCTCTTTGCGCCTTGGCGAGGCCGATGCAAGTATAAGTTCCATATTCCCTCCTAAAGCAAAGAGTCAATCAACGGGCGGCTGGAAGCCAAGCCCATATGCCGTATCGTATGGGCAGAGCAGCACAAGCGCGGATTTGTCTATGCTGTACGTTATTCCCCTTACATGGCATGCCTCGGCCCTTGAGCAGGCGCACATCAGTATGCTCCTGTCCGTTCCGGAAAACATGCCTGTAGCCTTTATGCTCGTTACGCCGCGGCCTATGTGCTGCATTATCTCGTTGGATATCTCCTCGCCCCTGTTTGTAACTATAAACGTTACTTGGCCGGTCATAAAGCCTGCTGTTATCTTGTCTATTATGGTGGTGCTTACGGCGGTCATCACCATGCCCTGCAGCACGGCGTCTATCCTTTTGAACACTATTCCACCAAGCAATATTACCATGCCGTCTATACAGATGGATATAGTGCCTATGGAAAGATGCGGGAACTTTTTCCTAAGGCTAAGTATCAAAAAATCCGTACCGCCCGTAGAGGAGCCGCGCCAATACACAAGCGCAAGCCCTGCACCGCTCAATGCGCCCGCAAATATTGCCGCCATGAGCGCATCGCCATTATACACCGGCAGCAGTGGAAACACAAAGTCTATTATGAGCGTGCTTATTATCATGGTTTTTATTGACTTGAACAAAAATGTTTTGCCAAGCGTTTTTATGCAGATGAACAGCACCGGCAGATTCAATACAAGCGTGCATATACCTATCGGCAGCGATGTAAAGTGGTTTATTATTATTGCAAGGCCGGATATGCCGCCCGGCGCAAACTCTGCGCTTGATGCAAAGCTGTATATACCGGCAGCATAGAGTATACCGCCAATAATATCGTAGAGCAGATCCTTAGCAAGCTCTTTCAGCTTTAATTTGTGTTCAGCACTCATAAAACGATCCTCCTTCGCCGCGCCGATAAGCTTTGTTTTGGGGCCATTTTGGCCCGCAAAGCACAACGGCTCGATTGTATCACCATCGTCAAAGGCTTGACAAGTAGGCAATATGCAAAATAATAATTTTTTTGCTTGCAAAAGAATGTATGCCGTGCTAAAATAGCACTGTTTGAATGAAAACGCTACGCTACCGTCGGTAAGGAGGTGTAATGCATGGGTAAGTACTGCGAAATATGCAAAAAGGGTGTTATGAGCGGCAATCTGGTAAGCCATTCCAACAGGAAGACCAGGACCGCATGGGCTCCCAACATTCAGACCGTTCACGCGGTGGTAAACGGCACTGTGCGCAAGGTGAATGTCTGCACTCGCTGCCTTCGTTCCGGCAAGGTTGAGCGCAGCTTCTGATAATAGCGATTCTGTGCATATGCGCGGCTTTGTTAGCAAGGCTGCGCTTTTTTAATTAAGCCATATCCATCCATGACAAATTTAGCTTTGCATCTAAACTTAAAACGGGCGCAAGCTATTAGTGGGCAATGTGAAGGAGGCGGCACGATGAAATTCAATTACGATGAAAGCTATCTGCCTCTTAAAAAGAACCTGAAGAGCAAGCCTTCACACGCTGAGGCTTCTGGAAAGGACAAGGCCAGGCGTCGTGCCGGACATGCACGCGCTGAGGCCGATGAGCAAACAGGCATATAGCCCAAGCTGCCGGATTTGATATTTTGATATACTATCATTAACCGGCAGCAAAGTATCGAAAAAGTGGCGAATAGCCACTTTTTCGATATTCTCAGGAGCCATGCATTAAGCCTGGCTCCGACAATCCTGTTTTTACTTCACGACAAGCTTGCCGTTTACGCAATCCACGGTATACACCGTGCCCGGCTCTGGATCGGTCTCGATTATCTTGCGGGCAAGCAGCGTCTCAAGCTTGGACTGCAACAGCCTCTTGAGCGGCCTTGCACCGTAATGCGGATCGTAGCCGGCATCGGCAATATAATGCTTTGCGGCGTCCGTAAGCACAACGTCCAGCCGGCGCTCGGCAAGGCGCTTGCGTATATCCTTGAGCATAAGCTCTGTAATGGCAAATATCTCCTGCTTATCAAGCGGCTTATAGAACACTATATCGTCTATCCTGTTGAGGAACTCGGGGCGGAAGCTCTGTTTGAGCAGATTGCTGACCTGCTTCTTGGCTTCGTCCGTTATCTTGCCGTCAACTATGCCCTCCAGTATATACTGGCTGCCAAGGTTGCTGGTCATTACTATAACGGTGTTCTTAAAGTCCACCGTGCGGCCCTGCGAATCGGTCATACGGCCATCGTCAAGCACCTGCAAAAGCACGTTGAACACGTCCGGATGAGCCTTTTCTATTTCATCGAACAGCACCACGCAGTAAGGCTTCCTGCGCACAGCCTCGGTAAGCTGGCCGCCCTCGTCATAACCAACATAGCCCGGAGGTGCGCCTATCAGACGGGCGACGGAGTATTTCTCCATATATTCGCTCATATCTATGCGCACCATGTTGTTTTCATCGTCAAACAGCGCCTCGGCAAGGGCTTTGGCAAGCTCCGTCTTGCCTACGCCCGTGGGGCCAAGGAAAAGGAAGCTGCCTATAGGCTTTGACGGGTCCTTAAGGCCTGCCCTTGTGCGCAGTATGGCGTTGGACACCGTGGTAACGGCTTCGTCCTGGCCTATAACGCGCTGATGCAGAATGTCCTCAAGCCTTAAAAGCTTCTCCCTTTCGCCCTCCATAAGCCTTGAAACCGGTATGCCGGTCCAACGGCCTACTATGCGGGCTATCTCATCCTCCGTCACCCTGTCCCTGAGCAGGCCGCTCGCCTTGCGCTCCTCCATCTCCTTTTCGGCATGCTCAAGCTCTTCCTTAAGCTTGGGGAGCTTGCCGTATTTCAGCTCCGCAGCCTTGTTAAGGTCGTAGTCTCGCTCGGCGCGCTCCATCTGGGCGTTAAGCTCCTCTATCTCGCCGCGGATGCGCTGCACGTTCTTTATGGAGTCCTTCTCCTTTTCCCACTTGGCCTTCAGCTTGTTGAACTGCTCGCGGTCATCGGCAATGATCTTCTGTATCTCTTTAAGATGCTCCTCGCTGAGCTTGTCGGATTCCTTTTTAAGTGCAGCTTCCTCTATTTCAAGCTGCATAATCTTTCTTGAAAGCTCGTCAAGCTCCGTAGGCATGGAGTCCATCTCTGTCCTTATAAGCGCGCAGGCCTCGTCAACAAGGTCTATGGCCTTATCGGGAAGGAACCTGTCGCTTATATATCTATGCGAAAGCGTAGCCGCCGCTATAAGGGCGCTGTCGTTTATCTTAACGCCATGATACACCTCATACCTTTCCTTAAGCCCGCGCAGTATGGATATGGTGTCCTCAACGCTCGGCTCCTCTACCATAACGGGCTGGAATCTTCTTGAAAGCGCGGCGTCCTTTTCTATGTATTTGCGGTATTCGTCAAGCGTGGTAGCGCCTATGCAATGCAGCTCGCCTCGCGCAAGCATCGGCTTGAGCAGATTGCCCGCGTCCATGCTGCCTTCGGTCTTGCCTGCGCCCACTATGGTATGCAGCTCGTCGATGAAGAGTATTATGCCGCCCTCGCTGCGCTTAACCTCCGCAAGCACGGCCTTGAGCCTTTCCTCAAACTCGCCGCGGAACTTGGCGCCCGCTATAAGCGCGCCCATGTCAAGCGAAAATATCTTCCTGTCCTTAAGGTTAGCCGGCACGTCGCCGCGCACTATGCGCTGCGCAAGCCCTTCCGCAATGGCGGTCTTGCCTACGCCAGGCTCGCCTATAAGCACGGGGTTGTTCTTTGTCTTTCTTGAAAGTATCCTTATAACGTTCCTGACCTCGTCATCGCGGCCGATGACAGGATCGAGCTTCTGCCTGCGGGCAAGCTCAACAAGGTCCTGAGCGTATTTGTTCAGCGCGTCATATGTCCCCTCCGGATTGTCGGTGGTGACCCTCGCGCCGCCGCGGATCTGCTCAAGCGCCTTAAGAAAATCATTCTTGTTTACATTGAAGCGGTTGAATATGTCCCGCATGGCATGGTTCGGCATTTCCATTATGCCAAGGAACAGATGCTCAACGGACACATAATCGTCCTTCATATGTATGGCCGTCTCCTCAGCCTTGTTCAGGGCCTTGTCAAGCTCCTGTGTAACGTATATCCTGTCAACTTCGCGGCCTGAACCCGTTACCTGCGGCAGCTTTGCTATAGCCGCGCCCACAGCGCCGGCAAAGCCATCTGCATCGGCGCCCATGCGCTCAAGAAGGCTCTTTATAAGCGAATCCTCCTGCCCAAGAAGAGCGGCTGCAAGGTGCTCCTGATCTACCTGCTGGTTATTATGTGAAACGGCTATGCTCTGAGCGGACTGAACCGCTTCAAGCGACCTTTGAGTAAGCTTGTTCACGTTCATAGAAGTTACCTCCTGTGCAAGAACTATTGTTCCCTTTTATTTACGTTTCTATTATAGTCTTCCCTCAAAAATAAGCAACGTCGTCATTGTTATGCTAATTTGAAATAATTGTGAAGCGGAAAAAAGCGGCACGGTTTTTTACTGCTTATTCTAACTTTTTTCCGACAAAGCTAAAAAACATTTAGCCCGTTTGCCTATTGAATAAAAGGCGGATTTAGACGATAATTGAAGCAAGTTTTTTGATTACTTTTGATAGGAGATATACTCATCATGAATGTACTTCAAGAGCGCATCAAGAAAGAGGGCAAGGTTCTGCCCGGCAACATCATCAAGGTCGACGGATTTTTGAACCACCGCGTAGACGTTAAGCTGATGCGGGAAATGGCTAAAGAATTTGGTCGGCTTTTTGATTTGAGCGGAATAACCGCGGTTGTAACAGTCGAGGCGAGCGGCATAGCGCTTGCCACCATATGTGCCGAGGAGTTCGGCGTGCCTATGATATTCGCAAAAAAGGCCAAAAGCGACAACATTGAGGGCGGCCTTTACAGAAGCGAGATATTCTCCTATACTTATAGGAAGAAAGTGACGCTGATAATGAGCAAGCAATGGCTCGGGCCGGCCGACAAGGTGCTTATTATCGACGACTTCCTTGCCAATGGCGAGGCTCTGCATGGGCTTGTTGACATAATTGAGCAGGCCGGCGCTCAGCTTATAGGCGTGGGCGTTGCCGTTGAAAAGGGCTTCCAGCCAGGCGGGGCAAGGCTCAGGAGCGAGGGCGTGAACCTCCACTCGCTTGCAATAATAGAAAGGGCCGATGAAAACGGCATAGTATTCCGTAACAAGGAGTAATTGATGGAAAAGATCATTGTTGTGGACTTTGGCGGCCAGTATAACCAGCTTATCGCGCGCAGGGTGCGCGATTGCGGCGTATACTGCGAGATAGTTCCCCATACTATCGGCATCAGGCAGCTTAAGGCAATGGAACCTTGCGGGCTTATATTCACAGGCGGCCCAAACAGCGTATACGATGAAGCATCGCCTCACATATCAGGCGATATATTCTCGCTCAACGTGCCTATACTCGGAATATGCTACGGCTGCCAGCTTTTGGCATATATGCTTGGCGGCAAGGTATCGCCGGCAGAAAAGGCCTCCGCAAGGGAATACGGCAGGACGGATACGAGCTACCTTCCCGGCTCCGCGTTGTTTGACGCAGGCAGCGGCATAACCTGGATGAGCCACGGCGACTATATAGCCGTCCCTCCGCAGGGCTTCAACATAACCGCCACCACCGCCGCGTGTCCCGTTGCAGCTATGGAATGTAAGGAAAAGCGGCTTTACGGCGTGCAGTTCCATCTTGAGGTCAACCATACCCAAGGCGGTATAGACATGCTCAAGCGCTTCCTTTTTGATGTATGCGGCTGTAAAGGCACATGGAAGATGGATAGCTTTATAGACACTACCGTTGCCGAACTCAGAGAAACAATAGGCAGCAATGGCGTTGTGCTTGGCTTAAGCGGCGGAGTCGATTCCTCCGTTGCAGCGGCTCTGCTTTCAAAGGCAGTCGGCAAGCAGCTCACATGCGTTTTTGTCGATCAGGGCCTTATGCGCAAAGACGAAGGCGACATGGTGGAAAGCACATTCACCGGATTATTTGACATGAACTTTGTGCGCATAAACTGCCAGCAGCATTTCTATGATCGCCTAAAGGGCGTAAGCGACCCCGAGCAGAAGCGCAAGATAATAGGCGCCGAGTTTTACAGGGTGTTTTGGGACAGGATACGCCAAAGCTATGGCGACGGTTTTTTTGCCCAAGGCACCATTTATCCAGACCGCATAGAGAGCGGAAAGGGCAGCGCCGCAGTGATAAAGACGCATCACAACCAGGTGAAGCAGCCCGATGACATAAAGTTCTTAGGCACCATAGAGCCGCTCAAGGATCTTTTCAAGGACGAGGTCAGGCGCGTTGGCGAGATGCTCGGCCTGCCGCATGAGCTTGTATGGAGGCAGCCCTTCCCCGGCCCCGGCCTTGGCGTGCGCATTATAGGCGAAATAACGCCGGAAAGGGTGCATATACTTCAGGAGGCGGACGCCGTGCTTCGCGATGAGATGGAGAAATGCGGTTACGACAAGGAAATGAGCCAGTTTTTCGCCGTGCTTCCGGGCGTAAAGACCGTTGGCGTGATGGGCGACGGGCGCACATATGACGAGCTTATCGCAATACGCGCCGTGACCACCGTTGACTTCATGACGGCAGACTGGGCGCACATACCCTACGATATACTCGGCCGCGTCTCCAACCGCATAATAAACGAGGTCCCTCACGTCAACCGCGTGGTCTATGACATCACCTCCAAACCACCAGGAACGGTGGAGTGGGAATAAATATTTAGTGTTTTTATGAATCCTGAAAAGCGTTGGTAATACAGCGTTTTTCAGGATTTTTCTTTTTTAGCGGCTACAAATTGGCTACATT
>SFCQ01000008.1 GCA_004558525.1 Clostridiales bacterium
AAGACGCTCCCCGGCTCGGTAGGCTGCGCTGGCAATGGCGCTCTGACCGGCGCTGCGCTTTATCTGTGCGATTGAAAAATGATAAAGTGCTATCCTTAGTCACCGCCTTTCTCCTGCCCGGAAATACGGGCGTGGTTTTCTACGGCAGACCGGATGAAATGCTCCGCCTGCGGCAGATTCAAAATGCTTTCCATGAGGGAATAAAATTCCGCTTCGGATAGCTCCTTTGTCTGTGGTGCAATGCTCTCAATAGCTGCCCCACGGGTAATCAGCCGGTGCGTCCTCTGTTTCCGGGAACCGCTTTCCAGATACGCCTGCCAGTTTTTCAAACGCTGCATTTTCCGCTTTTCCCGTTCCAGCATGACAGTGGTTTTTTCATATTCCTGTTTCAACTGTTCCAAAGATTTTTCCATGTTCTCACATCCTTTGCTTATAAGATAAAGAAAGACCATCCGCAGACGGTCAGTGTGCCGTTATCGTTTCATCAGACTTTGCGGCTGTGACAAGCCGGTACGGATTGACACAGGCACAAAGTACACAGGGGATAGCCGCTTTAGCGGCGCAAGGGGGTGCAGCCACCTTGTCGGAGCGAAGCGAACGCAGACCTCGGACTGCTGATTTTATCAGCGGCAGAGGTAAGCTCCGCAGGACGCACGATACATGGTCTTTAGACTATGTATAGAAGTGCGCCCTTAGTTCCTAAGGGATTTTGCCGTTTCCGGCAGTTTTGTCCTTTTTCTTGGAACGCTTGGAAAGATACTTCGGGCAGTCAACCACAACCGCCCGGAAGCTCTGTTTACATTCGTGCCGGCATTTCCGGCACAGCTCGTTGTAAGTGATACGGCTGCGGTCATTTAAGAAAAAAGACCATTCCAGCCGCCGCTTGTTACTCATTCTTGCCATAACCGGCTCCTTTCTCCGTTTCTATTTGATGTACGCAGATAGGCTGTTTTGGTGTAGCGTTTCGGTATCATTTTCAAGGTTTTTTCCCTCTGTACGCCCCTTTAGAAAGGGCGGTAGTATTGCAGACAGGGAAAGATACTACACGCTTATTTGTCGCTTCCCGGTACGGTTTCGGAGCCTTTTGCCATCCATTCAAAGAAAGCAACCTTGCTGACCTTAATAAGCCTGCCCCTGCGGAACGCCGGAAAGCCGGGGGTGTGTACCAGCTCATAGGCGCTCGCTCTTGAAATTCCCATAATCCGCTGAATGTCCGCCACATCCAGAACCAGCGGTAAATCCTCGTAGCTGTTCAATCTCTTTTTATCGTTCATACTGTTCCTCCCATAAATCAAATAGGTTATCCTGCGGTGTTTCCCTGCATTGGTGCGCCGGATGCGTCACTTCTCCTGCCGGTCATATCCCTTTTGGACGGTCATTCACTTGTCAAGATACTTTGTGGTACGAAATTACCAACTGCAATCATCATAGCGGACTATCCTTGACAAAACAATGCTTCTGCGATACCATGAGCGTAATAGATATAACTAAATTATATAATTACCATAAGAAAAGACAGGGGATAGGGATGGAGAATCAGTTTATACGGCATGAGCCATGTTTTGAGCGAATTTTGTTTGTCCTGACGCTGGACAGGAAGAAAATGAAAGAGCGGATTTTGATTGGGGAAGAACAGCAGATCCGCTTCCGGCTGAATGGAAGCCAAAACACAGAGGTGCTTTGTGATATGACACGCCCATTGGGAACTTTTTTGATAAACTTTGAGCGTGACACGGGCAGAGATTGGAACTTATACGGGCTTTCTCCACTACGGCAAGCCCTCCACTCCAACCGATGGAAACAGCCGAAGCTGGAGCAGGCGGCAAGCGAATTTCTCTGGGGGAAATATCTTAGCAATGATCCTTTGAAAATGTATGTGGCGTTTCGTATCTGGAACAGCTATCTGCTTGCCAGAGAACCCCGTGACCGTAACGCTGCCTGTGACCGCTTCATGGATAAAATGAGCAGCCTGACCGGGGTATTCCATAACGAAACCATGAGCTTTGACAGAGAGACAGGAAAACCGAAACATTTTCAAGCTGGCAGCCTTTATTTCAAAGGCGCATCGTCAGAAGATACCCGGCTTGACCTCTGGTTCCCGGACAACCGGCGCACAGAAGAATGTGTGTCTGCCTATGCGTCCTTCTACCCGTTGATTACCTATTATCTGAACCGGCTGAATGACTGGGGACTTTGCTTCCGGCGGTGCAAGGTCTGCGGGAAATATTTTCTGGCAAAGAGCCAGAGGTATGAACTGTGCAGCGATAAGTGCCGCAAAGCACAGGCGCTTCAAAACAAGCGGGAATTTGACGAGAGGGCAAGAGAAAATAACTATGACCTGCTTTATAAAAATGAATGCCAGAACTGGCGCAACAAAATAAACCGGGTAAAAAATACCGCAGGCTTTCCGGCTGACCGTCTGGAAAAAATACAGGCTGCCTTTTCCGACTTTAAGAAAGAAGCCTTACAGAGAAAAAAGGCTGTAAAAACAGGAACAGCCAGCCCGAAAGAATTTACGGACTGGCTGTATCAGCAGAGTAATGTAATTGTGGAACTGACAGAAAAATCTTTTTGAAATTCCTTGCTTTATTTCGCTTAAACGAATATAATTATATCAGTTTTCAAAACAAACATACAGGTTCGAGGTGTCGCAAGTGAATGGATATATAACGGTTCAAGAAGCTGCTAAAAAATGGGGCGTAACGCCACGTCAGGTTCAAATTCTTTGCAAAGAAAACAAAATTGTCGGCGCTATGCGTATGAGCCGCATTTGGATTATTCCTGAGTACGCTAAAAAGCCTACCAACAGCAAGCGAACTTCAAATAAGACTGGAGGAAAAAAGATTGTTGCAACGCACTCTATATAAAAAGCAAAATATTGATTTGTCCTCCGCGCCTTGGACGATGCATGAGTTTTTTGCGGGAAGCGGGTTAGTCGCATACGGTTTAAAAGGCATGTTTGCGCCAATTTGGGCTAACGATATTAGCGAACAGAAAGCGGCTGTATATGAAGCCAATTTTGGATACAAACATTTTGAACTTAATGATATAAAAAACGTTAATGGTAGAGATTTGCCTTTTGCTCATTTGTCTTGGGCTAGTTTTCCGTGTCAGGATTTATCTTTAGCAGGTTCTTTAGGCGGTATTCATGCGTCCCGAAGCGGATTGGTATGGGAATGGCTGCGCGTATTAGATGAAATGGAAGAAAAACCTCGTATATTAGCCTTAGAGAATGTAACCGGCTTACTTTCCACAAACGGCGGCAATAATTATCGGGTTCTCCATATGGCGCTTGTGGAGCGTGGCTATGACTGCGGCGCTATCGTTTTAAATGCCTCTCACTTTGTTCCGCAGTCAAGACCGAGAGTTTTTGTTATTGCTGTGCAGCAGGGTTATGAAATTCCTGCATATCTGACCGGAAGCTCTCCTTGCTGGCTACATAATAAAGCTGCCTCCGATTTGGGAAAAACTTTACCCGGATGGATTTGGTGGCAAGCGGAGAAACCTCCGCGCCGCCACAGCACATTAAAAGATATCATTGAAGAAGCAAAATTTGACAAAGATACTGTACTGCCGCTTATTCCAAAACGACATCAGATCAAGCTAAATGAGCACGACACGATTTATGCTACGGGCTATCGCCGAACACGTCATGGAGAGCAGCAACTAGAATTGCGCTTCGATGGTATTGCCGGTTGTTTACGAACGCCAGAAGGCGGAAGTAGCAAACAATATTTAGTTGTGAAAAAAAACAATGAAATTCATGCTCGCCTATTAACTGTTCGCGAAGCAGCTCGATTGATGGGAGCGCCAGATAGTTTTGTTCTCCCCGGAAGCTACAACGATGGTTATAAAGCGATGGGGGATGCCGTCGCAATGCCGGTCGCTCAGTTTATCGGAGAAAAATTTCTTATAAAACTTGCGGAGGCCGTATACAATGATTAGTACAGAAGAAAGACTGAAAATATTTCAAGATGAAAACAATATTTACACAAAGGGGCCACTGTCGTTAGTGGTTCAATTTACCAGATTGGTTCAGGATAAAGAATTCCCGTTAAATCCAGACGATTTTCAAACAAGCAGCAAAGGTCAGGTCGTTGGACTTGGCGGCGGGAATCTCAAAAAGATTTTAAGAGAGCATGGCATTACTCAACAGCTATCTGCGGAAGGTGGGCGTACCAGTCGCGGAAGTATGGGGTTGATGATAAAATACGTTGATTTTCTCAACGCATGGACCGAAGAAGAAACGGTTGATTTTTCAATTGTGGAAGAATTTTGGGCAGAACAAGTTAGAGAATATTTCAGAAATCAGCCGTTTGTTTTGACCGCAGATACTTCCAAAACTATTGGAGCAAACTTAGACGAATTATTTGAACAGGCTAAGAAACGTCAGAAACAAAATCCGGGAACGCAGTATTTGGGAACGGTTTTGCAACACTTAGTATCCGCAAAATTATGTCTTATTATGCCTGAAAATGCATTTGAGATTCATGGCGCTTCTGTTGCAGACGCACCAACTGAACGAAGCGGCGATTTTGTTATAAACAACACGATTATCCATTGTACAACAATGCCCGGCGCTTTGCTGATTGAAAAATGCAAGGCGAACTTGCGCGGCGGATGCCATCCTGTCATCATTACAATTTTTGAACGTGTACATACAGCCTTAAATCTTGCGGAAGATGCCGGTCTTGCCGGGCGCGTTGAGGTTTGGGATATTCAGCAATTCCTTTCGGCCAATGTGTATGAGCATAGCCTTTTTGATGAGAGCAAGAGAAATTCTACGCTTTCAGATATTATTGGTCGCTACAATAAAATTGTTCTTGAGGCGGAAACCGATCCGAGCCTCCGTATTGAATTTGAGGCGAGATAATTGTCATGGCCGATATTTTTGACGATGAAAAGCGCTCTGAAATAATGCGAAAAGTTAAATCTAAAAAGAACAAATCAACAGAACTGCGGTTGATAGATATATTCAAACAAAATGGCATTACCGGCTGGAAGCGCAATTATCCGGTCAAAGGGCATCCCGACTTTGTGTTTCAAAAAGAAAAAATTGCGGTGTTTGTAGACGGTTGCTTTTGGCACGGTCACGATTGCCGGAACACGCGTCCGGCGGAAAATCAGGAATACTGGCAAAAGAAGCGCGAGCGCAATATGAAACACGACAAGGAAGTAACGGCCATGTTTGAATCGCGCGGCTGGAAAGTTTTGCGGATTTGGGAATGTGAATTAAAAAAGAAAAACGAAGCTATATTGGTCGAAAAGATTCAATCAATATTGATGAGTCGTTCTTCTGAAAGGATACAACGATGACGATTAAAGCTGTTGATTTATTTTGTGGCGTAGGGGGACTTACTTATGGTTTGCAAAAAGCGGGTATCCCAGTTGTCGCAGGAATTGATATAGATGATTCCTGCGAATACGCTTATACTCACAACAACAACTGCACATTTATTCACAAAAGTGTTGAAGATGTTACGGGGAAAGAAATACGTTCTCTTTTACGGGGAGCTGACGTTAAAATCCTTGTTGGATGTGCGCCTTGTCAACCTTTTTCGAGTCATCAAAAAGATAAACAAAACCGCTCTAAGCATAAAGATTGGAAATTGTTATACCAATTTGGACGGCTAGTAAGAGAAGTCCGTCCTCATATAGTGTCAATGGAGAATGTGCCAGAATTAGAGAAGGAGAAAGTTTTTAAAGATTTTATAGCCACGCTAGAAGGTTTGAATTATATTGTAAATTATCAAGTTGTAAATGTTGCAAATTATGGCGTACCTCAACGAAGGAAAAGATTAATTTTACTTGCGTCACGTCGCAAAGAAATAAAACTTATTGACGCAACACACCAAAAGCATCTGACGGTCAGAGATGCTATTGGCAATTTACCGAGAATTTCCGCTGGAGAAACAAATGTAAACGATAGTCTTCATGTATCGCCAGCGCTCTCTCCTATAAATTTGGAACGAATACAACATTCCGTTCCCGGTGGCACATGGCATGATTGGCCTGAACGATTAGTATTAAATTGTCATAAGAAAGAAGGCGGAAAAACTTATGCATCGGTATATGGTAGAATGAAGTGGGATGATTTATCACCCACTATTACCACACAATTTATTGGTTACGGAACTGGGCGTTTTGGACATCCAGAACAGGATAGGGCGATTACTCTACGGGAAGGCGCTATTTTGCAGTCTTTTCCCCCAGATTATCAATTCTTACCCAACGCCGCTAACGTTCCGATAAGAAAAATAGCGCGCCACATAGGAAATGCTGTTCCGCCTCGTTTAGGTGAAATAATCGGAGAAAGTATAATTAGGAGCCTACCTAAAAAAAGGGAAAAGAAAGCGACGAATACAGATGAAAGATAAAGAATACAAACTCAATATTGATCCCCGTATTTTAGAATTATTAGGTCCAAGTTTATATACAAACATTTATTATGTATTAGCAGAATTGATTGCTAACGCTTATGACGCGGACGCTCACAACGTATATATCATTGCGAACAAAGATGATATTACCGTTGAAGACGATGGCAAAGGAATGTCCTACGCTGGCGGCGATATTCAGAAATATCTTAATGTTGCTGCGGTTTCCAGAAATACCGATGCTGAATCTTTGACCCCAATGAAAAGAAAAAAGATGGGGCGTAAAGGTGTAGGAAAATTAGCAGCTTTATCGGTTTCCGAAAACGTCCTCATAAAGACAATTTCGAATGGAGAGAAATCCGGGTTTGTATTATCTCGCCATATCAATGATGACAATTTACTTGTACCGCTCGCTGATGAACAAATCGTTTTTGAAAGAGTGTCTGGCAACGGCACTTCTGTTGTCATGCAAAATCCGCAGTATAAACTTCATAGTACGTTAAAAGCAATTAAACGGAACTTACTTAAAATATTCCCGTTAGTCAACGAGAATTTTAAAATACACTTGGTTCGCGGAACAGAGGAAGAAGTAATTGAAAACTTTGACAAGGAAATGATTTCGGAACTCTCTACGCTAATCACTTTGGGTGATGAATTTACATATCTTAACGATTTCTTCCAAACACCGTATGGAAATGAAATCGCAGAACTACGCAAAAATAGGCCATTGGCAACTACGCCTATTAGCATGGACGACAAATCTGGCATTGAACATACATACAATGTTGAAATAAAGGGATGGATAGGCACTTATACATCAACTCGCGGTAGAAAAGTAGAGTTGACAGATTTTCCTGATAATTTCATTTCTCTATATGCTAACCAGAAAATGGGAGAGTTTAATATACTTCCCGTGGTTGGTCAAAATAAATTGAACGAAGTTTATGTCGTTGGACAGCTTCATGTCGATATTTTTGAGTTGACAGAATTACCCGATATGGCTCTAAGCAATCGTCAAGGATATAAGACTGATGATCCGCGTTATCAGGCGGTTCTAGATTATGTTAGAAAAACTTTATTGCCTGACGTTTTGAAAATGCGCGACTTGTTTGTGTCTTTAGGCAAAAAGAAAAAGGAAGAAAAGAAGTTAGAACAGCAACGGCAAAATGAGGCCTCATTTAAAAGGTCGGTAGATACTTTTAGGAAAAACACCGCTAAAAAAGCTGCCCGAAAAATTTCTTCTCGTTTAGGCATTAGCACGGAACAAGCTGATGAAGTAGAGGCGATACTTTCCGACGAAATAAATTCCAACAGCCCAGACATGGGGATTAAAAGCATTATTGATTCTCAAAAGAAAAAATTGTTAATTAGTCAGACATATCGCGATAAAGATTTAGCGGATATTATTTACAATATGTTGGTATTCAATAATGTGCCGCCAGAAGATATTATCTATACAAATTGTGATGATGAAGTGTCGCGTATTCCAGAAGGCGATGTAGGGAAAAGCGGAATATATGATTATTTGCGTGATTTCTTTGTTGACAGTTACTCAACGCAAAAAATCTATGTTATTTTCGTTACAAGCCATAATACCAAAAGTTCATGGGGAGCATTAATGGAAGTCGGCGCAGCATGGATAACTCAAGTAGAGCATAAAATATTTAACATTTATGACTTCCGCCCGGAACATCCTTTGGACGATGAACAACAATGGCACTCAAGTTCCAGAGATGAAGATGGTAATCTGTATATGTCAAAATTAAGCGTAGATATTTTTGCACAAAAAATCGAATACATATGTGATAAATTGGGTTATAAAAAAAGAACTCGTCAAGAGAACAAAGATCATTTGTCAACCTTAGTGAAAGTTACGGCGCGTTAATATAAAAGCAGGCACAAATTTTTGTTTATTTTAAATTTGCGTCTGCTTTTTGATATTGTATAAGCGTGGTGTTGTTATATCTGGTGTGGTATCTTTAACTATGGGAAACTCCCGTTTCCCATTTTGAGACTGCCTTGCCGCTCACGCCTATAAGCTCGCCAAGCTGCTTTTGCGTAAGTCCTTTATCAAGCCTTAATGCGCGTATCATAGCTCCGGTCTTGCCAACGTCCATTTAATCATCTCCTCTTGTTTCTGTGCCTTAGCATAGCCCATATATAATCGCTTTGCAATCCACGCATTGTAGAGCAGCAGATATTTCCAAAAAGTTTGTATTGTTGCACTTGACCTAACATATCGCGCCAAGCATAATATAGTTAACGATGCCGATACTTTGAAGAAAGACAGGTGATCATAATGACCGAATTGTTTGGAATACTAAGCGGTTTTTTTGCCGGAACAACGTTTATGGTGTATTTTTGCATATTTGTCGGCAAGATGCTTGAGGTCGCTTTATGCACGCTCAGGATGGTGCTTATAAACAGGGGGGAAAGGCTGATTGGCGCGGTTATAGCGCTTATAGAGATAACGCTTTGGCTCATAATAGCCGGAAACGTGCTTAGCAACTATCAATCCGACCCTTGGAAGATGGTAGCCTACGCGCTTGCTTATTCGATTGGCAACTACATCGGAAGCTGGCTTGAAGAGCGGCTGGCGTTCGGCCTGTGCTCGCTGCAATGCGTTGTTATGGATGCTGAAACGGCGGACAAGATAGGCGCGGCGTTACGCTCGCACGGGTTCGGTCTTACGGAGATGAAGGTGATAGGCCGCGACGATAACGACCGTTATATGCTCATGTCCACATTAAGGCGTAAGCTTGCGCCGGAGGCAATGGAGCTGATACAATCGGTAGCGCCAAACGCCGTAATAACCGTAAGCGACGTTAAGAGCCTGAGGGGCGGTTACATGCGCCAGGCAGGCAACCGCAGGATAAAAAAAGATAAATAATGGCATATTCGGTTCGCTTTGCCTCCAATTCTGCGGAGGATATAGAAACGCTTGTAAGGCTGAGGCTGGAGTTTTCAGACGCCAACAACGGCCCTCATCCGGAAAGCTATGAACTGAGGAAAAGCTGCTTAAAGGATTATTTTGAAAGGCATATAAATGTTGACTGCTTCTGCCCCATAGTTGAGGTTGGTCAAACGGCAGTGGCCATGGGCGCGCTGATGATATACGAAAAGCCGGCGAGCCCATCCTTCCCAAACGGCCTTGTTGGCGACGTGCTCAGCGTATGGACCGAGCCTGAATACCGCCATAAGGGCTACGCAAGGCTTATAATGGAAATGATAATCCTTAAGGCCCGCGAGCAGGGGCTTATGTCCCTTGGCCTCGCCGCAACGCCTATGGGTAGGCCGCTTTATGAAAGCCTTGGCTTTGAACCAAAGGCGAGTGAAAACGTTGAAATGCGGCTCAGGCTAAAATAAGCCAAGCCCGCTCCGCAAAAGGCCCACAGCAGGTGGGCTTTGTTTGTTATTGGGGTTTATTTTAAGCTTTTGTGTGTTGTATAATATAATCATCTATTTACGCATTGGAGGTTTTGCTATGCCTGACAATATGTTAGCCTATCAGCCGGAGGCGCCGGTGAGGCTTGCCGCCGCTTCACCCAGGGTCACGCTTGGCGACCCCGCGGCAAACGCACAGGCTGCAATAGCCGCAATAAGGCGGGCCGAGGAGGCCGAGGCCGACTATCTTGTGCTGCCGGAGCTTTTTCTTTGCGGAGCAACTATAGGCTCGCTCGCCTCCCATAAGCTTATAGTTGAGGCCTGCAAAAGCGCTCTTGCCTCTGTTGCCGCGGCAACAAAGCATTCCGCGTTGACCTTGAGCATTGGCCTTCCCTATGTTATAAACTCCCGCGTGACCAGCTGTATAGCCCTCGTGCGCCTGGGCAGGGTCGCTGCCATCATTCCGGCCTCGCCCCAGACGGCGAACCCGTTCGGCTTCCGTCCGGCGATACCGAGGGGCGAGGCTCCGTCGCGCTCCACATTGACGCCTATATCAAGGGTGGCCGTCGGTTTTGCCAACATGATATTCTCACGCCCCCGGCCCAGGGAGGGGCAAATAATGCTGCTCAGCGGCTCAATAAACGCGACCGCGAAAAGCTATGACATAGTAAAAAGCAGCCTTGCCTCATTCAGCGCAAGGGCCGGCATGGCCACCGCTATGGCTCTGCCCTCATATGGCGAAAGCACAAGCTCCTTCGTGTTTGACGGTTATTGCGCGATAGCCGCCAACGGCGTCATATTGGCGGAATCCGTTCCGCTTGAAAAGGAACCCTTTGCCTGTGCGGACGTTGATATAAACGCCTTATCCTCATTTGAGCCTTTTGCAGACGTTGCGCCAGACGCTGTGGACGAAGGCTATGTTTCATCAAACGAAGCCAAGGCTAAGCGTCAGTTGAGCAGGCTTTTCGCCCTTCAGGTCGCCGCGCTCGCAAGGAGGGCCGAGCATATAGGCTCAAAGGGATTCGTCATAGGCGTAAGCGGCGGCCTGGATAGCGCGCTCGCGCTGCTTGTAGCATGCAAGGCGGCGGACGATATGGGGCTTCCACGGCAAAGCGTGCTTGGCATATCCATGCCTGGCTTCGGCACCACCGGCAGGACCAGGAACAACAGCAAGGCGCTCGTTGAGGCGCTCGGCTGCCGATATAGGGAGATATCAGTAGCCGCGGCATGCAGGCAGCATTTTTCCGACATAGGCCACGACGAGGCCGTGCGCAACGCCGTATACGAAAACGCGCAGGCAAGGGAAAGGACTAAGATATTGCTCGACATAGCCAACGAAGAGGCTTTGCTCGACGTCGGCACGGGCGACCTTAGCGAGGCCGCGCTCGGCTGGACAACGTTCGGCGGGGATCACCTTGCGCAATATGGGGTGAACGCATCTGTGCCCAAAACGATAATAAGAAGAGTTGTAGCGCAGATAGGCCCCATGTTCGGCGAAAATGCATGCAGCGTGCTTAACGATATACTCGCTACCCCCGTAAGTCCGGAGCTTCTGCCGCCGGATAACGGCGAGATCGCGCAGAAAACGGAGGAGCTTGTGGGCAGCTATGAGCTGCACGATATGTTTTTGTACTGGTTCCTTAAGGGCAAGGGGCCAGGCGAGCTTTATGAGCTGGCGCTTGAAAAGCTCCGTTTTCCGGAGGAAGAGGTTTACAGAACGCTCGGCACGTTTATAAGAAGGTTCTTTTCACAGCAGTTCAAGCGCAACTGCGCGCCGGAAGCGCCGCTCGTATGCTTATCCATTGCGCCGTCCGTATTCACCATGCCTTCGGACATGAGCGGGCGCGTATTCTTAAGGGAATATGAGCTTATAAACAGAAAAACGGATATTTGAGCCTATGGATGTAATAGACGACCTTCAGCGGGACGGGTTAGTTATAGTGAGGGACAGCGAGCGCTTTGCCTATGGGCATGACGCGGTGCTGCTGAGCGATTTTGTGCGCGCCAGGGCCGGTGAAAGATATATAGATATAGGCACCGGCACAGGCATACTTTCAATACTCGCTTACGCCAAGACAGGCGCCGCCTTCGTAGCCATAGATATAGATAAGGAATGCGTAAGGATGGCGAGCAAAAGCGTTGAGCTGAACAAGCTTGGCAGCCATATAAGCGTGCATCAGGCCGATGCGAGGGAGGTCACGGAAAGCACCTTCGGCCGGTTCGACGGGGCCGTGTGCAACCCGCCGTACTACTCCGCCTCGGCAGGTACGGTAAGCTTGAACGAAAGCCGCGCCACCAGCCTTTTTGACAGCACGCTGAGCATAAAGGAGGCAATAGAGTGCGCCGCAAGGACGGTTAAATTCGGCGGCAGGCTTTATATATGCTATCCGGCAAAAAGCATAGCCGCGCTTATATATTGGCTCGAGCGGCTCGGCTTTGCGTTAAAAAGGCTGTGCCTTGTTTCATCAAAGGCGGGAAAGCAGCCGTACCTGTGCCTTGCGGAGGCTAAAAAGGGCGGCGGACAGGGCGCGGAGATAAGCTGCGTCACTTTGGAGGATAAAGCGTAACATGTGCGAGATTTGCGGCAGTATAGAGCCCATGCTCTACCTTTGCGCCACGCCTATAGGCAACCTTGGCGACATAACGCTAAGGGCGATAGAAACGCTTAAGGCCGTTGAGTGCGTGTATTGCGAGGATACAAGGCGCACAAGGGAGCTTATGAGCCATCTTGGTATAAAAAAGCCGCTTATAGCCTGCCACGAGCATAACGAAAGGCAACGCGGCGAGGAGATAGCGAAAAGGGTGCTTGCGGGCGAAGCCATAGCGTTTGTAAGCGACGCGGGCATGCCTGGCATAAGCGACCCGGGCGAGGCCCTTGTTCAGGCATGCATAAGGCATGGCGCGCCATACACGGTGCTTCCCGGGGCGAGCGCGCCGCTTACGGCGCTTGTTATGAGCGGCTTTTCAACGAAGGACGCCTGCTTTGCCGGCTTCCTTCCAAGGGAGGGCAAGCAGAGGCGCGAGGAGATAGCCGCCCTGTGCGCCCACAGGGGAACGCTTATTTTCTATGAAAGCCCGCTTAGGGTAGCCGCCACGGCGAAGGAGCTTGGCAAATACTTTGGCAACAGGAAATGCGCGCTCGTAAGGGAGCTTACAAAAAAGTTTGAGCAGGCCGTGCGCACGGATCTTGAGGGCCTGTATGAAAAATACAGCTTGGAGCCGCCAAAGGGCGAATGTGTGCTTGTGGTAGAAGGCGCCAGGGAGGAAGCGTTTGATTCAAACAGGGCCGAAAGCATGGGTATGGAGCTTATCAAAAAAGGGATAAGCGTAAAGGACGCATCCAAGCAATTAAGCGCCGTATTTGGTATAACGAAGAACGAGGCTTATTCGATAATATCGGCCATAAAGCAAAGCATGGACGATGAAGCATGACACCCTGTCCTAAAGATATGACGGCAGGCCCAAACGCGGCATAAATTCGCGGTTCAGCTTCATATTGAGCTATATCTTACGGATAAACAGAGATCAACTATAATCATCATGGAGGGCAAACACATGCAGGATACCGTTAAGAAGTACAAGCAGCTTATCAAAAAGCGCGCCGCGCTTGGGCATGCGATGGGGGTATTGTCCTATGACAGCGAGACCGTTATGCCTAAAAACGGAGCGCCGCACATGGCGGAAAGCATGGCTACGCTCAGCGAGGAGCTGTACAGGCTCAGGGTCAACGACGAGCTTAGGGACATGCTCAATGAGCTTGAAGCCAACAAGGCGGAGCTTGACCCCGTAACAAGAAGAGAGGTGGAGCTTGAGCTTAAGGAGCTTAAAAAGCTTGAGCGCGTGCCTGTTGAGGAATACAGCGCGTTTGACAGGCTGATATCCGAAGCGAGCATTGTATGGCGCGAGGCCAAGCGGAACAGCGATTATCAGCTGTTCAAGCCCTATATGAAAAGAATAGTCGCCGCTTCAAAGGCTATGGCAGGCTATATGTATCCTGGCAAGCCGGCATACGACGCGCTGCTTGAGGAGTTTTCAGAAGGGCTCAGCATGGATATGCTCGAGCCGTTCTTCAAGGACGTTAAGGCCAAGCTCGTCCCCGTTATACACGCCGTTTGCGAATGCGGCCGCCAGGCGGACGATTCAAAGCTCACGCTGCCTTTCCCGATAGAGGGCCAGCGCAGGCTTTCAAGCTTTGTTATGGACTTTCTTGGCATAGACACAAACAGCTGCGTTATAGGCGAGGTCGAGCACCCGTTCACTACCGCGTTCAACAAGCACGACATAAGGCTTACCACGCATTATCATGAAGAAGATGTGCTTTCCAACCTTTTGAGCGTTGCGCATGAGGGCGGGCATTGCCTGTATGAGCTGAACATAGGCGACGAGCTTATAGGCTCGCCCCTTGCCAGCGGCGCAACGATGGCCCTGCATGAAAGCCAATCGAGGCTGTTTGAAAACATGATATGCAGAAGTCCGGAGTTTATAGCCCTTCTATATCCAAGGATGAAGGAGATATTCCCCCTGCAAATGCAGGATATATCGGAGGAGCTTCTCTTCCGCGCCGCAAACAGGGCCGAGCCTTCCCTCATCCGTACCGAGGCGGACGAGCTTACTTATCCGCTGCATATAATGGTGCGCTATGAGATAGAAAAGCAGCTCATAGCCGGTACCCTTTCCGTGGAGGACCTGCCGGAAGCGTGGAACAGCATGTATAAGGAATACCTTGGCGTTGACGTGCCTGATGACAAAGCCGGCGTGCTGCAGGACAGCCACTGGGCGGGCGGCATGATAGGCTATTTCCCCTCATACTGCGTGGGCAGCGCATATTCGGCGCAGATATATCACAATATTGCAAAGGAGATAGACATACCCGCAACGGTGGCGCAGGGCGGCGTGAAGCCGATAGTCGAATGGCTGACGGATAGGCTCTATCGTTTCGGAAAGCTCAAAACTCCTGAGGAGCTTTCGCGCTCTGTGCTTTGCGGCGAGTTCGACCCTGACTATTATACCGATTACCTTACAAAGAAGTTTACGGAGCTTTATAAGCTGTAAGCCCGATGTGATAAGGTGATAAGAAAGGAGCCGCAGTTTGGCAAGGTTTGTTACCGGCGGGGCGCACAGCGGCGTTACCGCCGTTGAAAACGCATTTATAATAGACTATATGCCCCTCGCGCCTGAAAACGCGGTGAAGGCGTATATATACGCGCTGATGGCCGCCTCACGCTCCGATGCGCCGGATATATCCGAAGCGCTCGGCCTTGACGACGAGGCTTTATCCTCCATATTCGCATACTGGCAGCGCATGGGCCTTGTCAGGATAGTGAGTCCCGACCCGCTCGTGATAGAGCTTTTGAGGCCGCAGGGCATATCTTCCTCGCCAAGGAAGTATGCAGCGCTTATAGAAAAGCTATCCTCCGCAGTGCCGCAAAGGGTATTTACAGGCGACGAGCTTAGAGTGATATACGATTGGATAGAGGTGTTCGGCTTTTGCGAGGATACGGCCGTGCTGCTGGTGAGCGATTGCGTAAAAAGAAGGGGCGCAAGGCTGAAGCTTTGGCAGATGAATACGGAGGCTAAGCTTTGGGCGGACGCGGGGGTAAGCACCGTTGAAGAAGCGCTTGAATACATAGCCCTTAGGGACGAGCGCACGGCTGGCGCGCAGAAGATACTTTCCCGCTGGAAGCTGAGGCGCGCCGCAACCAACGACGAGGTCGCGCTATACATAAAATGGCATGAGCAATGGGGCATGACGGACGAAGTAATAGCCGAAGCGTGCAAGGAGCTTACAAGCGCCGCACAGCCGAGCTTCAAGTATCTCGATTCCGTGCTTACAACGTTCCGCGCCAGCGGCGCGATAACGCCGGAGGCCATAAACACGCTCAGGCATGAGCAGGACGCCTGCCGCGAGCTTGCGCGCATCATGCTTGAAAGGGCCGGTCTCAACCGCGCGCCCACATCCGTGCAGCAGCAGGACGTTGACATGTGGCGAAACCGCTACAGGATAGCGCCGGAGCTGCTGATGCTCGCCGCGGAGGCCGCAAGGCAGAGCGAAAAGCCATGGGGCAGCATAAAACGCACCATAGCCCGCTGGCACGATAACGGCATAACGGAGTTAGAAAGGGCAAAGGCCGATATAGAGGCTCAGGCGGCAAAGCGTATTTCCTCAAGCGGAGCCAACAAAGGCAGGGCGCTTTCCCACGCGTCAAGAGCATATTCCGAAAGCGAGCTTGAAAGGATGGGCGTTGAGCTTCTTGAGGATTGAATAGTATAATCTAAAAAGCAGAGACGACGTGTATAAGGCAGTTGCCGTAAAACAGTTACTCCTCCATATGACAAAACCATGCGGAGGAGTTTATGTGATATCTCATTTGCCCGCGGCGGCAGCAAATACGTGGTATAGCCGCTTTATCGGCGCAAAAAAGTGCGGCCCCCTTGGGGGGCTGCGCACAACTTTTTATGGCCGTCGTTTTTTCAGCTTACATAGAATGAAACTTCGCAGGACGCACGATACTCCCGACAGGTAAACACAGAAGTGTTCTTCTTTCCTGAAGGGAATTTATCAACCGTCGAATCAAGCGGCAGCTATCTCTCTTCAATCGGCAAATACAAATCCTCAATGGAAATACCTGCTCCATAGAGCCTTCCCGGTGAAACAATATGGAACATAGGGTATCTTTCGGGCTTTCCATCTGCATTTTCATATGGTTTAAACATCTCGCTGTTCGTTGCCCATTCGATCAGCTCTTCACGCGTTTTCAGCCAGTCAGCCGCTCCGTCAATGTCAGCGTCAAGGCACGAAGCGACCGCAAACAAGCCGCATGGAAGGTCGGTAATTTCAAACCGATCAATCAGGTTTTTCTCAGCGCCATGTGGAAGCGCATAGAACCATTCCTGCGCACCGATTCGCTCGTTATACCACATAAAATCCCGCGGATAAATCTCATTTTTCAAGGACGAGTGGTACTCGCTGAACCATCGATTAAAGGCTTCAAACGTTTCATTATCGGTCAGCGGACCTGAATATACTGCCTTCATTGACGGGATTTCAACAATTCTAATATTCTGCATAATGTATCATCCTTTCGCCTGCAAATATCAATTTGACCTACAAACTGAATATACCGTACTAAAAAACCGGCAAGAAATCCACTGCCTGCGAGGAAAAGCAGCCGTAACACCTGCAAATCACAAATGTGCTCCATGCATATCCCGATAATCCCCTTCTGTACGAATGGCAACTTTCTTGTCAGTAATCAGCAATCATCTTATTGGCTCTATAAATTCTCTCTTCGCCCATGTGTTAGTCAACTGATGCTAATAATAGTTGACAATGGGCACACATGTTTTTAGGGGCGTATGGCACGGCAGAATGATGCTATGCGTTAAAGCCCATGGCGGCGTATACCCTCTTAACGGTCCTTGCCGCCGCCTCAGAGGCGCGCCTTGCGCCGTCCTCCATCACCTCATGTAGGTAGTCAACGCTGCCCATGAGCCTTGAATATTCGGCCTGTATTGGCTTCAAGCCCTCTATTACGGCCTCGGCGGTGCCGTTCTTGAGCGCGCCGTAGTTCTCTCCGGCAAAGCGGGCCTCGGCCTCCGCCATGCTCATGCCGGTGAAGCTGGTGTATATCGCAAGCAGGTTGGAGACGCCCGGCTTGTTTTCAGGGTCATACCTGACAACGCCGTCGCAATCCGTAACGGCTTTGCGGAACTTCTTCTGTATAGCCTCAGGCGTATCTATTATTGAAGCAAAGCCGTTGGGGTTCGGGTCGGACTTGCTCATCTTCTGCGCAGGATTCTGCAGGCTCATCACCCTTGCGCCCACCTTCGGCGTATAGCCCTCGGGTATGGTGAATATATCGCCGTGGTTTTTGTTGAAGCGTATCGCTATATCGCGGCATATCTCTATATGCTGCCTCTGATCCTCGCCCACCGGCACTATGTCGCTTTGATAAAGCAGTATATCCGCCGCCATAAGCACAGGATATGTGAACAGGCCTGCGTTTATATTGTCGGCATGCTTGCTGCTCTTGTCCTTAAACTGGGTCATGCGCCCAAGCTCGCCCATATAAGTGGAGCAGTTGAGCACCCAGCTCAGCTCGCAATGCTCCTTAACGTCGGACTGAACGAATACCACGCTCCTTTTGGGGTCAACGCCGCACGCGAGCAGCAGCGCCACCAGCGAAAGCGTGTTCTGCCTCAATACGTCAGGATCCTGCTTTACGGTTATAGCATGAAGGTTGGCCACGCAGTAATAGCATAGCCTATCCTCCCCCTGCAAAAGGGGCCAATTCCTCAGCGCGCCGACATAATTGCCTATCGTTGGTATGCCGGAGGGCTGTATTCCGCTCAAAACTATCTTTTTTCCGTTTTCCATAGTCTATCCTCCCTTTAGCAGAGCAAAATCAAGTGAACTATATTATATCAGCAACTTTTAACTGTGGCAATGCCGCATATAAAATGGTACAATTAAAATGGTAAAAAATAATGGAGGCTGCCTATGTCTTATCAGGCTCTGTACAGAAAATACCGTCCCCAGCTTTTTAGGGACGTGCTTGGCCAGGAGCATATAACAACAACGCTGAAGAATCAGGTGGAAAGCGGCCGCGTTTCGCATGCATATGTTTTTTCCGGCAGCAGGGGTACCGGCAAGACCACCACGGCCAAGATACTTGCGCGCGCCGTGAACTGCGTCAGTCCCGTAAACGGCGAACCGTGCGGCGAGTGCGAATACTGCAAAGCCTCCCTGGATTCGGCCGACATAATTGAGCTTGACGCGGCAAGCAACAACGGCGTTGACGATGTGCGCGCCATAATCGACAAAGCGCGCTTTACGCCGCTAAAGCTCAGGAAAAAGGTTTATATAATAGACGAGGCGCATATGCTTTCGCGCCCGGCGTTCAACGCGCTTTTGAAAACGCTTGAGGAGCCGCCGGAGCATGTTTTATTCATATTGGCAACGACAGAGCCGCAAAGCATACCGGCAACGATACTTTCGCGCTGCCAAAGGTTCGATTTTCACAGGATAAACGTTGACGATATAGTAAGCTGCGTTAAAAGCGCCGTTGCCAAGTCGGGCGCCAGCATAGACGGCGAGGGCCTGCTGGTGATAGCGCGAGCTGCCGAGGGCGGCATGAGGGACGCGCTGAGCATAGCGGATCAGTGCATAGCATTTTGCGGCAATAACGTGACCGCGGCTGATATATACGGCGTGCTTGGCGCAATGGACTCGTCCTTTTTGTTCAAAACGGCTGACGCGCTTATAAACTGCGACGCGGCTCAGGCTATACGCCTTCTTGACGAGGTGATAGAAAATGGCCGCGACATAGGCGTTTTTGCAGCTGACATAACAAAGCACTTCCGCGCGCTTTTGATAGCCAGGCTTTGCGGAAAATGCGAGGATATACTCAACTGCACGCCTGACGCTATGGCAAGATATATCGAGCAGGCCTCGCGCTGCGGCGAAACAAGGCTGAGGAGCGCGCTCGATACGCTTATGGAGGCTATGAGCGGCATGCGCTATCTTGCCCTTCCAAGGGTAAGGCTCGAAGGCGCATTCATACGCATAGCGGCCCCTGAAAAGGCCGCGCCCATGGACGATAAGGGCATTATGGAGCGAATAGAGGCTATGGAAGCCAAGCTGGCCGCAATAGCAGCAGGGGCCGTTAAGGCAGCGCCTGAAGCTTCCGTTGCGGCAGAGATAAAAAAAGCCGAAAAGCCGGACGCAAAAGCAAGCCCTGCCCAGGCTGCGCCTGAGCCTTCACCTGCCGCCAGGCCAAGCGCCGCGCCCGATACCGGCGCACAAAGCGCGCGCGAGCTTTGGGAGGCCGTGCGCAAGGCGATACAGCCGAAGAACCCGACCATGGCCGTGCTTGGCATAAAGAGCGAAGCAAGCCTTGAAAACGGCGTATTGACGGTGCGCTTCCCTAAAAAGACCATAGTTGAGGCCTTTACAAAGCCCGAGACGCAAAGGCTTGCCGAGAACGCGCTTGAGGGCATAGCGCCAGGCACGCGCATATGCTTCGGCACCGCAGAAAGCGGCGGCGATTCGCTTGCCGAGCAGGCGAAGAAGGCGTTCGGCAGCAAGATAGAGATAGTTGAGTGAACGGCCGCGCTATGATATAATTTATATTTGACAAGCAAAAGAAGCAAAATCACTTGGATATAAACGGAGGAGCATTATGGCAAGAAACGGTTTTCCCGGAGGAATGGGCGGAGGCAACATGCAGCAGCTTATGCGGCAGGCACAAAAAATGCAGCAGGATATGGCGCGCACTCAGCAGGAAATAAGCGAGCGTGAGTTCACGGCCACGGTCGGCGGCGGCGTTGTAAGCGCCACGGTGCTTGGCACAAAGGAGCTTAAGGCGATAACCATAGACCCCGCCTGCGTAGATGCGGACGATGTGGAAATGCTGCAGGATCTTATCATAAGCGCGGTCAACGAGGCTATACGCAGCGCGGACGAGACTATGACCAACGAGATGAACAAGATAACCGGGGGCATGAAGTTAGGCTTCTGAGCCATTAGTATTCGAAAGAGGCTTTTTGATGAGCATTGAACCAATAAACACCCTTTGCGCTCAGCTTGCAAAGCTGCCGGGAGTCGGCTCAAAAAGCGCACAAAGGCTCGCCTACTTTATACTGGATATGCCCGCTTCATCCGCAAAGGAGCTGGCGGAGGCTATAATACGCGCAAAGGATACCGTGCGCTATTGCCCAATATGCGGCAACTATACCGACGTTGAGCCATGCGCCATATGCACGGATGAAAAGCGCAGCGACGACGTTATTTGCGTCGTTGAGGACCCCAAGGAGGTCTTCGCCATGGAAAAGCTGAGGGAGTACAGGGGGCGCTACCATGTGCTGCACGGCGCAATATCCCCTACGGACGGAATAGGCCCGGGCGACATACGCATAAAGGAGCTTATAGAGCGGGTGGACAAGGGCTCTGTTCATGAGGTGATACTCGCCACAAATCCGGACGTTAAGGGCGAGGCTACGGCAAGCTACATTGCGCGCATACTTAAGCCCAAGGGGGTGCGCGTGACAAGGATAGCTCACGGCGTGCCTATAGGCGGCAACCTTGAATATGTTGACGAAATGACGCTTTTGAAGGCCGTTGAGGGCAGAAGGGACATGTGAGCGGGGCTGGTTTGGTATTAAATATGCCCCTGATGGGAATAATTCAAAATAAATTTACTTTTGATGCAACCTTTTGGCTTCCAAAATAGTCTATTATAATAGTGGATATCTTTGAGCAGGGTTTTGCATAGGATATGAAGCGGAGGGAGGTACAGCATAAAATGAAACATGCCGTTAAACACACGATAGTTGTTATGCTCATGTGTATAGCTATGCTTTTGTGCGCCTGCACCGCGACATCGGATGCCGCGGCTACCAACGACGCCGCAATACATAATATGCAGCGGCTGTACAGAAGCTCTTCGCTTGTTGTGGTAGCATCCTGCTTCCGCACGCATACGGACGCTGCGGGTGAAAGCTGCGCCGACGTAAAGGTGGAGCGCACCGTGGCCGGTTCCCTCGCAGGCAGCGGCGATACGCTGCATTGTCCATCCTCCGCCATGAAGGAGGGGGAAAGCTATCTGCTCTATTTGACCACCGGCGACGATGTGTACCAAACGGAGGATGTGGATAGGTTCAGCATAGTCAACGATACCCCCTTCAGGGTAGAAGGCGACCTTGTTTACGCTTCGGGCGCCATACTCGATATGGCCGCCATAGAGTCGGACATTGCAAACGCGAGCCGTACTGTATCCGTTCAGCTCGTCAGCAAGTATTATAGGAGCGTATCCTCTCTCTCCGTAGGCAGCGACTACATATTCATAGGCCGCATCAAAAAGTTCCCCAAGCAGCAGCCTATGGACTTCCGCTCCAACGATAGCGGCGCTATAGTTGAAAACAGGCTACCGGCCTCGCTTATAAGCGTTGAGGTCTACGGCTCGTTAAAGGGTGGGCTTAATTACGGCGACAATATACAGCTTGTATACTGCCCCGCCATGTGCCAGGATATAATAGACGCGGCTACGCTTAAGCCGGCGGCATGCGCCGAGGATAAGCTGCCCGTACCCGAAGAGGGCGGTACGTATTTGTTCTTCCTGTGCAAGGGTCCTGATGAAAAGCAGGATTATTACTTTGGCGTCAATCCCATACAGTTCATGGCTGAGCTTGACGACAACAACACCATAAGCGTTGGCAGCGCAAACAGGGCCTTTAACGGCTACCGCACACTTGACGCGGTTGTAAAAACCATAAGGAAAGTATTAAACGGTTAGTATTTAATGGCAGATATGAACATACAAACGCAAATAGCAGCGCTTATACCGGCCGCATTACTGGGCTACTTGATAGGCTCGGTCAATGCGGCTATTATAATCACAAAGTATATACTGCATAGCGATGTAAGGCTGCAGGGCAGCAAAAATGCAGGCGCCGCCAACGTTACAAGGGTGTTCGGCCCCGTGGCAGGATTAGCCACCCTTGTCTTGGACATGCTCAAGGTAATGGGCGTTATGTGGCTCGGCGGCATTATGGCGGGCGAGCCTGGCACTATGGTAGCGGCAATAGCATGCCTTAGCGGCCACTGCTTCCCCATATTCTTTAAGTTTAAGGGCGGAAAAGCCGTGGCAGTCTCCGCGGGGATAGCGCTTTATATGGACTGGCGGCTGTTCGCGCTGCTGCTCGGCGTGTATATACTGGCGTTTTTGCTGCTGAAAACAGCGTCCATAGCTTCGCTTTCCGGCGTGACCTGTATGCCGTTGGTGATGGCTATATTGGGCGGATTTTCCGTATATCAATATATATGCGCAATAGCCTCTATGCTGTTCGTATGGATAATGCACCGGCAAAACCTTGTGCGCATAGCGCATCACGAGGAAAAGAAGTTCTCGCTTGAAAAAAGCAAAAGCAAAGAGAAAAGCGAATTTGCCGAGAAAAAGTAATATCCGCCGGAGCATATCCGGTGTTTTATTATGCCGCAGCATGTTGCAAATTCTATTATTTTGGTATATCATCAATACTCGATACCGGATATGATTTTGATTTTAAGGAGACAGCTAATGAAACCGCGTATAGGTATGCTAATAAGGCGCAAAAGCGCAGACAATCATTTTGTTATAGGCTTAAACGACGTCAACGCCATAAAGAACGCAGGCGGCCTGCCTGTGCTTGTGCCGGTTACTGACGATCGTGACGACCTGCAAGCTTATATTGACAGCATAGACGCTTTGTATGTGCCAGGCGGTCCGGACATAAACACGCTTTTGTTCGGCGAGGAACCGATAGCCGGCATGGGGTTCAGCCGCAGGAGCGACGATTTGTTTGAAATGGAGGCCGTGCGCATGGCGTATGCGGCTAAAAAGCCCGTGCTTGGTATATGCAGGGGCATACAGGTGATAAACGTAGCGCTTGGCGGCACGATATATCAGGATATACCCTCTCAGGTGCCTAACGCCTTGAGGCACAGGCAGCCTGACCCGGGCTGCGAAATGACGCATACTGTCAAAATAGAAAAAGGCAGCATTCTTTATCAGCTCGCGGCGGGCGAAACGGCCGAGGTCAACACCTTCCACCATGAATCGATAAAGGACGCCGCAAAATGCCTTAAGGTGACCGCTACCGCGCCCGACGGAATAATTGAAGCCGTTGAAAGCGAGGACGGCCTTGTGTTCGGCACGCAATGGCATCCGGAGCTTTTGCAGGCCGCAGGCGGCGTGCATAAGGCGGTATTCAGCCGCTTTGTTGAGGCGGCAGCCAGGGCCGGTAAGCGCTGAACGGACATATATGCAAAAAAGTGCGGCGTATAGGGCGCTTCACGGTATCAAAAAAGTGGCTGTTCGCCACTTTTTCTTGCTATATCAGCCCCGTTAAGCTCAGCGTCCGCTATACTCAGCAAAGCTCCTTGGCCATGCTTTCAAGCTCGGCTATGTTCTGCTGCTTCACCGCCGATTTGATGGATACGGTGGTATCGAGCCATGTTATATCCTTGCAGCCTTCAAGCATCCCCTTCATTACCTTTGCCGCCATAGGAGCCCATGTGCCGTTTTCGATAAGGCCAATGGTCCTGTTCTGATAGTTGCGCTCGCTAAGATGCTCAATAAACGTGCGCATGAACGGGAAAACGCCGGCATTATAGGTTGTGCTCGCAAGCACGAGCTTGCCATAACGGAACGCATCCTCAACAGCCTCTGCCATATCCTCCCTTGCAAGGTCGCATACTACCACCTTCTTGCAGCCGTTTTTGTCCAGCATGTCCCTGAGCAGCTCTACGGCCTTTTTTGTATGCCCGTAAACAGAGGTGTAGGCTATCATAACGCCATCGCTCTCCACCCCGTAGCTTGACCAGATGTCATAAAGCTTCATATAATGGGCAAGGTTATCCTTAAGCACAGGCCCATGCAGAGGGCATATTGTGGCTATATCGAGCGCGGCCGCCTTTTTGAGCAGGGCCTGCACCTGCGCGCCGTATTTGCCGACTATGCCTATATAGTAGCGCCTCGCCTCGCAGTCCCATTCCTCCTCCACGTCAAGCGCACCGAACTTGCCAAAGCCATCCGCCGAGAAAAGCACCTTGTCCTTTTGATCGTAGGTGACCATTACCTCAGGCCAATGCACCATAGGCGCAAACACAAATGTTAACGTATGCTCGCCTAAGGGCAGGCTTTCGCCGTTGGCGACGACAAGCTTTTTACCCTCAAGCTCAACGTCAAAGAAGTTGTCTATCATAGCGAAGGTCTTTGCGTTGCCCACAATTTTAGCTTCCGGGTAGGCGTTTATAAAGCTGACTATGTTTGAAGAATGGTCCGGCTCCATATGCTGCACTATAAGATAGTCCGGCTTCCTGCCGCCAAGCGCGGCGTCAAGGTTGTTAAGCCATTCCTGTGTAAAATAAGCGTCCACCGTGTCCATAACGGCAATATGCTCGTCCATTATAGCATAGGAGTTGTAGCTCATTCCGTTCGGGACTATGTACTGGCCTTCAAACAGGTCAATATCATGGTCGTTCACGCCGATATAGATTATATCCTTGGTGACGTTAAACATATTTTTCCTCCTGAATATATTCAGCCGAGTATATCGGCTATTATGCGCATGTACAGCTTTGGCAGCACGTCAAAGCTATATGGTATGTTCAGCCTTTCGCTGTTTTGGTGGAAGTCCTTTCCCCAGCCGCCAAGCACTATGCCCGGGACATGCAGTTGTTTAAGCGCCTGCAGCGGGAAATCATATGTGAGCCCCGCGCCGGCAAGGTTCTTAAAAAGCGTATCGAAGCCAGCATCCTCACCCAAGCCGGTATAGCTCAGGTCGGATAGCCCCATGTAGTAATCCTTAAGCTCCAAATGCTCGTTAAACTGCTGCCTGGCATAATCTATAACATCATTAGCGGCGGCTAAGAGCCTGCCTGCATCGGCCTCGGCAGGGTCCATATAAACGTCCGGATAATACGGCGGTATAAAGGAAAGTATTATCATGGGCTGCTTCGCGCCGTAAAGCTCGTACACATGGCGTACAAGCTCTATGCTTATATCCTGAAGCTCAAGCTTTTTCTCCGTAAGCTTGCCTGCAAACGCCTTAAGATGCGCGTCAAGGTCGCCGTTATACTGCTTTTTGACTTCATTATAAAGCTCCTCATACGTCATTACGCAGGGCGCAAAGCTGCGCACGGTCATAGGCTTGTTCATAAGCTTACCGTATGCTTCAGCGTCCCTGCTCCTTTTTTCAAGCGCCAGCTCAAAAGCGCGCATGGCTATCATACGCAGGCTGCTTATAAGCGCATCAGGCTCAAGCTTGAGCGTAAGTATGCTGTAATATGAAACCGCATACATCGGTATCGATGCGGAATATGTCGCCTTAAGGTCTTTCATTTTAAGGCATACCGCAGGCGGAGTACATTCGCCGTTTTTGCTTTGGCAATAATCCGTATTCATGGCGAGCAGCTCGTACACGGCCGCATTGAGGCTGTTTGCATCAAGCCCGGCAAACGGCTCGTCCGCATGGCAGCCCTTGCCCGCGCAGAGGAACATGGGCATCACCTTGCCCGTTGCGCCATAGTGTATATAGCGCCTCGGGTCGTTTGCCATGTTCTCGTTAAGGTAGCACTCCGCCAGCAGCAATGCGCTATAATGGAGCTTTCTCTTTTCGGCAAGCCCGTTCAAAAAAGCCGAGGCCGCCAGCATGCCTTCGGAGTTAGTCTCCTCCCCGCATACGGCTACATAGAGCAGGTTCCCGTTAAGCCCGGTTAGGTTTTCGCTTTCGCTATAGTGCCTTAAAAGCTCTATTATAAGCGCATGGCCAAACTTCATATCCGCCGTTCCCCTGCCGAATATCCATTCGCCTGTATCAGCGTCCCGCTTTGCATCTTCATCAAGCGGAAGCTCGTTTATCCTTTTTGTTATCTCGTCAACGTCAAAGGCGATGTCCTTAAGCTGGGCATACCCGTCAACATCGACAACATCGTAATGCCCCGTCAGTATAATGGTGTTTTTGCTCTTTTTGCCGCCCTCGAGCAATGCAGCTATTATGCAGCGGCCAAACGGGTCGCCCGCTATCGGCTGCTTGTACACGTTTTCTTTATGCTGCTTAAAATAATCAAGCTCGTCTAAAAGCTCCATTATCCTTTCGGCGCCGCTCCGCTCAAGCTCGGTGCCGCTTATGCTCTTAGCCGAGACCAGCCGTTTTGTGTCGCTCAGCATTCTTGCTTTATCTATCATATACGCTTATCTCCCGTTTGTGCATCTATGCAATACTATGATACAACATATTAGGCAAAAATTCCACAGGCACATATACATAGTAGTTTGAATTACCTCCACAAGGAAAACGAGCGAAGGAATGCTTGAGTATTTCAAACGAGTTTGACGCGGCTATGGCGTGGCTGTATGCCCATTAAAATCTTGTGTCTCCTTGTCAACCGATGGTATGATTTCATTATAAACAAACAGCCGGAGGCAGAGCTATGCCTCCGGCTAAAACGTTTGCATCTCCTTTATAATGCTTTGCTGCGGCGTCACAGCATCATGTTCTTGTATGCTGCCGCAAGCTCCTCAAGCGCGGTGAAAAACGCGAGCGCATCCGCCCTGGAGAGCCTTTCCCTCCTTGATGAAGCGCCGGCGGCATAAGGATCGTATGCCGGTATGCCCTCTGCCGTAAGCTCGGCGATTATCTCCTTAACAAGCTCCGGCTCCCTTTTTATAACCGAGCGGTACTTGTTCTGGAATCTGAGCATAGCCCTTGTGTCTCCCTGCCCCATGCCCAGCGTGCAGGAGCGTACGCTTACGCCCTTTGCCCTTTCGCTAAGCACCGTCCTGAGCAGCGCCCTTACCTCTTCCTGCTCAAACGGCACGAAGGCGGCGCTGCGGCATGCCGTGCCTTCAACATCTCCCTCCTTCAGCCTTGCATAATAGTAGTTGCGTATGCTGTTCGGCTTCCTGCCGGTCTGCTCGGCCACGGCCTCAAACACGCTTTTTAGCGGCCTGCCCTCATTCCTCGCCTGCTCGGCCTGAGAAAACAGCAGCTTATCCTCCTGCCTGCTCCAGCCGCTCTTTGCCATATTTTCGCTTTTACAGCTTTCCATATACATTTCCCCCTGTAGGTTTTTACCATTATTGTTGCCTGCCTCCGAAATAATATACCTAAATATACCTATTCACTGTATTGCTGCATCTATGCGGCAAAACAGCCCGTTCCTATGCCCTTTTCAGTTTCACATATAGGGTTTATAATATATAGAGCATTTTTAAGGAGAGCTTAAATGGACTATTTATCAGACCTTACTGTGCAAAGGCTTGCAAAGGCCGAACCCATGATGTGGAGCAACCCAAAGCTTACCGCGGCTAAGGCTGCGCTTGCTAAGCTTGAGCTTGGTGTAAAGGACGTTGACGACGCCGCGGCAAGGCTTGCGCGCTTTGCGCCTTACATCAGGAGGCGCTTTCCGGAAACGGCAGAAAGCGGCGGGCTTATAGAGTCCCCGCTTACCGAAATACCGGCTATGCTTTGGCGCATCAGGCACGAATACGCGGCGCCGGTTGAAGGCAGGCTGTTTATTAAAAGGGATTCCGACCTGCCAATATCAGGCTCCATAAAGGCAAGGGGCGGCATATATGAAGTGTTGAAGCACGCTGAAACGCTTGCAAAGGACGCGGGCATGCTTGATGAAGGCGACGATTACGCAAAGCTTTGCAATGATGAGTTCCGCAGCTTTTTCTCGAAATATTCAGTACAGGTGGCGTCCACCGGCAACCTTGGCCTCTCTATTGGCGTAATGAGCGCAGCGCTCGGCTTCAAAGCGACGGTGCATATGAGCGCGGACGCCAGGGAATGGAAAAAGCGCCTGTTGAGGAGCCGTGGGGTTAGCGTTATAGAGTACCCGGACGACTATTCGGCGGCAGTCATAAACGGGCGCAAGGCGAGCGAGCTTGACCCGATGAGCTACTTTGTTGACGATGAAAACTCCCTTGATCTGTTCCTTGGCTACAGCGTTGCCGCAGAAAGGCTCAAAGCTCAGCTTGACGAGGAAGGTGTTGAGGTCAACGCAGAACACCCCCTGTTCGTATATATACCCTGCGGCGTCGGCGGCGGCCCGGGCGGCGTTACATTCGGATTAAAGCTTATATATGGCGATGACGTGCATGTGTTTTTTGTTGAGCCGGTAAATGCGCCGTGCATGGCGCTTGGCATGGCCACGGGGCTAAACAGCAAAATATGCGTGCAGGATATTGGCCTGAGCGGCAAAACGGAGGCTGACGGGCTTGCGGTCGGCCGTGCATCCGGCTTTGTCGGCAATGTGATGGAGGGGCTTTTAAGCGGCGAGTTCACCGTTGAGGATGGCAGGCTATATGACTATATGCGCTCCCTTATACAAAGTCAGGAGCTTTTTGCGGAACCCTCCGCCTGCGCCGCATTTGAGGGGCCTGTTGGCCTTTACACGCACAAAGAGGGCCTTGAGTATATGCAAAAGCATGCGCTTGAGGGGCGCATGAAGCACGCTACCCACATAGTATGGGCCACCGGCGGCAGCCTTGTACCGGAGCATGAACGCGAAAAGTACGCCGCCACTTATATCAAATGAGCCGCTTCTGCACAGACGATATATACTCCCTTATGCCCGACGAACTATGCAGAAAGCTCAGCATAAGCATAGCCAGGGAGCTTGGCTCGACCAATACGGAGCTTAAGAAGCTTGCAAGGGCAGGAGCCGAAGAAGGCAGAGTGCTTATAGCGCTAAAGCAAAGCGGCGGTCGCGGCAGGCTCGGGCGGAGCTTCTATTCGCCAAACGGCACAGGTTTATACATAAGCGTGCTTGTGAGGCCAGGGCTCAAAGCGGAGGAGACTGTGTTCGTTACGGCCATGAGCGCCGTATGCATGGCAAGGGCCATAGACAGGCTTTGCGGTAAACATGCGCTTATAAAATGGGTAAACGACATATTTTTAGATGCAAAAAAGGTCTGCGGCATACTGTGCGAAAGCGCATTTGAGCAAAGCTCCATGCTCAGCGAATATGTTGTGATAGGCGCAGGGGTGAACATATATCCGCCCGAAAATGGCTTTCCGGAGGATATAAGCTCAGTTGCGGGCGCGCTGTTTGACAATGCGCTGCCAGACGAGCTTAGGCCAAGGCTGGCGGCAGAGTTTTTGAAGGAGCTGTTTGCGGCCTACGGCTCGCTTGAACACAGGAGCTTTTTAGATGAGTATAAAAGCCGCAGCATGGTATGCGGAAGGCGCATAAACGTTATTGCGCCGGAGGGCGCAAGGGAAGCAGATGCGCTTTATATAGACGATAGCTGCCGCCTTGTAGTGCGCTATGACGACGGGATTATAGCGCCGCTGTCCACAGGTGAGATAAGCATACGCCTTAAATAATGACAAACAAGGCGAAAGCACAGAAGCTTATTACAGCTTCTCTCAAAGCGTCAAAAAAGTGGCTGTTAGCCACTTGAGAGTGTCAAAAAAGTGGCTGAACGCCACTTTTTAATAATTATTAGCTTTGCCTATCCTATGCTTTTGGGCCTATGCCAAGCTCCTCGGCATGCTCCCGCATGCCTTTGATAACAAGCTCCATCACTTCTTCTATCGGCATGTTAAGCATTGCGCAGCCACGCTCTATTATATCGCGGCTGCACTTTGCGGCGAACTTTTTATCCTTATACTTCTTTTTAAGGCTCTTCACCTCAAGGTCGCTTATGCCTGTTGGCCGCATGAGCGACGCCGCCTGCACTATGCCCGTAAGCTCGTCCACGGTGAAAAGGCTCTTTTCCATGTTGGTCAGCGGTTCAACATCCGAGCATATGCCGTACCCGTGCGAAAGTATGGCTCGTATGTCCTCTTCGTCAATATCCTCGTCTTTAAGCAGCTCCCTTGTGTGGGCAAGATGCTCTGAGGGGAACTTTTCATAATCGACGTCATGCAGATACCCCACCGCCTGCCAATGCGCCTTATCCTCGCCAAAATGCTGCGCCATTGCGCCCATTGCCGAGCTTACGGCAAGCGCGTGCGTGAAAAGATGCGCCTCCGTCACGTTTGCCCTTATCAGCCTTTCGGCCTTATCCATTGTAAGCTTTGCCATAACACTACCTCGCTTTAGTCTCTTTTGTATTTATAATCAAAGCCTAATCCGGCATCTTTATTCCCTTGCAGTCGCCGCCGGTCATGTCTATAAGCTCGGATATGGTAACGAACCTGAAGCCTTCGTCTATAAGCGCGGGAATGATTATCTCCATAGCGTCCGCCGTTGAGCTTCTCTGGTCGTGCATCAGTATCACGCTGCCCTCTTTTGCCTGCTCTATAACATAATCGGCTATGGCCTCTGGCGCTTTGCCCTTCCAATCGTTGGTATCCACCGTCCATAGCGCCATAGGCACGCTTACTACCTTCTTCACGGTCTTGTTATAATGCCCGTAAGGCGGGCGCACAACGCGCGCTTCATGCCCAAGCACCCTTTTTATTTCGGCATTTGTGTCGTCTATCTCCCTTTGGCAGTCTCTCAGGGAAAGCGTGGTAAGGTCGGCATGGCTATACGAATGGTTGCCCACCTCGCACCCAAGCCGCTCCATGCGCAGCAAAAGCTCCTCCCTGCCCCTTATGCGGCTGCCAAGCACAAAAAATGTGGCGCACACATCGTTGGCCTCAAGCACGTCAAGTATATGCCCCGTCACCTTTGCGTATGGCCCATCGTCAAACGTTATGGCCACAACAGGCCCCTTTTCGTTAACGATGGCTGTAGCCGGAACAGCGTCCTCCCCCATTATTCCGGAGATAACCATGCCCAAGGCCGCCACGAAGCACAGCGCTATCCCTGCACGCTTCAACGTTTTATTGGAAGGATAATTCCTTCTTATAAGCTCAAACAATCCCATCATGGGATATCTTTATTGTTTCAGCCCGCACTTTATGTTATAAACGGTTTATTTTATGCTGAAAAGCCGCTTGCCGTTTTGAAGCATCGTCTCCGCCAGCTCCTCCGGGTCCTCATGCCTTGCCGCAGCTATGGCGTTGACTATCAAAGGCACCATAGACGGGTCGTTGCGCTTGCCGCGGAACGGCGCCGGCGTCATATACGGGCAATCGGTTTCAACGAGCAGCCTGTCCTTAGGCACGAACCTTGCTACCTCTATTGGCTTCACGGCGTTTTTGAACGTTACCGCGCCGCCCAGGGCTATATACAGCCCCATATCAAGGCATTCCCTTGCTGTTTCAACGCTGCCGCTAAAGCAATGCATAACGCCCTGCAAACCGTCCCTATTGGCTTTAAGTATATCCATCGCATCGCCAAACGCTTCCCTTATATGCAGCGACACAGGCTTGCCCAGCCGCCTGGCAAGGCTTAGCTGATAGTCAAAAAGCTTCTTCTGATCCTCCTTTTCCGAAAGGTCATAGTGGTAATCAAGCCCTATCTCGCCAAGGCAGACGGCCTTATCATCATTAAGGGCGTTTATAAGCGCCTGCTCCCAGCTTTCGCCCGGGGCGGAGGCATAATGCGGATGTATGCCGTATGCGCCGTATATGAAGCTATGGTTTTTGCAAAGCGCAAGCGTTTTTTCAAAATCGGCGCTTGCGCAGGCAACGTCCATTATAAGCGCCGCTCCGCAGGAGGGCAGCCGCCCGATAAGCGCTGTCCTGTCAGCATCAAAGCTTTCGTCAGTCAAATGTGCATGAGTATCAAAGTATCTCATAGCATCAGCTCCATTATCATTTCGTCAAAGTATTCGCCGTTTATGAGAAGGTGCTCTTTCCTCAGGCCGCACTCAGAAAAGCCGAAGCGCCTGTATAGCTTTATCGCCCGCTCGTTATCGGCCCTTACGTCAAGGCACAGCTTATGATAGCCCGCCGTTTTTGCAAAGTCCGTAGCTATGGCCATGAATATCGCCCCTATGCCAAGATGCCAGCAGCTCCGCACGATGGCTATGCCGAACGATGCGTTGTGCGCGGCGCGCCCGCGCCCCATAGGTTCCACGCCGAAAAAGCCTATGGATTCCCCGTCTATAAACCCCAGCATTTGAAGCCGCTTAGGGTCGGCAAGCACGGCGGCGATGTATTCCCGCTCCTGCTCTATGCTGCAAAGGAAGCCGCGGCTGTCCGTCATAAGATAGTCCGTCTCCCCGCCCACTCGGCGGGACAGGGCGAGCAAGCTCTCCGCATCGTCCGGTACGGGCGGCCTTACGGTCAGCCATTTTCCGTTTTTCAGCGGAACAAGTTCCATTAACCCACCTCGCTGCCGCCAGGCATTATATCCTCCGTTGAAAGCAGCCTAAGCTCCTCCCCGCCGTCCTCAGTTGGCGTGAAAGCGGAAAGCAGCATGCCCTCGCTCATTATGCCTACCATCTTCCTCGGCTTAAGGTTAACGCAGGCTATAACGCGCTTGCCTATGAGCGTTTCAGGCTCGGGGTACCATTTGCGTATGCCGGAAAGTATGGTGCGCTCCTCACCGCCGCCCATGTCGAGCGTGAACCTCAAAAGCTTCTCGCTCTTTGGCACAAATTCGCAGTTCTTTACCACCGCAACGCGCAGCTTTACCTTTTCAAAATCGTCAAAGCTTATATAGTCCGCTGCATCTTGCTTCTCTTCAACCTTTTCAGCCTTTTTCTCAGCTTTATTATCAGCCTTTTCAGCTTCATGCTGCTGTGCCTGGCATGCGGGGGCCTGATGCTCGAGCTTTTCAAGTGTCTCAAGCTCCTTTTTGGCGTCTATCCTCGGGAACAGGGCCTCGCCCTTATGTACGCGCACATTACGCCTTATGCCAAACTCGTTTGCAGCCTGCCACGTTGTTTCGGCCTCAGTCGCGCCTATCTGCGCAAAGCCTTTGCTTGCGCTTTCCGGCATAAATGGGGTAAGCAGAGTGAGCGTTATCCTGAGCACCTCGATAAGGTTATACATTACCTCGGCAAGCCTTGCGCCGTTAGCGTCCATATCCTTTGCAAGCACCCAAGGCGCAGTTTCATCTATATACTTATTGGCCCTTGATATGACCTTGAATATCTCCTCAAGCGCGGCCTGAGTACCGAAGGAATCCATAAGCCGCTCGTATTTATCCCTGAGGCCCCTGGCCATAGACACGAGCTCATCATCCATAGGATCGGCTTTGCGCTCCGCAGGTATAACGCCACCAAAGTACTTTTCCACCATTGCGACAGAGCGGGAGAGCAGATTGCCAAGGTCGTTGGCAAGCTCCGAATTTATGCGGGAAATGAGCAGCTCGTTTGAGAAGTTGCCGTCAGAGCCGAGCGGGAACTCGCGCATAAGATAGAAGCGCAGCGCGTCCACGCCGAAACGCTCCGAAAGTATGTACGGATCCACGACGTTGCCCTTGGTCTTGCTCATCCTGCTGCCGCCGAGCAGCAGCCAGCCGTGGCCGTATATCTTTTTAGGCAAGGGCATATTCATGCTCATGAGCATTGCCGGCCATATTATGGAATGAAAGCGGACTATCTCCTTGCCGACCATATGAACGTCCGCAGGCCAGAACTCTTCAAAGTCCGAATCGGGATACTTATCGTTCATAAAGCCGAGCGCGGTGCAGTAATTGAACAGCGCATCCACCCAAACATACACCACATGGCCCGGGTCAAAGTCCACGGGGACTCCCCAGGTAAAGCTGGTGCGGCTCACGCAAAGATCCTCAAGCCCGGGGTCTATGAAGTTCTTTACCATCTCGTTGACCCTGCTCGCAGGCTCAAGGAAGTTGCCCTCGAGCAAAAGCTTCCTTACAGGCTCGGCGTACTTTGAAAGCCGGAAGAAGTACGCTTCCTCCTCAGCGTCTATCACCTCGCCCCCGCAGTCGGGGCATTTGCCGTCAACAAGCTGGCTCTCCGTCCAGAAGCTTTCGCACGGTGTGCAGTACTTGCCCTTGTATTTGCCCTTATATATGTCGCCATTGTCATACATTTTCTTGAATATCTTCTGTATGGCGGCAACATGATAGTCATCCGTGGTTCTTATGAACCTGTCGTTTGATATGTTCATAAGCTTCCACAGGGCTTTTACGCCGTCCTTGCCAAGCACTATGCTGTCAACGAACTGCTGCGGCGTGACGCCTGCCTTTTTGGCCTTTTCCTCTATTTTCTGGCCATGCTCGTCAGTTCCGGTAAGGAACATGACGTCATAACCCTGCATTCGCTTATATCTTGCAATAACGTCAGTTGCAACGGTGCAGTAAGCATGCCCTATGTGCAGCTTGGCGCTGGGATAATAGATAGGAGTGGTGATATAAAACTTCTTTTTTGCCTCCACGGTGATCTTCCTCCTTGGATATCGGCCCACAGTAAGCCATATTATAAAAAGTCTAAGCTTTATATACCGATTTGTCAATAAAAAATGGCGTTAAGCCCCCCTGCACCATAAGAAAATAAAATCTCGCCACGCACTTTAATAATTTGCCGTTAGATGGTATGCTTATATAAGCGTACCACAGTCTGTCGATAAACCCTGGGGTTGTTAAGGGGCGGCTGCCCCTTGAGCTTTATTCCGGCTCTGACGGCATGCACGTCAGAACGGATGAAAACCTTCAGGTTTTCCTACCTTGCAGGTTTTGCCGCCCGGGAGCGTGAGTGAGAGGCAAAACCTGTGAAAACTCGAAAAAGTGGCGCTCAGCCACTTTTTTGACACTCTCTGGTATGCTTATATAAGCATACCATTCTTAATCTTCATTACCGGAGGGCAACACCTATGGATAAGGCTTATGTTAATGTTATACGCGGCGATATTGTTGAATCGAGGCACGCTGTGACCGTGGCCGTTGCCAACAGCGCAGGCAGGCTGCTCGCATACGCCGGCGAGCCTGATACGGTAACGTATATGCGCTCCGCAGCAAAGCCGCTGCAGGCCATGAACGTTATACTTTCCGGCGCGGCGGACAGGTTCGGCTTTACCGATAAGGAGCTTGCCGTGATGTGCGGCTCCCACTATGGCGAGGATTTTCACAGGGAGGCTGTGCTGTCCATATTGAATAAGATAGGCATGCGGGCGAGCGACCTTTGCTGCCCCGCGCAGTATTCCATATCGTCTGCATACAGGCGCAAGCAGCTATATGAGCGCCTTCCCATAGACGAAACCAACTCCGATTGTTCGGGCAAGCATGCCGGCTTCCTTGCGGTATGCCGTATGAAGGGCTATTCTACAGCTGATTACGACTCAAAGCTGCACCCGATGCAGCGCGAGGTGCTTGAAATAATAGCAGGAATGTGCAGCGTTGACAAAAGCGATATAATAACAGGTGTAGACGGCTGCGGCGTGCCTGTGCATGCGCTTAGCGTCAAGGCCATGGCTGCCGGTTTTGCAAGGCTTGCAAATCCCGCCGGGCTTGACGATGGTTACGCCTTGAGCAGCGGCAGGATATTTGCCGCTATGAACTCTGCGCCCGAGATGGTGGCCGGCACGGGCGGCTTCTGCACGGAGCTTATGAAGAATACGCACGGCAAGCTGTGCGCAAAGCTAGGGGCGGAAGGCGTGTATTGCGTAGGCCTCAAGAACAGGAACATCGGCATAGCCATAAAAATAGAGGACGGCAGCTCAAGGGCGCTGCATGCGGCCGTTATGCGGGTGCTAAGCGAGCTTGGCGCGCTAAACGCAGGCGAGCTTAAGGCGCTCGAAAGCTTTTGCGAGGAGCCTAACATCAACCGTCACGGCGTGCGCGTAGGCTCGGTAAAGGCTGATTTTGGGTTGAGATTTGTTTGATATTGCTGCAACTATTCAATCTGATGCTACGTTATATGGACAGGAGGGGTTGAGATTGGCTCAGTGGGAGCTTGAATCGATATATAAATCCTTTTCCCGCATGGTATACTGGGCGGCATACGCCGTTACAAAAAGTGAAAGCGACGCCTGCGATATCGTTCAGGAGGTGTTTATCCGTGCGCTCAAATATTCAGACAAGCTCAAGGATATGGAGGAAGCGCAGCTCAAGGCGTGGCTGTACAGGGTGTGCGTAAACCTTTGTATTGATTCAAAGCGCAAGCTCAAGCATGAGCAGCTTGCCGACGAGCTGCCTGAGGTATCCGTAGAAAACGAGGCCGAGCTGCCGGAGATATCGGCTATAAACGAGGAAAGCAGACGGACTGTAAGGCAGGCTGTTGAGGCGCTTCCGGATATATATAGGGAGACCGTCATGCTGCACTATTTTTCCGGCCTGCAATATGATGAGATAGCAAGGCTGCAAGGCGTGAGCGAGGGCACGATAAAGTCCCGCATATCGCGCGCCAAGGCAAGGCTTTGTAAATCGCTTGAAAGGAGGTGACGGGCATGGAAACACATGATAAGCTTGATGCGCTGCTATACGGCATAGCGGACGAGGCTGACGCGTCGGTAGGTTACGCGGCCATGCTCGCCGCCATAAGCCAAAAGGTAAAGGCGCAAAGGCGCAGGAATTTGATAATACGCTTAAGCTCCATTGCTGCGGCGGCGGTGGTGATGCTTTCAATAGGCGGCATGTGGCTCAAAATGAATATGAAGAGCAGCGCCGATGAAAACATGGCCCCGCCGGAGGCGCCTGAGGCTATGGTAGGATACGCCATGCCGCAGGACAGTGCGGCAGGCGAGGCTGCGCGCGACACTGACGGCCTTGATATGGCGCCGGCTGAGGCTCCGGCGGCAACCGGCGCTCCGGACGGCGTATGCAAAGGCGCCGCGCCCATACAGGAGAATTGCGCGGCGGACGAGAACACCGCATATGGCGACGCCGATAACGGCGGCATCACATCAGCCCCTGCTTCCGGCTCAGGCGAGCCTACGCTCAGCGGCGCGAGCGCAAACAGCGCGCTTGTTTGGCATGAGGCCGGCATGGAATTGCCCGGCGTCACATTCGGCAGCATAGATAGCATAGAGTCGGACGAGAACGGCTTCGCATGCACCGTATCCGGCTGCACGGATGAGGATATGCAGGGCTATATGGCTTCGCTTGAAAAGCTGTGCGGCGCATTGCCTGTGAATACAGGAGAAAGCGGAGCATATACGCTTAAGCTTGAAGGCGGCGTATACGTTATGCTTGAGCTTGACGGCGATATGCTGAGCATCAAAGCTAAAAGGTGAGCAATATTCCCTTAAAAATCTCGCCGGCAGACAGACGGCAGTTAAGCTGCGGCAGTCTGCGTAAGCATAGCGGGTTAGGATCGCTACGCTATGCTTAAACATAAAAAAAGTGGCTGGTCGCCACTTTTTTGAGTTTTTTCGGGTTTCGCCTCTCGCATTAGCTCCCGGACGGCAAAACCCGCAAGGTACGAAAACCTAAAGGTTTTCATCCGTTCTGACGTGTATGCCGTCAGAGCCGAAATAAAGCTTAAGAGGCAGCCGCCCCTTAACAACCCCGGGGTTTATCGACAGGCTGAAAGTGGCTGAACGCCACTTTTTTCAATTCTCTGAGGGGGTATTGCGGCCCCCTGTCAATCCTCTATAAACGCTATTGCCCTTATGGGCGCGCCGTCCGCATTTTTCCACTTCAGCGGCAGCGCGAAGAACCAGAACAGCCCGTCGGGGCACTTATCAAGGTCCTTAAGGTTTTCTATATTCACTATCTCGTTGTGCTTGAACAGTTTCCTGTGGCGCACAAGCCCGCTGTCTGCTATGGGGTCGACGCCTATCACGTCAAAGCCTATGCCCTTTTTGTCCGTTGACAGTATAAAGTCCACCACATCGTCAGCTATGCAGGGATAGTCGCCAAAGTACGCCTCGCTACCCCATTTTTTATCCCAGCCTGTGTTGAACAGCAGAAAGTCGGCCTGCCTGGCAAGCTCCAGCCTGCTATTCAGCGCGGCCATGGTTATGGGCTCGCCATCGGCTATATCGCGGCAGTCTATCTTAAGCGCCCTGCCTACGAAGCGGCTTGCGTCAAATGCATCCAAGCTCGTCCCCTCGGCATAAAGATGCGAAGGCGGGTCAACATGCGTTCCTGTGTGCGAGTACATGCAAAGAAGCGTCTCCTTAAAGCCATCCTTTTCATACGAGTTGGCCGGCTTTAGCTTGGGCTGCTCCGTACCCGGGTATACGGGCATATCCTCTGATATGGTGTGGGTAAGGTCTATTACCTTCATATGCCTAATATCTCCTATCCTTAGATTTTACGCAAGCAGCGCGTCCATTTCGTCTATAAGCTCGCCAAAGAGCTTAAGCGCGTCGTTGACGGGCTGTGCGGTGGTCATATCCACGCCAGCAAGCTTCAATATGCTTATCGGGTCCATGCTGCACCCTGCCGAAAGGAACTTCTTATAATCCTCAACAGCCTTTTCGCCCTCGGTAAGTATACGCTCAGCTATGGCGCATGCGGCGGAGAAGCCGGTAGCATACTGGAACACATAGAAGTTGTAGAAGAAGTGCGGTATCCTCGCCCATTCCTCCGCTATCTCCTTATCTATCACTATGCCGTCGCCAAAGTAGAATTTGTTAAGCTCATAGTATTTATTGCAAAGCGCGTCCGCCGTGAGGGATGTGCCGCTTTCCGCCAGCCGGCTCATGAACAGCTCAAATTCCGCAAACATCGTCTGCCTGTACACCGTTCCCCTGAAGCTTTCAAGGAAGTGGTTTATAAGGTAGGCGCGCTCGCGCTTATCGGCCGTGTTATTCAGAAGATAGCGCATCAGCAGCACCTCGTTGCAGGTGCTGGCAACCTCCGCCACGAATATAACATAGTCCGCATTGCACACGGGCTGGTTCTTTATTGAATAATATGTATGCAGGCTATGCCCCATCTCGTGCGCTATGGTGAACATGCTGTCCAGCGTATCCTTTTGATTAAGCAGCACGAACGGGTGCGGGTCCCCGCAGGAGGAGTATGCGCCGCCGCGCTTGCCCTCGTTTTCATACACGTCTATCCAGCGGCTGTTAAAGCCCTCCTTAAGCACGCTTATGTAGTCCGGCCCAAGCGGCTCCAGCGCGCGCGTCACTATCTCCTTGGCCTCCTCATAGGGTATCTCCTTGTCGGCGTCGCCCACTATGGGTGTGTATAAATCGTACATATGCAGCTCGTCAACATGCATCAGCTTCTTGCGCAGGTTAACATATTTATGCAAATACTCTATATTGTTATGCACAGCCTCTATAAGGTTGTGATATACCTGCACGGGCACCTCAGTCTCATCCAGCGCGGCTTCAAGCGAAGACGCATAGCGCCTTGCCTGCGCGTTGAATATAAGCGACTTCATTTGCGCGTCAAGGAAGGCGGCCGTGGTGTTCTTAAAGCCTTCAAACGTATGATACAGCGACTCGAACGCGGCCTTCCTCACATTCACGTCCGCGCTTTCAAGCAGCGGCACGAATGAGCCCTGCGTCACCTGCAATACGTTGCCGTCCGCATCGTGTATATCGGGGAATCTAAGGTCTGCATTCCTGAATGCGGAGCCTATCTCCTCCGGAGCCTGCATCATCTGCCCGGCAAGTGCGATTATGCGCTCCTCGGCATCGCTCAGGGTATGCGCCTTGCGCCTGCGCAGCCTGGCAAGCTTCCTTGAATATACCTCCAGCTCAGGTTTTTGCCGCATAAACGCTTCAAGCTTTTCGTCGGGAATGGCTATTATCTCGGGCGTCGAGAATGAGTCCGCACTGGACAGCGCGACCACAAAGCTCATTACCTTTCCCTTCATCTCGTTATAAAAGCTGTTTGCGGTGTCCTCATCGGACTTGCGCATGGCGTAGTTTATGAGCCTTCCGGCTTTAAGCTGCACCTGATCTGAATACGTCAGATATTCATACAGCGTATCTGCGCTCTCGCCGAGCCTGCCCTTGAATGAGGCCAGCTTTTCTGGCATTGACTTAGCCTCCGCCAACGCCTCTTCCCAAAGAGCGTCCGTTGCAAAAATGTCCTCAATGGCCCATGTGTACTGCTTCTCTACCTCGCTGCGCTTGGGTATCTTCTTCTGCTTTGCCATATTGTATATCTCCTTTGTAAACCGGTGGTTATGTAAAATGATTGTATCACGTTTTATAAATAAAAGCACAGCTTTTGCGGATTATATATCACCCTTTGCGCTAAAGCGCGCCCGCCGCTGAATAAGAGCCTTAAAATACACATATCTTTTGCATATTTCACACCCTTGCCGTTGAGAACTTTTGCCCGAGGTTATATAATTATGGTGTAGCTTGAACGGCATGGCATATTCTATACGGCAAAATGACAAAAGGCGGTGCTTATATGATAAACCTTAGCGACATGCAGAACCTTGAGCAGCTTTTGATATCGAGGCTGAGCAAAAGCGATATAAAGCAATGGGTACAGCGCTATGCAAAGCCCTATAAGGAGCTTATGGCGTATTACCGCTGCGCAATGATGGAGGTCGCTACAAAGTTCAACGTGCTTAACGAGGAGCTTTCCCTGCAATACGACAGGAATCCTATAGAAAGCATTAAAACAAGGCTCAAAACGCTGGACAGCGTAATTGAGAAGGCCGGCCGCAAGGGCGTGCCTATCTCTATAGAAAGCATAGAAAAGAACATAAACGATATTGCGGGCGTAAGGGTGATATGCTCCTATCCAAGCGATATGTACATGCTTGCAAACGCACTTTTGAGCCAGGACGATATAAAGCTGGTGGAAAAGAAGGACTATGTGGACCCTCCCAAGCCGAACGGCTACAGGAGCCTGCACCTTATAGTAGAAACGCCTATATTCCTGCATGACGAAAAGCGCATGATGAAGGTGGAGGTGCAATTCCGCACCATGTCTATGGACTGGTGGGCCAGCCTTGAGCACAAGATAAGCTACAAAAAGGATATACCCGATGAGCTGCGCGCACAGATAACAAAGGAGCTGCTTGAGTGCGCGGAGCTTGGCGCGAGCCTTGACAAAAGAATGGAGCAGATACAGAAAAAGGTGGAACAGCAAATAAGCGAGGCCGGCAATGGCTGAGTTAAGGCACATAGTACACCCGTTTGAGCCAATAATAGCCCCAAACTGCCGCGTGCTTATACTTGGCAGCGTGCCGAGCGTGCGCTCCGTCAGCGAAGGGTTTTATTACATGCATCCGCAGAACAGGTTTTGGCCCATGCTCAGCCGCATATTGAATGAGGACATGACAAAGCTCAGCTTTGATAAAAGGCGAGAGCTGCTGATAAAAAACAACATAGGCGTGTACGATTCCGTATACGCCTGCGATATTGAGGCAAGCTGCGACGCCAGGGCAAAAAACATAGTCCCTGCCGACATTCCGGCCATTATAGCAAAAACCGCCGTACAGGCGATATTCGCAAACGGCGCGCTTTCTTATTCAACGCTTATAAAGTATCATCCCGAGCTTAAGCCCATCGCGCGCAAGCTGCCTTCGACAAGCGCGGCCAACGCCGGCTATTCTATGGATAAGCTCATCGATGCATGGAGCGGGCTGAAAAGCTCGGCTTCGGCGGCTTTGCCGTGCATATATTAATCAATGCGGACGAAAGGAGCCATAAATGATAGGCGGGTGTATTGAATATGGAGCGTAGCTGCGGCATATTGATGCCTATATTTTCCTTGCCCTCAAGCTATGGCATAGGCTCCCTCGGCAAGGAGGCTTACAGCTTTGTCGATTTCTTGAAAAAATCAGGCAGGCGCTATTGGCAGCTCCTTCCGCTCGGGCCTACGAGCTATGGCGATTCGCCGTATCAAAGCTTTTCCTCCGCAGCCGGCAATCCGTATTTTATAGACCTTGACATGCTGTGCGAGGACGGGCTTTTGTCCCATGCCGAAATAGAGGCCGTAGACTGGGGCCGTAACGAAGGGCGCGTCGATTATGAAAAGCTGTATCTTAACCGCTTTAGAATACTTGAAAGGGCAAAGCAGCGCGGCTACGGGCGCGACAAGGCCCATATAGCCGCGTTTGTTGAAGCAAACAGGGCGTGGCTTTTAGACTATGCGCTGTTCATGGCGCTGAAAAGGCATTTCGGCATGCTTGCGTGGCCAAACTGGCCGGACGATGCCGCAAGAAGGCATGATGAAGCCGCGCTTGCCGCATACAGGATAAGGCTTAAGCCCGATATAGAGCTTTTCATATACATGCAGTATCTCTTCTTCAAGCAATGGCAAAAGCTTAAAAGCTACACGAACAGCCTTGGCATAAGCATAATAGGCGATGTGCCGATATATGTGGCTATGGATTCGGCCGAGGTATGGGCTGAACGGGAGCTGTTTGCGCTAAACGGGCAGCTTGTGCCGGAGGAGGTTGCGGGAGTTCCGCCGGATTATTTCAATGCGGACGGCCAGCTTTGGGGCAACCCGCTGTACAATTGGCAAAGGCTTGAGGAAACCGGCTTTGACTGGTGGATAAGGCGCATGTCCGCCGCGGCAAGGCTTTATGACGTTATCCGCATAGACCATTTTCGCGGGCTGGAAAGCTATTATGCCGTGCCCTGCGGCGAAAAGACCGCAAGGCATGGCCGCTGGATAAAGGGGCCCGGAATGAAGCTCATCACCGCCATCAAAAACGGTGTTAAGGGCGCCGAGTTCATAGCGGAGGACCTTGGCTACACCACAGACGAGGTCAGGGCGCTGCTCGCTCAGTCCGGCTTCCCGGGCATGAGGGTGCTGCAATTCGCATTTGACGGGCTTTGCCCTAACGAGCATCAGCCGCACGCGTACAGTCAAAACTCAATCTGCTACACCGGCACGCACGACAACAGCCCGATAGCGCTTTGGCGTGAGGAGACGAGCCAGGCTGTGCTTGATTACGCGAGAAAGTATATGGCCGTTTCCGATACAGCGGATATGGGCGAGGCCATGATACGCCTTGGCATGGCCAGCGTTGCCAAGCTCTTCATTGCGCAGATGCAGGATCATCTTGGCCTGTCATACGGCAGCCGCATAAACGTGCCCGGCACAGCCTGCGGCAACTGGCAATGGCGCATGGATAAAGCGGCGGATCTTGACGCGCTTGCAGCCAGGCTGTATGAGCAGGCTGAGCTTTATGCAAGGATATGAATAAAACGCTACATCAACTTGAAAGGAGAACAGTATGAACGATTTTATCTTTGATATCCCTACAAAAGTATACTTTGGCAGGGAGCAGCTATCTCACCTATCCTCTGAGCTCAAAAAACACGGCAAAAGGGTGCTTTTGACGTATGGCGGCGGCTCGATAAAAAGGAACGGCCTATATGACAGGATAGTTGAGCAGATAAACGCCGCCGGACTTGAGCTGTATGAGCTTCCCGGCATAGAGCCTAATCCCAGAATAGCCTCCGTGCGCAAGGGAGCCGAGCTTTGCAAAAAGCATGATATAGACGTTCTGCTTGCGGTAGGCGGCGGCAGCACCATAGACGCAACAAAGTTTATAGCCGCGGGAGCGATGGTTGAGCATGACCCCTGGGAATTCATAATAAACAAAGCCCCCATAGAAAGGGCGCTGCCCATAGTGACGGTGCTTACCCTTGCGGCTACGGGTTCCGAGATGGACGACAGCGGCGTTATAAGCAATCCGGATACCGACGACAAGATAGGCCGCGGTGACCATAACCTGCTGCCAAAGGCATCTTTTCTTGACCCGACGCTTACCTACACCGTAAGCGCATACCAGACCGCCTGCGGCGCCGCCGACATAATAAGCCATATATGCGAGGTGTATTTCAACCTGGAAAAGGATCTGTACATGCTTGACGGGTTCATGGAGGTGCTGTTCAGAACCATAATAAAGTACGCCCCCGTAGCCATACATAAGCCTGATGATTATGAGGCCAGGGCAAACATAATGTGGGCAAGCTCGTGGGCCATAAACGGCTTCCTTGACGGCGGCAGGAGCCTTGCGTGGAGCTGCCATCCTATGGAGCATCAGCTTTCGGCGGTATATGACATAACGCACGGGCTGGGGCTTGCCATACTCACGCCGCGCTGGCTTGAATACACGCTTTCCGACAAAACGGCGTACAGGCTTGCGCGCTTCGCAAGGTGCGTATTCTCCGTAGACCCCGCATTAAGCGATATGGAGGCCGCAAAGCAGGGCATAGCCGAGCTTTCTAACTTCTTCTTCAACACGCTTGGATTAAAGAGCCGCTTGAGCGATATCGGCATAGACGCCTCTCACTTTTCCGCAATGGCCAAAAAGGCCTGCTCCGGCGGAGTGCTCAACGGCTATGTCCCGCTTAATCAGCAGGATATAGAGAACATCTACAAAATGTGCCTTTGAGGCATATCAGCTTTAATGGGGCGACCTTATGGGCGGCCTCAGCCTGTAGATAAGCACTGGGGTTGTTAAGGGGCCGCTGCCCCTTAACAACCCCGGTTTCTGCGCAACCTTTGCTTTGTTTGAGGCGTTATAATAGTAATAAGTCTATAAAAAGGAGGTCTTTGGGTTTATTCATGAAAAAGATAATTGCGGCGATACTTGCCCTGAGCATGCTAATGTGCCTCGGCTGTGCAGGCCCTTCAAGCGACGCTGATAACGCGAACGCAAGCGTCCAAACAGAGCAGCCCCAAAAGGGCGAAAAGCCGGCCAAACTGAATAAGGTTGCCGGCGTTAAGCGGCTTTCAAACGGCGATTACTCGGGTTGGGCAACCGTACGGGACAATAACCCCGTAAGCGAGGACAGCACCGCGGCCATAACCGCCTTTGCGGCAAAAGCATCTGCGGCCGTACTCTCCGGCAACGAGAGAAACGTTAATTTTTCGCCGTTCAGCCTTTACTTTGCGCTTTCTATGGCAGCCTGCGGAGCCGATGGCGGCACGGCTGAGGAAATGCTCGGCCTGCTTGGCGCCGGCGAGGCAAAAGAGCTTGCCAAGCAATGCGGCAACATATACAGGGTGATGCTCTCAAAGCCCGTCGAGGGTAAAAACGAGCTTATTCTGGCGGATTCTTTGTGGCTGAGCGACAGCTATCAGGGGCAGAAGATAACCTACTCCGAGGATTTTCTGAAAACCTGCGCGGACGAGTTTTACTCCGAGGTATACAGCGCGGACTTTTCCGGCACAAGGACGGCCGAGGCTATGTCCAAATGGATATCGGGCAAGACCGGGGGCGCCCTCAAGCCCAGTTTTGAGCCGAATCCCGAGCAGTTTTTGAGCATAATAAACACGCTGTATCTAAAAGATGAGTGGACTGACAGGTTTGACAGCGCCTCCACAGCCGAGGATACCTTTACCAAGGCGGACGGCTCGAAAGTAAAGTGCGACTTTATGAACGCCGTAAAAAGCCAAGGCTTCCACAGAGGCGAAAACTACACCGCCGCCTCCCTTTCGCTCAAAAACTACGGCTCCATGACGTTCATACTGCCGGACGAGGGCGTTACCACGGACGAGCTTTTAGCCTCCGGCAGCATATTCTCCGTAACAAACGGCGAAGCCACCGGCTACGGCATGGTCACATTCAAGATACCAAAGTTCGCCTTCGATTCAAGCTTTGACCTTGTAGAGCCGCTCAGGTCGCTTGGTATGGAAAGAGCGTTTGATATGGAAAACGCGGACTTTTCCAACATGTGCGATATTCCGGCGGCAATATCCTCGATAAAGCAGGATACGCACATAGCCATAGATGAAAACGGCGTCGTGGCCTCTGCCTTTACAAAAATAGACTATTGCGGCGCGGGCATGCCGCAGGAAAACGCGGACATGATACTGACAAGGCCGTTCATCTACATAATATCAAATAACGGCATGCCGCTGTTTGTGGGCGTTATCGCCGACCCGAGCATAAACTGAGCTTATTTTGATATAACAGCACAGCGGGACGCTAACATAAAGCGCCCCCTCAGAGTATCGAAAAAGTGGCTGTTCGCCACTTTTTTTGACAGACTAAGCGTCCCTTGTTTTCTTCGGCATAAAGCTTATGCGGCGGAGCCGAGCCTCGGCGTCGTCGACTTAAGGTATTGCCTTAAAAACAGTATGGACATAACAAGGCATATGCCTTCGCTGAGTATGGGCGTATACCATATGCCGTCCGCACCGAATATCAGCGACAGCGCTATAAGGCTTAAACTCTGTATTATAAGCCCGCGCCCAATGGATATGCATATGGCCTGCGTGGGTCTTTCCAGCGCCGTCATAAAGCCGGCTATAAGCATGTTGAAGCCGAGCATTGTATAGCAGAGGCTGTAATGCCTGAAAGCCTGCATGGAATAGCTTACAAGCTGCTCCGGGCAATCCTTCAGGAATATGCGCACTATCGGCTCCGTAAACACATTAAGCGATATGAGCACCGCTGCCGACATCACCATTATGGTGCGCAGCCCGTAGCGCAGCAGCTTGCGGCACTTATCGTGCCTGCCTTCGCCGTAATAAAAGCTTATCAGCGGCTGCGAGCCCTGCGACACGCCCATCATAAGGTTTATTATGACGGTGTTCACATACGCTATTATGGTATATGTCACCACGCCGTCGTTACCTATGTATCTAAGCACGGTCCTGTTGAACAAAAACATCATCAGGCCCGTACAAAGCTCCGTCACGCCGTCTGCAAAGCCTATGGGTATGAGCCTCTTGTATATCTTAATATCAAAGCGGAATTTCCTTATGCGGAAGGTGCTTCTGCCGTCAATAAAATGGATTATGTATATGACGCTCGTTATAAGCTGGGATAAGCCCGTGGCGAGCGCAGCGCCGTGAACGCCCATATTAAGGTGGAATATAGCAACATAATCCATAACGCAGTTTGCAAGGCAGCCGGTTATTACCGTAAACAGGGCCACGTTAGGAAAACCATCCGTTTTAATGAGTATCTCAAGATTATAGGATATCAAAAAGAACGCGCTGAAGGGGGCAAGCCCCAGAAGATAGTCCTTTGTATACTCAAGCGTTATCTCGTTTGCGCCAAGCAGCTTTGCTATGGGCTCAACGAATATCATAACGGCAGCCGTGAGCGTAACGCCAAGTATAACAAGCACCGTAAGATTTTGCGAAAGCAGCTCGTCAGCCTCCTGCTTTTTGCCCTGCGCCAGATAAATGGCTATTATCGTGCTTGCGCCTACGGCGGCCAAAACAGCGATTGAGAACAAAAGATTAGTAAACGGAAGAGCCAGATTAACAGCGCTCATGGCGTATTCGCCTACGCCGCGGGCCACCATAAGCCCGTCAACAACGGAATAGAGTGAAAACACCATCAGCGACGCGGTAGTGGCGGACACAAACCGCGCGAAATCGTTTCGCAGGCTTCTGCCTGTGAGTTTCAAAATAACACAACCTTTCTTTTATGATTTTTTATATACCTCCGCCCGCTTTCCGCACGCAGGGCGGGTATATTCTTAATAAAAAGCGGCGGCAGCAAAGACGCTTTGAGCCTAATTTACAGCCCGTTAACCTCCGCTATCCCCTTTTCCGTCCCCTTTGCCTGCGCGCCGCCCAGCGCGCACCAAAGCGTGACCGTAACAAGTATAACTATGCTGCCTATTATCGCAAACGTGCCTGGCAGCTCGCCCGTGCCGAGCCATACCCAAACGGGATTAAGCACTATCTCAACTGAGCTTATAAGCACGCAGCCAAGCGGCGGGCAATAGTTTATCGCCACGCTGTAAAGCGCATACGGCAGCCCCAGCATGAATATGCCCATCACGGCGACCATTATTACAGATACTCCCGTTACCTCCGGCGGATACAAAAACGTGAACGGTATGCCTATAACAGCCATCATTATAAGGCCCATAAGGGTACCGGAAAGCCGCTTTTCGCCCTCGCTCTCGCCCATAAGCAGATACGCGCCTGCAAGGCTGCAGCCATCTATAACGGCTATTATGTTGCCTATGGCCCCGCCCGGCTTAAGCTTATCAAGGAAGAAGAGCGCAATGCCGCCGACCGTCAGTATAACCGCCGCATAGTCAAGGCTGCGGTATCTTTTTTTGAAGAATACCATGCTCAATACCACCAGCCATACGGGCGATGTGTATTGGAGCACTATCGCGTTTGCCGCCGTCGTCAGCCTGTTAGCCACTATATACAAAAAGCCCGTGCCGCATACGCATGCGCCTATAAGCAGCGTGCGCGCATTTACGGTTATCTTCATCCTGAGCAGCGCCATAGCTATAAACAGCGTTATAGCGCCCGCAAAGCCGCGCCAGCCCGCAAGCACCATCGAGTTCCACGGCGTAAGCTTTATGCACAGGCCGTTCGCGCTCCACAAAAGCGCACACGCGAGCATCAGCAGTATGCCTATGTATTTTTTGTTTTTAATTTTTGCCTTTTCCATTTTTGAAAGTCTTTTTATCGCCCGAACGGGTCATCTAACCTGATAACCTGAAAAGCGGCCTAATGTCCGCGCAAGCACAGCATAAAAATACAAAGCAAGAGCCCTCCCCATTTATACTTACAGGGAGGGCTGCCCATTTGTCTGTTAGTCTGAATCAGTCCTGCTTAGGAGCGCCAACGGGGCAGGTGCCTTCACAGGCGCCGCACTCTATGCACAGATCAGGATTGATCTGATAACGGTCCTCGCCCTGAGAGATCGCGCCTACGGGGCATTCGCTTTCGCAAGCGCCGCAGGAAATGCAAGCATCAGTGATGATATAAGCCATTGTATGTACCTCCGGTTATTGTTATGGCTATATTGTAGCATATCGCGCCAAAAAATCAAGAGCTTACAAAAGCACATATACTGTAACAGTTGGAACAGTGCGCGAAATTTTACTTTTTAGCCAATTTCAGCTCAGGCAATTTCAAGCGCAAGCTCCATCATCTCGGTAAAGCTGGTCTGCCTTGCTTTGGCGTCAAGCGCCTCGCCTGTAACAAGGCTATCCGATATGGTGCAGATGCAAAGCGCGTTTTTGCCGGCGCGCGCCGCGTTCATGTAAAGCGCTGCCGCCTCCATCTCCACGGCAAGCACGCCCATCTTCTGCCAATCGAGCGTGTTTCCGGCATCGTTATAGAAGTTGTCGCTTGAAAGTACGCTGCCTACCTCATAATCAAGCTTCATTTTTTCCGCCTGCTCTACCGCCGCCCTTGTAAGCTGCCAGCTGGCGGTAGGCGCTATCGTGCCGCAAAGGCCGAACTGGGAGGCATAGTTTGAATTTGTACAGGCGCTCATGCCTATAACTATGCTCCTGACCTTCGCCTTGGGGCTTATGGCTCCGGCGCTGCCCACCCTTATTATGTTTTCAACGCCATAGAAATTGAAAAGCTCATATGAGTATATGCCTATCGACGGCATGCCCATGCCGCTTGCCATAACGCTTACCCTTTTGCCCTTATATGTGCCGGTGTACCCCTGCACGCCGCGCACGTTGTTGACAAGCACGGGGGCTTCAAGATATGTTTCCGCTATGAATTTTGCCCTCAGCGGGTCCCCAGGCATAAGCACGGTCCTGGCAAAATCGCCCGGGCTTGCAGAAATATGCGGTGTAGGTGTGTTGCTCATTTTATTATCCTCCATAGTCATAGTAATGTTTATTCGTCAGCATCGCCATCATATGCGTCGCAGCCGTCAATATCCGGAAGCATCGCCCGCAGGTCAGCATCCTTAGGCAGCGCGGTGACGCGTTCAAGCGAGCGGTTTATCTTGTGCGTTTTTGCGCCTATAAGCTTGCCAAGCTCCTCATCGGCAAGCCTGAGCCTGTCGCGGGTCTTGCTCAGCGTCTTTTCAAAAGAAGCAAACTCCGTCTTAACCGCGCCAAGCACCTTCCATACCTCGCCGCTGCGTTTTTGTATAGCGACGGATTTGAAGCCCATCTGCAGGCTGTTGAGAAGCGCCGCCATAGTGCTTGGTCCGGCTATGTTCACCCTGTACTCTCTTTGCAGCGTTTCCATCATGCCGAGCCTGAGCACCTCCGCATACAAGCCCTCTGTAGGCAGGAACATCACGGCAAACTCCGTCGTATAAGGCGGGTTTATGTACTTTTTCGCTATATCCGCGCCAAATTCCTTTATCCTGCTTTTAAGCACGTTCTGCGCGGCCTTAACGGCGTCGGCATTGCCCTGCTCGTATGCGTCCATAAGGTTCGTATATGCGTCCGCCGGAAACTTTGAATCCACGGGCAGCAGCACATATCCGTCGTCCGCAGGCAGCTTTATGGCAAATTCCACCCTTTCGCCGCTCGCCTCCTTGACCTTTGCGTTTACCTCGTATTGCTCGGGCGCCATTATCTCGCCCAATATCGCGCCAAGCTGTATCTCGCCAAGTATGCCCCTCGTCTTTACGTTTGAAAGCACCTTTGAAAGGTCGCCCACGCCTGCCGCAAGCGTCTGCATCTCGCCAAGGCCCTTATACACCTGCTCCAGCCTTTCGCTTACCAGCGCAAAAGAGCGGCTCAGCTTGTCCTCAAGCGTTTTTTGCAGCTTTTCGTCCACCACCTGGCGCATCTCGTCAAGCTTTTTGCCGTTATCCTCCCTTATGCCGGTAAGCTGCCGCTCCACTCCGGAGCGTATCTGCTCCATGCGCTGCGCATTTTCAAGCGCAAAGGTTTTGAAGCGCTGCTCCTGGTTCACGGTATCCCTTTGGTACTCGTTCAAAAGCGTATCGCCGACCGTGGCGATGCTCCTTCGTGTGGATTCGCTTATTTCTGCCCTCAAGGCCCTTTGCTCCTCCGCGATATCCCGCCTCAGCCTGTCAAGCTCGCGTGAGGCGCTGCGCCTTTCGTTAAAGAGCAGTATCAGTATTACCGTATTTATGAGCGAAAGCATTATCGCCGCAATAAGCAGAGCCTCCGTCATTCGCCATCCCCCCGTTTCAGCATATTTATGTGTGTTTATGGCTTAACTATATCCGCCGTGTCGAACCCATCGTACTGCACGCGCGCAAGCGTCAGCCCGTGCGCCGGAGCCGTTGGGCCGGCATAGTCCCTTTTGCCCGTTTCAAGCGCCAGCCTTATCCCGTCCGTATTCCTGTTCTGCCCGTATTGCAGCATTGCGCCTACCATTATGCGCACCATGTTGTATAAAAAACCGCTGCCTGCAACATTGAATACGAGCAGCCCGTTCTCCTCCTTCCATTCGGAGGAGTATATCGTCCTAACCGTGCTTTTCGGCTTCACGCCAACGGCCATAAACGCCTTGAAATCATGCTCGCCCACAAACATGGCGGCGGCCTCGTTAAGCTTGGCCATATCGAGCTTCCAATGATAATGTAGCGCGTAATTCCTTGTAAAAGGGCAATCGTGCCGTGTATTTTTAACGGCATAGCGGTAATGCTTGCGCTTCACGTCAAAGCGGGCATGGAAGCCTTGCGGCGCTTCATCGGAATATACGGCCCTTATATCCCGCGGCAGGCCGGTATTCAGCGCAAATGCGAATTTTTCAGCAGGTATGCGGCAGTCCGTATCAAAATGCGCCACCTGGGCCAAAGCATGTACGCCGCTGTCAGTCCTGCCAGAGGCATTCAGCACGCACTCATGGCCGGTCAGCTTAAAAAGCTCCTCCTCCATTATCTGCTGGATGCCCATGCCGGTAAGCTGCCTTTGCCAGCCCTCGTAATTCGTGCCGTCATATTGAATTATCATGCGCACGCGCCTTTTCACAGGGGCCTCACCTCGCCCTCCCCGGTTTGTATAAAAGCAAGCTCTATCACGCCATCAACAAGATAAAGCGTTATCACGCCGCTTTTGCTGTTTGCAAGCAGTATTGTGACCTCTCCGCTCTTAGTTATGTCCGCATCAAAGCCGGAAGCCCTGCTCAGCTCAGCCATGCTTTCGATATCGCTTTGCGTTATCCCGGCGCCGCTTGCAAGCATGCTCTTTATATCGGTATCCGTCCTGCTGTCGTAGACATATAAATCCTCGCTCGTTATCGCATAGCCGCGGCCGTTAACGGCCCGTACCACAGCCTGAAGCGGATCATTCATGTTTATTATGCAAAGCCATATAAGCGCCGCAAGCATAATAAGCGCCGCAATAACGCTTATTATGGTCCTTCCCCGCCTTGTCATGGCAAAAGCCGCCCCGCGGCTATCACCGCAGCGGTAAGCAGCATGAAAGCCAGAAGGGCAACGGCGTCGCCCTTTTTGAACTTAAGCACGTTCAGCCTCGTCCTGCCCTCCCCGCCGTGGTAGCAACGGCTCTCCATTGCCATGGCAAGCTCGTCCGCACGCCTGAACGCGCTCACGAACAGCGGCACAAGCACAGGCACCATGTTCTTTGCCCTGCGCACTATGTTGCCGGATTCAAAATCGGCCCCTCTCGCCAGCTGGGCCTTCATTATCTTGTCGGCCTCCTCAATAAGCGTAGGTATGAACCTTAATGCTATTGTCATCATCATAGCAAGCTCATGCGCCGGAAAACGTATCCTGCTCAGCGGCATGAGCAGCCTTTCAAGCCCGTCAGTAAGCGCGATAGGCGTAGTCGTAAGGGTCATAAGGCTCGTGCCGACAAGCAACAGTATAAGCCTCAGCGTTATATACACGCTCTGCCTTATTCCCTCATCCGTTATATCTATTATCCAGAACGATATTACGCTTTTTCCCGTCCTGACCATAAACAGGTTTATAATGAACATGAATACAAGCAGCAGCCTTACCGGCTTTAACGAGCGCACGACGTAGCTTAACGGCACCCTGGCAATATATATGCTTACAAGCGCAAATATGGCGGGCAGCAGGAACGCCGCCGTGTTCTTTATAATAAACACTATCACTATATACGCTATCATCCCGAGCAGCTTGGTGCGGGGGTCAAGGCGGTGTATAGCAGATTTTCCCGGGAAATACTGCCCGAGGGTGATATCCTTTATCATGCCCTCACCCCCTTATTCAAAAGCTTGATCAGGGTAAGCTCCATCTCTTCCATTTCATATATGTCGGCCGGAATGTCCACGCCGCGCCTCCTAAGCTCCATGCCAAGCTTTGATACCTGCGGCACGTCAAGGCCTATATTTGTTAAAAACTCTCCCTGCGCAAAGACCTCTCGCGTGCTGCCTTCAAGCACAAGGCTGCCGTTGCTCATCACGGCTATGCGCTCCGCCCTGTCCGCCATATCATCCATGGAGTGCGAGACCATAAGCACCGCGCAGCCAAGCGTGGAGCGCAGCTCGTCTATGGTATCCAATATGGCCTTTCTGCCCAATGGGTCAAGGCCGGCCATAGGCTCGTCCAAAACGAGATATTTCGGCTTCATGGCGATTATACCGGCCAGCGCGGCCCTTCTTTTTTCGCCTCCGGAAAGCTCGAACGGCGATTTTTCCGCGAATCTGTCCGGCTCGAGGCCCACCAGCCGCATAGCCTCCCTTGCGCGCTCCATAGCCTCATCCTCGGCTATGCCCATGTTCTTTACGCCAAAGGCAACGTCCTTTTCAACAGTCTCTTCAAACAGCTGGTATTCCGGATACTGGAACACCATGCCCACGAGCCTTCTGCCCAGGGCGCGCTGCTTTTTATCGGCCATGTTATATCCGTCCACGATAACGCTGCCGCTGTTCGGCTGCAAAAGCCCGTTAAGCTGCTGCACCAGCGTGCTTTTGCCGCTGCCGGTATGGCCGATAAGCCCAAGGAACTCGCCATCCTCTATCCTCAGGCTTATATCCGTAAGGGCCGCCTTTGTTATTGTGCTGCCCTGCATATACGCATAATTCAGTTTTTCGACAATGATAGGCATATCGCTTGCGCCATTTCCTCCACGCTAAGTATGTTCCTTGGGAGCCCCGCTCCGGCACGGTTAAGCCTGTTTGCAAGCTGCTGCATAGTTGGCACGTCAAGCCTGTGCCTGTGCAAAAGCTCGTCCTGCGCAAATACCTCTTTGGGCGCGCCTTCAAGTATAAGCTCGCCGCCGCTCATAACGGCTACCCTGTCCGCCCCTATGGCTTCCTCCATATATTGGGTTATCATTACCACGGTTATGTTCTTCTGCTCATGCAGCCTTGTTACAACGTCTATTATCTCTTTCCTGCCCTGAGGGTCGAGCATGGCCGTGGCCTCGTCCAGCACAAGGACCTCTGGCTCCATAGCAAGCATGCCGGCAATGGCTACCCTCTGCTTTTGGCCGCCCGAAAGCATGTTGGGCGCGGCGTGCGCGTATTCGCTCATGCCGACCGCCGCAAGCGAGGCGTCTACCCTTTTTCTAAGCTCCAGCGTCGGCACGCCTATGTTCTCCGGCCCAAAGGCGACGTCCTCCTCAACAATGGTCGTCACCAGCTGATTGTCCGGATTCTGGAACACCATGCCGACCTTTTGCCTTATGGCAAAGGTATATCGATCCTCCTTTGTATCCATACCGTCCACCAGCACGCAGCCCTCGCTTGGCAGAAGCAAAGCGTTAAGCTGCTTGGCAAGCGTGCTTTTGCCGCTGCCGTTATGCCCGACTATAGCCAGAAATTCACCCTTGTTTATTTTTAGAGACACGTTCTTAAGCGCCTGCCTGCCGCCATCCTCATACGCAAAGGATACGTTCTGAAGCTCTATCAAGCCCGTTTCACCGCCTTTTTTGCACATTCATATCCAAAATAAGATTATATCCCAATTTTCGGCGTATGGCAATAAAAAGCGGGACGGATAGATGATATCCGCCCCGCGCAGAGTGTTAGCCTATCAGTTGCCGGATGTCTGCTGGGATATGCCCTTTATGGCCTTTATCACCCAGTCAAAGTCCGCGCTCTGTATCACCGCGCCGCAATAAGCGCACTTGGCCGTTGCATTAAGGTCAAGCGGAGCGCCGCAGTTCGGGCAGTTCTTAGTCTGATCCTCGGTACGCTCAAAGCTCTTTGCGCCCTTGGTGCGAATCATGGTCCATTCATAGGTCATGAACTTTTCAGCCGTCTTGCTGCCGCTTACAAGCTTGCCGGTGCTATCGTCCACCGTGTAATCCTTAAGCCTTACGCGCACAAGGGCGGTGATTATATCATGCTTATCGTCCTGGCCGAATCCGGTAAGGTCAACGCCAAGCACCGCTATATTATCCATATAGTTGGTGTAATTGTTCCTTATCAGGCTGTTAAGCTGGCTGTTGAACTGGTTGAAGATAGCGTCGTCCATGCTGGTGCGCATCTCCTCCCACTTCTTATTCTGCCAGCAATCCTGCATCCTGATATAAAGATTGGCTATCTTTTCCTTCATCTTCTCTTCGCTGAATGCCGGATCCTGCTGCTTAAGGTCCGCTATAGTCATGGGCAGCACGGTCCTTTGCGCGCCTGCTATGTTGCCGCCGCCGGACTTGCCGTTTTTGCCCTTGGAGCCGCACAGAATAAGAATCACGATTATAACAATTACCACTAACGTGCCTACGCTCATCTCGCCGCCGCTAAAGTCGCCGTCATAATCGCCGCTGTAATCGCTGCTGCTCCAATCGCTGCTGCCCCAATCGCTGCTGCCCCAATCGCTGCTTCCGCCGTAGTCGGTGTCGCCCGAAAAGCCGCCGGCATCGGCTATTCCCGGAATAGGCGTAATAAGCAACGCCATAACCAGCGCAAGCGCCATTATCAGGGCAATAAGCTTTTTATCCATAATAATGCCTTGTCCTTTCAAAAAAATGATTCTTTGCCGTCAACTCAATAATGTTATTCTGACTTATGCTCAATTATAATTCATTCGGCATGCATATGTCCACACTTTTTGCTTCTCTTATTTGTTAACATGTGATAGAATAATATCAGCTTTTAATAGTTTTACAGGAGGTATCATCTAATGATCTGCCCTAATTGCAATTCATTTAATCCGGACGGCACAAAGTTCTGCTCCGTATGCGGCGTGAAGCTCGCGCAGGCCGAGCAGCCTGTACGGCCGGCGGAACCTGCGAACAACCAGGCCGTGTACGAGAATGCCGCCGCGCCCAACGGGCAGCAGGATAATCAGAACGGCTATCAAAACAATTATCAGCAGCCCAATTATCAGCAGCCTGTGCCGCCAGCAGCGCCCGTTTTCATGAACGGCGAGCAAAAGAAGCCGCTTGGCACCGGCCAGTTCGTGCTGCTTGAGTTCTTAACCTCTCTGCCCATAGCAGGCTTTATACTGCTGCTCGTATGGGCGTTTGGCGGCGACGTTAACGAGAACAAGCGCAACTACTGCCGCGCAAAGCTGATATGGCTGCTTATAGGCATAGGCATAACAGTGTTCGTTTTGATAATGATAATTAGTGCAGCAGGCAGCCTTGCAAACTTTTTATACAGCATAAGCTAAGCTGATTCAACAGGCGAAATCATCAACAGAGGCCAACAGCCTCATCCCAAAAGCGCGCCTTTTTCCCTCTGGGCGCGCTTTGTGTTTTATATTTGCATCGCTATGCCTGCGGCAAGCGCGCTTATGTCTTTGCGCATATCGTGCGTCATACTCCATTTCCATCCTGGCTCATGCTCGCTCATAGGCGCCTTGTCCGACGCTGCAAGTATCGCAGCTACCCTTACGCCAAGATACTTGCCCACGCTGAACATCGCCGATGTTTCCATATCTACGCCGACTGCGCCCTTCTCACGCCAAAGACGCTCCTTATAAAACGTTTGCCTGTATACGGCGTCCGTAGTAACTATTGGATAAGAGCTTATGCCGCCCCTTGCCGCAATAAGCGCCGTCAGTTCCTTATCCGGCTCTGCATATTCTATACTTTCATAATAGTGCAGGGACGTTCCCTCCTCAACGAAGGCCCTGCTTGGCGCGATGATGTCGCCTACGTTCACCTTATCGCTGAACGCGCCTCCAATACTGGCGGCGTCAGCCTGTCGATAAACCCTGGGGTTGTTAAGGGGCGGCTGCCCCTTAAGCTTTATTCCGGCTCTGACGGCATGCACGTCAGAACGGATGAAAACCTTAAAAGCCGTGAAAACTCGAAAAAGTGGCGTTCAGCCACTTTTCCGACACTCTCCGCGCCGTCAATACCGGCGGCGTATCGTCTTGATTATATCTCCACATCATTCAAGCTCCTTGCGGTATATTTTGGCGAGCCGCATGCCATTTTTGTACATATCGTCGTCCTGAGGTATCTGCGCCATGCCTACGAAGCGGCAGCCCGCGGCCTCTATTGTTTTATAAGATGCTGCGTTTCCAGGAGCGCAGGTTATATACACATAGCCAAGCCCATGCTTTTTAGCAAGCTTAAAAAGCAGCCTGCACGCCTTTTCGGCATAGTGATGGCCCCTGTATGCCTCATCTATGCCATAACCGATGTTGCCGCCGATATACAGCTTTGCGTTATGCCCAAGCCTAAGGTCGCACTTGCCTATCTTGGTACCGTCAGCCAAGCATATATCGAACTTATACGCGGGCACGAACTGCTTTTGCGGAATTTCCGGATCTGTACGGGTGACCTTAAGCATTATCTCACCATCGTTGAGCCAGCTTGTATCATAGAATATGTTGCCCCTGTTATTGCTGCAGTCAAGCCATATGTATACCTTGCCGTTTTCTATCTTCTCTATGCGGCCGCCGTTTGCAAGCGACATTTTTATCGAGGCCGTGTTGCCTTCATTTATTGTAACGAGCGCCTCGTCAATGCCAAGCTTGCTGCATTCCTCAAGCGCGGCCCTGAGCATCATCCTGCCGTAGCCCCTGCCCCTCGTCTCCGGCCGCACGGCATAGCCTATGTTGCCGCCATCGGCCCTGAGCTTGTCGGTCAAAAAATGCCTCAGCTTTACCAGACCCACAGGCGCGCCGTCAACATAAAAAAAGAACATCGTCTGCGGCACCTTGAAGCCGTCATATATCCCGGTCCTCAGCGAGTCTGCGTAGCAGCTTTCAAGCCATACGTTTTTATATTCAGCATAGCTCAAGCCGTTTGCGTCATTCATTAAGCCGTTTTCGTCCTTAGGTATGCTTTGCAGCATATCATATACGTCTCTGCCGCAATCCTTAGTAAGCTTTACAAGCTCTGTTTTCATGATGATCGTGCCTCCTGCTGAATATTTCGTGCATTATATCACCATATAAGCGGAGCGCGCAAGGCTGGGCAGCCGTTTTCGCCCCCCCCGCTGCGCCTATAAAGCAGAATATATTATTAGGGCCGGCATTGCCGGCCCCTTGAGTGTCAAAAAAGTGGCTGGTCGCCACTTTTTTGAGTTTTCACAGGTTTTGCCTCTCGCATTAGCTCCCGGGCGGCAAAACCTGCAAAGTACGAAAACGAGCCGGATTGAACATAAGGGGCTGCGGCCCCTTATCAACCCGGGGGTTTTTTGACACTCTGTGAGGGCCGGCATTGCCGGCCCCTTGAGAGTAAGTATCATTGCTTATTATTCATTTCCTTATAAACAGCACGCCCAGCGTCCGCGGCCCGCAATGCGACGATACGGTGCAGCCGGCATGCGTCTCTATTATCTCGTCAAAGCTTTGATATTGCTCTATCGTTTTCCTTGCAATATCCGCGTCCCCGTCAGGACAATGCGGATGGGTTATGAATATCCTGCCCAGTCTTATGTCGTCCCTGCCGTCAAGCCTGTCTTTTACATATTTCTGTATGCACTTTTCAAAGGAGCCCCTGTACTTCGTGCCTACGCGCATCGTGCCGTTCACTACCTCTATGCACGGCTTTAGCTGAAGCACGTTTGCCCCAAGCGCCATTATGGTGGAGCAGCGGCCGCCCTTCGCCAGGTAATCGAGCCTGTCAAGTATAAAGCTGGCGTCCACGTTAGGCACTATGTCGCGCTCAAGCTCGTCAACTATCTCTTCCGCCTTCATGCCTGCCTCAGCCCTGAGCGCGGCTTCAATAACGACGTGGCCATGCCCGCTGGAAAGGTTCCTTGAATCCACAACGTAGACGTTTTTGAAATTCTCGGCAGCTATGCGCGCATTTTGGTAGCAGGAGGAAAAGTCGCTGGAAATGTTTATGTGTATCACAGCATCGTTCTCCCGGCTCAGCTTTTCAAAGCGCTGCTCATAATCATTCGGCGTAACGGCAGCCGTTGACGCAAGCGCGCCGCCCGCGGCAACGTGAGCGAATACATCGTCCGGCAATATCTCAATGCCGTCCTTAAGGGTTTTTCCGCCAAGCGTTATATACAGGGGGAAAAGCTCTATATAGTGCTTGTTGAGCAGCTCCCTGCTAAGGTCGCAGGTGCTGTCCGACGTTATTTTTATAGCCATGATAAACCTCCGAATATATTGCTGTCAGCATAGTATAATGCGTCAATATTAACACAGTATTAACATTTGCCAAAAAGCGGCCGTAAAGCGCTTGTATTGCGTATGCTGCCAAAAACCGGCTTTACTTTATGCATCCTTAAGTATACAATCAAGCTGATAGGATAAAGCATAGCGAACATACTTAACAAATCAAAGGAGGCTTGATAATGCGATTGGCACATTGCACCTGCGCCAGGGTGCGCGAATATCTTAAGCACAGCAAAACGATAATGATAGTGCTCGGCAGCACCGAGAACCACGGCAACCATATGCCGCTTGGGACAGACACGCTAATACCCGAAAAAATAGCCGAGCTTACGGAAAAGCAGAGCGGCATAATGATAGCGCCCGCTATGCCCTATGGCGCGGCAGACTCGCTGCTTGGCTACACAGGCACGGTATCGCTTGGCGTAGAAGGGCTATTGGACGTGCTTACAAGGATAACGGAATGCCTTTATGATTACGGCTTCCGCAAGTTTATAATACTTAACGGGCACGGCGGCAACATAAAAAGCATAGAGATGCTTGGCCGCAGGCTATACAAAAAGGGGGCCTACCTTGCCTGCCTCAACTGGTGGTTAATGGCCGGCGAGCTTAATCCCGCCTGGGCAGGCGGTCACGGCGGCGCGGAAGAAACAGCCGGAGTTATGGCCATCGACCCCGCCCTCATAGACTGCGAGCATATAGACGAGCCGCTTATTCTTCAAAACGATATAGACGAAAGCATGCCCTCTGCGGGCTGGGACAAGGTAAGCTTCATGGGGGCAAGCGTTACTATACCGCGGCCTGCGCTAAGCTACAATAAAAACGGCTGGTATGGGCCGGACAGGCCGAACCTTGCCACAAAGGAATGGGGCGACGCTATGCTAAGCGCTATGGCGGACTACACGGCAAAGTTCATAGAGGCTTTTGAGCATGTTGCCCTGCCCAAGGCTGATAAGGAGGAGGAATGAGCCTATGCTGATAAACACCGCTTTCGCCGGCGGTAAAGCCGCGGCTGAAGAAAAAACGCTGCCGATACAGATGGAAGTCATACGCGCACTTGCGCAGGCAAAGGGCCCAAGCGGCTTTGAAGACGAGACGATATCAGTAGCCCGCGCCCAGCTTGAGGATATATGCGATATTGAAGAGGACAGCCTGAGGAATTTATATATATACAGGCGCAGAAACAGCGGCGATAAACCCGTGCTTATGTTAGACGCGCATGCGGACGAGGTAGGCTTTATGGTACATTCCATCAAGCCGAACGGCACGCTCAGATTCGTTGAGCTTGGACGATGGAGCAAAAACACGCTGCCCGGGACAAGGGTGCTTGTAAGGAACCGTGACGACGAATGGATAGTTGGCGCCATAGCAGCAAAGCCGCCGCATTTTATGACAGATGATGAAAAAAGGCTAAACCAGGTGCAGCCGGTTGCGAGCCTTGTTATAGACATAGGCGCAAGGAGCGCAAATGAGGCCGAAGAGGTATTCGGCATACGCATAGGCGAGCCTGTCGTGGCAGCGACCGAGTTCTATTATGATGAAAAAAGGGACGTTATGCACGGCCGCGCGTTCGATTGCCGCATAGGCTGCGCCGCGCTTATAGAGAGCATGCGCATACTTGCCGAAAAGGAGCTTGATGTTGATGTGGTCGCCGTGCTTTCCTCTCAGGAGGAGGTCGGTGAGCGCGGCTGCAAGGTAGCCGTAAATAAGGTCAAGCCGGATATAGCCATAGTATTTGAAGGCTGCCCTGCCGACGATACCTTTGGCGAGACATACTCTATGCAGACCATGCTCAAAAAAGGACCTATGCTGAGATATATGGATACCTCGGTAATATGCAGCCCGCGCTTTCAAAGGTTTGCACTCGATACCGCCGAAGCCGGCGCGCTGATGGTACAGGCCTCCGTGCGAGAGGGCGGCGGCAACAATGCGGCCGTTATACAGGCTCAGCTCATAGGCGCACCCTCGATAGTAATGGGCGTGCCTGTGCGCTACATACACGGGCCAAGCTGCATAACGAGCTTTACCGATTATGCGGCCACGGTAAGGCTTGCCGTGAGCATAGCCGAAAAGCTGAACAGAAGCGTTATAGCCTCGTTTTGACCTCCGCCCGAGCAGGCTCATATATAGGGGCGTATCTTCGCCCCTGATTTGTTTTATAAATTTCAGTATACCAGCATATCGTATACCGATATAATATATTTCATAATAGCTTGTGTTCAGCCTTTATTTTACAAATTATGCCAAAACGGGCGGTTGCCTGCGCCTTGTTGACATGTCGGATAGCGTTTTGTATTATCAACGTCAAAAGCCCCCTCTCAGCCGTCTTTGCGGCTCCGGATCTTAGGCATAAACCTATTGCACTATTGAAAAAGGAACGCCGCGGTGCTATCATTACGCCATAATGCATAGGAGGTGCAGCATGAACATAAGCACATTCGGCATACCAAAAGCAGGATTGCCCGATGGCTTTGTCTACATAGACGAGCTTATTGAGGATTGCATAATAGACGCAAAGTATGCGGGAACGGACAACTTTATGGGCAGGCCCGCCGCAGGCTACGAGCAGCCTCTTGTAGTGATGAGCAGGCAGCTTGCGGATTGCTGCGTGAAGGCTGCCGGTATTTTGAGGGAGCAGGGCTACCTGGTCAAGTTTTATGACGCCTACAGGCCGCAAAGCGCTGTGGACGATTTTTGCCGCTGGGGGGAGGCGCTTGACGACATACGCAGAAAGCCTGTGCATTACCCCAACGAGGAAAAGGCCGATGTGTTCAAAAAAGGCTATATTGCCCGCCGCTCCGGCCACACGCGGGGCAAAGCGGTCGATCTTACCATAGTTGATATGAAAACGCATCAGGAGGCCGATATGGGCTCCATATTCGACTTTATGGACGAGCGCTCGCACCACGGAGCAGCCGGCCTGACAAAGGAGCAGGAGCATAACCGCAGGCTGCTTTGCGATGCAATGCTGTCCTCCGGCCTTACGCTGCTTGATTCGGAATGGTGGCATTACAGTCTCGATCCCGAGCCGTATCCGGACACTTATTTCAACTTTCCAATAAAGTAAAGCATATGAACACAGCGTTCCCAAAGTTGGTGGGAACGCCGTTTGTATTCAGCCTGTGTCAGCCCATTATTTCCTCAAGCGCGTCGGCATACTCGCTCTTATCCCTTGCGCCTATGAGCCGGTTAAGCTCCTGACCGTCCTTAAACAGTATAACGCACGGTATGCTCATTATGCGGAAGCGCTTTGCAAGCGCCTTCTCGTCATCAACATTTACCTTGCAGACCTCGGCCCTTCCGTCATACTCCACGGCAAGCTCCTCAATCTCCGGTCCTATCATGCGGCATGGACCGCACCAGGTTGCCCAGAAGTCGACAAGCGCCGGTTTGCCGCCGTTTATAACGGCATCAAAATCAGTTTCTGTAAGATGCTTAAGCATAGCTGTTTCTCCTTTACTATTATAGTTTTTGATCAGTGCGCATGCGGGCAGCCATCGTCATTGCCGTCGTTTTCGCCGGCAAAGCCCGTCATGCGCGGCTTGAACTCATTCATTTTTGCAAACTTAGGCTCGAGCGCCTTAAGTATAAAAAAGCTGCCGGCGGAAAACGCCACGCCGCCTATCGCGCCATAAAGCTCGCCTATAACACAGCCTAAGGCAACGCCTGCCACAAGGAACACGAGCGGAATACCGTATACGATAACGCTTGCCTTGAGCACGCTTTTTGCATGCATCTCAATGTATACCGTATCGCCCTCTTTTGCGTTAAGGGCGTTGTCCATATCTATATCCGCCTCGTTAGAGCCGAAGCGGAAGCACGCGTTGCAGTGTCCGCACGCATCCGTTTTCTTAAAGCGCACGGTGGCTTTTTTGCCGCTTACCGCAACCACTGTTCCCTGCTGCCTTACTTCCTCACTCATCTATATCCACCTTAATATGCAGCTCGTTAAGCTGCTTGTCCGTGACCTCGCTGGGCGCGCCCATAAGTATATCCTGGGCGTTCTTGTTCATCGGGAAGGGTATTATCTCCCTTATGCTATCTTCCCCTGCAAGCAGCATTACCATACGGTCAACGCCCGGGGCGATGCCTGCATGAGGCGGCGCGCCATAGCAGAAGGCGTTATACATTGCCGGGAATTTGCTCTTAACATCGTCCTCGCCAAGCCTCACCAGCCTGAACGCCTCTATCATTATTTCAGGATCGTGATTCCTTACCGCCCCTGAGGAAAGCTCTATGCCGTTGCAGACAAGGTCGTACTGCTGAGCGGTTATGGTGAGCGGGTCTATCTCGCCGCGTATAGCCTTCTTAAGCGTTTCAGCGCCGCCGCCGGGCATGGAGAACGGATTATGGCAGAACTCCAGCTCGCCCGATTCATCGCCTATCTCATACATCGGAAAATCCACTACCCAGCAGAACTCATAGCGCTCCTTATCCATATGCCCGGGTACGGCTGCGCCGAGCATCTTGCGCATGACGCCGGCTGTCTTCTGCGCGGCAGCCTTTGTTCCCGCAGTAACGCCTACAAGGCAGCCGGGAGTAAGCTTGAGCGCCTCGGTTATGGCCTGATGGTGCGGCGTAATGAACTTGGCTACGCCGCCGGCAAAGCTGCCGTCAGGCTCTACCTTGAACCAATACGGCTTTTGACCGGCCTGCACCTCAACATCGGCGCAAAGCTTGTCAATATGCTTCCTTGTAAGCTCACAGCCGCTGCATGCTATGGCCTTTACGGTGTTTCCCTTTGCAAACGGGGCAAACTCGCTGCCTTCAACAATGTTAGTTATATCCTGTACCCTGAGATCTATGCGGTAATCCGGCTTGTCGCTGCCGAACTGCTCCAAAGCGTCATTGTACGATATGCGCTTGAACGGCGCGGAGGAGGCAACGTTGTATGTGCCGTATTTTGCGAATATAGGCGGCAGCACGTCCTCTATTACGGAGAACACGTCCTCCTGCGTGGCAAACGCCATCTCCATATCGAGCTGATAGAACTCGCCCGGGCTCCTGTCCCCCCTCGCGTCCTCATCACGGAAGCAGGGGGCTATCTGGAAATACCTGTCAAAGCCGGAGGTCATAAGGAGCTGCTTGAACTGCTGCGGCGCCTGCGGAAGGGCGTAGAACTTGCCCGGGTGCTTCCTCGCGGGCACGAGATAATCCCTTGCGCCCTCTGGGCTTGAAGCGGTAAGTATGGGCGTTGTTATCTCAAGGAAATCATGCTCGAGCATGGCCTTGCGCAGCGCGGCTATAACGTTGCACCTTAATATTATGTTGTTCTTAACGGCAGGATTTCTCAAATCAAGATAGCGGTATTTGAGCCTCTGCGTCTCGTCGGCTTCGCGGCTGCGGTTTATCTCAAAGGGCAGCTCGTTGTGCTGGCAGCGGCCAAGCACCTCGATTTTGTCGGGAACCACCTCTATCTCGCCCGTGGGCAGCTTGTTGTTTTTGCTGGCCCTTTCTCTTACCGTGCCCGAAACGGATATGGTGGATTCCTTGTTTATGCCCTTAACAAGGTTCATCATCTCCTCGGTCTCTATAACTATCTGAGTTACGCCGTAAAAGTCGCGCAGCACAACAAAGGCAAAGTTGCTGCCTACTGTGCGCACGTTTTCAAGCCAGCCTGCCAGCGTGACATGCTCGCCCGCGTTGCCGAGCCTAAGCTCGCCGCAGGTATGGGTACGGGACTGAATCATATGCTGTGTCCTTCTTTCTGTTAAAATTGTTTATTATGGAAGCGCGGCTCAAACAACGCCGCGCCTTATCGCTCGGCTATAAGCTCCTTCGCTTTTTGTGCAAAGCCTTCAAGCGGCAGCGCGGTCTCCGTGCCGTCTGCCATGTTTTTAAGCTTAAGCCGGCCGCTCTTTACCTCATCCTCGCCTATAACGGCGACGAACCTTGCCTTGAGCTTGTCCGCGTATTTGAACTGCGCCTTAAAGCTCCTGCCAACGTGGTCAAAATCCGTCTTTACGCCAAGCTCGCGCAGCTGCTTCGCCATGCTCAGGCCAATGTTGCGAGCTTCATCGCCCATAGGCGCTATGTACACGTCCACAAGGTCAGGCTCAGGTATAGGGGCAAAGCTTTCCGCCACCAGCAGCAGCCTTTCCATGCCCATGCCGAACCCTACCGCGTTCATCTTAGGCCCGCCAAGTTCCTCTATAAGCCCATCGTAACGCCCGCCGCCGCAAACGGTGCCGGTGTACGCGCCCTCTGTAGAGACAAGCTCGAACACGGTCTTTGTATAATAGTCGAGGCCCCTTACTATCATGGGATCGACCTCGTACTCTATTGCGAGCGCGTCAAGGCAGCCTTTAAGCTCCTCAAAGTGGGCTTTGCACTCAGGGCAAAGATACTCCAGCACCTTGGTGGCGTTCGCGGCTATCTCGCCGCATCTCTTCTCCTTGCAGTCAAGTATCCTCAGCGGGTTCTTTTCATAGCGGGTCTTGCAGGTATCGCAAAGCGAGTCATAGTTTTCTTTTAAGTATGCCTTCAGCGCCTCGTTATACTTTGGCCTGCACTCAGGGCAGCCTATGCTGTTTATTCTTGCCTTTACGCTTTTTATGCCAAGGCTTAGAAGTATGCTCATTGCAAGCGATATCACCTCCGCGTCGGCGCTCGCCCTGGGCGCGCCAAACACCTCTATGCCAAACTGGTGATGCTCCCTGAGCCTTCCTGCCTGCGGCTTTTCGTAGCGGAAAACAGGGCAATACAGATAGAACATCTTGGTCGGCTGAGCGTCGGCAAAAAGCTTGTTTTCAAGGAACATGCGCACGGCTCCGGCAGTACCTTCCGGCTTAAGGGTAACGGAACGCTCGCCCTTGTCGGTGAAGGTATACATCTCCTTCTGCACAATATCCGTTGTGTCGCCTACTCCCCTTGCAAAAAGCTCCGTATGCTCCAGCACCGGCGTGCGCGTTTCACGATAGCCAAACTCGGCGCAGCGCTCGCGCATAAGCTTTTCAATATACTGCCACTTGTAGCTTTCCTTTGGGGTAATGTCCTTCATACCCTTGGGCGCCTGGATCTGCATAACACACCTCTCTAAGCAAAATATTTTAAATAAATAGGGTCCTCCATCCAGTAGGGACGGGGAACCCGCGGTACCACCCTTATTGAGCTTAATTATAACATAAGCTCCGCTTTATCCCTTAACGCGGGCAACACGTCCGCCATTTGCTGCGGAAGCTCATCAGGCGTCCTTCACCGGCCGCTGCGGGCGGGCTTTCAGCCTTTGACCCGGCCTCTCTTAACGCGGCTTCTGCCGGCTACTTCCTGCTTCATAGCCTATTACACTAAATAATAGCATCGCATGCTTAAATTGTCAACGCAAACGAACGCTTATTCCACCTGCGCGCGTTTGATTTCCTCCTGCTTCTCCCTTTCATTGTCAAGCATCAGCTTTGAATAATCAACAAAGTCCCTCGGGTCGTCCACCCAAAGCCTTTCCATATTGTAGTACTCCCTTTCCTCGGGATAGAATATATGAACAAGTATGGAGCCGAAGTCCACAACTATCCATCTTCCCTCGGGATATCCTTCCGTACGCCTTACCTCAAGGCCAAGCTCCGCGCTCTTTTCCTCCACCTCGTCGCAAAGCGCCTTTACCTGCGCCGTTGCACGGCCCGAGCATATCACAAACCAGTCGGCAATTATAGTTTTGTCGCCAACGTGTATGGCCATTATGTCCAAAGCTTTTTTGTTATAAAGTATCTCGCACAGCTTGAGCGCCTGCTCCTTTATTGCTTCTTCATTTACTTGAGCGTTAGCATAAACGTTTTGGTTCATTTTTGCCTCTCCTTACTGAATGTAGTTTTTGAATTATCTTGTATGCCGTTTTTTATGCTGTTCCTTATCCTTATCGAGCTCTCGGCCGGCTCTGCGCCCTTGCTCATAAGGTAGTTCATGGAACGGTCCATCGTCATCAGCACCGCCTCGTCAAGACTCTTTTGCGAAGCTTCCCTCAGCGCCTCAACGCCGTCATAATCCCTTGTAAATTCGGCCTTGTCCGAAACAAAAAGTATCTTGTCAAGCTTGCTCATACCCATCCTGCCGTAAACATGGCAGGCTATAGCCTCTATAACGTCCTTATCGTCAACGCCAAACTCCCTTTGCACCCTTATGGCCCCTAAAGGCCCATGCAAAAGGCCCGGAGCGCGCCGTTCCTCCTCGCTCGGCTCATAGCCGTATTTTTCCGCAAGCGCAACGGCGTCCCCATCGCCAAGCTTTGCACAATCGTGCAGCAGGCCTGCGATACGCGCCTTCTCACCATCCTCGCCCCATACGGACGCAAGCTCGACCGCATAACCCATAGTGCCTTTGCTGTGGCAAAAGCGCTTTGGCTTTATCATCATGGAAAGCTTTTGCGCATAGCTCAATATATATTCCGGCTGATAGAGAAGCTTTTGATATATAAGCTCCATAGTTGCGCGCGGAACGAGCTTTGCTATGCCAACGGCGTTTGTCACCATGTCGCGTATAGCCGTTGACGAAATGTCCGGCCCGGAGAAGCCCGCCATCAGCACCGTAGCCCCGTAGCGCTGCCGTATAAGCTGCGCCGCTGCATTATCATCCCCGCAGTTTGGCCTGCTTACGGCTATTATGTCCGCAATGGAGAATATGCTTTCCGGCTCCTTCCAATGCGGAAGGTTTTCAAGCATGTCCGCGCCGACTATAAGATAGAGTTCAGCGTCAGGATAGATGCTCCTGACCTGCTTAAGCGTATCCGCAGTGTAGCTCTTGCCCTGCCTTTTAAGCTCATAATCGCAGGCAAAGAGGCCGTCCTCGCCCATAAGCGCCGCTTTTGTAAGGCCCAGCCTCATATCCGCATCCACGCCAAAGGCGATGCTTTTATGCGGCGGCTCCGCCGCCACCATAAAAAGCACCTTATCAAGCGAGAAGCGCTGCCTGGCTTCGCGTGCGATATAAACATGTCCTTTGTGAGGGGGATTGAAGCTGCCCCCAAATATAGCGATTTTCATTAAAATTATTATACACCAATACCCGCTTTGCGTAAACGGCGAATAATTATGGTTTGCATTGGGAAAAATCCATTAAACAGCGGCGCGGCAAATGCGCCGGGGAAGGAGGCGCATATGAATAAAAGCGCAAATAAAAGCTCAGGCGGCCCCAATATGACTTCCAAAGAAAAAAAGGTGATCGGCGCATACTACAAACGCAGGTTTTATAACGGACGCACGGTGTTCGCGCGCGCGGTGGATTATATCGCGCTTAGGGTTATATTGCTCATAGCGTGCTATCTTTGGTTTGCGGTAAACGTACAAAGCCTTGCTATGGCGGCGGTGCTTACGATAGCCTCTGTCACGGCGATATCCATATTTGCCGAGCTTGTTAAAAGCATACGGTTTGAAAAGTTCTGCCTAAGGGAAAAGGAGCGGTTGAGACGCAAGCTTTTTACGGAAAGCCTTGCGCTTATGCCTAAGGCTGAGTTTTTGTGCATAGTGCGCGAATACATAAAGGCAAACGCCGCAGAGTTTGCCGGCGAAAGCCTTGTTTATACGGCGCAGACAATAGCTCCCGTCGATGAGGAGACGGTTCTCTCCGCCTGCCGCACGGCGGCAAAAAAGGGACGCGTAAGCCTGTTCATATTTTCGGCTTCCTCAGTAAGCCGCGAAGCGCGCGCGCTTGCTGCAAGATATGAAAACATCAACGTCGCCTTTATACCGTCAGACATACTTTGCGCGTCTGCGTCCTCACAAAAGGCCATGCCAAGCGACGCAGATATCGCCGCCTATATAATAAAACAAAACGAGCAGCGCATAACAAGGCGAAAAAAAGCCTTTTCGGAGCCTTTCGGCGCGGCCCGATCCGCAAGATACATACTTGTTGCGGCGGCGCTGTTCACGCTTTCATTCTTTGTGAAATACACGCTGTATTACCGCGTGCTTGCAGGCGCGTGCATAAGCCTTGCCGCGCTGAGCTTCTATATTGGCCATGCGCCGTCCGCAGCGTCAAAAAACGCTTAACAGAGGGTGTCGAAAAAGTGGCTATTCGCCACTTTTTCAGTTCATCGCCTTATTGCCTGGCGCTCTATCCTTAAGCCGGTCAGCTCGTCAATAGGCATAAGCTTTTGCTCATTACCGCACATACAGCTCAGATAAAGCCTGCCGCCGCCGGCCTCTATCGATATCGGGTCGAGCCTTGTGCGCGCCCAGGTGGCTTCCTCTTCATCGTTGTTGAGACAGCTAAGCTGCTTTTTCTCCTCTATTGCTTTTGCTATCGTCAAAAGAGCCGTTTGGCTTTTCGTTTCGCCGTCATGCCGTTTGGGTATTGCCGCGGGGGCTTTATAATAGCTGTTTTGCGTTGAGGCGAGCTTTGCTTTTATGCTTTGCGCCGTTTTATGGTCTATAAATCCGGCTGCATCTACGGCGTAGGAGATAAGCCTTGCTTCGTCCGTTGTAAACGCGTGCCTGTTTGCATAGTAGCCCCTTTCATTGAGCCTTATATCCCACTCCGCCTTGTTAAGCGCGGCAATATCGGCATATATCGCCCTTTTTTCGGCGGCTATGCCGAGCTTATTAAGCTCTTTTGCAAGCTTTACGCCGCTTATGGGGTGCTCCTCGTCCGTCTGCCTGAGCAATATGTCTATAAGCGCAAGCAGCCTTTCCCGCGTGGGCATCAGGCCGCCCCCAATCCGATAAAGCCGAAGCACAGCAGCGCCTGGGCGGATATGTATGTTATCATCACGGGGAAATTATGCCTTTTAACATCTTTTATGAACATCGCCCGCGCAAGTATAGTATCCGATGTTAAGAAGAACATCGAACCAAGCAGTATGAGCGATGCGTAAAACGCGCCCTCGCCCGAAGCTATTCTTGAAATCAAGTTTACCCACGCAAGCACATTTACTATGGCGACTATGCCAAGATATGTAGGCATCAGCGCCTTAAAGCTTTTGTTTTCAACATGCTTTTCAAGCTTTGCGCTGCATATGCCGACAATGACAATATAAGCCGTCAACGCTATTGCGGCCGTTATGATATGCTGCTTCAGATCGCCCTGCATGCGGGCGCATATGGCGTAAATATAGAAGCCATGCCCAACGGTAAAGCTGAACGCTCCCGGCAAAAAGAACCTGTCGTCAAGCATAAGGAAAACATCGCCTACAAGCCCGCATATCAGCGCAATAAGCACCATAGGGTCCGCAGGCTTTGCATGGAAGGCATAGAACACGCTGAGCGAAAGCAGTATCAGCGGCTTTGTTATCATGCGCAAAACCCTCATCTCAAAGTAGCAAAAAAACAGATGTATTAAAGAAAGCGCCATAAAATATATCAAAAACCCCGTCATGTGTTCTCCCTTCCGGCGTATTCTGCCATTTCATAAAGCGAATATATATCCCACTTTCTTTCGCCCTCGTAGCCCTTATCATACCCGTCTCTTATGATATGGAACGCTGTGAAGCCCATGTTTCTTGCACCGTCCGCCTCAACATAATAATCATCAACATAAAGCGATTCAGCGGCGCTCACGCCAAGCGACTCAAGCGCCATATTGAATATCTTAGGATCAGGCTTGTCAACGCCTGCAAACGCAGAACAAGTATATGAATCAAAGTATTCATCAAGACCAGCCTGCTTTATTGTAAGCCTTAAGGATGGCGAAGTGTCGCTTATAACGCCAAGCTTATAGCCCTTTGCGCGGAACCAGTCCAGCGTTTTCACTGTTTCAGGGTAAGCAATTATGCCCTTTAGCCAACTCATCTCGTTGAGAATAGCGGCACGTTCAGCTACGTTGTCGTTAACGCCGAGCAGTTTAAGGTAGCACTCATTATACCTTTGCCAAAACAAGTATTCTTCTTTAATGCATATATCCTCGTCGTTCCTGTGCTCATAAAAAAACTTATCCGGATAACCGGCCATGTCAAAAAGCGCCATGCTCTGCTCATAGCTTAATGTATCGTCCCTACCGGACCAGGCGCGTATAAGCTCGCTGCGTTTATTACGTATGCTTTTGTCTCGGTATACGAGGGTGTTGTCCCTGTCGAAGAATGCTGCTTTGAATGTCACAAAAAGCCCCTTTTTTCTTATCGGTTTATTAATAATACACCATGTTGCCGCCGCTTGGCAAGAATACATGGCATTTTGGCAGGCATGTGGCGCTAAAGCTGCGGATTTGGTCTAAATATTTTCATATCCGTAAAAATAATTGATACGCACGCCGCCAGCCATAAGCACAGCAAATGTTAAAAAACTCAATTTGTGGTTTTTATATCAGTTTTTATGATATACTATTGATACCATGACCACAAAGGAGGAGAGTTTTCATGCAGTATTCGCGTGAGGTTCAGGAGATGTTTTGCGTGGCAAAGGGCGCAAAGCATGGCCCCGCCCCCATACCCGAAGAGGGAAAATGGGTTAAAGCAAAAGAAATAACCGATATATTCGGCCTTACCCACGGCGTAGGCTGGTGCGCGCCGCAGCAGGGCGCATGCAAGCTGACGCTCAACATAAAGAGCGGTATAATAGAAGAAGCGCTTATAGAGACCATAGGCTGCTCCGGCATGACTCATTCCGCCGCGATGGCGGCCGAGATACTTCCCGGCAAGACCATACTTGAAGCGCTCAATTCCGACCTTGTGTGCGACGCTATAAACACCGCCATGCGCGAGCTGTTCTTACAGATAGTGTACGGCCGCAGTCAGAGCGCCTTTTCTGACGACGGCCTGCCCATAGGCGCGGGGCTTGAGGATCTTGGCAAGGGGATGAGGAGCCAGGTCGCCACGATGTTCGGCACAAGGGAAAAGGGCCCAAGGTACCTTGAAATGGCCGAGGGCTATGTGCTTGGCATAGGGCTTGACAAGAACAACGAAATAATAGGCTACAAGTTTGTAAACCTTGGCAAGATGATGGACGCCATTAAGAAGGGCGTGGAGCCGAACGAGGCGTTCAATTCCAACGTGAACACCTACGGCCGCTTTGCCGAGGCGGTCACCGTTATAGACCCGCGCAAGCAGTGATGTAAGGAGGAGTAGATATGGTTACCTTTGAAGGATATGAAAGACGAATAGGCACCCTGCGTCCTGTGCTTGCGAAGTACGGTTTTGACGGATTTGAAGCGTGCGAGGCCTACACAAAGGAGCATGGCATAGACGTGCGCGCAATAGTACAGGGAATACAGCCCATAGCCTTTGAAAACGCGGTTTGGGCATATACGCTTGGCGCGGCGATAGCGCTTAAGAAGAACGCTAAGAGCGCGGCTGAGGCTGCCGGTGCTATAGGCGAGGGCCTGCAGGCCTTCTGCATCCCCGGCTCCGTTGCGGATCAGCGCAAGGTCGGCCTTGGCCACGGAAATCTTGGCGCGATGCTGCTTTCCGAATCCACGCACTGCTTCGCCTTCCTTGCCGGACACGAAAGCTTTGCCGCTGCGGAGGGCGCCATAGGCATCGCCCGCACCGCCAACAAGGTGCGCAAGGAGCCGCTTAAGGTCATACTCAACGGCCTTGGCAAGGACGCTGCATACATAATCAGCCGCATAAACGGCTTTACCCATGTGGAGACCGAGTACAACCAGTATACCGGCGAGCTGAAGATAGTCAAGACCACCTCCTTCAGCGATGGCGACAGGGCGAAGGTGCTTTGCTACGGCGCGGACGACGTTAACGAAGGCGTCGCAATAATGCGCCACGAGAACGTTGACGTTTCCATAACCGGCAATTCCACCAACCCGACCCGCTTCCAGCACCCCGTTGCGGGCACCTACAAGAAGTGGTGCGTTGAAAACGGCAAGAAGTATTTCTCAGTCGCCTCAGGCGGCGGCACGGGCCGCACCCTGCATCCGGACAACATGGCTGCCGGCCCCGCCAGCTACGGCATGACCGACACTATGGGCCGCATGCATTCTGACGCTCAGTTTGCCGGCTCCTCCTCCGTGCCTGCGCATGTTGAGATGATGGGCCTCATCGGCATGGGCAACAACCCGATGGTCGGCGCTACAGTGGCGGTCGCCGTTGCCGTTGAAGAAGCGATGAAGAAGTAAAGGATTTGATATTGAGCCATTAAAGCCTCCGTGTCATTACGGGAGCTTTAGAGCGTCGAAAAAGTGGCTGAGCGCCACTTTTTTCGAGTTTTTACGGGTTTTGCCTCTCGCTCACGCTCCCGGGCGGCAAAACCCGCAGGGTACGAAAACCTTTGGGTTTTCATCCGTTCTGACGTGCATGCCGTCAGAGCCGGAATAAAGCTTAAGGGGCAGCCGCCCCTTAACAACCCCAGGGTTTTTCGACACTCTGAAGCCTCCGTGTCATTACGGGGGGCTTTTTTGACGCTTTGCTTAAATCGGCGCAAGCATGGTTTACAGCGGTCGTATTTGTGCTATAATTATGCATTATCGAAGCTTGTTTATTAAAGGAGAAGGGCAATGCTCGGCACGATGGTCAACACGGCCGCCATAGTTTTAGGCTGCCTTATAGGGCTTATACTTAAAAAGGGCATACCGCAAAGGGCAACGGACGCCGTTATGAAGGGGATTGCGTTATGCGTTATTTACATAGGTATTTCCGGCATGCTTAAGGGCAGCAAAACGCTTGCAGCGATAATAGCTATGGCTGCCGGCGGCGCCGTGGGCACGCTTATCGACCTTAACGGCAAGTTTGAAAAGCTTGGCCAGATCGTCGAAAAAACGCTTGTCAAGGGCAGCTCCGGAATAGCGGATGGCTTTGTTACGGCAAGCCTTATATTCTGCGTCGGGGCAATGTCCGTTGTCGGCAGCCTGCAAAGCGGCCTTTCAGCAGACCATTCCACGCTTTTCACAAAGTCGCTTATAGACGGAATATCCGCCATAGTGCTTACGGCAAGCCTTGGCATAGGCGTAGGGCTTTCCGCCGTCAGCGTATTTGTATATCAGGGTGTGCTCACGCTGCTTGCGGGGCTTCTTGTGCCAATGCTTACCGAAAGCGTTATAGCTGAAATGACGTGCGTTGGCAGCCTTTTGATATTCGCCCTCGGCCTGAACATGATAGGCATAACAAAGCTTAAAATAATGGATTATGTTCCGGCGATATTCTTAGTTATCCCGCTTTGCTATATAATGTAACGCATATCAAAAAGGAGCCTGCCTGCAAGCTCCTTTTGTATACGCCGCTATGCTCTATATGCTTTTAAGCTCTATTCGCTTTAACGGAACGGTCTCGTCTATCGGCCCGCCGCCAAGGCAGGTCTCCCCATCATACAGCACGGCCCACTGGCCGGGCGTAACGGCACGCTGAGGCTCCATAAAGCTTATATCGCAGCCGTCGCCATGCAGCTTGACATGCACCGGCACATCCGTTTGCCTATAGCGGAATTTGGCTGTGCAGTCAAACTCGCTATCCTTCGCATGGCCCGATATAAGGTGCAGCTTATCCGCCCTGAGCCCAAGCGAGAAAAGCTCCTCATGCTCGCCCTGCTGAACTATCAGCAGGTTCCTTTGCATATCCTTTGCTATAACGAACCAGCTTTCGCCGCTGCCGTCGCTCCTGCCGCCTATGCCCAGCCCCCTGCGCTGGCCCAGGGTATAATACATCAGCCCGTCGTGCCTGCCGACGATCCTTCCGTCAAGCGTTACCATATCCCCGGGCTGGGCCGGCAAAAACTCCATAAGGAATTTTTTGAAGTTCCTTTCGCCAATAAAGCATATGCCGGTCGAATCCTTTTTCCTTGCGTTGGGAAGCCCCGCTTCCTCGGCTATTTTTCTAAGCTCGGGCTTGGTTATGCCGCCTATGGGGAACATCGCTTTTGACAGCTGCGCCTGCGTCAGTCCGGCAAGAAAATAGCTTTGGTCCTTGTTAAGGTCCTTTGCCCTCAACAGCGTGACAAGCCCGTCCTCATCCTTGCCCAGTCTTGCATAATGACCCGTTGCTATCCTTTCTGCCCCCGCGGCCATTGCAAGATCCAAAAAAGCCTTGAACTTTATCTCGCAGTTGCAAAGCACGTCGGGATTGGGCGTACGTCCCCGCGCATACTCGGATATAAAGTATGAAAACACCCTGTCCTTATATTCTTTTGAAAAGTTGACGCCATAGCAGGCTATGCCCACCTTGCGGCTCACGGCCATAGCGTCCTCATAATCGGCTGCCGCGGTGCATACGCCCTCGTCGTCGGTCTCCTCCCAGTTTTTCATAAATACGCCGGTCACGTCATAGCCCTGCTCCTTTAGCAGCAGCGCCGCAACGGAGGAATCCACCCCTCCGGACATGCCAACTATTACCCTCTGCTTGTCCATTTCAGTTACTTCCTATCAGTCCAGGGCTGCGCAAAAGCGGATTGCCAAGATATATCCTGTTTATCATGCCAAGCTTTTGCCCCTGCTCGCTCATCCATACGCGGCGCACATACGGAAGCTCCGTAAGGGTGTTTATTATGCTGTATATCATCAGCAGCTCCTCCCTGTCCCCCGCGGCGGAAGCATCGCCGCCAAGCGCATCGCGCAGCTTTTTTGTAAAGCCTTCCTTCCAATCTATAACGGCTGTTGAATCAACAAGGTATATGCGGTTTATATCATCGGCGGTCAGGCCCGCTATGTCCGTGCCTGATTCGTTATTGCCCTCAAGCAGCGCCCTTAGCCTTACGGCAAGGTCATATTGCTCGCTTGAATACACTATTTTGCTGCCTTTTTTAAGCATAAGCCCATTCTCGTCCGGATAATCCACGCTTATGCTCGTGCCGAGCATATCGGTATATGTGTCCCTTGAAAGATAATCCATATCCGGATAAAGCTGCTGCTTCGTGCCGTCGTCATTCAATATATAAAGCTTTATGCCGCTTATTCCAGGAAGATAGCCGGTAAGCGTCATAGTTAGCGCGGCGCACATTATCCTCTGGTCGTACTCCATGGCCGGAGGCGTTATGGTAAGCTCGATTATCTTTGGCGCGTAAAGCGGCAGCGAGCTTGAGCTTGAATCAGGGTCGCTGCTTTCGCCAAAAACGCTTATTCTAGGCTCCTCACAAAGCATGAAGTCCGCCGGAAGCACAGGCTCGAGCGCATGCTCGCTCGAAACGCCGCCGGCAAGCTTGGCGGTAAGCACCTCAACAAGCTCCATTACAGATGCATCTGCGGAAACCGTTATGTCTGCACTTTGCGCCGCAATAAGCGTCTTTTCAACGTTTGTAAAGTAAAGCGTTACGCTTTGGCTTATGTATTTGCCCGCTTCGCCGCTGCCCATGCGCTTGCCGTAGGCTTCCTCCATAGCGCTGATATATGCATCCACGCTTTCGCCGGAATACCTTGCCTCGCCTATGGGCCTGTTGTTATAGCCCTGCTCCTTGCCGTTATAAAAAACGTTCACGGCCATTGCGCCTATTGTGTCGCCAAGCGTTGCGGCAATGGCAAGCCTTGCTATCAGCCAGTCATTCTCGCTTGAAGGGAAGCCGCCGCTTAGATATACGTTGCATATACCCATCGTTTCCTCCACCTTGTCAAGCTTTAATCTGCTCGGCACCGACCTTCTTGAGGTGGGGCTGTTCGGCCCCGTCATAAGCGCCTTTATCGTGCTGAAGGCCATACCCTCGCCCTCTTCGCAAAGCACTGTTCTTTCCTCAGGGGCAAGCTTCAAGCCATCCTCCGATATATAATAGAGCTTAGCGTCAAACCGGCCCTGAGCCCCGGCGTCCTCGCTTGGCGCAGGGGGCTTGTCATAGCTTACAGGCAGCTCCGGCGTATAGCTGTCCTCCGTCATACAGCCGCCAAAAAATGCCGCCGTAAGCGCAAGAGCCAGTATGAGCGAAACCGTTTTTGCTGCTTTTACCCTTCTGCTCATTCGCCATTACCTCCAAGCGCGGAAAGCAAGGATGTATAGCCTACCTTGTATATGCTGCCTTCCGGCTTCAATGAAAGCGCATGCCTTTGCCCGCGCTGGCCCGCGGCAGCGTCGGCCTTTGTTATCTCGGCAGTTACTATTATAGCGCCGCTCTCCTCGCCTGCGCGTTCCCCCTTTATGCTATAGCTTCTTATCCTGTCAAGAGCGGCCGCCTCCGTCTCAAAGCTTGCATAATCCGGCTTCTGCGCGCCGCCCTGCTCAAGCTCCGCAATCAGCGGATACGCCTTATCAAACTCGCCCCTTTGCATATGCCCGAGCACGCAGTCCGCTATGGCGGTAGGCGTTATCACGCAATCGCCAACAAACTCCATAGGCTCGAGCAGGTCGTGGCTTGAGCCGCCGTAGCCCTCAAGCCCAAGCTCTGTGCGCGATACCCTTGCCGCCGTGCCTTCAAGCTCAAAAAGCAGCTGCACCTTAACGTCCGGATTATTGGCTGTTATTGTATTCACTATCGATTCAACGGCGAGCCTGCGGCTCAGGTACAGCTCCTTTTTTGCCGCCTGCACGCGCATCTCATACTCGTTTTTTGTTATCATGCTGTTTTCCATAAGCCTTGACACGTCGCTTACGGCCTTGTCCATAACGGAGGTGTCAAAGAAGCTCTCCGACAACGTAACGTACATTATCGCCCCTTCGAGCATAACGTCTATTATCTCCGTATTCTTGGGCACGACGGCCGATATGTTGCCGCTCAGCGGCGGCGTGCCTTCTATCAAAGAGCGTATCATGGCCTTTTCTTCCCTTTCGCCGGCGTATACCGTCACGCTCGCGCTCACGCCGACAAGGTATTCCTCATCTGTAAGCCTATAATAAAGCTTGGCCTGCACCTCCTTGGCCACGCCTGCTTCAGGATCTATATCCGGCAGATCCTCATGCACACTGTCCTCCTTTATCATGCTCCTTGAGCAGCCGCAAAGCATGAGCAGCGCGAGCAACGCCGCCACAATAACCATATAGCGCCAACCTTTCATGCTTTACTCCTCCCCCATAGGCAGCGGCAGATGCACCGTGAACACGGAGCCCTTGTTAGGCTCGCTTTCAACGGATATAAAGCCGCCGTGCAGCGTGATTATCCTTTCAACTATGGCAAGGCCCAGGCCCGTGCCGCCCGTACCCCTTGACCTGGCCTTGTCCACGCGATAGAACCTTTCAAACAGGTGCGGTATTGCATCCTCCGGTATGCCTATGCCGGTATCCTTTACTATTACAAGCGCCTCGTCCGCCGTATGCTTGACAAAGACCTCTATCTTTCCCGCGTCAGTGTACTTTATCGCGTTTTCAATAAGGTTAACTACCGCCTGCTCAAGCTTTGTCTGCTCGCCCAATACAATGGTGTCTGTTCCGTTGCAGTTCAATGCTATTCCCTTGGCCTCGGCCATGGGGCGCAATCTTGCAGCCACCCTGTCAACAAGCTCGTTAAGCTTTATAGGCTCCCTGTGTATAGTAGGCTCTGCTTCATCAAACTGGACGAGCCTCAAAAGATCCGTTATCACGTTGGACATTCTGTCCACCTCATGATTCACATCCTCAAAAAACTCCCGCATCTCAGCCGGGTCCGGGTTCTCTTCATAGAGTATCGATTCGCTTAAAAGCTTCATCGTCGCAAGGGGAGTCTTAAGCTCGTGCGATGCGTCAGAGACAAATTCGTCCCTGACCCTGTCGTGCGCCTCAATCTGCTCGCTCATTCTGTTGAACGCCCTGCCAAGCTCCGCCACCTCGTCGCGTCCCCTTACCTTTACCCTGACGCCTGAGCCCTGGCGGCCCATCTTTCTTATCGCGTTGGTAAGCTCGACTATGGGCCTCGTTACAAAGCCCGAAAGTATAAAGCTCAACGCGGCCATCACAGCGGCAACTATTACGAACGCTACGGCTATGCTGGCCACCATGTCCGTAACGCTGTCCTCAACGTCCTGAAGCATGGCGCTGAACAGCACCGCGCCAAGGTACACGCCGCCCTGCGTTATGGGCGCGGTATAGTACACGGCCCATACGGCGTCGTCCATAAGCTTCAATGTGTTTTTATCCTTAGTCCTTGCTATCCTATGGAAGCCGAAGGCGGATTCCTTGCCGCCTATAAGCACGTCCCTTACCTCCCTGTAAGGCAGCCTGAAGCCCGTCTGATAAGATGCGGAATCCACCTGAACCACAGCGTCCGTATCCAGTATGAGCACCCTGCCGCCAAGCTCCTGCGCCCTGCTGAGCGCAAGAGAATACAGGGTATCGGCATCCGATGAAAAGCTTTGGCTAAGCTCCAGCGCAAGGCGCGTGGTAGCCTCCTGCTGCTGCTTCGTCCTTTGGTTAACAAGCGACGATTCCACCAGTATAGCTACAGTAAAGCTTATTGACATCAGCGCCAATAGCGTTACCACAAGATATATGGCCACCATTCTTACGCGAATGGAGCCGAAGAACTTTTTGCGTTCACTGTGCAAAGTAATAGCCTACACCCCATTTGGTAAGTATATATTCCGGATTTGCCGGATCCCTTTCTATCTTCTCCCTCAGCCGCCTTATATGCACGTCCACCGTGCGGAAATCGCCTATGTAATCCTGGCCCCATATCGTCTCAAGCAGCTCGTCGCGGCTATAGACCTTGCCCGGGTTTTTCATAAACAGCTGCAAAAGATCAAATTCCTTCATCGTAAGGCTGACGGGGTTGCCGTCGAGAGTGGCGCTGCGGTTGCCTATGTTTATGCTCAAGCCGTTTGCGCTAAGCTCCATCTTCGGCGCCTCGCGGTTTACGCCTACGCGCCTGAATATGCTCTTTATCCTCGCCTTTACCTCAAGTATGTTAAAGGGCTTTGTCATATAATCGTCCGCGCCATACTCAAGCCCGAGTATCTTATCCATATCCTCGCCCTTTGCTGTGAGCATGATTATTGGTATGTCGCTTGTTTCGCGCACTATCTGGCAAACCTCTATGCCCGAAAGCTTGGGCAGCATAACGTCGAGCAGCACAAGGTCGTAATGCCCTGCGTTCAGCTTTTTCAATGCCTCCTCGCCGTCCGCAGCGGAATCCGTTTCATAGCCGTCCTGCTCAAGCGTGCGCTTGAGTCCCTTTATCATCAGCGGCTCGTCGTCTACAAGTAAAATGCGTTTTGCCATAATGGTCCTTTCCTTTCGCTGCGTATATTGGCTGTTATACCTTCCCATTGATATTATAGCATAAAATACACATTCGTTAAGAGGCAGAATATGAACAATCGCGCAGAATATTAGTGTTTTATGAACATTTTCCGCCCGCGTTTGGCATATTAAAAAGATTCGTACATGATATCAGTATAATAACGCATCACGGAAGGAGCTTCTGTCATGAGGTCAAGCAAAATGATAGCATGCTTATCGCCGTTACTGACGACGGCAAGTACACCTTTGTATCAATATGCTCAGCGACACAAAGCTCAGCTTTGACGCGGGAGAATCTTCCGAACAGGACTCAACACGCTTTTTCACCATACAGGACGAATGTATATTTGAAATGTAACAGCCCTCAATACCTCCCGCCCAGGCATGAGCGGGGCTCAGAGTGTTGATAAACCCTGGGGTTGTTAAGGGGCGGCTGCCCCTTAAGCTAATTCCGGCTCTGACGGCATGTACGTCAGAACGGATGAAAACCTTCAGGTTTTCGTGCTTTGCGGGTTTTGCCGCCCGGGAGCTAATGCGAGAGGCAAAACCCGTAAAACTCGAAAAAGTGGCGTTTAGCCACTTTTTCGACACTATGTTGCCCCGCCCAGGCATGAGCGGGGCTTTTGCTTGCCCTGCTGTGCTTATGCGTAAGGCAGCCTCATAAATAATATGAACAATCCTTGTATTATAAATTATTTGCGGCTTTGCTATGTACAAAAGCGCGCAATTTTTGTTATAATAGCTGATGAATCACATATAATGCCTGCTATGGGGCTGCCTGCCCCAGTCGTTAAAGGCGGCTTTTTGGAAAGGATCAACCGGTTTTGAAAAGGTTCGTAGCATTTACGCTTGTTTTTTTGATGGCGCTTCTGGCTCTGCCCGTCTGCTCGAGTGCGGACGGATTTGACCCCGAATCCGTATCAACTCCCTATATATGCCTTATGGATTCCGCCACGGGCACGATTCTATACGAAAAGAACAGCCGTGACAAGGCTTATCCCGCAAGCACCACAAAGATAATGACGTGCATATTGGCGCTTGAGCTGACGGACGACGTAAACGAGATAATAAGCACCGGAAGCGATGTTGAGACCCGCGGCTCCACATGCCGTTTTTCCCGCAACGAAAAGCTGCCGCTCATAGACGCGCTTTACGGCATGATGCTCTTTTCCGGTAACGACGCCGCAAAGGCCATAGCGCTGCACTTTGGCGGCAGCGAAGCCGGCTTCGCGGAGCTTATGAACAAAAAGGCGGCTGAGCTTGGCATGACCGGAACCCACTTTGTAAAGCCGAACGGCCTGCACAAGGACGAGCATTATTCCACGGCATATGACATGGCCATACTTACAAGATACGCCATGAAGAATGAGACGTTCCGCAAGATAGTCTCAGCCCCGACATATGACGCCGCGCCTACCAACAAGGATTCGGACGGCTATCAGTGGTACAACTCCAACCGCCTGCTCTACACCAAGGAGGGCGAAACGGACTATAAATACAATTACGCAACCGGCGTTAAAACGGGCGACACCGCGCAGGCCGGCCGCTGCCTTGTGGCCTCCGCCAAGAAGGGGGATATCGAGCTTATACTCGTTCTTCTGGGCGACTATGAATACAAAGTCAAGGGCGAGTACCGCTTTGAAAACGCGGCAAAATTCTTTGATTGGGGCTTTGATAATTTCGTATCCGTAAACGCAAGCGAGCTTGGGCTTGAACCCACGCTGCAGCTTCCCGTTTCAAATGCCAGCCTTGAGGACGCCGAGGGCGGGCTTTTGACCGTAAACATAGATTTTTCCGGCGTAAAGCTGACCGGCCTTAAGGAAACCGTGAACGCCATACGCTCTAACCCTGAGCAGCTCACTACCAACTATGTAACGTCAAGGAAGCTTGAAGCGCCCATTTCCGCAGGCGAGGAGCTTGGCGCGATAACATATCAATACAACGGGGCGACCGTGTTTACGGCTCCGCTTATCGCATCGCGCGATGTGGCGGAAGCCGCAACCATACTTGACAACACAGCCTCGCCCAACTCAAGCCCGCTCATAGTCTCGGCAGGCGAACCGGAAGAAGATGGCGGCAGCGGCTGGCTTTTCTGGGTGCTGCTTATAGCTTTGCTTATAGTGATAGTGATATTTGCGAAAATAGTATCCGCAAGAAGGCGCAGAAGAAGGGCGAAAAAGCGCAGGGCATACCGGAGCAAATATCCGACAAGGCGCCAGTAAAAATCAATTATAAACGGGCAGGAGGTTTTCCTGCCCGCAGCTGTATAAGGAGGCAACATGGATATACGCAAGCCTACGATAGATGATTTTGACGCGGTATGCGCGCTCATTGCGCAGGTGCATGAGCTGCATCATAACGCAAGGCCTGACGTTTATGCTGAAAACGCTCACTTTTCATACGAATACTATGTCTCGCTGCTGACAAACAAAGCCGGTTTTCCGCTTGCCGCATATGATGGCGACAAGCTCATAGCCTTCGCATCGGCCTTTATCAAGCCGCCAAACCCAAACCCCGCCATGTTGCCGCACCGTATAGCCTATATAGACAATATATGTGTGGACAAGGCGTATCGCGGCAGGGGCGCAGGCAGACTTTTATATGATGAAACCGTGCGCATGGCTAAGGAGCGCGGCGCGGATACGCTGATGCTTACCGTATGGTCGTTCAACACTGACGCGATAGAGTTCTATAAGCATCTTGGCATGAAGGAGCGCAACATAAATATGGAGGCCGGCATATAAAGCTCAGCTTATGTTGAATATGTTAAAAGGCGGCCGTGCCGCCGCCCTTCAGGATTGCCTTATTTGCTGTATATAAGCTTAAAATCCTCGAATACAACAGGCATATCGTATGTGAATTCATAACCGAGCTGCTTAGCGCTCTCGCGGAAAAAATGCTCGTGGTTCATTTGCCATGTTTCAAGGCACTCATCCTCGCCTTCGCGCTTCACTATGTCAAACGTCATCTCGTTATAAGGTATTATGCTGACCGCCGTAGTTTCGATAACGCATCTTGGGTTACCCGCAAAATCCGTCACTATTGAAAGCTCTCCGGCCTTCGGCAGCTCCTCTCCCTCTATTTCATAATCCTTAAGGCTTGACGAGGTCGCCTGCTTTTTCCCCTGCAAAACAAGCTCAAGCAGGCCGTTTGCGGCTTTTTCTGTTATGTCAAAACAAAATGCGTCAGTATATTTCGTATCCGGACTTCTGCCGGTGTCTTTAAGGAACTCGCTCCAGAATTCGTCTATCGTCATATTGTACCTCCCCTGTTATGCTTGCTGCAAAAACAGCTTTGCCTTATCCTCGCTAAGCCTGTCTATTTTGTTTATGTATACCGATATCTCCTTGGGCGCCGGCACACGCTCCACCCTTCTTGCGGCATCATACACGCATTTTGTCATAGCCCCTGCGCCGTGCGACATTATGGCCGTTGTATCCTCCATCATGTCTATATTGTATATGCACTCGCAGTTCTCCTTTGCATAGCCTACGTTTTCAAGGTTGCCGCTCATATATTTCTGCCTGTACATATAATATGGCCGCATGTTCATGGCCTTTGCAGCTTCCGCGCCCATGGCTACCATCCTTTCGACCTCCTCAGCCGTTGTCATGGGGTACCTTTCACCCTCCGTAACCAGCCTGCTGGAGCGCTTGAGCGCAAGGGTATGCACGGTAAGGTTTTCCGGAGAAAGCTTCACTATCTCGTTTAGCGTATGCTCCATATCGGCTGCATGCTCGCCGGGCAATCCGGCTATAACATCCATATTTATTCTGTCAAAGCCCATATCGCGCGCCATGCCAAACGCCGCTATTATATCCTGCGGGGTGTGGCTCCTGCCGATAAGCTCAAGCGTAGCCATATTCATGGTCTGCGGATTTACCGAAAGCCTGTTTACGCCCCTTCTTTTAAGCACCTCAAGCTTGGCTTTGGTTATGGTGTCCGGCCTTCCGGCCTCAACTGTAAACTCGCCAGAAAAGCCGCTGTACGCTTCAAGCGCATGGCATATTAGCGAGTCAAGCTCATCCGCGGTTAGCACCGTGGGCGTACCGCCGCCTATATATAAAGCCCTTATCCTTCTGTTCGCCTTTTTAAGTATTGCAGAGCCTGCTGTTATGTCCCTTTTAAGCGCCGCAAGATAGGCGGCCATATCGGTCTTTTTTGTCCTGACCTGGGAAGCAAAGCTGCAATAAAGACACCTTGACGCGCAAAAGGGTATGCCTATATATACGTCGGCATCAAGCTCTGTCTGCGTATCCAGTATTGGCTGCTGCACGGAGTTTATCTCCATAGCGAGCCTGAGCTTTTCTTCCGATACGTCAAAATCCTGCCGCATCATGCGAAGCGCTTCCTCTTTGCCATGCCGTATATAAAGCTCCCTAAGCAAGCGCGTAGGCCTTATTCCCGTAAGCGAGCCCCAGGGCGGCATGAATCCGTATACCTTTGCCATAGCCCTGAACACGGCTATCTTTACGGCTCTTTTTTCCCTGCGCTTTACTTCAAGCATATCGGCATCTCCTGGAATATCGCATTGCCAAACGTACTCCGCTTTTCCCTTTGGTATGTTTATATTGGCATATGCGGTCCTTTTCAGGCCGTCGTCCTTGCCGTTTTGTATTGTGACGGCTATATCCGCGCAGGCTTCGCTCCCGCTTATGGTTATTTCTTCCTTTGCCAAAAATAGCCGAAGCTCGTCGGCTATATCTGCTGTATATTCGGCTTTGTTGCTGTAAAGCCTTATCATAGCTGTTTCCTGCTCCAGCGCCGCATGAACGGATTATGCTCCCTTTCAAATTGAAGCGTGCTTGCGCCCATATGGCCGGGATACACCTCATAATCGCCGTCAAGCGTGAACAGCGCCTTGCCTATGGAATCAAGCAGCTCTTTATGATCCCCGCCCGGGAAATCGCTCCTTCCTATGCTCAGGCGGAACAAACAATCCCCCGTGAACAGGGCCTTCCTGCCGTTATCCTCTATTGCATAAGATAACGAACCCTTCGTATGCCCGGGCGTGCTTATGACCTTTATATCAAAGCCTGACTCGTGCACGGTCTCGCCGCCCTTGAGCTTAACGTCGGCATGGCATGGCGGTATGGCAATATGCGCCATATCGCAAAGGTTCACCTTGGGGTCCCTTAAGCCAGGCTCGTCAATTTCATGTATATACACCCTTGCGTTATACTGCCTTTGAATATCGGCAACGCTTACTATATGGTCAAAATGGCCATGCGTAAGCAAAACGGCCGTAGGCTTAACATCAAGCTGATTAAGCTTTTTGTTGACAAGCTCCGTATCGGATGGGTCTATGACAATACATTCGCCCTTGTTTTTGCCGTAAACAATATATGTATTCACGCCAACGGGGCCTGTTATAAGCGATGCTATCTCCATCAGAATGTCCTTTCACTGTCAAGAAGTATGGTAACGGGGCCGTCGTTCACAAGCTCCACCTTCATCTCCGCGCCAAATATGCCGGTTTCAACATGCACCTTTTCGCTCAGCTTCGCTATTGCGGCCTCGTAAAGCGGAATCGCCTTTTCCGGCCTGGCGGCCCTTATAAAGCTTGGCCTTTTGCCCTTTCTCGCGTCGCCATAAAGCGTAAACTGGCTTATCAGCAATATCGAGCCGCCCGCATCTATTATGGAGCGGTTCATCTTGCCCTCCTCATCTTCAAAAATCCTTAGGCCCATCAGCTTGTCGCAGATGTAGTCAAGGTCCTTCTGCTCGTCCTTTTCGTCTATGCCTATGAGCACCATGAAGCCTTTTTCTATTTTCCCGTTTACGTTGCCGTCTATGGTCACGCTTGCCCTGTCCACCCGCTGAACAACTGCCCTCATGCTTATTCTCCTTAGTGTTAGTATTATGTTTAGGCGTTTATCCTGTACACATCGTTTACCGTGCGTATCTTGCGCATGCCCTTCATTATGCTGTCAAGCTGTGCGGCGCCGGACACGTTGAAGGTGAGCTGCACGGTAACTATATCCTCCGTCGTTTTTGCGTTCATGGCGAGTATGCTTATATTAAGGTTCATAAGCAGCTGCGATATCTCCATCAAAAGCCCGGGCCTTTCGCCGGCTATTATGTGTATGGTCACCGGATAGCTCGCCTTTTCCGTGCTTGCCCACTGTACTTCTATGAGCCTGTCCTTATCCAGCATAAGGTCGCTCATGTTCGGGCAATCCGCGCGGTGTATGGATACTCCCCTGCCCCTTGTTATGTAGCCCACTATGTTATCGCCTGGCAAGGGGCTGCAGCAATGTGCAAAACGCACCGCCATATTAGGCTCTCCCTTAACCACAACGCCCCTGCCCGATACCGCGTTCTGTACGCGCTGGTCTTCCTTCTGCTCAAGCTTTGCCGCAAGCTGGTTTGCCTTTTCCTCCTTGCGGTATTGCTCTATAAGCTTATGCAGCACCTGCCCCGTGGTTATGCCGCCATAGCCTATTGCGGCATATATATCCTCAATATCGCTCATGTTAAAGCGCTTAAGAAGATCCTCATAATAGCTTTTTTTAGTAAGCTCGCCAAGCTGCCTGCCCTGCCGCTTTGCAGCTTCGGCAAGCATTTCCTTGCCTCTTATTATGTTCTCTTCCCTGTTCGCTTTTTTGAACCACTGGCGTATCTTAGCCTTGGCCTGCTGCGTTTTTACGATTTTCAGCCAATCACGGCTCGGCGTGGCGTTTGGCGCGGTCACTATCTCGCAAACGTCGTTGTTTTTAAGCTTGTAGTCCAGCCTTACTATGGCCCCGTTCACCTTTGCATGCTGAACGTGGTTGCCTACGTTTGAGTGTATCCTGTACGCAAAGTCAAGCGGCGTAGAGCCGGTCACAAGGTCTATTATCTGCCCCCTTGGGGTAAGCACATATACATAATCGCTGAAAAAGTCCTTGCGTATGCTTTCAACAAATTCCTTTGTGGTGTCGGCATAGTTTTCAAGCTCAAGCGCTTCCCTCAGCCACGCAAGCTTGCTGTCCAGCTCGTCCTGATTCGCCCTGCCTTCCTTATACATCCAGTGCGCCGCTATGCCGTATTCGCTGGTGCGGTGCATCTCATATGTCCTTATCTGCACCTCAAACGGCATGCCGGTATCCGCGAACAGCGTCGTGTGCAAGGACCTGTACATATTGGTCTTTGGCATTGCTATATAGTCCTTGAACCTGCCCGGCACAGGCTTCCATATGGCGTGTATTATGCCAAGAGCGGCATAGCAATCGTTGATCGTATTGACTATTACCCTTACGGCGATAAGATCGTATATCTCGGCAAGGCTCCTGTTTTGCCTGAGGAACTTTTTATATATGCTGTAAAGATGCTTTGGCCTGCCGTTCACCTGAGCCTCTATCCCTGCGGCGGCAAGCTGCTCCTGTATGGTAGCAATGGCTTTGTTCAGCGTTATCATGCGCTCCCGCCTCTGCGGCTCTATCTGCCGCTCCAGCTGGGCGTATTCCTCCGGCATAAGATAGCGGAAGGCAAGATCCTCCATCTCGCACTTTATCGCGCCCATGCCGAAACGGCTGGCAAGCGGCGCGTAAACATCAAGCACCTCCCGCGCTTTGCGCTGCTGCTTTTCCGGCGTGCAGTAATCAAGCGTGCGCATGTTGTGCAGCCTGTCCGTAAGCTTGATTATCACCACGCGCACATCCTTGGCTATGGCGAGGAACATCTTCCTCAGGTTCTCCGCCTGAGCCTCCTCCTTGCTTATTATGTCGCTTTTTCCGGTTTTGGTAAGCTTTGTTACGCCGTCCACCATCTCTGCGATGTCCGGCCCGAATTCGTGCGCAAGCCCTTCCACGGTGACTCCCGCGCAATCCTCAACAACATCGTGAAGAAGGCCGGCTATCACCGTGTTCGCGTCCATGCCCATATCAAAAAGCATCTTTGCAACGGCAAGCGGGTGTATAATGTACGGCTCGCCGGAATCGCGCTTTTGTCCGGAGTGCGCATCATATGCAAACTGCATGGCCTTTTTCAAAAGCGCCATTTCGTCCGCGTTGAATCTTGCCATGCAGGCGGCTTCAAGCTCCCGCATCAGCTGCTTGACCTCGCTGTCGCCAACAAAATGATGGTTTTTTGCGTTTTCGCTGTTGTCAACTATGCTTATACCGTCATCAGCTATGTCGTTATCCTTGTCAGCTCCGGCTTTGGCTATAGCATTGGCGGCCTTATCGCGGACTTCTATTTTTATGTCGGCATTGGCAGCGCCGCTGTTTCCGGCCAGGCATGTATCCTTATCGTGTATATCCATTCCGGCAAACCTCCTTTCTTTATATGTCTCTAACGCTGTTTCCTTATTCAGTATACTATGCTTGCGCTTACGTCGTAGCCTTCAAGCGCCTTTATTCCGTCAAGCTCGCTCCTAAGCTCTACTGCAAAACGAACAGCAACTACCTCGCCGCCCATCTGCTCAATAAGCTTTATCGCCGCAAGCGCCGTGCCGCCGGTGGCGAGCAGGTCGTCAACAACAACCGCCTTTTGGCCCGGCTTTATAGCGTCGGTATGTATCTCAAGCCTGTCGGTGCCATATTCAAGCGCATATTCATAGCTTACCGTCTCGCACGGCAGCTTGCCAGGCTTTCTTGCAGGCACGAAGCCGGCGCCCAGCGCAAACGCCAGCGCAGAACCCATTATGAAGCCGCGAGCCTCAGGCCCAACCACCACGTCAACATGCTTGTCCTTCAAGCCGTCCGCCATTTCCGCTATAAGCTGATGGAACGCCTTGGGGTCCTTAAAAAGCGTCGTTACATCGCGAAATAGTATTCCCGGCTTGGGAAAATCTGGTATTGTACGGATAGTGTCTTCAAGCTTCATGGTTTGCCTCCTTGTATAATTGCAAATACATATCGTTCATCTCCCTTAAGGAGCTAAGCGCAAAAAACGTGCGGCTTTCCTCAAGCCTGCGCTTCGGCGGATCCGCTACTACCCTGAGCCCGCCTTCCGCCTTTACAACAAAGCCAAGCTCAAAAAATATATCCGCAGCCAATGCGCAGAAGCATCTCGGCTGCTTTGATGCCGCAGCCAAAGCATCGCTGAGCGCGCTTATGTTATAAAACCTGCCTATCGTTCCCCTAAGCGCCTTATAAAACTCTATAAGCGATTCCCTGCTTGACGGCAGCCCCTCCATAAGCTTGTCAAACCTGTATAGCCCATCCGCATTCGGCCTTGCGGCAACCAGCTCGGCCGGCTTTGCCATAGCCTCTATCTCTCTCAATATGCCGGCGCTGGGCGCGGCGTCAAATATCAATATCCTTTTATAGCGGCTTATGTCAAGCTCCTTTATGCTCGGCGCAAGCACGGCGGCGTTGTATGCGCATATGCTCTGTGCGCAGGAAAAGAAGCTCACGTCCATTCTGTTCCAGGCCTTTTCTTTTATAAGCCAGGAGCAGAGCCGCTTCGCGCCCTCAGCGGTAAAGCAGAGCGCAAGCGTTCCCATGGCGCTTTTATCCAGCCACTTTGCAAGCGTTTGCTCAGCGTCCGCAAATATAAGCCCCTCAGCGGCACGGCTACTATTATACAAGACATTTTTGCATATTGCATCAACAAATTTACCCTTTTGCCGCTCTATCCACGCATCCACTTCAACAGGCTCGGCGCTGCGCAGGCTTTTGATGCTCAGCTGAAGCTCGCTCCTGCCCATAAAGCTGTTTATGTTGGGCGTATACGCAACGTCGCACCTGTCCATATCGAGTATATTCCTGAATTCGCCGCCGGCATTGAAGTATACCGAATTGACATACTGCTCGTCCCTTGTAACGTGGCAGCGCAAATGCTTGCCCTCGCCGCCCATTCTTTCAAGATTGGCGAGCCTTACGCCTTTGGTAAGTATTACCGGCTGAGGATTGCCCGCGCCAAACGGTTCAAGAAGGCTCAGCTCCTCGGCAAACGCCTTTGTTATGCCGCCAAGCTCCATATCAAAATCATACTCTGCCGACGGTATGAATACCTTCTCCGGCTCGTTTTGCCAAAGGTAGCTATCGAGCGCCTCCCTGAACTCATCAATATCAGAGGCGTTCATGGTAAGCCCCGCCGCATAAGCATGGCCGCCGAATCTTGAAAAAAACCTTCCGCATGAGCTTAATGCCGAATGTATATTCACCCCGCTTATGCTCCTGCATGAGCCTATCGCCGTATCCTTGCCGCTCAAAAGCACGGTAGGCCTATAGAACCTTTCCGCTATCCTTGCGGCAGCAATGCCTATCACGCCTGCGTTCCAGCTTTCGCCATGCAGCACGATGCAGCGCCGGTCCGTAAGGTCAACGTCCTTGAGCATATCGCATGCTGATGAGAATATGGCTCCCTCCTCCGCCTTCCTTTTCTGGTTCAGCTCGTCCAGCTTTTTTGCAAGGGATGCGGCCTTCTCGGCATCTGTCTCCATAAGCAGGCTCACGGCTATTCCGCCTTCCTCTATCCTGCTTGCCGCGTTTAGCCTTGGCGCTATCCTGAAGCCGAAGCCGGCGGCGTCCATATCTGCAAGCTTGGTCTGCGATACGGCGCATATCGCCTTTATACCCTCCTGGCATCTGCCCTCGCGCACCGCCTTTACGGCAAGCGCGGCAAACACCCTGTTTTCGCCTGTAAGCGGCACAATGTCCGCAACAGTCGCTATCCCTGCAAACGGTATATACTTGATCGCTTTTTCCCTGCCTATAAGCGCCTCCGCAAGCTTTTGGGCAAGCCCCGCGCCGCATATATGCCGGTTTGGATATTCGTCGGCATTGTTGCACAGCACGAGCGCCTCGCACCTTGGCAGCGAATCGCCCGGTATATGGTGGTCCGTTACTATCACGCGCATGCCAAGCTCGTAGCAGCGCGCTATCTCTTCCGCCGATTTTATCCCGTTGTCTACCGTTATTATAAGGCCGGCGCCCATCTTCTTAAGCTGCTCCACGCTGCGCATGGTCATGCCGTAGCCGTCCTCATGCCTTGAAGGTATCATGCAGCCGGTGTCGGCCCCAAGCTCTTTAAGGCAACCGAGCATTATAGCCGTGGCGCACACGCCGTCCGCATCATAGTCGCCGAATACTATTATCCTTTCTTTGTTCTCAACGGCGGCCATTATGCATGCAGCCGCCTTGTCCATATCCTTAAGCAAAAAGGGATCCTCAAGGCCGGATACCGACGGGTGCAAAAACGCAAACGCTTCCTCCGCGTCCGTTATGCCGCGCGCTATCAAAAGCTCCGCCACCCTTGGGCTTACGGAAAGCTCCTGAGCAAGCTCGCGTACCTGCTCCCTTTCGGCTGCGCCCGCCTTGCATATAAGCCGCAGCATAAGTTGGCCTCCTTTCTGCAAAATGCTGCTTTATGCGCTTTTCAGCCATATAAGCTTTCAAATTAACAACATATTATAGCACATGTATGGTCGTTTTGTCATTTTATTGCCCGGGTAATCATGGCGCTTATCATTCCGGAGAGCATACCTATAAGTGCGTCGCTGAGCATCGCCGCGTTGAGCGTAAAGCTTCCGCTTATTATTGCAAACACCGTATACGCGAGCCCCGCATATATAAGCCCCGCCATAGCGCCGTAAAGCCAAGCCTTGCTTTGGCAATGCCTTTGCACGGCAAAGCCCGCAAGCGCGGCGCTAAGCACCTTTATAACGGCGTTGGCAACGGGTATCGCCTCTATGCCTATAAGCTGCTTCCACATCACGGCAGCCAATATAAGTATAAGCACAAGGCTCGCCGCGCTGCCTATGAACGCCGCCTTTATGAGCTGAAACAACATGGGCTTCTCCATAGCCTTTCCCTTTGCCATAACTGATACCTCCTTAAGATAATTAGGGCTTCCTTAGCCTTATTCACTTTTATGCTGCAATATGATAGGATAATATAAAGCAACAACATAAACTAAGGAGCGTATTATATGGATTTTCTTGAGCTGGCGGCAAAGCGCTATTCGGTTAGGAAGTTTACAGGCGAAAGGGTGAAGCAGGACGATATAGACAGGATACTTAAGGCCGGCTGGCTTGCGCCTACGGCATGCAACCTTCAGCCGCAGAGGATACTGGTCATAAACAGCGACGAGGCGCTTGAAAAGCTGAGAAGGTGTACCGTGTGCCACTTTAATGCGCCCACTGCAATGCTCATATGCAGCGACAGGGACGCCTGCTGGGTAAGGAAGTACGACCGGAAGAAGAGCTACGATATAGACGCCGCCATCGTGACGACCCACATGATGCTTGAGGCTGAAAACATAGGCGTCGGCACAACATGGGTGATGCACTTTATCCCGGAAGCCGTAAAAAAGGAGTTTGACCTGCCGGACAGCTATGAGCCCACCGCAATGCTGATGATGGGCTATCCCGCGCCTGACGCCGAGCCTTATCCGGGCCATTTTGAGTTTAAGGACGAAAAGGAGCTTGTGTTTTACAATAAATATTGATAAGTATTGATGCAATAGGTTGAGCTTATAGCAGCGCCTACCCTGAACGGCCGGCGCTTCTCTATTAAGGCTTTCTTTTTCCCGCCATTATTCCATATTCGGTTGCCTGCTTTTCAGGGAAGCGCGAATAGTAGCTTATCCCCCTGGCGTTATATTCGTCACGGCGGCTATAATAGCGCATGCACCATATAAAGCTTGGCACGCCTACTATAAGCAGATACAGCGGCCCGAATATGAGCGATTGGAAGGTATGCCCGTATTCATGCGACGCTACGCTGTCAAGCCTTGCGCGCATGGCAGCATCTTCATAGCAGCACTTTTTGACGCCTATGAATATGAACATGCCAAGCGACACACAGCCAAGGTTTTTCATAAACCCCGGCACGGTATCAACATCGTATTCGGTTAGGCAGGCGCAGCGATAAAACCTGTGCTTTTGCCTGCCGAGCAGCAGCATTACTATCAGCCCCGCAAGGCTCTGCACAAAGCCCCATGTGCATTGGATTGAGATGTACACCGCTCTTTTTAGCATATCCCGCCCTCATTCTGTTGTATACCGCTGTACAAAGTATAGCAAAACATGCACTCCGCAGCAACCCATGCCGGCGCGCATGCGCCCGCGGCGTCCATGTCAAAGCCAATATCCACAGAAATTATGAGGCGGCCCGCCCGCCGGACCGCCTCATATCTATCAATGCTGCCGGGCCAACGCAGTATATATTTACTGCTTGGCAGCCTTCTGAGCCTTTATAGCCTCGGTAAGCATCGGAGTGACCTTGAACAGGTCGCCGCAGATGCCATAGTCGGCAATTTCAAATATAGGTGCGGACTCGTTGGTGTTAACGGCGATTATGCACTCGGAATCCTGCATGCCGGCCTTATGCTGTATTGCGCCGGAGATGCCGAGGGCGATGTACACCTTGGGGTGTACGGTCTTGCCGGTCTGGCCGACCTGATGATCGGCAGAAAGCCAGCCGTTATCTATAACGGCACGGCTGCCGCCGACTACGCCGCCGAGGGCTTCGGCAAGGTCTTCTGCAAGCTTTATGCCCTGCTCAACGTTCTTGCTTATGCCGCGGCCAACGGATACTATGAAGTCCGCGCCGACAAGGTCTACTATCTTCTTGGCAGCCTTTACGACCTCTACAACCTCGGTATGCATATCCTCGGCAGTCAGCTTGACGGTGGGACGCACTATCTCCACCGCGTCGGCCTTCTTCTGGTCGAACTCAGCCCTGCGCATAACGCCCGGGCGCACGGTCGCCATTGCGGGACGGAAGCGGGGGCATATAATGGTAGCCATAAGGTGGCCGCCGAACGCAGGACGGGTCATCTTGAGGTTACGGTCCTCCATATCGAACTTCATGTTGTCTATATCAAGCGTTGAGCTTGCGCGCAGGAAGTCAAGGTACTTGGGAACGTCTACATCAAGGTGCGTGCAGTCCGCGCAGAGGCCGGTGTGCAGCCTTGCGGCACAGCGGGGGCCAAGGTCGCGGCCTATGTTGCTTGCGCCGATGAGGAACACCTCAGGCTTAAGCTCCTCTATAGCGTCGCAGATTACCTTGGCATACGCATCGGTAGTATAGTATTTAAGAAGCGGGGATTCGCACAGGATGATCTTATCCGCGCCATAGCCCGCAAGCTCCTTAGAAAGGCCTTCCACGTTGTCGCCAAGCAGCAGACCGCAGAGCTTAACGCCCAGCTCGTCCGCAAGCTTGCGGCCCTCTGAGATAAGCTCAAAATCGGTGGGCATCAGTTTGCCTTCGCGCTGCTCGCAAAATACCCAAACGTCTTTGAAGGCTGCTAAATCCATGCTGTTGTAAGCCATGTTCGTTCTCCTTTCTCCCTTAGATTATGTGCTTGGCGGCAAGAATCTCCGCAAGCCCGTCGCAGGTAGCCTTATCGGCGCCCTCAAGCATCTGGCCTACACCCTTCGGCGGAGGAGTGAAGGACTTGAATATGTTGGTGGGCGAGCCCTTAAGGCCTATGGTGGTAAGGTCGATCAGGGGATCGTCCTTAAGGGTGTTGAAATCGAACACGGTGATGGGCTTGTTGAAGCTTTCAAACACGCCGCCCACGCTCATGTAACGGGGCTCGTTAAGCTCCTTGATGCAGGTGATGAGGCAGGGAGTCTTGACCTTTATGGTCATATACCCATCCTCAAGCATGCGCTGTATGGTCAGCGTGTCGCCGGTCTTTTCGATCTTGGCGGCATAGGTGACCTGCGGCAGATGCAGCTTTTCAGCTATCTGCGGGCCTACCTGCGCGGTATCGCCATCTATAGCCTGGCGGCCGCACATCACTATGTCGTCCTTTTCAAGGCCTATGTGGTTGATGCCGGCGGCGATTATCTGGCTGGTAGCGTAGGTATCGCTGCCGCCGAACTCACGTCCGCTTATAAGCACGCCCTCGTCAGCGCCCATTGCGAGCAGCTCGCGCAGCATGCCCATCGCCGGAGGAGGACCCATTGAAACGACCACTACCTTGCAGCCGGTCTCATCCTTCAGCTTGAGGGCGGCCTCAACCGCGTTCATATCGTCCGGATTGGTTATGGTCTGCATGGAGGCACGGTTAAGCGTACCGTCCGGATTTACAGCCACCTTGCCGGAGGTATCAGGAACCTGTTTTACACAAACTATGATCTTCATGCTTGCCTCCTTACTTTACGCCTAAGTTGGCCGCGATGACCATGCGCTGGACTTCGCTGGTGCCTTCATAGATCTCGGTTATCTTAGCGTCGCGCATCATGCGCTCCACGGGATACTCACGGGTGTAGCCATAGCCGCCGTAGAGCTGAACGGCCCTGCGGGTAACATCGCTGGCAGCTTCCGCGGCGAACAGCTTGGCCATAGCGGCGTCCGCAGAGTAGCTTTCGCCCTTCTTGCCTGCAAGCTCAGCCTCAACATATGCCTGCTTCTTTACGGCCGCGGCGTACACAAGGTACTGCGCAGCCTTCATGCGGGTATGCATATCTGCAAGCTGGAACTGGGTGTTCTGCATCTGAGAAAGCCTCTTGCCGAACTGCTTACGTTCCTGGACATACTTGATGGTCTCCTCTACTGCGCCTTCGCCAATGCCCAGAGCCTGGCTTGCAATGCCGATACGGCCGCCGTCAAGCGTCTTCATGGCGATGGCAAAGCCCTTGCCCTCTTTGCCGAGCAGGTTTTCCTTAGGCACTATGCAGTTTTCCATTATAAGCTCGCAGGTGGCGCTGCCGCGGATACCCATCTTCTTCTCCTTTTTGCCTACTGAGAAGCCCGGGAAGTCCTTTTCCACTATAAAAGCGGAAATGCCCTTTGTTCCGGCGCTCTTATCGGTCATGGCGAATATGATGTATACGCTTGCATAGCCGGCGTTGGTTATGAATATCTTGGTGCCGTTGAGCACATAATGATCGCCCTCAAGCACGGCTGTGGTCTGCTGGCCTGCGGCATCCGTGCCGGCGCCCGGCTCGGTAAGGCCGAACGCGCCTATCTTCTCGCCGCTCAAAAGCGCGGGCAGGTACTTCATCTTCTGCTCCTCGGTACCGTTTTCATAGATAGGGGCGCAGCACAGCGAAGTATGCGCAGACACTATAACGCCGGTCGTACCGCAGCACTTGCTAAGCTCTTCCACCGCCATAACGTAAGCCAAAACGTCTCCGCCGGCTCCGCCGTACTTGGTGGGGAAGGGTATTCCCATAAAACCGTAGCGTGCAAGCTTTTTAACGGTTTCCATAGGGAAGCGTTCTTCCTCGTCTACCTCTTCCGCAAGGGGCTTAACTTCGTTTTCAGCGAACTTGCGGTACAAATCGCGAAGCATCAGATGCTCCTGTGACAGGTTGAAATCCATCTTTCCTCTCCTTCTTTTCAGTTTAAGTTTAATAGAAAGCTATTTTGTATAATCGTATATTCCGCGGCCGGTCTTGCGGCCCATGAGCCCTGCCCTTACAAGCTGCCTAAGCTTTGTATGCGCGCGGTACTTGCTGTCGCAGGTCTCGGTATAAAGCGTATCCATTATAAACAGGCAAACGTCCAGCCCTATCATATCCGCAAGCGCAAGCGGGCCCATAGGGTGGTTGCAGCCAAGCTTCATGGCGGTATCTATATCCTCCTTCGAGGCTATACCCTCCGCCCAAAGGCCAACGGCCTCGTTTATCATGGGTATAAGCAGCCTGTTTACAACAAAGCCGGGACACTCGTTCACCTCTACCGGCGTTTTGCCTGCGGCTTCGGCAAAAGCCCTCGCCTTGGCGTACACCTCGTCGCTGGTAAACACGCCCCTTATAAGCTCCGTAAGCTTCATAACGGTTGCAGGGTTAAAGAAATGCATGCCCACCACCCTTTCAGGGTGTTTGGTGACGGAAGCGATATCGGTTATGGATATGGAGCTTGTATTGCTTGCAAGTATAGCGTCCTCGCGGCAAACGGAATCAAGCTGAAGGAAGATATGCTTCTTTATATCCGCCCTTTCAACGGCCGCCTCTATGACAAGATCGGCGTCCTTACAGTCGCCAAGCTCCGTTGTGAAGCTCATATTCGAAAGAATGGCATTTCTTTCCTCGCCGCTCAGCTTGCCCTTGGCCACGCGCCTGTCAAGGCCTGCTTCAAGCCTTACCCTGGCCTTTGATATTATCTCCTCGCTTATATCGCGCACAATAACGCTTGCGCCTACGCCCGCAAAAGCCGTAGCTATATCAAGGCCCATAGTTCCTGCGCCTATTACGGCAATACGTTCGTTCATTATCATTACTCTCCTTTGAATTCCGCCTTTGGCCGCTTTTCAAGGAACGCGGTCATGGCATTTCTCTGATCCTCTGTCTCAAAGCACTCGGCAAACACCTGCGCCTCATAGTCGAGGTCGTTTTCCAAAAAGCGGTCTACCCTGCGGCTCATGGCCACCTTGCAGTAATGCACCGCAAGGGGCGCGTTGCTCGCTATGGTCTGCGCCATTTCCATAGCGCCGTCCATCAATTCATCGTCCGGATATACCCTGTTTACAAGCCTCATTCTAAGCGCATCCTCTGCGCCGACAGGCTTGCCCGTAAGCGTCAAGGTCATGGCGTTTGATGTGCCTACTACCCTTGGCAGGCGCTGAGTGCCGCCGAAGCCCGGGGTTATGCCTATGCCGACCTCCGGCTGGCCAAACTTGGCCGAGCTTGAGCAAAGCCTTATATCGCAGCACAGCGCAAGCTCGAGCCCGCCGCCCAAAGCATAACCATGAACGGCGGCTATAACGGGTATATACAGATCGTCAATACGCTTGAAAGCGCGATGCCCCGCGTCCGCAAATGCCTTCGCCTCCTGACGGGTAAGGTTGACCATCTCCCCAATGTCCGCGCCCGCGCCAAAGGCCTTGCCCTCGCCGCTGACTATAAGCACCCTTATTTCCGGATCGCGCTCCACCTTTTCGGCCGCCATGTCTATCTCATTGAGCATGGCTGTGTTAAGTGCGTTCAGCGCCTTGGGTCGGTTCAGTTTAAGCAGCGCGATATGGCCGCGCTTTTCAAGCTTAACAAATTCCATGCTTATTTGCCCATTCCGCGCTTGACCATTTCGGTCACGGCAAAGCTCGCAACGTCATCGGCATACTTGCCCGCGCCAAAGCCCGCGTCGTAACCAAGCTCCTTGGCAAGCTCGTGGGTTATGCGGGGGCCGCCGCAGCAGACTACGAACCTGTCGCGCAGGCCTTCAGCCTCAAGCAGCTCTATAAGGTTCGTAAGGTTCTGGATATGCACGTCCTTCTGTGTAACGGTCTGCGATACCAGCAGCACATCCGCCTTCAGCTCAAGCGCCTTCTTGATGAAGTCCTCGTTAGGCACCTGGGAGCCGAGGTTATATGCCTCTATCATATCATAGCGCTCAAGCCCGTAATGGCCGGCGAAGCCCTTACGGTTCATTATAGCGTCTATGCCAACGGTATGCGCATCGGTGCCGGTGGAGGCGCCGACCATGACCACCTTGCGGCCTATATGCTCGCGAATATACTCGTTGGTCTCCTCCATGCCCATAGTATCGGATTCCACGGTTATAACGTGTATATCCTCATAGTTTACGGTGTGCACGCAGCTGCCGTAAACAACATAGAAGGTGAACTCCTTATCAAGCGGCATATGCCAGGCAACATTGGGCTCTTCAAGGCCCATCTTTTTGGCTATCTGCCTTGCGGCTTCTTCGCCGCGCTCGTCATCCTTTACGGGAAGGGTGAAGCTCGTCTGCACCTTTCCATCGTTCATCGTGTCGCCATACGGCTTAAGACGGGTAAGGTCAAGCGTGGTATCGAAGTCTATTTTATGGGTGTTATACAGTCCGGAACTCATTCTGCTACCCTCCCTTTCATGACCTCAATAAAGGGATTGAAGTACTTATCATCCTTCACAACAACGCCTGCAAGGCCCTTGCCGCCGTCCTTGGGTCGTTTGACGTCGGCAAATATGCCCTTCTCTATCGTCGTGAACAGGCCAAGCTTTTCTATTTCAACAAGCAGGTCCGCCGCCTTTGTAAGCACCTCGTTTGCGCGGGTCTGTATTATGCCGCCCTCTTTATAGGTCAGCTCATCGCCAAGATCCTTCATGGTGCGGAATATGTACTGCGCATTCTCTATTGAAAGCGCGCGGTCGCTCATGAAGGGCGTATGTATAGCCTCGGTAAGCATGCCGAGAAGATGCAGCTTCTGGCCGGTGAGTATGGTCACCATGTTGAAAAGCGCATCCTGTATATGGCCGCGGAAAATGTTGCCGGTCATAAACTTGGTAGGCGGCATGTACTTCAAGGGCGCCTTGGGGAATATCTCGCGCGCCATCTGCGCCTGGGCCAGCTCGTAGAGGAAGGTATCCTCAACCGAAGGATCCATTTCAAACGCATGTCCAAGACCCATCTGCTCCTCCCTCATGCCTGCTTCCTTAGCAAAAGCTTCATTTATGAACTGGGAAGCAAGCACGGTATGCGCGGCGGCTATAGCATCGTCAGTGGTGAGATAGTTGTCCTCACCGGTGTTTATGATAACGCCGGCATAGCCGTTTATAACGCGGCTGAAGTACTGGTCAACTATTGTGCGCTGCATGTTGATATCGCGGAACAGTATGCCGTAAAGCGCGTCGTTAAGCATAACGTCAAGCCTTTCAAGCGCGCCCATTGCGGCTATTTCAGGCATGCACAAGCCTGAGCAGTAGTTGCACAGGCGGATATAACGGTGCTGTTCCTCGCCAACCTCGTCCAAAGCGGCGCGCATGAGGCGGAAGTTTTCCTGCGTGGCGTAGGTGCCGCCGAAGCCTTCGGTGGTGGCGCCATACGGGACGTAGTCCAACAGGCTTTGTCCGGTGGTACGGATAACGGCTATTATGTCCGCGCCCTGCTTGGCGGCGGCCTTAGCCTGAGTTATATCCTCATATATGTTGCCGGTAGCGACGATTATGTAAAGATATGGGCCCTCCTTGTCGCCAAAGCTGTTAAGGTAGGCATTGCGGTTTCTAACATTGGAATTTATGCGCGCTATGGTCTTTTCCACAACGGGCATTATGACGGCGCGTATCTCGGCATCGCTGTGCGCAGGCAGCTTGCTCATGTCAAGCTCGCCCTTGTCTATAGCCTCGGCTATAGCCTGCGGCTCCATACCGGTCTCCACCATCGCGTTGCCTATATACCATGCCGCGCCAACGGGCAGTATGGAGTTTGCCATAAGGTGATCTACGACCACGTTGGGCATAGGCACCTCCATCTCGTTAACGCCATCTATGCCCAGCAGGCGGCACACTGCGCGCTCTACGGTTACCGTGGTATGCTGATCGATAAAGCTCTGCGTATCCTTGGCTATCTTAGCTGCGGACTGGCGCGCCCTATCCACCAACTCACGGTTAAGATTGAGTTTGCTCTGCATTAGTTACCTCCCGATAAGTCACGCTTTGCGGAAGGGAGCGTCTCCCTCCCGCAAAGCAAAGGGTCAATTATTTCTTCTCGTTCTTCTGCCTGTCGGCATAGCGGTCCTTGCGGAGGAGCTTGGTGGGTTCAAGGTACTTCTGCTCGATGCCCTGTGCAAGGCCGGCAACACCTGTCTTGGGCGCAACCTTGCGCTTGCCTGTGCAAACGTCGCAATGGCACTCGTTCTTGTATACTTCAGGCTCGGTATAGGTGGTGATAACGCCTTCAAAGTTGCGCAGTATGACCTTGCGCGGGGTCTGGCTTATCACATAATTGGGCATAACGGGGGTCTTTCCGCCGCCGCCAGGAGCGTCTACGACGAAGGTAGGCACGCAGTAGCCGCTGGTATGGCCGCGCAGAGCCTCCATTATCTCGATACCCTTGGAAACAGGGGTGCGGAAGTGGCTCAGGCCGAGGGAAGGATCGCAGGCATAGATGTAATACGGACGCACGCGGATGCGGACAAGCTCGTTTACCAGCTTGAGCATTACATGCACGCAATCGTTTACGCCGGCGAGCAGCACGCTCTGGTTACCGAGCGGGATACCGGCGTCAGCCAGCATGGCGCAGGCCCTGGCGGATTCCTCGGTGATCTCGTTGGGATGATTGAAGTGGGTGTTGAGCCACACGGGATGATACTTGCGCAGCGTCTCGCAAAGATGCGGGGTGATCCTCTGCGGCATGACGACAGGGGTACGGGAGCCAAGGCGGACAATCTCAACATGAGGTATCTTGCGCAGCTCGCCGATTATGTAATCGAGCATCTCGTCGCTGACCATCAGGCAGTCGCCGCCGGAAAGCAGCACGTCGCGTACCTCGGGATGGTTGCGCACATAGTCTATGCAGGTGTCTATCTGGCTCTTGGCCACCTCGCAGTCATGCTGGCCGGCAAAACGCCTGCGGGTGCAGTGACGGCAGTACATGCTGCACTGGTCGGTGATGAGCAGCAGCACGCGGTCGGGATACCTGTGGGTAAGGCCCGGGCAGGGGGAGTCGATATCCTCATGCAGCGGGTCGGCATCCTCATAGGGGGCGAACTCAAGCTCATGCTCGGTGGGGATAGCCTGTTTGCGGATAGGATCGTAGGGATCGTTAAGATCGATGAGGGAGAGATAGTACGGGGTTATGGCCATGCGCAGCCTGCCCAGAGTAGCCTTTATGCCCTCTTCCTCTTCTTCGGTAAGGGTGATGTACTTCTTGAGGTCCTCAAGAGTTTCAATGCGGTTTTCAACCTGCCATTTCCAATCGTTCCACTGCTCGTCGGGCACGTTCAGGAACAAACCGTTTTCCCTGCTTTTCCTCATTTTGGTTTTCTCCTTTTTATAAAAATAGTAAGTTGTCTTTATTTATAGCTATGCTGATTATTATGTTATGATGGGCCTGCAGCGCGCCGCAGGCCCTTTTCAACAGTTATTCCACAGTATTAGCAATACTTCTCATCGAACAGCTTGCGCAGTTTCGGGTTCTCACGCAGCACGTTCAGGGTGATCTCGGCATGGTTCTTGGTGTAGCCGTTGCCGACTATCATGGTGACGTCCTTGCCTACGCCCTCGGCGCCCAGAGCGGCCTTGGTGAAGCTGGTTGCCATTGAGAAGAAGTATACAAGGCCGTCGTCCCTGACGGGCAGTATGGCGCTCATCTCGCAGCTTTCTATATTGACGCAGCAGATGGAGATATCATACTCTTTGCCATCGTTGGCGGCCAGGGCAGCTTCAAGAACCGCAACAGGCTCGGTAGCGGAGGCTACTATGACCTTGTTGTATACGCCAAGCTCCATAAGGGGCTCGACCTGCTTGGGGTTACGGACGAGACCGACCACGTTGCCCTTCGGGCCGACCTTCTTCATGGCCTCATAGCCGCAAAGAACACCGGACTTGCCGTTTGCGCCAAGTATCAGTACGCTGTCACCCTCCTTGGGCAGCTTGCGGGCCTGCGCGGGAGCGCCGGCTACGTCAAGGGCTGCAAGGGCGAGAGGCTCGCTCATGTCATCGGGGAGCTTGGCATAGATGCCGCTCTCGAACAGTATGGCCTTGCCTTCGATATCAACGCGGTCGATATCCTTGTGGATAGCCTTTATCTTGTCTATGCGCAGCGGAGTCATGGACAGGGAGACCAGGGAAGCGATCTTGTCGCCAACCTTCAGGTCGCGATCCTTAAGGTCTTCGCCTATGTAGCAGACCTTGCCTATGAACATTCCGCCGGAACCGGTAACGGGGTTCTGCTGCTTGCCGCGCTCGGCAACTATGCCAAGTATCATTTCGCCTATCTTCTTCTCGTCGCCGCCGCAGGCTTCAGAGATCTGGGTGAAGGAAGCGGAGTCGATGTTGAGGGAGATAACGTCGCACATGATCTCGTTGGAATAGAGCTTGGTCATGTCGTTGTCGATTTTGTAAGCAGCCTGGGTAAGTACGCCCTTGGGCTCGATCACGCGGTGAGTACCGTATTTGTTGCCTTTCATTGCCATAGTGGTTGTTTCCTCCTGATTGTATTATTTGGTTTGTATTGACAGGCTTTAAGCCTTGGTTCTTATTTAAGCGGCTTAAGGGAGAGTATCTCCCTGGCCTCTGCGGGGGACGCTATGCCGCGGCCAAGCTCGGTGGCCATGCGGACTACCTTTTCTACCAGCTCGCCGTTGCTCTTGGCAAGTACGCCGCGGCTGAGGTAAAGGTTGTCTTCAAAGCCTACGCGCACGTTACCGCCCATCACTATGGCGGGGGCGGCAAGGGTGAAGGCGCTGCGGCCTACGCCGGTGGCCGTCCAGGTGGAGCCTGCGGGTATGCCGTTTACCAGCCATGCAAGGTTCTGCACGGTGGCGGGGGTGCAGCCGGGTACGCCAAGCACGAAGTTGAACTGCATGGGCGCGCCTGGTACCTCGCCCTTGCGGGCCATGGTCAAAATGGTGTCAAGATGACCCATTTCAAAGCACTCATACTCGGGCTTTATGCCGTTTTCTATCATGCGCTTGCCGAACGCGCGCATGGTGGGCATGGTGTTATCGAATATCTCGTCGCCAAAGTTGCAGGTGCCGCAGTCAAGCGTAGCCATCTCGGGGAACAGCTCGGTGGGCTGCAAACGCTCCTCGGGCTTCATGCCGGTCGCTCCGCCGGTGGAGGGTATCATTATAACGTCGGGCAGTTCGGCGCGTATAGCGTCCATAACCACGCGGAAACGCTCCCTGTCCTGCGTGGGCGTACCGTCGTCCTCGCGGACATGCACATGTATTATGGCCGCGCCGGCGTTGTAGGCGCTCTTAGCCTCGCGCACCATCTCTTCGATGGTGTAAGGAACGTTTGGGTTCTGCTTCTTGGTAACTTCGGCGCCGCAGATGGCGGCGGTGATTATCAGCTTCTCCATCAGTATCTCCTTTCCTGTTCTTACGTCGGTTCTTCAGGGCGCAATAAGCTCTGTTCAGCTTATTTATGCTCTATGCGCTGGCAGTCCTTGGGGGTGACGCAGGTACCGTGCGCACGGCAGACGACGATGGGCTCCTCAAGGAACTCGGCAGCGGAAGCGCTGATGTCGCCGCGGGAACGGATGACCTTGCGGGCCTCAAAGCTCATGGTGCGGCTGGTGTTGCCAACGCGCTCTATCTCACCGACAGCCTCGATATAGTCGCCGGCATAAACGGGGGCAAGGAACTCTACCTTGTCATACGCGCAGAACAGGCCTTCGTCACCGTCATAGCGGATAAGAAGCTCGGTAGCGACATCGCCAAACAGATGAAGCATATGTGCGCCGTCTACAAGGTTTCCGCCATAATGTGCGTCCTCAGCGCCCATTCTGAGCCTGATAGTTGATTTAATAGCCATAGTAATGTTCCTCCTGTTGATCATTATATTTATTTATAGGAAACCGGTTAATATCAAATTCGCTCTTGCCATGACGTGCTGTATGGCACGCCACAGCCCCGCATACGCGGATGAATAGCGCACCATCTTATTAAGAAAAGAGAAAAGCAAAACTACCGACACGGCAAATGCCATATCGATAGCTCTCCATCTAAAAGATGACAGTCGCAGCGCGCTGGGCGCCGCGCCCAAGCTCAGCGCCGGGGTGAGCGCTTTCGCTTTCGGCGGAAGTCACATTCGCTGCATCTTCGGGCTCCCCGCCCTTGTCATATGCATACTACCTTAGCCTCCGCGCCTCTATCATTCGATATTCAATTAACGAATATATTATAGCGTTATTTTGTCCCGCGTGTCAATACTTCTTTAGCCACGACAAATACGATTTTTACGCTCGGTTAACAAATTTTTGTTAAAACTAACGAGTTATATATGCGCCTTGCCGGCTTTTGCAGTATAGCGGCTTTTGCAAGCAGCCACGCCATAGAGCCGAGCGCTACTCCAGCAAAAACATCCAATACGCAATGCTGCTTCACAAACAGCGTGCTCAGGCACACAAGTATAAGCATCACCGTGCTGAACGCAGCATACCACCTCGGCACGGAGCTGCTTTTGATAGTGCTTACGCAGCACAGGAACGACACAAAGCAATGTATGCTTGGCAAAAGGTTAAGCGGCTCGTCCAGCGTACATATTATGGTATATATGAACCTCCATACGCCCTCGGCCTCTATAACAGGCCTTTGCATAGTAGTAGGCCAGCATATGAACACTATGAAGCCTGCTGCATAGCCCATAACCGCCGCCGTGAAGAGCCTTGCAAAGCCGTCCTCATCTCTATATATAATGTAGAATGTAGCTAACCAGTGTATAAAGCAGCCTATATATGGAATAAGAAATGCCGGCATAAACGGTATATGCCCGTCAAGCCATATCGCGGGAGAATGCAGCTCCAGCTCAAATGCGCGTATTATAAATTGCGCAAGCCAATATGAGCCCGACTGCAAAGCTATGGTAAGAACCGTACATATGGCGGACCTTGTGTTTATTTTGAAGCCAAAGTTTTCACTCAATTCAACCGTTATTTCTCCAATCAGAGAATACGAAACAATCCCCGCCGAAGCATGCTGTAATTAAATCAACATCCCCGCCTTATAATATTATACGCATAATCCATTGTCAATTCAATAACAAATTTTAGTTCAAATATAATTGTTTTTATTAAAAACCTATTGACTTCTAAGCTTGCCTTATGTATCATGTGTAAATCCCGTCGGACGGGATTACTTTTGTCCGCTTTTTTGAACCCGGCAAGCCGGCTTGCATATGCACGCCTTGCTGTTTTGTGTTTTATGCAGTTGTTCTGCGTGAAATAAATTTTCTTGGGGAGGTTCATATTCATTATGAACATTTTGTTGTATGCGGCGCCTGCGGCCGCAGTGGTTGCTTTGCTGTTTGCTTTTTCCAAGGCGCACGGCATAAACAGGCGTCCCGAGGGCGACAGGGAGATGGCTGACATAGCTCACGCCATAAGCGAAGGCGCCGATGCTTTCCTTAAAAGCGAGTATAAGCTGCTGCTCATATTCGGCGCCGTTGTCTTTGCCGGCATCTGGGTAGGGCTTGGCAACATAGTTATAGCCGCAGCCTTCCTTGTGGGCGCGTCATTGAGCGTGCTTGCCGGTTATTTCGGCATGAGGGTAGCTACAAGGGCAAACGTGCGCACGGCTGATGCGGCGCGCACGGGCGGCATGAACGAGGCGCTCTCGGTGGCGTTTTCCGGCGGCACGGTGATGGGCATGTGCGTCGTGGGCCTTGGGCTTATCGGCGCAAGCATATTGTACATCATAACCGAAAGCAGCGACGTGCTTACCGGCTTCTCTCTCGGCGCTTCAAGCGTGGCGCTGTTTGCCAGGGTAGGCGGCGGCATATACACAAAGGCTGCCGACGTCGGCGCGGACCTTGTCGGCAAGGTGGAAGCCGGAATACCTGAGGACGACCCGAGGAATCCGGCAGTTATAGCCGATAACGTGGGCGATAACGTGGGCGACGTTGCCGGTATGGGCGCTGACCTTTTTGAAAGCTATGTGGGCAGCATAGTATCAGCCGTTGTGCTTGGCGTGGCCGCCTTTGGCGTAACGGGGGCGATATATCCCATGGCGCTGAGCGGGCTTGGCATACTTGCCTCCGTAATAGGCACGTTCTTCGTAAGGGGCGGAAAAAAGGCCGATCCCATGAAGGCGCTGAAGATGGGCTCCTATACATCTGCAATAATAGTGGCCGCCGGCTCCATAGGCCTGAGCCTTTGGTGCTTCAAGAGCGTGAACACGGGCCTTGCAATACTGTGCGGCCTTGTGGTAGGCCTTGCCATAGGCTTCTTTACCGAAGTATATACTTCCGATAAATACCGCTATGTAAAGCGCATAGCCGAGCAGAGCGCAACAGGCAGCGCCACCAACATAATCTGCGGCATGAGCGCGGGCATGCTTTCAACATGCGTATCGATAATGCTTGTTTGCCTTGGCATATACGGCGCATACACGTTTGCGGGGCTATACGGCATAGCGCTTGCGGCGGTAGGCATGCTTTCAACGGCAGGCATGACCGTTGCCGTTGACGCATATGGCCCGATAGCCGATAACGCCGGCGGCATAGCCGAAATGGCGGGCCTTGAAAGCAACGTGCGCAGCATAACCGATAAGCTTGACAGCGTTGGCAACACCACCGCCGCAATGGGCAAGGGCTTTGCCATAGGCTCCGCCGCGCTTACGGCAATGGCGCTGTTCGTATCCTACGCGCAGGCTGCCGGATTGCAGCTTATAGACATACTTGATCCTTTTGTTATAATAGGCCTGCTTATAGGCGGCATGCTGCCTTTCCTGTTCAGCGCGCTCACGATGAGCAGCGTATCAAAGGCTGCCGACAGCATGATAAGGGAGGTCAGGCGCCAGTTCAAGGAGCATACCGGCATACTTGAGGGCAAGGAGAAGCCTGACTACCGCACCTGCGTATCGATATCCGCCACGGCCGCGCTTAGGGAGATGATACTGCCCGGCGCCATAGCTATTGTGGTGCCTGTCGCCGTGGGCCTGCTCCTCGGCACGGCCGCGCTTGGCGGGCTGCTTGCAGGCGCCGTCGTTACCGGCGTGCTTATGGCCATATTCATGAGCAACTCCGGCGGCGCATGGGACAACGCAAAGAAGTATATCGAGGACGGCCACTTCGGCGGCAAGGGCAGCGAAGCCCACAAGGCCGCCGTTGTAGGCGATACCGTAGGCGACCCGTTCAAGGATACCTCAGGCCCCAGCATAAACATACTTATTAAGCTTATGACTATAGTGTCGCTCGTATTCGTTCCGCTTATAAAGCTTGTGAAGTAAAAAACGCAAACACAGCGTTCAGCTTAAGGAGGCGGCGTCAGCCGCCTCCGGAGAGTGTCAAAAAAGTGGCTATTCGCCACTTTTTTGAGTTTTTTCGGGTTTCGCCTCTCGCATTCGCTCCCGGGCGGCAAAACCTGCAAAGTACGAAAACCTTTGGGTTTTCATCCGTTCTGACGTGCATGCCGTCAGAGCCGGAATCTGCTTAAGGGGCAGCCACCTCCGATGCACTATGCATATAGCATATATTCTGCCGAAAAAGCGTAAATCTTAGCGTACATAATTCGTTTATTTGACGCGTGGGCGCAAGTTTGGTAGAATGTGCGTAATATGTTTATTTGGAGGTGCTTATGAAGTCCCAATGGAGGACGGCATTGTATTTTGCCGCAGCTATTATAATTACGGCGCTCGTCTCCTCCGCCGTGACGATGCACATATACAATAATAAACGCGGGGACGAGGTTATGCTTCCTGCAAGCGAATATGCCGAGCTTACCGATGTTATGGCGCTTGACGAGGTTATGAAGAGCATAGACGAGTATTATTACTTTGAAGCTCCTCAGCGCGAGCAGCTCGTAAAATCGGCAGCCAACGGCATGGTGGCCTCTCTTAACGACCCCTATTCGGCCTATTTTACCGACGAGGAATACCAGCGCTATCTTTCCAGCATAAACGGGGCCTACGACGGCATAGGCGTGCTGATAGGGCAGCCTACCGAGGATGGGGCCGAGATACTTGACGTATATGAGGACACCTCCGCAAGCGAGGCCGGCCTTTTGGCAGGAGACTTTATAGTGGCCGTTGACGGTACGGGCGTAAGCGGGCTGACGCTTGAGGAGATATCAACGCTTATAGCAAGGGGCAACGGCGAAGCGGTGAAGCTAACTATAAAAAGAGGGGAAGAGAGCTTTGATGTTGACGTTGTGTCAGGCACGGTGAACATTAAAAGGGTGGAGCATTTTCTATACAACCACCATACCGGCTATATAAGGATAAGCATGTTTTCCGGCAACTGCGCGGAGGAATTCAGGGAGGCTATAAAGGACCTTACCGAAAGGCGCATGACCTGCCTCGTCATAGACCTGAGGAACAACCCGGGCGGCCTGCTCAAGGACGTTGTGAGCATAGCGGATACTCTGCTTGGCGAATGTACCATAGTGACAGTACGCTCCAACGGCGGCGAGGAAGAGGTGTATACATCGAACAAAAAAGGCGTGAGCGTGCCTGTGGCGATAATTGTGAACGAAAACTCAGCCTCCGCAAGCGAGATACTGGCGGCAGCCGTACAGGATAACGAGGCCGGCATCATAGTAGGCATGCCTACTTTCGGCAAGGGCATCGTGCAGACCACAAGAAGGCTTGAATCAAACGGCGCATGGCTCAAGCTGACGACGAGCGCATACTACACCCCTTCCGGCAAGAGCATAAACGGCACAGGCGTAACGCCGGACCTGGAGGTCGACCTGCCCGAGGAGATGAAGTCAACTCCCATAGATAAGCTCGACCAGGAGCAGGACGCCCAGCTTTGGGCAGCGCTTGACTATGTAAGGGAGCTTGCAGGCGAGGATTGAGCTTATTGAGCTTATATAAAAAGGTGGACGGAATACCGCCCGCCTGAGAATGTCGAAAAAGTGGCTGAACGCCACTTTTTCGAGTTTTCACGGGTTTTGCCTCTCGCATTAGCTCCCGGGCGGCAAAACCCGCAAGGTACGAAAACCTTCAGGTTTTCATCCGTTCTGACGTGCATGCCGTCAGAGCCGGAATAAAGCTTAAGGGGCAGCCGCCCCTTAACAACCCCGGGGTTTAAGCTTCTTGTCAAGCGTGGCAGACCAGAAGGACATGCCGCACCTGTCAACATAGAATTCAAGCACGCGCCGGTAATCCTTTGTTGATGTGGTAATAAAAATATGCTCTATACCCTCTTTTTTCGCCTTCTCTTCGGCAAGGCCGAACATCGCCCTGCCTATGGCGCGGCTCCTGAACTCAGGCAGCACATAAAGCTCCGTTATCTCGTAAAACCTGTCCCCCTCGTCCCTGAAGGAGTTTTTCTTCTTTGTCACGCCGTATTCGCACACCATGTAGCCGGCAGCCTCGCCCCTGTAATAGGCCAAAAAGCAGTCCTGCCGCTTAAGCTCGTCTATCTTGTCCGGTATTATGCCGTAGGATATATCCTCCTTTATCCAGCTATCGCACATTTTAAGTATAAGCTCAAGCTCGGCGTCGGTATCCGCAGGGCGTATTATCAGCTCAGGCTCAGTTGGCATGCCTCGCCTCTTCAACTATCGCTATGCCTGCGCTTGCCCCTATGCGGCTGGCGCCCGCGTTTATCATCTTAGCCGCGTCCGCATATGTGCGTATACCGCCCGCCGCCTTAACGCCCATAGTCTCCCCCACGGTACGGCGCATCAGCTTAACGTCGGCCTCCGTGGCTCCTGCTGTTGAAAAGCCGGTGCTGGTCTTTACAAAATCGGCTCCCGCTTCCCCGGCCATAAGGCAGGCCTTTACCTTTTCATCATCGGTGAGCAGGCAGCACTCTATTATAACCTTTACTATGGCCTTAGGGTGCGCGGCGGCGACAACGGCCGCGATGTCCTGCTTTACATAGTCCCACTCCCCGGCCTTTGCCATGCCTATGTTTATCACCATGTCCACCTCTTCGGCCCCCGCTTCAACGGCAAGCCTTGTTTCGGCAGCCTTTGCCGTGCTAAGGCATGCGCCGAGCGGAAAGCCCACCACGCAGCATACCTTTGTATCCGTGCCCTTAAGCGCCGCAGCAGCCATAGGCACATAGCAGGAATTTACGCATACCGATGCAAAATGATACGCCTTAGCCTCGGCGCACAGCTTAGCTATATCATCGGGCGCAGCGTCCGCCTTGAGTAGGGTATGGTCTATATAGCGGTTGATATCCATCGTCATCACTCTCTTTCCTGTTTTGCTTATTTCCCTATTTTTTCTGATACGGAGTGCCTTCAAGCGGCAGCGAGTATCTTTCTATATTGTCCTTCATATAATACGCTTCCGCAATGGCCGCGGCTGTGGGTATGGAGGTTATCTCGCCTATGCCTATCGCGCCGCGCGCCTTGTCTATGCCGGCTTTTTCTATAATCACCGGCTTCACCAGCGGGCAATCGTCCGCCCTGAAAAGCCCAAGCGTGCCGTATTTGGCCGTTGGGGAGCAGTTGTCGAGCGGATAGCTTTCGGTAAGCGCAAAGCCGCAGCTCATTATCACTCCGCCCTCTATCTGCCCTTCTACGGAAAGCGGGTTCACGGCCTTGCCCACATCGTGCGCCGCAACTATCTCCTTCACCCTGCCATCGTCGCCGAGTATGGATACCTGAGTTGCGTAGCCGTAGGCAACATGGCTCACGGGATTGGGCTTATCGCTGCCGAGCGGGTCTGTTTTGGCTAAGTATTCGCCGTAATACTCCCTGCCCTCAAGCTGGTTAAGGCTGTGCGACTTAAGATCCTCCTTAAGCTTCTGACATGCGCGCAAGGCGGCCTCGCCCGTTATCAGCGTTTGCCTTGAGCCGGAGGTCGTGCCGGAATCCGGAGACAGGCTGTTTGAGCCGGAGTATACTATGTCGCTCCTGTCTATGCCCGACTGGCTAAGCTCATCCGTTACATACTGCATAAGCACCGTGCCGAGGCCCTGGCCTATGCAGCTTGCCCCGGCCTCTATATGCACCCTGCCGCCAATTATCCTGAGCCTGACCCTTCCTGTATCGGGAAGCCCTACGCCTACGCCAGCGTTCTTCATGGCGCAGGCTATGCCGGCATATTTTGCGCCCTCGTAAGCGTCCTTCACGGCCTCAAGCGTTTCCACAAGGCCGGTTGAAGCGTCCGCTATCTGGCCGTTAGGCAGCACCTGGCCAGGCCTTATGGCGTTTATATAGCGTATCTGCCAGGGGCTGACGCCTATTTTATGCGCCATTCTGTTCAGCATGCTTTCCATAGCGAAGCAGGTCTGCGTTACGCCAAAGCCCCTGAACGCGCCCGCAGGAGGGTTGTTGGTATAGTACGCGTAGCCGTCTATCTCAAAATTCTGGTAGTTATACGGCCCTGCGGCGTGGGTGCACGCCCTTTCAAGCACAGGACCGCCAAGGCTCGCATATGCGCCGGTATCGGCTATTACTACCGCCTTTACGCCCTGTATCACGCCGTTTTCATCGCAGCCAAGCGTAAAGTCCATATCCATCGGGTGACGCTTGGGGTGTATCAATATACTTTCCGCCCTTGTAAGCTTCACCTTTACGGGCCGGTTCGTAAGATACGCCGCCAGCGCCGCGTGATGCTGCACGCTTACGTCCTCCTTGCCGCCGAAGCCGCCGCCCACAAGCTTGTTTTCAACATACACCTTTTCCATGGGCAGGCCGAGCATCGGCGCGGTCTCATGCTGGGTATCGTACACGCTCTGGTCCGACGAGTATATCTTGACCCCGCCGTTATACGGCATGGCTACCGCGCACTCCGGCTCCAGGAAGGCATGCTCCGTAAAGGGCGTGGAGTACCTGCCGTGCAGCACAAATTTGCTTTTTGCTATGGCCTCCTGCGCATTGCCCCTTGAAACATGCTTATGCGCAAGCAGGTTGCCGTCCTGATGGAGCAAGGGCGCGTCCGGCTGCATAGCCTCGTACGGGCTTTTTATGGGCGTGAGAGGCTCGTACTCCACGTCTATGAGCGCCTTGGCCTGCTCCACTATCATGGGCTCCTCCGCCACAACAAGGGCTACCGCGTCGCCAAGGTACCTTGTACACTCACCCACGGCTATCATAGTGTCCCAATCCTTTTTAAGATGGCCCACCTTGTTTTGCCCGGGTATATCGGCGGCTGTAAGCACGGCTATGACGCCTGGCAGGGCTTTTGCCCGTGAGGTATCTATGCCGAGTATGCGCGCCCTCGGGTATTTTGAGCGCAGCGCGCTTGCATGGGCCATGCCGTCAAGATACATATCGTCGGTATATTCGCCGTAGCCGAGCACCTTTTCACGCACGTCGAGCCTTGCTACCCTGCTGCCTACGCTCCAGTCCTCGGCTTTATCCGCATCGTCAGGCAGGCGGTTTTCCCTTATGATCCCTGCCGCAAGCTTTATGGCCTCAACAATCTTAACATAGCCCGTACAGCGGCATATGTTGCCCTTTATGGCCTTTCTTATTGCGGCCTCGTCAGGGTCGTTATCCCGGTCTATAAGCGCCTTTGCGCTCATAACCATGCCCGGGGTGCAGAAGCCGCACTGCACGGCCCCCGCCCTGCCGAAGGCATACACATAGGCCTCCTTTTCAAACCGGCTCAGCCCCTCTGTGGTCGTCACATGCTTGCCCTCCAGCCGCGAGGTCTTCTGCACGCAGGCCTTCATGGCCCGCCCGTCTATTATCACGGTGCATGTGCCGCAGGCGCCCTCGCTGCAGCCGTCCTTTACCGACGTTAATCTAAGCTCATCGCGAAGGAACCTTAAAAGCGGCATGTCGTTTTCGCACCGGACAAGGTTGCCGTTTACATAGAAGCAGCTCATACGCGCCCTCCTGAAACAAAAAATACTTACAAGTCTGTCTTAATATCGCTTCCGCTCAAAGCATGTAGCCGTAATCCTTAAAAACGGCCAGCATTATACCCTCAATATCCTTATCTATGCCGTTGGGCTTAGAGAGGGATACCTCGCTCACGCTGCCGTCAAGCCTGAGCTTAACGGTCATGCTGTCCTTATCAAGCACCACAAAGCCGTTGTTCTCGCTGTCCATAAAATCGGCCTCGTTTGCGAAAAGCGTAAGCTTATCCTTATACGGCCTGCCATTATACGGGCAGAACACGGCGCAGTTGCCGCACTCGTTGCACAGCGCGTCTATATGCAGTATCTGCCTTTGCGCCTTGCCCTTTACCTTTATTGCGGCGTTAGCCCTGTTTGGGCAGCAGGATACGCAGTTTTCGCACACGGTGGAGCAGCCAAGGCAGCGCTTTGCCTCAGCTTCGCTATCCATTCTCTGGCATAGCTTATGCTTTTTGGCAAGCGTTTCCCTGTAATCGCGCATGGCCGCCTTATCCACCATATAGCCCCTGTTGAAGCCTATAACGGCGTCTGCAAACCTTCTTGCGTCGGCTATCGCCTCAACCACCGTGGCAGGGCCCCTCAGCGCATCGCCCGCGGCGTATACTCCCGCGCCGCAATCAAACCTTGCCCTGCCGGACGCGTCAAGCTCAACGCCGTATTTTGCGAACATGTCCCTGTCTATCCTTTCGCCGAGCGCGGCTATAACGGTATCGGCCTCTATCTCCGTAAGCTCGTCCGTTTCAACCACGCCGCGCCTGCCGCTTGCATCGATATCGCCAAGCTCCATCCTCCTGCATATCAGCCTGCCGTCCCTCTGCTCGACCGGGCTCAAAAGCTCCATAAGCTCAACGCCGTCCTCAAGGGCGAGCTTAAGCTCCTCCTCGTCGGCAGGCATGTACTTCCTTGTGCGCCTGTACACTATGCTCACCTTGCCTGCGCCCATGCGCTTTGCAAGCCTTGCGGCATCCATAGCGGTGTTGCCCGCGCCTATAACGGCTACCGCCCTGCCCAGGGCTAGCTTTTCAGGCTCCTCCTTGGCGGCGCGCAGGAAGTCCATAACGTTCATCACGTTGCCGCTTATGCCAAGCTCAACATGCTTTTGTGCGCCGAAGGCAAGCAGTATATACTCATAGCCCTCGGCCTTAAGCTGATAGAGGTCCGGCGCTTCCTTGCCGCAGACGAACCTTGCGCCCATGCGCCTTGCAAGCTCAACGTCCTTTGCTATGGCGTCGGAAGCTATCCTGAACGAGGGTATTATGTTTTCAACTATGCCGCCCGGCTTTGCCTCGCGCTCAAACACGGTAACTTCATAGCCCTCCCTGGCTATGAAATAGGCTGCCGCTATGCCGGCCGGCCCTCCGCCGATTATGGCGGTCTTTTTGCCCTCCTGCCTGGGCTGCGGCTCAAGCCTGCCTATAAGGGCGTTGTAGCCCTTCTCCGCCGCTATGAGCTTCATCTGCCTTATATACACGCTGCTATCATAAAAGTTCCTTGTGCATTTATCCATGCACCTGTGCGCGCATATCGTGCCGGTTATGAAGGGCAGCGGGTTCTTTTCAAGTATAAGCTCAAGCGCTTCGGTATAGAGCTGCTTTTCAACAAGCTCTATATACTCGGGAATATCCTGATGTATCGGGCATGAGCCCATGCAGGGAGCCGTGAAGCAATCCACCATGGGCAGCCTGTCGCCGTTCTTCCTGTCCGGCAGCGGCTTTATGGGCTTTATATAGTGCGCGTCAATCTCCGCCTGCTCGCTGAGCCTTGCCGTCCTGTCCGCATCCACGCCGGTAAACGGCTTCTTAGGCACGTCGTCAAACATCTCCGCTATCTGCCTGAGCCTTGCGTAGCCGCCGGGCTTAAGTATGGTGGTCGCTACGGTTATCGGCCATATTCCGGCCTCGTAAAGCGGCTTTATGTTGAAATAATCGGCTCCGCCGGAATATGAAAGCCTCAGCCTGCCGTCGAACTCCCTTGCCATGCGCGCCGCCATCTCTATGGTCAGCGGGTACAGCGCGCGGCCGGACATGTACATCTCCTCGCTTGGCAGCTCATCAGCCTTTACGTCAACGGGGAAGGTGTTGGAAAGCTTTAAGCCGAACTCGACCCCGTTGGCCCTGGCAAGCGCCATGAGCCTGTGGAACATGGGCACGGCGTCCTTATACTGAAGGTCCTCGTTAAAGTGATGCTCGTCGAAGGCGATATAGTCATAGCCGAGCTTATCGAGCCTGTTCCTCGCAAATTCATAGCCGAGTATGGTGGGGTTGCACTTTACGAAGGTATTCAGGCGCTTTTCCGTTATAAGATAGCTTGCTATAGCCTCTATCTCGTCAGGCGGGCAGCCGTGCAGCGTGGATACGGTAACGCCCGTAGCTATGGTGGGCTTTATGGAGTCAAAATAGGCGGCGTCCTGAGGGAATTTTTCCTTCAGGCAGCTTATGCAGCTTTGCCATACGGCCGTACCAGAAGCGTCCTTCATGCCGTCTATGAAGCTGTTCAGCTTCTCCGTCCTTATTCCGGCAAGGTCGTAGCCCACGCTCATGTTGAACTGGAAGCCGTCCGGATCGCCGAGAGAAAGCTTTTTTGCAATAAGCTTTATGGCAAGATAGGCCTTGACGTATTCTTCAAACGCCTGCGGCACGGTAAGCTCCGTGCTCCATTCGCAGTTATACCCCTCGTCATCAGCCAGTATGCACGGCCTGTTTATGCAGCTTGCAAGCTCCTCGCCGTCCATCTTCTGCACCGTCTTAAGCTCAAAGAACCTTGCGCCGGCATAGTAGCCCGCTACAATGTTCTCCGCAAGCTGGGTGTTGGGTCCGGCGGCGGGGCCAAACGGGGCCTCCAGCTTTTCGCCGAACAGCGTAAGCGCCGAAGCGTCCTTTTTCTGATACGGCGAGCTTACGCCGAACACTGCGCCGTGCGCCTGATGCTCGCTGAGTATCCAATCGATAAGTTTATCGAACGGCATTGGTGTCATTCTTTCGCTCATAGCTGTATCCTCCGCAAATATTATAGCTTATGTGGTTTTTAACCGTTTAGCCTGCGCCAAAGCTCCGTAGAGACCTCAAGCGTCTTTCTGTTTACCTCTTCCTCGTCCGCGCACATTAGCTTCCTGTCCTTCATCAGCAGCCTGCCCGCGCACATGGTAGTCTCGCACTGCCTGCCGGCCATGCCGAATAGCATGTGCCCGTCTATATTGTCGCCGGAAAACGGCGTGAACGGCTTGTAGTCCATCACTATTATGTCCGCGGCGGCGCCCGGCTTTATCACGCCGAGCCGATGCGGGAAGTACCTTTGCGCTATCCTTGCATTGTTGCTGAACAGCATGGCCGTGACCTCGTTCCAGGCCACGTTGGGCATGGCCGCGTTATGCCTTTGTATGGTCAGCGCGACCTTCAGGCTTTCCAGCATATCGAAGGTATAGGCGTCCGTGCCGAGGCCAACGAGTATGCCCTTTTCAAACAGCTTAAGCACCGGTGAACAGCCCACGGCGTTGCCCATGTTGGATTCGGGGTTGTTCACGACCATTGTGCCTGTCTCCCTTATGATATCCATTTCGGCAGGGCTTACATGTATGCAGTGCCCAAGCAGGGTCTTTTCGCCGAGTATGCCGTTATACAAAAGCCTGTTCACGCTGCGGCAGCCGTAGTTCCTCATCGAGTCGTAAACGTCGTTCATGCCCTCGCAGACGTGTATGTGGAAGCCGGTGCGGCCGCCGTTCGCCTTTACGCACCTTTCAAAGGTCTTATCGCTTATGGTGAACAGCGCATGGCCGCCGAACATGGCCTTGAGCATGGGGTCCTGCTCGCGCTCGCAATAGTCTATAAAGTTTTTGTTCTCCTCAATTGAGGCGTCAAGCTTCTTCTCGCCGTCCCTCTCGCTCACCTCATAGCAGAGGCAGGCCCTTATGCCAAGCTCCTTAGCTACGTCCGCTATGGCAAACAGGCTCCCCTCTATTTCAAAAAAGCTTGCGTGATGGTCGAATATGGTGGTGCAGCCGGTCTTTATGCAGTCTATCATGGTGGTGTAGGCGCTTCTTCTCGTATCCTCAAGGCTAAGGTGCCTGTCCAGCCGCCACCACATGCCGTCCAGCACCTCAAAGAAGTTTGTGGGATTATAGCCGGACATCGAAAGCCCCCTGGCAAGCGCCGAATATATGTGCGTATGCGCGTTTATAAACGCGGGCATTATAACGCCGCCCTTAGCGTCCACAAACTCGGCCTCGGGATACTTCTTCCTAAGCGCGTCAAGGCTGCCTACCTCTTTTATAAGCTCGTTTTCCGTTACCACGGCGCCGTTTTCAAGATACGGCTGCTCGCTGTCCCTCGTTATCAACCTGCCGTTGCCTATTATTATCATTGCCTGCCTCCTTAAATTAAGTATTAGCTTTTTATCGCCATATATCAAAAACGCGCCGGAAAACAAGGCTTTATGCCTATTGACTTAGCCCGCGCGCAAAGCACTCCCTTACAGCCGATATATGCTTTTCTTATATTACATTATTATAATATCAAACGCTTCATGCTTTTGGCAAGGCGTAACGGCCCAAAATTTTTTCAGATTGACTAAATTTTCTTTAGTATGGCTTTGCAATACGCACGCATGTATGGTAAACTTATAATAGTTATTCCAAGCATTCACATTGGCCCGCAAAGGAGGCGCTCGTTACGGACGGCAAAACGCTTGACATGCTGAAAAGGCTGGCTGAGGCCATGGCCGCACAGTTCGGCTCAAATTGCGAGATAGTGGTGCATGACCTCTCCTCGCACGATCCGGAAAACACTATAGTGGCAATAGAGAACGGCCACGTTTCAAACAGGAGCCTTGGCGGCGGGAGCTCTCCCGTTGTGCTCGAGGCCATGCACAACCGCGGCGAACACATAGACGACAGGCTGAGCTACCATACAAGGACTGCCGACGGGCGTACCCTGCGTTCAAGCACGATATATATAAACGATGCAGACGGAGCGCCGGAGGGTATATTTTCAATCAACTACGACATAACGCCGCTTATGATGGCGCGCAGCGCCGTGGATTCGCTCGTCAGCCCTGACAAGGACGATAACGAGGCGAGCAGGATTCCCACAAGCGTCAACGAGCTGCTGGACGAGCTTATAGAAAGCTCCGTAAAGCTGATAGGCAAGCCTGTAGCCATGATGAACAAGGATGACAAGATAAGGGCGATACGCTACCTTAACGAGAAAGGGGCCATGCTTATAACCAAAAGCGGGGACAGGATATCCAACTACTTCGGCATAAGCAAATACACGCTGTATTCCTACCTCGATTCCGGCTCAGGCGGATTGAACCGCGGGAATTGAAGCTTGTATTTGACTGCATACTCACACGACAACAATAACCATACAACTATTATTAAGAAAGGACACTAAAAGAATGGACGTTTGCGCTGTAAAAAAGGCTGCACAGGGCTACGAAAAAGAGATGACCCGCTTTTTGAGGGACCTTATAAGGATTCCCGGCGAAAGCTCTGGCGAAAAGGGAGTTATACACAGGATAGCCGAGGAGATGAGGGCCGTTGGCTTCGATAAGGTGGAGATAGACGGCCTCGGCAACGTGCTCGGCTACATGGGTACCGGCGAAAGGCTTATTGCGTTTGACGCGCATATAGACACCGTTGGCCTTGGCGAGATGAGCAACTGGAAATTCGACCCGTACGAGGGCTACGAGACCGATACGGAGATCGGCGGCCGCGGCGCGAGCGACCAGCTCGGCGGCATAGTAAGCTCCGTTTACGGCGCTAAAATAATGAAGGAGCTTGGCCTTATACCCGAAGGCACCGCCATACTCGTCACCGGCACCGTGCAGGAGGAGGACTGCGACGGCATGTGCTGGCAGTACATACACAATATCGACGGCATAACCCCCGAATTTGTAGTCATAACCGAGCCTACGGACGGCGGCGTTTACCGCGGGCATCGCGGCCGCATGGAGATACGCGTTGACGTTAAAGGCGTAAGCTGCCACGGCTCCGCACCTGAGAGGGGCGACAACGCCATATACAAGATGGCGGATATACTTAAGGAGGTCGAGCAGCTCAACGAGAACGGCTGCACCGATGAGTACGAAATAAAGGGCCTTGTCAAGATGCTTGAGCCCGAGTTCAATCCCGAGCACTACATGGACGCAAGGTTCCTGGGCAGGGGCACAATCACCACCTCGCAGATATTCTACACCTCCCCCAGCCGCTGCGCCGTTGCGGACAGCTGCTCCGTATCGCTTGACAGGCGCATGACCGCCGGCGAAACCTGGGATAGCTGCATAAGGGAGATAGAGGCGCTGCCAAGCTGCAAAAAGCACAACGCCAAGGTAAGCATGTACATGTACGACAGGCCGAGCTGGACGGGCGAGGTTTACGAGACGGAGTGCTACTTCCCCACATGGATAAACAGGGAATCGGCACCGCACGTTCAGGCCGTAGCTGAGGCGCACACGCTGCTTTACGGCGAAAAGAGGGTGGGCGACCCCACCGCCATGCCCAAGCGCGAAAGGCCGCTTATTGACAAGTGGACCTTCTCCACAAACGGCGTGAGCATACAGGGCCGCTACGGCATACCCTGCGTAGGCTTCGGCCCGGGAGCCGAGAGTCAGGCCCACGCGCCCAACGAGATGACCTGGAAGGAGGACCTTGTACACTGCGCGGCTATATACGCGCTCGTTCCCTCGCTCTACAAGGGCAATGACGGCGCGGACGTCACCGAATTCAGGGCTTCGCTGACCGACAACAACATCAAATAAGCTAAAACATCAAAACCATTAAAGGAGGCCATAAATGAGCAACGTTAAGCAGTATACCGACATAATAAGCTCCCTTGAGCTTAAAAACATGTACGAGGGCGACTTCTTCCTCACCTGGGAGAAGAGCTTTGACGAGATAAAGGGCGTATTCGCCGTGGCGGACGCGCTGAGGCACCTGAGGGAGAACAACATATCCGCCAAGATATTTGACAGCGGCCTCGGCATAAGCCTTTTCAGGGATAATTCCACAAGGACGCGTTTCTCCTTTGCCTCGGCATGCAACCTGCTTGGCCTTGAGGTGCAGGACCTTGACGAGGGCAAGAGCCAGATAGCCCACGGTGAGACCGTGCGCGAGACCGCCAACATGATATCCTTCATGGCGGACGTTATAGGCATACGCGACGATATGTACATAGGCAAGGGCAACACCTACATGCACAGCGTTGTAAACGCCGTGACGGAGGGTCATCGCGACGGCGTGCTTGAGCAGAAGCCCACGCTGGTCAATTTGCAGTGCGACATAGACCACCCCACCCAGGTTATGGCGGACACTCTGCACCTTATACACGAGTTCGGCGGCATAGAGAACCTGAGGGGCAAGAAGGTCGCCATGACATGGGCCTACAGCCCAAGCTACGGCAAGCCGCTTAGCGTGCCTCAGGGCGTTATAGGCCTTATGAGCCGCTTCGGCATGAACGTATCCCTTGCTTATCCCGAGGGCTATGAGATAATGGACGATGTTGTGGACATAGCCAGGCGGCAGTCCGAGCAGTCCGGCGGCAGCCTGACCATATCCCATGATATGAAGGAAGCCTTTAGGGATGCGGATATAGTGTATCCCAAGAGCTGGGCTCCGTTCAAGGCCATGGAGGAGCGCACCGAGCTTTACGGCAACGGCGATCTTGATGGCATAAAGGCGCTTGAAAAGCGTCTGCTCGCGCAGAACGCCTCCCACAAGGACTGGGAATGCACGGAGGAGATGATGAAGCTTACGAGGAACGGCAAGGCGCTGTACCTGCACTGCCTCCCCGCCGACATAACCGGCGTATCCTGCGAGGCAGGAGAGGTGGCCGCCAGCGTGTTCGACCGCTACCGCGACCCGCTGTACAAGCAGGCCAGCTTCAAGCCCTACATAATCGCGGCCATGATATTCCTTGCCAAGGTGAAGGACCCCGCCGCCAAGCTTATAGAGCTTGAAAAGCGCGCCATGCCCAGGCACAGCAACTGAGACCGACTAAACCGCGTATTTCAACGGGGATTCCGGTAAAGCCGGAGTCCCCGGTAAGTGTCGAAAAAGTGGCTATTCGCCACTTTTTTGAGTTTTCGCAGGATTTGCCTCCCCCTCACGCTCCCGGGCGGCAAAAGTCGCAAGGTACGAAAACCTAAATGAAAACTCTTAACGCACTCCCTGTATGCGCTAAAATGATATGAACCAAAAGGGAGAGAAGTTCGACCTGCGAGATGGTAAAATGAATTCACCACAAACCATCAGCCATCAGGAGGGGAAC
>SFCQ01000001.1 GCA_004558525.1 Clostridiales bacterium
AGTGTCCCACGCAGACAAGAAATCCAAGACAAGGGAGATCACCATTGTCTATAACTTCATCGGTGCATTTGACTTTACACGGGCTATCGAAGAAGCCCAGCATACAACAAAAAAGCAGCAAAAAACGGCATAGCCGGAAGCTATACCGTTCTTTGCTCAAATGTTTTCTTAATTCAGGGCGGCATTAAGCCCCGCTTTTATATATGTAGCATGTATCAAAGCACAAAATGCATGAAGCAGAGCGCGTCGAACCAATCCTTGCACTCAAACTCCACCGTGCGCGCGCCCGTGCGCTTCGCCCCGGGATAGAAGCTGCCGTCATAAGCGTTGAAATGCTCCTTAAAGCTGATCTCTATAACATACTTATCGGGCATGGGGAACATGCACTCCTCGGGCTTTTTTGTGGCTATCGCCATGGAAACGGTTTCGCGGATACGGCGCACGGCAACATCGGGGTGCAGCGTCAGCGCGCCGGAGCCTACGCCTTCGTTTATGGGAACGGTGGCGATGTTCGGGTTTATGCCGTTGAGCCATTCGCAAAGGCCGCGGTCGCCGCATACGCAGTATACAGGCACGCCCAATGAGCTTGCGGTGAGCGAGTTTATCATAAGCTCGGGCGCAAGCTGGCCGTTTATCTTGACATAGTTGTTTTGGGTGTTCATCGTATGTGAAAGCGGATTGCCGGTCATCTGCGCGGCGCTGTGATAGCCGGTGAATACCACGCCTTCAAACGTGCTGTCAAGCCCGGTCATCATGGAATACGGGTGCCTTGACCAGCCGCGGAAAATGTTTGCATACTCAGGCAGCTTGGCCGGATTAAGGTTGCGCGCGCTGTCATGCGCGTCCTTAACAACTATCTGCTCAACGCCCGCATCGTGCGCACCCTCGCATGCGGCGCTGACCTCGCGTGTCATCTGGTTGGCGAAATAATCGTACTCGTGCGGCATTGTCCTTTCAGTCTCGTTCCAGTTGACTATGCCGGCGGTGCCCTCAATATCCGCGCTGATAAACAGTTTCTTCATACCAATATGCCTCTCCTTATATTGTTTTGTATCATTATAATACCATCCCTGCGCCCATGCTGCAAAGAAAAACATCAAAACCCGTATTTATCAAGAAAAGCGTTTACCACGGCATAGTATTTTTCCCTGTCCGTAGATATGCTCCTTACATGTGCGGCGTTTGGGCATATGTAAAGCGCCTTTTTGCCGCGCTTGGCGTCATAGAGCCTTAATGTGCTGGTATAGGGTATAAGCTTATCCGCCGTGCCGTGTATGAATAATACAGGCACGTCCTCAAGCCCGTTTTTGCCTTTAAGCTCGTTAAGCGGCGAAACGTCATTGTAGCCAAAGCCGGCCCTCAGCTTAAGTATCCGCTCGGCAGGCCTCTCAAACGGCCACGCGGGCAGGTGCTTCATTGAGTGAAGGTTGTACATAAGCTGATCGCGCAGCGTGGCGAACGGGCAATCGGCCACGGCAAAATCCGGCGGATCGTCCAGGCAGGAGGTCAGCAGCACCGTAGCGCCGCCGAGCGAATCGCCCTGCACGCCTACTATGCAGCTTTTTTCGGGATACCCCTTGTCCTTCCTTGCAAGCTCGACAAGCGCCTTAAGGTCGTAGCGCTCAAGGTAGCCCATGGTGCATAGCCTGCCCTCCGAGGTGCCGCTGTTCCTTTGATGAAAAAGCAGCACGTCATAGCCGCGCTGATTGTATATGCGCGCGTATTTAAGCTCTACCTCTCTCCTTACCCAGAAGCCGTGCGCGCATACGCATACCCTGTTTGTCGGCCCGGCAGCGCGGTACCAGCAGTAATCTATCCTCACGCCGTCATTGGCCGTGATGCAGCCCTCCTCGCTTGGCACAAGCGTTTTAAGCTCGCCCTCTTTAAGGTTGCCGCGCTCGATCTCCTGCTTTTCTATATCTTCAATGGACGTTCTTTTGGGCGTTATAACCAGGCTTACAAGGTGCCAGCTGACTATAAATATAAATGCGGCCGCAGATAGGGCCAATCCAAGTATTATCCATAAAAGCCACATTGCGGTCGCTCCTTTCAAATCATATGCCTGTCACAAACGGTCGCGCTTCAATCCTCGTTTATATATACCCTCGGCACGCGGTTGGTAACAAGGCAGGTCAGCTCGTAATTTATCGTGCCTACCTTCTGTGACGCTTCCTCCCATGATATGGAGTCGCCGCCTATAAGGGTAACTGTGTCGCCGCGCTTTACCTTGGCCCCGTCAACAAGCGCCATGCACATATCCATGCATATGCGCCCCGCCTGCGGATAGCGCTCGCCGTTTATGGTGACGGTGGTGTTGTTTGAAAGCCGCCTCGGATAACCGTCCGCATAGCCGGCCAGCGTTACGGCGGTTGTGAACGGCTCGTTCCCCTTGAAGGTGCGGCCATAGCTCACGGTAGTACCGGCGGGAAAATCGCGCACCTGCGATACGCGGGTCTTCAGCGCCATCACGGGCTTGAGCGGGCCGTACTGCGGCATGCTGTCCGGATACATGCCGTAGAGCATAACGCCTTCGCGCACCATGTCTATCTGCGTTTCGGGGTGATAGAGTATGGCGGCGCTGTTGCTGGTGTGGCAGGTCTCGGGCCTTAAGCCCCTGCTTGTCAGGTAGTCCATAACGGTTTTGTAGTTATCAAGCTGCCATGCGGTGTATTCGTCCTGCGACGGCGTATCCGCAACGGAGAAGTGGGTGTACATGCCGGTTACCTTAACGTGGCTGAGCCTGCTCATCCTTTCGGCAGCCATGGCGGCCTGCATGGCGGCCTCGCGCCCCTGTGCGAACAGGCCGGCCCTGCTCATGCCGGTATCGAGCTTTATGTGGCCCTTTACCGTAACGTTGGCCTCCCTTGCGGCCTTGTCCAGCTCAAGCGCGTGGCTTTCGTCAACAAGGGTCTGGGTGATGTCAAAATCGGCAAGCACCCTGGCATATTCGGCAGAGGTGTAGCCGAGTATAAGTATGGTCTTTGTTATGCCGCCCTGACGAAGCTGCAGCGCCTCGCTCAAGCAAGCGACGGCAAACGCGTCCGCGCCTGCTTTTTCAAGGTATTTGCCGCAGTGCAGAGCGCCGTGGCCGTACGCGTCAGCCTTTATAACGCACATTACCTTTTTGCCGGTATTGCGGGCTATCTCGTAATTGTGCTTCAAATTAGCCATGTCTATTTCCGCCCATGTGCGGGCGGTAGGGGAAAGAAGTTCGTTCATATCACGCCTCCGAAAAATTGAGCTTTTCGCTCTGACAAGGTACAGTTTATTCCTTTGTTTTCCTTATGTCAACACAAGCTTGGCGGCCGGTGAGGCACTGCCCGGGGCTGCGGAATAAAAAATGCAACGTTTACATTTTGATAATAAATCGATGATGTTTTGTTTACAACGATTTTCTATAATGTTTATATGACTTGGAAAAGCAAACCAGCGCGTTAGGGGGATAGTCGAAATGAAAAAGCTTATGTGTATGCTGACATGCTTTGTGCTGCTGCTTTTGTGCGCCTGCCAGCCCACGCCGGAAAAGCCCGTGGTGATACAGAAGGACATGGAGCAGATGCTTGAAAAGGCGCAGGCGGCGCCCGAGGCTGATTTGCAAGCAAGGCCAGAAACGAGCTTAAGCGAAAGATACGCCATACCGCAGCAAATGAAGCTGGCTATCACCGGCGCTGAAGGCAGGCTAAGCATAAGCATAGACGCGCCTGTAACCGTGCCTGAGCGGGAGCTGCCGCTTGCGCGCGTGAGTCCGGCCCAGTTCGGGCAGGATACGGTCACGGCGTTTTATGACGCGCTTGTGGGCGATACGCCTATGATAAACGTGACGAACGTGCTGACAAAGGCGGATATACAGAAATCCATACTATATTACCAGCAGATTGCGGACGGTTTGCTCGAAGGCAGCCTTTTCACGCCGGAGGAGGCGCGGGAGGAGCTTGAGAAGCTTGAGGAGGAATACAAAAAGGCTCCCGAAAAGGTGGAGCAGACAATGGGCGACAGCACGCTGAAAAAGCAGAGCCGCCAGCTCGGGAACAATATGGGCTACCTCAACTGGTACGGCGTGGACCTTAAGAGCGAGGACGGCAACGTGCTCTTCCATGCTCAAAACGATTACAACAACGACAAGGCGTATTATTGGGACACCTTTGACAGCAAGGGCAACAACACCGGCGGCGTGGGCATAAACGTGCTCCGCAATGCAAGCATGTACTTCTATGACAGATCTAAAAGGGGAGAGGACAGCCGCTTCGGCTCGGACGGGCGGTTTGAGCATATAGAGCGCACGGCTCCCATACCGGATAAGGCGAAGGCGTTTTTGAGCGTGACCCCGGACGGCGCGGCGGCGCAGGCGGAGGCTCTTTTGACGCAACTCGGCCTTGACGATACCTTCAAGGCAAAGGATATCTACCTTGTATGGAACGGCTATAAGGACGAATACCGCGATATACCGCTGACCGCCTACGCATACCAAATCATGTGCGCCCGCACGCTTAACGGCGCAAGCATCGCTTATGCGCTGAACGTAGGCGCGAGCAGCCCGCAGAACGATGAAAAAGAGGAATGGATGGCTCCGATGTGGTTCTATGAGTCCTTCTCTATCATAGTCGGCGAGGACGGCATATGCTCTTTGGAATGGAGCGCGCCCATGAGCATAGACGGAATAATAAGCGACGATTCAACGCTTTTGCCCTTCAGCGAGATAGAGGGCGTGGCGGAAAAGATGCTCGGCGTGATATATGAAGCCAGGGCGAAGGAATCCGAATACGTTGAAAGCCTAAAGCTGAACATAGACCGCGTTGAGCTGAGCCTTCAGCGCATAGCGCAGAGGGATTATTTTGACAGCGGGCTGCTGGTGCCGGCATGGAGCTTTTCGGGCACGCTGGAGCAAACGTTGAACTGGAGGGACGGCAGCACCTATACCAATACCGAAGCGGGCACGTTTTTAACCATAAACGCGGTGGACGGCAGCATAATAGATTTGCAAAAGGGTTATTGACGGGGTAAAACGGAATGAAAAGAGCGATAGCTTTAGCTTTTTGCGCAGCTATTATACTGAGCCTGTCAACCGACCGACGGTATTGAAACCGCCTGCAAAAACGGCTATAATTAAAACAGATCAATATGAATCGAGGTTATACTATGCTCAGGCTCACAAGCGACAAAAAGATAGACATAATGGTTTCAACAAATACGCCCTCGGCCAGGTGCAGCGATGGCGATACCGTGGTGTTTGAAACGCTGGATTGCTACGACTGCTCCGTCACCCGCCAGGGCGAAAGGCTGAACATAGAGCGCATGCACAATCCCGCCACAGGCCCCCTGTTCATAGAGGGCGCGATGCCGGGCGATGCGCTTAAGGTGGATATAATAAAGATAGAGACGCGCGATTGGGGCGCGATGGGCACCTCGTTTGGCGAGTTCGCTTTTAAGAGCATACAGGGCAGCGACCACAGCATGCATGTTTATGATATAAAGGACGGCTTTGTAGAGGCCTGCGGCCACAGGATACCCGTGAACAACATGATAGGCGTTATAGGCGTGGCTCCTGCGGGGGAGGGCGTGCTTACCGTTACCCCGGGCGCGCACGGCGGCAACATGGACTGCCGCAGGATACGCGAGGGCGCGAGCATATACTTCCCCGTGGCGGCGGAGGGCGCGCTGCTTGCGATGGGCGATCTTCATGCGCTTATGGGCGACGGGGAGGTGTTCGGCTACGGCCTTGAGGTCAGCGGCGAGGTCACGGTAAAGGTAAGCGTGATAAAGAACATGCAGCTTGAGCAGCCGCTGCTTATAGATAAGGGGGAGGCCATGTGCATAGCCTCCGGCGAAACCATGGAGGACGCCGCCGAAAAGGCGCTTACATCGATGTACCGCCTGCTAAGGCGCTGCGGGCAGGACGAGGCTGACGCAGGCATACTGATGAGCATGGTGTGCGACGTTGCGCTGTGCCAGATGGTGAACCCGCTGTTCACTGTGCGAGCCGCAATGCCGCAAGAGATGCTCAAAAGCATGCTTTAAGCAAAAATGACAGCAACACAAAGCATAATCAACAGGCTTTTTGCGCTGAAGGAGGATAAATATGCCGCCTTCAGCGCTTCGCTTGTTCCGAATATAGCAAAGGAGCGCTTTATTGGCGTGCGCACGCCGCAGCTAAGGCAGCTTGCAAAGGAGCTTTCGGGCACGGATGAGGCTCAGGCGTTTGCGGCCGCGCTTCCTCATTACTATCAGGAGGAAAACTGCCTGCACGCCTTTTTGATAGAGCGGCTAAAGGACGAAGCGGAGCTTTACGGCGCGCTTGACGTTTTTCTTCCATATGTTGACAACTGGGCCGTGTGCGACCTGATGTCGCCAAAGCTTTTCAAAAAGCGCCCGCAGAGCCTTATGCCGAAGATAAAGCAATGGATAGCGTCAGAGCATACATATATGGTCCGCTTTGGGCTGAACATGCTCATGAGCCATTATCTCGGCGATGCGTTTTCAAAGGAAGTGCTTGAGCTTGCGCTTAGCGTAAGGAGCGAGGAGTATTATATAAAAATGATGCAGGCATGGCTGTTTGCTACCGCGCTTGCAAAGCAATATGATGCAACGCTGCCGTATATCGAAGCAGGCGCGCTTGACGTGTGGACGCACAACAAGGCCATACAAAAGGCCATTGAGAGCCGCCGCATAACGGACAGCCAAAAGGCCTGCCTGAGAACGCTTAAGATTAAATGAGCCCGGTGGCAAAACTCAAAAAAAGCGGCGTTCAGCCGCTTTTTTGCGCGTATAAAATACGCGCTATTTGCCGCGGCTTAAAAGATCGTCCACAAGCATGCGTATGTGGGAGGCGCTGTTTTCGTCAAGGCCGGTAACGTCTATTATCTGCCTGTCGTCTAAGCCGAGCAGATAATCCGTGCTTACTGAAAAGTAGCTTGCAAGCTTAACAAGCATCTCAACGGAGGGCATAACGTTAAGATTCTCCCAATTAGATATGCTTTGCTTGGATATATTAAATTCCTTTGCAAGGTCTGTTTGCGATAGATGCCTTGCCTCCCTAAGCTCCCTTATTCTTGAACCAAGCATATGGCGTCCCCTTGTCAGCTGATGGTACTATTGTACAAGTGATTATTGACAGATATTAAATACTGAAGTATTGAAATATTTGACAGAAGAGGAGGGGAGCATATGAATTTTGACGGGATAATCAGCCGCATAGCTAAAGAATGGTGCATAAGCAAAAAAGACGTGTTGAACAACATGCAGCAGGTGATCGATGAAGCATATGGTAACCCTAACCCTAAAATACGGGCGGAATGGGCCGCTTTCGGGCATAAACCGACCCCGAAAGAATTCCTGCTCTATATGAGCGTGCGGATGCTTAAGCATAAAAACAAATAAGCCAGCCTGTCGATAAACCATGGGGTTGTTAAGGGGCGGCTGCCCTTAAGCTTTATTCCGGCTCTGGCGGCATGCACGTCAGAACGGATGAAAGCCCGTGAAAACTTGAAAAAGCGGCGTTCAGCCGCTTTTTTGACATTCTCTAAGCAAAGGGCTGGCATTGCCCTCCCTTTGCTCTATGCTGGCGAATTGGCTTATTTGCCGGGCCTAAGCTCGTAGCCTGCGGCTATTACCGCGTTTTTGGCAAGCACCTTTGTCGGGTCTACCGTAGGGAAGTCGAGCTCATAATCTTCAAACGCGATGGGCAGCTCCGTGCAGCCGAGCACGAATGCGTCCGCGCCCCTGCCGCGCATGTTCTCAAGCGCTTTTTTAATGGGCTCAACGTCATAGTAATCCTCGTTATCCGCCTTTACGCCATCGTATATAAGGCTCATGACAAGGCGCTGTTCGCTGGCGTTGGGCAGCATATAGTCTATGCCGTTTTCGTCAAACAGCTTTGAATATATGCCGGTCTTTATCGTTCCGTCGGTTGCAAGCAGGGCGACTTTTATGTTGCCCCTGCTCTTTATTTCCTCGGCCGTTAGCCTGAGCATGTGCAGTATGGGGCATTTTGTCGCCGCCTGAACGGCAGGGTAGAAATAGTGCGCCGTGTTGCACGGCATAAGCAAAATGTCCGCACCGGCGTTTTCAAGCCTTTTTGCCGCCAAGATAAGCTCGCTCGTCGGGTCGGGGCCAAGGCCGAGTATCGCGGCCGTGCGGTCCGGTATGCCGGTATCGGAGTCGATTATCACATGGATGTGGTTAGCATCCTTGCTGGCATTGGTAAGGTGGGTTATCTTTTCAAAAAGGTCGGCGGTGGCCATGGGACCCATTCCGCCTATTATGCCAATAGTCTTTTTCATGATCTTATATTTTATTTTACGTCCTTGGGGTCCACGGCAAAGAGGGACGCCGTTCCGCCGCTGTGCAGGAACAGCACGGTCTCGTCAGGCTTGATGGCGTTTGTTTTGATAAGGTGCATAAGTCCTGCAAACGCCTTGCCGGTGTATACGGGGTCGAGTATAAGCCCCTCCTCATGCGCCATAAGGGTGATAGCCTCAAGCCCCTCCCTGGAGGGCTGGGCGTAGCCGGCGCCGTAGTAGCGCAGTATGTCAACGTCCTTTGGCTCGATATGCGCTTTTTCGCCCATAAGCGCGGCAGCGCCGTTCACAAGCTCCGCCGTTATTTCCTCAAAAGGATCGTCGCACACGGCTATGCCTGTAACCTTGCAGCCGTCGCCATACAGCATTGCGCCGAGCAGAAGGCCCGCAAGCGTCCCGCCGCTTCCGGCGGTGGATATTATGCGGTCTATCCTTATGCCAAGCTCAAGCGCTTCCGAAAATATCTCCTTTGCGCAGTCGACATAGCCGAGCGTGCCCAGCGGCACGCTGCCGCCCACGGGCACAAGGTAGGGCGTATGGCCCTGCTTTTTAAGCTCATCGGCGATCCTGTCCATTTCGGCATATACGTCGTCGTAGCTGTCGCTGTCAACAAAGCGCACGTCCGCGCCGAGCAGCTCGTTTAACAGCAGATTGCCTACCCGGCCCTGCACGCCGCGCTTTTTAAGCACAAGTATGGACTTTAAGCCTATCCTGTTGCAGCATGCCGCTGTAAGCATGGCATGGTTGGATTGCGCGCCGCCCGCGGTCAAAACGACGTCCGCGCCTTTCTCCTTTGCGTCGTAAAGCAGGTATTCAAGCTTCCTTACCTTGTTGCCGCCGGTGCTCACGCCCGTCATATCGTCCCTTTTTATATATATGCTGCGGCCAAGCGTGCGGCTCATGTTGTCAAGCCTGTACATGGGGGTCGGGAACTGGCCCAGATTCAGCTTTTTAATGCTAATCATAGCTCCTCCTTTAGCCTTGGTATATTGAGAAAATCAAACGTGGCAAAATAGTCCCTGTTTGTCTCGGCGCGGCGTATAAGCTCGGTCGAGCCGTCCTCCTTTAGCAGCACCTCCGCGCTCCTGAGCTTGCCGTTGTAGTTATAGCCCATGGAGAAGCCGTGCGCGCCGGTATCGTGTATAACAAGTATGTCGCCTTCGTCTATTTCGGGCAGCATCCTGTCTATGGCGAACCTGTCGTTGCTTTCGCAAAGGGAGCCGGTTATGTCATAAAGATGGTCGCAGGGCGCGTTTTCCTTGCCAAGCACGGTAACGTGATGGTAAGCGCCGTACATGGCGGGCCTCAAAAGGTTGGCCGCGCAGGCGTCCGTGCCTATAAAGTGCTTGTAGGTATCCTTGTGATGTATTGCCCTGGTGACAAGATAGCCGGCGGGGCCGGTCATGTAGCGGCCAAGCTCGGTGAATATCCTGGGCTTCATGCCGGAGCCGGCAAACACCTCGTCATATACCTCGTGTACCTTCGCGCCTACAAAGGCTATATCCGTTGCGCTGTCCTCCGGCCTGTAGGGTATGCCTATGCCGCCGGAAAGGTTGATGAAGGCAATATCAACGTCAAGCTCGTCGTGCAGCTCCCTGGCCACGCCGAAAAGCAGCTTGGCAAGCGTTGGATAATACATATTGTTCGTGTTGCAGGAGGAGAGGAACGAGTGCAGGCCGAAATGCTTCACGCCAAGCGCCTTCAGCTTTTTGAAGCCCTCTGTAAGCTGCTGCCTTGTAAAGCCGTATTTGGCGTCCGCCGGGTTGCCCATTATGGCCGTGCCTATGCGGAACTCGCCGCCAGGATTGAAGCGGCAGGATATGGTATCCGGTATGCCGCCATGCTCCTTAAGAAAATCTATAAGCGTTATGTCGTCAAGGTTAATGGTGGCGTTTAGCCTGCGGGCGTACTCAAAGTCCTTGGCGGGCGTATCGTTTGAGGAAAACATTATGCCGCTGCCGGTAACGCCGATGGCCTCGCTGAGCATAAGCTCCGCATAGCTTGAGCAATCCATGCCGCAGCCTTCATCGCGCAGTATGCTCATTATTATGGGGTTGGGGCATGCCTTAACGGCGTAGTATTCCTTGTAGCCCTCGTTCCAGCTGAAGGCTTTTCTAAGCGCCCTTATTCGGGAGCGGATGTCCTTTTCGTCATATATATGGAATGGAGTAGGATACTTTTCTATTATCTTCTCCATCTGCGCCTTGTTAAAAGGCAGCTTCTTCTCCGTCATGTGATGTTTTCCTCCGTTTTGTTTAAGTGTCAATGTGCATCAAAGCTCTTTTATTTCAAGCATTTTCGCACCGGTGGTGATCAAGCGCGAGGGTATCGGCTCATCAAAATACTCTATCTCGCCGCCCTGGTTATCGTAGGGGTCGTACCTCCAATGCTTCATGGGTGGCTCAAAGCTGTGCTGAAATTCGCTGTTGGCGACCATTCTGTATGGATCAAGGTTGCCGAAATAGTGGTTCCAGCGCGGATAGTTCTTTGCCCTGTACGCGCTGCCGCCAAAGGACGGATCCGCAAACAGCCATCCGTAGGGGGCAATGTAGAACTGCGTCCAGTCGTGATGCCCAACATCCTGCGGCGCGGCGTAAAGCCCGCTTTGCCACCTTGCCGGTATCGAGGCCGCCCTGCACAGCGTTATGAACAGCAGCGCCTGAACCCCGCAATCTCCCTTAAAATTCCTTGCGCAGCTTTGCGCAATGTTCTCAAGGCAGAAGTAATCCGGCATGTATGAATACATCACCCTTGTCGTAACAAAATCATAGAAGGCGCGCGCCTTTTCAAGGTTGTTGGCGCAGCCCCTGCCAAGCTCTGCCGCAAGCTCGCGTATATACGGGGTAAACGCTATATGCGGCTCCTGCTGAGCGGTATTGAATGATGAAGGCTGAATCCTGTCAGGCGTCAGCTTTGCGGTATCATGATAAGGGGCAATGCTGTCATATTCGTACTCAACAAAGAATTCCTCGTTCTTATCAAGCTTTTCCTCAAAATACACGGTCCTTATGGGCGCATCCTCGCCGCATATGTGCTTCGGCTCGTGCGAAAAGCTCAAAAGCCGTATGTTCCCCTGCTGTATGCAGCGCGCGGGTATGGGCAGGTAAGCCCTTACCAGCTTGCCTTTTTTGAAGCCCTCGTCATCTATCCTTATGGAAGCGCGCATCCTTATGTGTACGCCGAAGCTGCCGCGCTCCTTCATTATGTTCATAGACCTGTCCAGTGTGCTTACAGCCTCAGAGGGCTTGTCCTCTCCCTGAGAGGTTCCGGTATCGCTCACATGGGCGCGCCTTGCATATTCCGGATCTGTCTTGAGCAGGGTGGAATGGAAGCTCCTGAAATACCTGCGCTGATGATTCACGAATATCCAGCCTATCCTGTTTATATCCTCAAGCTTGTGGAACTCCTCCTCGGTAAAGTCGGGGATATCCCTGCGTATGCGCGCAAGCGCCGTTTCAAGGGTATAAGGATAGTTTTCAGGGAGGCGTTTGATTATCTCCTTCTCAACGCGCATACACGCGGCAAGCGGCGCAGTGGTCCTGGGGTCGTTCAACCGCAGGTCTATAAGCCTTATCGCCTCGTCAAGCTCGCCGGCGGCCTTAAGCATTGCAATATCCTCCGGCAGGCCGATGCTCAGATAGCGTATATCGTCGTTTGGGTTCATCATAGCTCCTTAAAACACGCTGCCTACGGCTATAACGCCGTTTGCAAGGTCCTCCCTGTAATCAGGGTCGCAGGGGGAAAGGCTGTTTATCACCACGCCGTCGCTTCCTGCCTTGCTTGTCGAGTGTATATAGCGACCCTCGCCTAAATACATGGCCACATGGCCCTTGAAGAAGAGCATGTCGCCCTTCTTTATGTCCTTGCGCTCTATTTCATGCACGCAGAAGCCTTCCACTATATCGGCGTTCCTGTACATATCCACGCCGTACATAAGATAGCAGCTGCCCACAAGGCCGGAGCAATCTATGCCGAGCGGGGTCTTGCCGCCCCAGCGGTACTGCGTGCCAAGGTACTGCCTGGCAAGGCTGCATACGGCGTTCCTTAGCTCCTCCTCGCCCAGGGCCGGCTTTGAATAATATGCGCCGAGCTGTGTGGAGCGCATAAAGCCCTCCGCCCCGCCGTAAAGGCGGACGTGGGTCCAGCCGTTGGGCGCGTTTTCATCGTCTATCCTTTCAACTATTGCGCCCCTGTAAAGCGTAAGTATAACGTTGCCGTTGTGCTTGCCCTCGGTATGCACGTCCCCCGCAAGCGCCCACACGCGCATGAGCTTCGTGTCCTCGCTTTCGGCCCTTTTTACCTCCTTGGCGTCGAAGAGCAGATCGTCCTTGTGGGCGTATGTTTCGTAGCGGTAGGGGGTGATTATCTTGTACCAGCCGCCGTCAAGCTTCTGTGTGCAGGTAACTATGTGGCCGTACCAGCCCTCGTCGTCAGCCTCCGCATCAAAGGCGGGCGCGCATACATAAAGGGCGCGGGGTGAAATGACAATCGCTTTTTTGTTCATTGGGCTCTCCTTAAAATTAAGATGGATTTGGCGGCTATGCGCCTTGATTATGGCCGTATCCCAGCCATTTGGGGCGGAATAAGCTGCCGAAAAAGCGGCATAAGGCCACTTTTGGGTTCCTTCGGGTCTTGCCTCTCGCCAGCATGCGTGCTGGTTAGCGGGCAGCAAAGTTTACAATAAATTATCAACTGATATTGTATACTGATTCCCTTGCTTTCGCAATGATAATATGGGGCTTAATACCTTGGTATTTTATCTCATCAGGTCCGCAAGGCTCTCCCTGACATGGCCGCGGAAGCCCTCTGTGCGCACGGCGTGGGTAAGGCTGCTTATAACGCTTTCCTCAACGCACTCTATGGCCGCCCTGAACATAAGGTCCATATCCTCCTCATACATTGTCTGTATGCATATGGGCTTATCTATTGAATAATGCGGTATCCTGTTCGTCGTGGTGAAGGCAAGCGCTATTTCGCCCGAGCCGTTGCCGCTTATGCTGCCGGTCCTCGCTATGCCGGATTGCGCCCTTCTTGCCACCCTTTTAAGCTGCCTTGCGCTCAAGGGGGCGTCGGTGGCGATTATTATTATTACGCTGCCCTTGTCCTTTTCCTCGGCCTCTTTTTCTGCCCAGAGCTTTTCGCCGACCCTGTCGCCGCCTATGGTAAGGTCCCTTAGCGAGCCAAAGTTGGTCAGCAGCAGCGAGCCTACGGTGTATGTGCTGCCGTAAAGCTCAAACGTGCGGCTTGCCGAGCCTATGCCGCCCTTTAATGAATAGCAGCACATGCCGCAGCCCGCGCCCGTGGCGCCCTCCTCAAATTCGTCAGAGGCGGCGGCAAGCGCCTCAAGCACATGCTCCTGCTTGACGTGAAGGCCGCGTATATCGTTAAGATAACCGTCGTTACATTCAAATACCATAGGGTTCACCGTGCCCGTGTCCACGCCTATGTCGGCGTTCCTTTCAAGCATGTAGCGCACCAGCGCGGTGGACGCGGTCCCTACGGAAAGCGTGTTGGTCAGGATAAGCGGCGTCTCTATCGTGCCAAGCTCGTCTACCTGAACAAGGCCCGTGCTCTTGCCAAAGCCGTTTATAACGTGGCTCGCCGCGGGGCATTTATCGTGGAATATATCGCCGGTGTGCGGCAATATCGCGGTAACGCCCGTATGTATCTCGCCATCGTGTATGCTTACCTGGCCCACCTTTACGCCCGGAACATCGGTTATAAGGTTGCGCCGTCCCTTTGCCATTCTGCCAAGGGTAAAGCCGAATTCCTTTTGTACGCCCATAATATCCTCCCAAAACTCCAAAATTAGGTATAGCTGTATTTTAAGTTTTTCACGTTTTGCACGCGCATATATTATATAACATATTTTCCGCTTGCGCTACGCCTATGTTTAGGCTGCGCGAGGGCCGGCAAAAGGCGCGCAAGGCCGGTACAGATGTAAAAGGGCATGAAAAAAGCGGCTGCAAGCCGCTTTGAGAGTGTCAAAAAAGTGGCTGAGCGCCGCTTTTTCAAGTTTTCACGGGTTTTGCCTCTCGCTCAAGCTCCCGGGCGGAAAAACCCGCAAGGTGCGAAAACCTGAAGATTTTCATGCCGTTCCTTTCGCCGCGCTGCCTTACAGGGTGACCTGCAGGGTAGTGCGGTGCTTATCCATTATGCTTTTGAACAGCTCCTGCGTGGAGGGAGGGGTGTAGGTTATGGCGTTTGCGCCGGCGCTCACCGTGGCCATGATGCTTTCCGGCGTGCCCCCGCCAGAAGCTATTATGGGCAGCGCCGGAAACTGGGCGCGAAATTTTCGCACAAGCTCCGGAGTCTTCTGCGCGCAGGCTACGTTTATTATGGAGGCTCCGGCGTCTATACGCGCCTGAATGTCCGTATCCTCGCGCGTCACTGTGATTATGACGGGTATATCCACAGCCTTTGCCACTTCCGTCAGGTTGGGGTTAGAAATCGGGGCGTTAAGCACCACGCCCATCGCGCCCTGGCTTTCCACGTCCTTTGCAAGGCTTACGGTTCTGGGGCCCTTTGTCGTGCCGCCGCCTACGCCGCAGAATACGGGTATGTAGGAGGCTTTAATTATAGCGTCGCTTATACATTGCTGCGGAGTGAACGGGTATACGGCCAGCACCGCATCGGCATCACAGTTGCGGATTATGGCAAGGTCCGTAGTGAATACGAAGCTCTTTATGCGCCTGCCGTTTATAACTATGCCGCTTGCCGAATAAACCTCCCTGGGCATGCGAAGTATATTGTGGCGCAAGGAGCTGTCGATACGGGGTGAATTAAGCTTTTCCATGTGTACGGTCCTCCTTCTGCGAATGTAGTGTTCAGCTTTAGTATGAGCGATTTATCCCCCCGGGGCAAGGCGAAAACACCGCTGTTCACAGTTTGTTTACTCCGCACACTTATTTCATTCCTTTTGATAAGCCCGCCGGCTTTAACAAGCGCTGCGTGATATCCTTATCTTATCCGCTCAAACCAATACGCCCTGCCGTTATCCACATCGTGTATCTTCACGCCGAACACGTCTTCAAGCAGGCCGGAGCTTAGCAGCTCGTCGGGCTTACGGCAGGCGGATATGCCCTTGTTGTGTATAAGGCATATCCTGTCCGCAAAGGTGAGCGCGTCGGCAAGCTCATGCATTATCATAACTATGGCAGCGCCCTTTTTGCTGTTTATGGAGCTTAAAAGCTCCAGCATGCTGAGCCGGCTGCTTATATCCATTGACGATGCGGGCTCGTCAAGCAGCATCACCTCCGTATCCTGCGCTATGGCCATGGCAAGATATGCGCGCTGCCTTTCGCCGCCGGAAAGGGTCTCTATAAGCCTGTTTTCGCAGCCGCCAAGACCGGTAAAGGCTATGGCTTCTTCAACCATGCTCCTGTCGCGCGCGCTGAGCTTTCTTCCGAAACCAACATACGGATAGCGGCCGTGCTCCACAAGCGCCTTCACGCTTATGCTCGGCGTGGGCCTCAGCTGCGGCACATATGAAACGAGCCTTGCAAACTCCTTTTTTGAATACCGGGCGTACTCCTTTTGCTTAAGATACAGCCCTCCGCCCGTTGGCTTGATGCAGCGGTCAAGCGCCTTTATAAGCGTTGATTTCCCGCTGCCGTTAAGACCCACGATGCACAGCTTTTCGCCTGCGCGTATATCAAGGCTTATGCTTTCAAGCACGCTCGAGCCATAGTAGCCAAGCGTCAGGTCTCTAATTGATATTATGCTTTCAGGCATTTGCTTTTCCCCTTGAGTTCTTCATGAGCATATATAAGAAATACGGCCCGCCTATAAGCGAGATAAGTATGCCCGCGCTAAGCTCATAGGGGCTGAAAAGCACCCTGCCCAGCGTATCGCACACGAGCACGAGCAGCGCGCCTATAAGCGCCGAGCCGAGCACGGCCCTCCTTGCGCCGGAGCCGAACACGGCCTTTGCCATGTGCGGCACGATAAGGCCCACAAAGCCTATAAGCCCCGCAAAGCTGACCGCGGCCCCTGCAAGCATCGCGGCTGTAACGAGCAGCGCGAACCTTGTCGCCTGCACGTTAAGGCCAATGCTGTTCGCCGTTTCCTCGCCAAGGCTGAGCACGTCCATGTTCCGGCCAAGCAGTACGCTCAGCGCTATGCACGGCAGTATGTACAGTGCCGCCGGAATAAGCACATCGTAGTTTACTCCCGAAAGGCTGCCTACGCTGAACGTGTTTGCTGCCGTTATTATATCAGGAAAAAGCTCCTTAATAAGGCTTGACGCCGCAGAGAGCATGCTGCTTACTGCAACGCCCACAAGTATCAGCTTCATCTTGGATGCGCCCATTATCCCCGCCACGGCGTATATGAACAGCGTGCAGCATACCGCGCCCATGAACGCGGCCGATGGCAGCAGCGCGCTGACGTGCGGAAACAGCGCCATGCATGCCAGCGTGGCAAAGCCCGCACCCGCGTTAACGCCTATTATGCCAGGCCCCGCCATCGGGTTGTTCATCACGGATTGTATTATGCAGCCTGATGCCGCAAGCCCCGCGCCGGCAAGCAGGGAGCCTATCATGCGCGGCACGCGTATATATGCGATTATTGACCAGTTTGTGCCTTCGCGCCTGCTTACGGCTTCGAATATGCTTTTTATGGGCATAGCCGCCGCGCCTACGCTAAGCGATACTATGCACATAGCCATAAGCGCGAGTATAAGCAGCATATACATGCAGCCGGTATGCTTATTCCCTCTGTTATTCGGCATGGCTCGTGGCGTTCTCCCTGCCGTATTCCATACAAAGCTCTGCAAAGCGCCTCAGCGCCGGCGTTATGTATTTGTCCTTGTGATATACTATGTCAAAATACCTTCCAAGCTCCATGCCCTCTATATCCATGCTCCAAAGCATGCCCTTGTCAACATAGCCCTTCACCAGCCTTTCGGATATAACGCTTATGCCGTGGCCGTCGGCAACGGCGGAAAGTATGGCGTCTGACGTAAACGACGTCCATGCTATGTTGTATGGTATATGCTCCTGCCTCAATGCGTTTTCAAGCTGGGCCCTTGTGCCGCTGCCCTCCTCCCTCAAAATAAAGTCGGCGTTTTTAAGCTCCTCACACCTTACGCTCTTCCTGCCGTAAAAGCCATGCTCCCTTCCGCATATAAGCACAATCTTATCCCTTACCGCATGGCTGCTTATCAGGTATTCGCTGTTTATTCTGCCCTCCACCAGCGCCGCGTCGAGCTTGTTTTCTATAAGCATCTGCTCAAGCAGGTGCGTGTTCGCCACATGCACCTCCGCCCGAATATGCTCAAAATCCTGCTTCAGCCTTTTTACTATGGGGCTTATCGAATACGCGCCCACGGTTATTGTGGCGCCGAGCCTTATGAACTGCTCGCTGTTGGCTGTGGAGAGATAGCTTTCCATCTGCTGCTGGAGCGATATCAGCCTTACCGCGTATTCCATAAGCTGCTCCCCAGCCTGCGTGAGATATACTCCCTTTGACAGCCTTTCAAAAAGCTTAACGCCGTACTCCTTCTCTATCTCGCTTATCGCCTGGCTTACCGAGGATTGCGATATATACATGGCCTTTGCGGCCTCGCTCATGCTCCTAAGCTCCGCCGTTTTAACGAATATCCTTATGTGCCTGTTCGTCATGCGCGCTCCCATTAGTTTATTGTAATGTATTTCATTAAAATTATAGTATTTTACGAATGTATAATCACAATCAAGGTATAAAAATTCAAATTTGGGGCAAAAGCGCCCCGAATCAGGCAAAAACATCAAAACAAGAGCAATACGGGAGCAGGAAAGGGGACAGCCATGAACATTCTGGTAATCGGTGGGGTCGCGGCAGGCACAAAGGCCGCAGCAAAGCTGAAAAGGGAGCTGGGCAACGATTGCAGCATAACGCTTATAACAAAAAGCGACTATGTGTCCTTTGCCGGCTGCGGGCTGCCATACTACGTTGGCGGAAGCATAAAAACAAGGGAAGAGCTTGTTGTGAACAGCCCTGAAAAGTTCGCCAGGCTGACCGGCGTAAACGTGCGCTGCGGCGTTGAGGCTACGGCTGTCGACACGCAGGGCCATACCGTGACCGCGACGAATGAAAACGGCGATACGGAGCTTATCAGATATGACAAGCTTATAATAGCCGCCGGAGCCGAATCCATAGTGCCGCCTATAGAGGGGGCCGGATTGAAAAACGTGTTCACCATGCGCACACCAGGCGATGGCGACTCTATACGCGAGGCCGCAAAGCAGGCCAAAAGGGCGTTGATAGTCGGCGGCGGCTTTATAGGGCTTGAGCTTGCGGAAAATCTGCTTTCCGCCGGTATAAGGCCAATGATAGTTGAGATGGCCCCGCATATACTGCCGGGATTTGACGCGGACTTTGCCGAGTATGCCCAAGCAAAGCTGCTCGAAGCCGGAATAGGCGTGCTTACCGATACCAGGCTCGTAGCGATAAATGGAAACGAAAAGGTTGAAGGCGCAATGACCGATAAGCGCAAGCTCAAGACGGACATGGTGGTGCTTTGCGCAGGCATACGCCCCTGCACGGCCTTCCTCAAGGACAGCGGCATAGCCATGGACAAGCGCGGCCTTATAAGCGTTGACGCGCACATGCGCACAAGCGCTCCGGACGTATACGCCGCGGGAGACTGCGTGAATGTGTTCAACCGCATGACGCACAGCGTGCAGTGGTCGCCTATGGGCTCGAGCGCCAATATGGAAGCAAGGCTGATGGCGATGAACATTGCGGGCAAGGAGGAGGAATACCCGGGCGTGCTCGGCACCGCCGTTGTAAAGCTTGCCGGATTGAACGCGGCAAAAACGGGCTTTTGCCACAGCGCGGCCATAGCTGCCGGCTTTGATGCTGAAAGCGTAGTTATAGCCACAGACGACAAGGCCCATTATTACCCCGGCAGCGAAGTGATGAGCATAAGGCTTACCTGCGACAAAAGGACGGGCAAGCTCATAGGCGCCCAGGCTATAGGCAAGGGCTGCGTTGACAAGGTGATAGACGTTGCCGTTACCGCGATATCGCTGGGTGCGGACGTGTATCAGCTGCAGAATATGGACCTTTGCTATGCGCCGCCGTTCTCAACGGCAATACACCCGTTTTCCGTTGCCGTTACGGCGCTTATAAACAAGCTAAGCGGCGCTATGGACAGCATAGACGCGCAGGGCTACGGCGCCATTGCCGGCGAAGCAAAGCTGATAAGCGTTACCGAAACGAGCAATCTTCCTGCGGAAAAGAACATACCCAATCATTACTTTGCCGATATAAACGGCCCTATAGACGGCCTGGACAAAGCCGATAAAATAGTGCTTGTATGCAACAAGGGCAAGCAGGCTTATTTTGCGCAGAACAGGCTGAGGCGCTTCGGCTATACGGATACATATGTGCTTGAAGGCGGCTCCGTATTCAATGAACAGCTTTTTGAATAAAGCATCAAATACAACTTAATTCAAAACAAGGAAGGTAAACAGGAATGTATACTCCCACCGATGCAGAAAAAAAGGCCGTTAAAGGCCGCGGCTTTCTTGCCAACTCACAGGGCGGCGGCTTCTCCGCGCGCATAATAACCGTAAACGGCGTTATAACGCATGAGCAGGCCCGCACCATAGCCGAAGCTGCCGAAAAGTTCGGCAATGGCGAGGTCGCCTTCACAACAAGGCTCACCGTTGAGCTGCCAGGCGTAAAATATGAGGATATAGAGGCATTTACCGAGTTCATCGGCAAGGCCGTTTGGCGGCACCTCCTTGGGCAAGCTTGCAAGGGCTATTGCCTCAATAGTTGAAAACCCGATAGAGCCGAAGCTTTCGCCTTTGATGAAGGACTTCTTTTTGACCCTTAAGCCGTATATAAACAAAGAGCCGCTTAAAACGCTTGTCGCCGATATAGACAAAAACGGCGCGCTGATAGCGCGGTATTGCTATAACGACCCCGTTCTCTTCCCGTATGTGACCACGACGTTTGCGCCTACCGTGATAGAGGGCGGAAGCGCCATGAACAACATACTGCCCCAAAACATGCGCGCAGTCATAAACACCCGCATAGCTCCAACGGAAACGGTGGAGGATGTGCGCGCACATGTTGAAGGGCTTATAGACGGCACATCAGTCGCCGTCCGCTTTATAAAGGCGGACCCGCCATCCGCCTGTGCGGATACTGCCTGCCGCGGCTACGACATGCTGAAGTCCGCTATGGCGCGCTACTATAAAGGTGCGCTGTTTATACCGAGCCTTGTAACAGGCGCCTCGGACGCGCGTAATTATGAGACGGTGTGCAACGCCTGTTTCAGGTGCAGCCCCTTCATGGCCCCGCATCAGGACGTTGCAGGCGGCGTACACGGCGTTAACGAGCGCATATCCATACGGGCCTATGCGCAGGGCATACGCGTTTTGACAGAGCTTATAAAGAGCGCCTGCTGCGAGGGATAGTTGAACGCAAAGCCCTTTGCCTGTATAATAAAATACAAGCTGTTTGGATATGCCATACAGCGCATTTTATAAAAGCCAGGGGCTGAAAGGACGCTTTGTTGGAGCTTATTGACATACTTTCGCTTCATGCTGAAAAGTATCCGCTTATGCTGTGCGAGGACGCGGTAAAGCTTGTATACCAAAACGAATTTGCCGGAGGACACATGATAAAGGATGCTTCCTCCGCTCTTGCTATGCTCAGGCGCGAGTTTGCAGGCGTAGAAAGGCGGCTGTCGCTTCCGCTTTATGAGCCGATAGGCAACGGCATCGTGCGCGTTGACCTTTGCGCAGTGGATACGGCAAGGCTACCGCTGGAAGCGCTAAACAGCATATTCGTGCAAACGGCCAACAGCAACCGCGGCGATATGGCCTCGTTCAAGGCCAAGCTTGGGGTGCTGTCACGGGCCGCAGCCGGCGGCATGTTTTCTTTCACATCAAAAGAGCTTGACGCTTACCTTCTTGGCTACGCAGGCCTCGGCTATCCTGCCGTATCGCACAGCGCAAAATACCGCCTGGCGTACCGGCCGGCATACAGGGTGGTTGACGAGCGGCTGCTGTTAAAACAGCTTATATAAACATAAACAGGCTGCGGCTTAAAAGCCACTTTATCAAAAGGCCAACAAAAAAACACCACCTTGGCAGGTGATGCTTTTAATTGGTGCGGTCAATGAGACTTGAACTCATACGGTTGCCCATACGCCCCTCAAACGTACGCGTCTGCCTATTCCGCCATGACCGCGATATCACGGCTCTTCACGAACCGCAAGAAGTATTATACTTATACTTTGCCATCTTGTCAACACCTGCTTTATGCTGTTTTCGCGTTTTTTGCTCATGGAGCCTGTAAATGGGCAAAAAGCTTGTTCGTTTGATGGCTCTTCGGCAGATCGAACCTCCTTGTATTCCATTATCAGCTGATGGTATAATGGCTACATGAACACCAAGCTTATCAGAATCCTATGCTGCATTATCGCTGCGCTGCCGCTTTACGGCTGCGCTTACGGCGGTGGCGGGCAAACATCCGAGCCTGAGCGCGTTGAGATAGCCGGTAATGCGTCCGGCACGGCCGCGCCCATTTTTACCGCCGCACCGGATGCCGCAACTGCGGCGGAAGCGTGGGTGCTTTTTATTAACGCCAAAAAGGGGGACGCGGCGCTTGTAGCCATCGATTCAAAATTCTATCTTATAGATACCGGCAGGGAGGAAAATGCGGACGAGCTTATAAGCATACTGCGCCAATATGGAGTGAGCGAGCTTGAGGGCATATTCCTTACGCATAGCCACAAGGATCATACCGGCGGCCTGAAAGCCATAGCAAATACCTTCAAGATAAACAATGCCTATCGCTCCGACATAGGCGAAAAGGACGACGAGGGCGTATTGAAGCTCGATAAAAAGCTTGCCAAGCTCGGCCTTGCTCAAAGCGTGCTTTCCGCCGGGGCGGAGCTGCGGCTCGGCAACGGCGCAAGCCTTGAGGTGCTTGCCCCGATAAGCTTTAATGCGGACGATGATAACGACAATTCGCTTGTCATGATGCTTAAGGTAAACGGGCAAAGCGTGCTTTTTACCGGCGATATGCAGTTCAGCGAGGAGCAGACGCTGCTTGATTCGGGCGCGCAGCTTAAAGCGGATGTGCTTAAGGTGGGCAATCATGGCAATCCTGACGCTACGCTTGACACATTCGCGTCAAGCGTGGCCCCCAAGGCGGCGATAATCAGCACCAACCGGCTTTTTGACGACGATTCGGCAAACGAAAGGGTGATAGCCGCGCTGCCGGATTCGGAGATATTCATAACCGAAAACGATGCATGGGGCGTTATGGCGAGGCTTGATTCAGATGCCGACGGCGGTATATCCATAACCTATGCCGCCCCGAACATAGAGGAGAGGGCGGCGTATATGCGCGATAATTACTATACCGCCCTGATAAACAGAAAAAACCTTATAAGCCCGGACTATGTGCCGAACAACCTTGTAAAGGCGGCGGATATGGGGCTTGAAAACGTAAAGCTCAAAAAAGACTCTATAAAGGGCGATAAGGAGGCCATGCTCGCGTTGAAGGCCATGCTTAAGGCGGCGCAGAAGGACGGCGTGTACGGCTTCTATCTTGTAAGCGCCTATAGGGACTATGCCGAGCAGCAGGCGCTTTGGGACAAAAAAGTCGCCAAGGATCAAAACTACGGCAAGGATGTGGATAAGCCAATAGTTACGGCCTATCCTGGCGCAAGCGAGCATCAGACGGGGCTTGCGTTTGATATAGCGGCGGTAGACGCCACCGCCCTCTCGCAAGGCTTCGCTGATACCGAGCAGGGCAAGTGGCTGTATGCGCATTGCAGCGAGTACGGGTTCATATTAAGATACCCAAAGGGCAAGGAGCAGGAGACGGTAATAGTGTTTGAGCCGTGGCATTTTCGCTATGTCGGCAGGGAGCTTGCGCGCTACCTTACCGAGCATGATATGACATTGGAAAAATATTATCAAACATTTTATAAAAATGAGGGTTGACAAACAGTACATCTAAAGATTATATTATATACTAAATTTTGAAGCGTCGTTTTGACGGCAGAAAGGAGCGCATTATGGTTAAAAGCAGATATAGCTTTATGGCTGTATTGGCCGCGTTTGCGCTTCTTATAAACTGCATGGCCGGCATGGTTGGCATAGTTTCTGTAGGGCTGATTATACTCATCAGCCTTATTAGCCTTGTAATCATAATTATTACGAAGCGGAGAGCATGCCTGACGTAACGCATAAAAATACGCGTAGAAATGGGCGGTTCTCCGATAGCCAAACGGGGAGCCGCTTTTATTTTATCAAAATTCAAGGTTACAAAACGGAGGTAAGTATGAAGATGAGTAGGACGATGACCATGACTGTGAAACGCACGTTCGCGTTTGCGCTTGCGGCCTTGATGATGCTATTGATGCTTGCGGGCTGCTCCGGACAAGCCGCGCAAAGCGGGGATGCCTCGGCAAACACCATAAAGATAGGCATACTTGGGCCGCACACGGGCGAATATGCGGCATACGGCCTCGGCGTGCGCAACGGGGCGGAGCTGTATTTCAACAAGGTGAACGAAAACGGCGGCATAAACGGCAAAAGGATAGAGCTTGTTATATACGACAACAAGGGCGACGATACCGAGAGCGTGACAGCCTTTACAAGAATGGTGGATAACGGCATAACCGCGCTTATAGGCGACGTGCTTACGGGCAATACCCTTGCGGTTGTGGGCGAGGCCAACGCGGTAAACATGCCCATGATAACCCCGAGCGCCACCGCTGCGGCCGTTACCGTTAAGGAGGACGGCACGGTATATTCAAACGTGTTCCGCACCTGCTTTATAGACCCGTTCCAGGGCGAAAAGATGGCCGGCTTTGCAAACGATATACTCGGCGCAAAAACGGCGGCTCTGCTTTGCCAAACAGGCAACGATTACGCGCAGGGCCTTGCGGAAGCGTTCAAGCAGAAATGCGCACAGCTTGGCATACAGATCGTTGCGGAAGAAGGCTATGCCAAGGGCGACGTGGATTTCAAGAGCCAGCTCACCAACATAGCCGCAAAGGCTCCGGACGTTGTGTTCTGCCCAAATTATTATGAGGACGACGGCATGATAGTCACACAGGCGAGGCAGGTGGGCGTCAGCAGCACCTTCCTTGGCGGCGACGGCTGGAGCAGCGTGACCAAGTATGCCTCAAAGGAGGCGCTTGAGGGAAGCTTCTATTGCTCCTCCTACGCGCCCGGCTCAACGGACGCCGTGAAGAAGTTTGAAGAGGAATATGTCGCGGGCTACGGCAAGGATACGCTCAATATGTTCGCGGCCACGGCCTACGACGCCGCAATGCTGATGTGCGCCGCGCTTGAAAAGGCGGAGACGGGCGGCAGCGCGCCGGCGAGCGAGGAATACAAGCAGGCCGTTATAGACGCGATAAAGAGCGAGGGCGCCACGATATGCGGCATAACCAGCGAGGCCGGCTATACATTTGACGATAGCAACAACCCCATAAAGGACGCCGTAATAATGAAGGTCACCTCCGGCGAAGAGGTGTTTGACAGAATGTATTGAGCTTAGGCTGCTTATGGGGGAGCGGCATCACCGCTTCCCCGTAAGCTATTATCCATTGATTTATCGAAAGGTTGCTTTGCGTTTATGTCACTGCTTACTACTATACTGAAACAGCTTATAAACGGCCTGCAGTCGGGCTCCATATATGCGCTTGTAGCGCTTGGCTACAGCATGGTGTATGGAATAATAATGCTGCTCAACTTTGCTCATGGCGACATAATAATGGTGGGCGCATATATAGTGTGGCTGATGATGGCCAGATTTGCCCTTAACCCTATAATAGCGCTGCTTGCGGCCATAGTTGGCTGCACGGCGCTTGGCGTGGTGATAGAAAAGGCCGCGTACAAGCCGCTTAGAAGCTCGCCGCGAATATCGCTGCTGATAACGGCGATAGGCATATCATACTTTCTTGAAAACGCGGCGCAGCTTATATTCGGCGCAAACGCCCGCGTTATACCGCCGTTTATAAACGCCGAGCCTATAACCGTAGGCGCCGTATCCATACCTGCGGAGGCGGCCGTCACGCTTGCGGCGGCAGGAATAGCTATGGTGCTGCTTAACGTGCTTGTAAAAAAGACCAAAATGGGCAAGGCGATGCGCGCCGTTAGCGAGGACGCGGGCGCGGCCCAGCTTATGGGCATAAACATAAACAATACCATCTCCTTTACCTTTGCCGTGGGCAGCGCGCTTGCGGGCATAGGCAGCGTGCTTTATTGCTGCGCATACCCGAAGGCCACGCCTACTATGGGCTCCATGCTGGGGTTAAAGGCGTTTGTGGCGGCCGTGCTTGGCGGCATAGGCTCTATACCCGGGGCCATGGCGGGAGGCTTCGCCATAGGCATAGCGGAGGCTTTGGTATCCTCTGCCGGACTTAGCGAGTGGAAGGACGGGGTAGTGTTTGCAATACTTATAATAGTGCTTCTTGTAAAGCCTACCGGACTTATGGGCAGGCCTATGACGGAGAAGGTCTAAGGTGAGCTTTATGGATAACAGAGCAAACAACAAAGCAAACAAAAAGCGCTTTGAGCTGCCCGTATGGGCTGCATATATAATAAACCTGGGCCTGTTTATAGCCTTTATATCGCTGTTTGGCGTTTTGCTTTCAAGCGGCGCGCTGCCTGGCTTTATAACAAAGGTCGCCATGCTCATAGGCATACAGGTGATATTGGCCGTATCGCTGAACGTATCGACGGGCTATCTTGGCCAGCTGCCGCTTGGCCATGCCGGCTTTATGGCCGTTGGCGCTTACGCAAGCGCAATATTTATGACGCATACCTCCATACCGGCGGGCATAGCATTCCCTATCGGCATAGTAATAGCCGCTGCCGTGGCCGGATTGTTTGGCGTGCTTATAGGCATACCGGCGCTGAGGCTGAAGGGCGACTATCTCGCCATAATCACCCTCGGCTTTGGCGAGATAATACGCGTTGTGCTTTTGAACATAGACTCCGTTTTGGGCTTTAAGCTGACTAACGGCGCGGCGGGCCTGCAGAACATACCAAAGACCACGACGTTTGTAAACGCATGGCTCATGGTGGGCCTGACGTGCTTCCTGATACATACCTTTATCAAGTCGCGCCACGGCCGCGCGGTGCTGTCCATAAGGGAAAACGAGATAGCGGCAGAGGCCTGCGGCATAAACATAACGTATTACAAAACGCTTGCTTTTTCCATGTCGGCGGCGTTTGCCGGAGCCGCGGGCGCGCTTTATGCGGGCTACCTTGGCATATTGAATCCATCAAGCTTTGGGTTTATGAAGTCGATAGAGATACTTGTAATGGTGGTGCTTGGCGGCATGGGCTCCATGGTAGGCAGCATAGCGGCGGCGATAGCGCTGACTGCCGCGCCTGAGCTGCTTAGGGCGTTTGATAATTACAGAATGATAGCATACTCCCTGCTCCTGATAGCGACTATGATATTCAAGCCCTCCGGACTTATGGGAAGGTATGACTTCTCCATGAAGCGGATAATAGAAAACGCCATAAACGGCGATATATTCAGGCGCATACGCAAAAGCAGGGCTTTTGACAAGGCGGAAGGAGAGGGCGAAGCATGAACAAGCTTGTAAGGGAACCCAGCTACAACCTTATACCGGAAAGGGATCTTGGCCAAACGCCCATACTTGAGTGCAGGCGCATCGGCATAGACTTTGGCGGCCTCAGCGCGGTGGACGAGTTTACCATAGCCATAGGCAGGACCGAGATATGCGGCATAATCGGCCCAAACGGCGCGGGGAAGACGACGGTGTTCAACCTGCTTACCAATGTGTACAGGCCAACGCGCGGCAGCATACTTGTAAACGGCGTGGATACGCTCGGCATGACTACGGACGAGGTCAACAGGAGGGGCGTGGCGAGGACGTTCCAGAACATAAGGCTTTTTAAGGACTTGAGCGTTGAGGAGAACGTGCTTATAGGCCTGAGCAATTCTGTGGATTGCTCCGTGCTTGCGAGCATGCTGAGGCTGCCCTCTTATTGGAAGCAGGAAAAGAAGGCCAGGGAGAGGGCGAGGGAGCTATTGAGCATATTCAATATGCAGGATATGTGCGGCGCCAAGGCGGGCAGCCTGCCATACGGCGCGCAGAGAAAGCTTGAAATAGTGCGCGCGCTTGCAACGCGCCCGGGCATACTTCTGCTTGACGAGCCGGCGGCCGGCATGAATCCGTCCGAGACTGCCGAGCTTATGGAGAACATATTGAAGATAAGGGATAGCTTCCATATAGCAATAATGCTTATCGAGCATGATATGAACCTTGTTATGGGCATATGCGAGGGCATAGCCGTGCTGAACTACGGCCGTATAATAGCCAAAGGCACGCCGGAGCAGATAAGGAACGACCCTGTTGTTATAGAGGCTTATCTTGGCAAGGAGGCTGAAAAGTGAGTACGCTTTTGAAGGTGAATGACATACATGTTTATTATGGCAAGATACACGCCGTAAAGGGCGTGAGCTTTGAGGTCGGCCAGGGCGAGATAGTTTCGCTTATAGGCGCTAACGGCGCAGGCAAAAGCACCGCGCTTAAGACCATATCCGGCCTTTTGCACCCGAAGCAGGGCAGCATAGAATTCATGGGCAAGGATATAACGAAGCTTGAGCCGAATAAGATAGTCCGGCTTGGCCTTGCGCAGGTTCCGGAGGGCAGGCGTGTGTTTGCGCACATGAGCGTTATGGAAAACATAGAGATGGGCGCGTACATACTCGGCCGCATTCCCGAGGAAGCGGTGGAGGATGTGTTCAGCCGCTTCCCAAGGCTCAAGGAGCGCAGCAGGCAGGAGGCCGGCACCCTTTCCGGAGGCGAGCAGCAGATGCTTGCCATGGCAAGGGCGCTTATGAGCAAGCCAAAGCTGATAATGATGGACGAGCCGAGCATGGGCCTTTCGCCAATACTTGTGGAGCAGATATTCTCAATTATAGCCGAGCTTAGGCAGAGCGGCGCCACGATACTGCTTGTTGAGCAAAACGCCAACAAGGCGCTTAAGATAACGGACAGGGCATATGTGCTTGAAACGGGCAGGATAACGCTGAGCGGCAGCGGCAGGGAGCTGCTTGAGAGCGAGGATGTTAAAAAGGCCTATCTTGGCGGATAAACGATATTAGCATATAAAAACTCGAAAAAGTGGCGACCAGCCACTTTTTTGACACTCTCAAACCGCCCTTAAAGGGCGGCCTTAAAGATAGATGGAGCTTTTGATTCTGCACACGCCCTACAGCCTTTCGGGCTTTTGGGCGATCAGCAGAAAACGGTGAAGCAGGCTGTCTATGCAGCCCATTTCGTTGATCTCCTCATTAAGGGCCAGAAGCTCGCGCCGGCAGCGGTCTACCGAAAAGCCCGGAAATTCCCAGCTTACCGTGCGCGCAAAGTATACCAGCGCCCCAACGTCCCAAAACTTGAGCTTTGGGAAGTATTCCTTGCCGAAGAGCACGTTAAAGCCGCCGCTGCGGAAGGCTTCAACCGCATTTTTCAAACAATGCCCGGGAAATGGCGGTTCATATTCAGGCAAAAGCCGCTTTGACAAGGCCCTGTTGTCGCGCTGGCCTATCTGTTCGGTTATGAACACTCCGCCCGGCTTAAGCACCCTGAAAAGCTCATCGCGCGAATAGCCGCCGTGCCTGCTAAGAACTATATCGAACATATTGCTGCCAAAGGGCAGCTCCTCCCTGTCCACATCGCAGTATGCAAGCCTTATCCCAAGCGGAACGAGCTGCTCTATGCAGCGCTCGTAATCCGGCTCGCAGGATTCCGTGGCGCAGGTCAGCTCATATGGATGCCTAAGGCTCAAAAGGAAGTCGCCGTCGCCGGTATCCATATCAAGGAGCATATCGTTTGCCGTAAGATAGCCGAGCACCTCCTCGCGATAATCCCAGGGAAGCTGCTCGCTTTGCCAGCGCCCGTCAAGATGCATCATATCCCATCCGCCGAACGGGAAAGCCTCTTCAAAGCGCCACATGTCTATAAGCTGCTCTTCATCTGCCGAGTACATCTTAGGCTATACCTCCGAAATAATTGCGGCCAAAGCCGCTGCCTTAGGCTCAAAGCCAAAGCTTACAGCGCCTGCTTCAGCCTGTCGCGGCTGAGCTTAAGGCGCCTCAGGCTCTCCTCCCTGCCCAATAAGCAGGCTATCTCTATGGCTCCGCCTGGGGTCACGGCCTTTCCGGCCATGCCTATGCGCACCGGCCAAAGCAGCGTGCCGTTCTTCATGCCGTTGGCCTCCGCCATGCCTATAAGGCAGCCGTGCAGGCTTTCCTCGTCCCATGAAGGCAGCGACTCAAGCTCCGGTATCGCCATATCGAGAACGCTTGCGGAGATCTCGGGATTTGTCTTTGACTTTTTGTTGGTGAACAGGGCAAGGTCAAACTGCTCGTCCATCTTAACAAGAAAGTCCGTTATGTCCGCCATCTGTGAAAATATCTCAAGCCTTGGCTGCAATATGCGCCTGAGCAGGCTTTTGTCCATATGGCCTATACCTGAACGTTTATACCAGGGCGCGGCGGCCGCGTCAAACTCGGCCTCGCTCATGCGGCGTATATATTCGGCGTTCATCCATGTCAGCTTTGCAACGTCAAATATTGCGGGGGACTTGCTCATGCCGCTCACGTCAAAGGCGTCAATAAGCTCGTCAAGCGTAAAGAACTCCCTGTCGTCCCCCGGGTTCCAGCCGAGCAGCGCAACGTAGTTTATTATCGCCTCTTTAAGATATCCCTTGGCGATAAAATCCTCATAATAAGCGTCGCCATCGCGCTTGGAAAGCTTGTGCTGCGCGTCCCTCATTATGCTGGTCATGTGTATGTATACGGGCTTTTCCCAGCCGAAGGCGTCATAAAGCAGATTATACTTGGGCGTTGAGGAAAGATACTCCATTCCGCGCATAACGTGGGTTATGCCCATGGTATGGTCGTCTATGACGTTGGCGAAGTTATATGTCGGCATACCGTCCGCCTTTATCAGTATCATATCGTCAAGCTCGGAACAATCCACGCTTATGTGGCCGTATATGGCGTCGTCAAAGCTGGCCTCGCCCTGCTCCGGCACGTTTTGGCGTATAACATACGGTTCGCCCGCGGCAAGCCGCCTTTCGACCTCCTCCTTGGGAAGGTGCAGGCAGTGCTTGTCATACTTAAAGGTTTCTCCCCTGTCGGCTGCGGCCTTCCTGCGGCAGTCCAGCTCCTCATTGGTGCAGAAGCAGTAATATGCCTTACCCATTTCAACAAGCCTTTGGGCGTAAGGAAGATACATATTCTTCCTTTCACTTTGAACATACGGCCCGTATTCGCCGCCTACGTCCGGACCCTCGTCCCAATCCATGCCTATGCTTTTGAGCGTCCTGTATATCACCTCGGTAGCGCCCTCAACATAGCGGTTCTGGTCGGTATCCTCTATGCGCAGTATAAACCTGCCGCCATGATGCCTTGCGTAGAGCCATGTATAAAGCGCGCTCCTGAGGTTGCCTATATGCATATAGCCCGTGGGCGACGGGGCAAATCTGGTCCTGACTGTTTTAAGCGTATCAGACATTTGTGTATCCTTTCTGAGCTTTAGTGCCGCTCTTACATCTTAAAGCTGTCCTTCAAGCCGACAGAGCGGTTGAACACCGGCCTTTCGGGGGTATGGTCAAGGTCCGTGCAGAAGTAGCCTATGCGCATGAACTGGAAGTGGTCGCCCGGCTTTGACGCTGCAAGCGCCGGCTCAACATAGCCGTGCCTTATGGTGATGGAGTCCGGATTCATAAGCTCCGTAAAGTCGCGCTCCACACCGTCCTCAGGGTCGTCGAGCATAAGCTGCTCATAAAGGCGGAACTCGGCGGGCACGGCGTGCTTCGCGTTTACCCAATGCAGCGTGCCCTTCACCTTGCGCTCACATTCGCCGCTTCTGGTATCGGGGTCATATGTGCAGTATACCGTTGTAACGCGGCCGTTTTCGTCGGCGTCATAGCGGGTGCATTTTACTATATAGGCGCCCTTGAGCCTTACCTCGCCGTCCGGCTTGAGCCTGAAGTACTTCTTTGGCGGATCGTAGGAGAAATCGTCCCTTTCTATATACAGCTCGCGTCCGAACGCCACGCCGCGCTTTCCGGCGGCGTCGCAGGCGGGCAGGTTTTCAAGCTCTACAATCTCCTCCCTGTCCTCAGGCCAGTTTTCTATAACGAGCTTTATCGGGTCAAGCACGGCGCACATGCGGTAGGCCTTAGCGTTAAGGTCCTCCCTGAGGCAATGCTCCAGCATGGCGCTGTCCACTATGGAATCCGCCTTGGCTACGCCTATGCGCACAAGGAAGTCCTTTATTGCCTCCGGCGTGTAGCCGCGCCTTCTCAATGCGCAAAGGGTAGGCATGCGCGGGTCGTCCCAGCCGGAGACGTAATGCTCCTCAACAAGCCGCCTTAAATAGCGCTTGCTCATTATGGTGTTTGTCAAATTGAGCCTTGCAAACTCTATCTGCCTGGGCTTATGCTCAAATTCGCACTGCTCTATGACCCAGTTATAAAGCGGCCTGTGCGCCTCGTACTCAAGCGAGCAGAGGGAGTGCGTAACGCCCTCTATGGCGTCCTGTATGGGGTGGGCAAAATCATACATGGGATATATGCACCACTTTGTGCCGGTGTGGTGGTGCGCAACGTGCTTTATCCTGTATATTGCCGGGTCGCGCATATTTATGTTGGGGCTTGCCATGTCTATCTTTGCCCTCAGCGTCCTTGCGCCGTCCTCAAATTCGCCGTCCCTCATCCTGTAGAACAAATCAAGGTTTTCTTCAACGCTCCTGTCCCTGTAGGGCGAATTTTTGCCAGGCTCCGTAAGGGTACCCCTGTATTCGCGCATCTCGTCCTTGGACAGGTCGTCAACATAGGCGACGCCCTTTTTGATAAGCTTTACGGCAAGCTCAAAGCAGGCGTCAAAATAATCGCTGCCGTAGCAGAGCTTATCCCAATCAAAGCCGAGCCAGCGGATATCGTACTCTATAGCGTCGACAAATTCTTCCTTTTCCTTGGTCGGGTTGGTATCGTCAAAGCGCAGGTTGCACTTGCCGCCGAATTTTTCCGCCATGGAAAAGTCTATGTACAGCGCCTTAACGTGGCCTATGTGCAGGTAGCCGTTGGGCTCCGGCGGGAAACGGGTGCGGATATGGGATAGTCCCTGCTCCTGTATATCCTGCTCTATAAACTCCTCAATAAAGTTTTTGGGTGCAAGCTTGGCTTCTTCCATATCCTTTTCACGTCCTTTCAAAAATAAAAATAATATCGCCCCGTCATGCTTACGGCAGCGGTTCATTACATTATCTTTAATATGCCCCTTATTGTCAAGCTTCTTCGGGGCTTTGCGGCCTGACGATGCAAATTTTGTTGCCGGTTTTTGCCAGAAATCTGACTAGATCGTCAAGCTTTATCGCAAGCGAGGCGCTGGATACGCACGGGTGTACGCACACGGTATCCATGCTTAGTATATCCTCGTCTATTACAACGGTTATATCCTCTGTCCCCTTGTGCGCAAGCGCCATGGGCGTTACGCTGCCGGGCAGCAGGCCGAGCCTGTCCATAAGCTGCTCCTCGGTGCAGAAGCTCAGCCTTGATACGCCGAGCTGCTTTGATATGTCAGCCGTATGGAATTGCTTGCCGGCAGCTATCAGCAGAAGATAGTATTTTGTTTTTTGCCTGTTGCACAAAAACAGGTTCTTGAAGTGATGCGCGCCTATGTCCCTGCCTATATCCTCGCAATCGTGCATGGTCAAAGCCAAAGCATGCTCGTAGCGGACATAGCTTATGCCCATCTCGTCAAGCAGCCTCAGCGTAGGCAGCTCCCTTGGGTCGATAGCCATAGCCTGTTTATGCTCCTTCAATCCTGCTCGCCGCTCAGCCCGAGCTGCTTGCGTATGGCCTTTCCCGTAGGCGTGGCCGCACAGCCGCCCCTCGCTGTCTCGCGCAGGTCGGGACTCATAAGCGAGCCTACGGATTTCATTGCGGATACCGTTTCGTCAAAGGGTATAAGGCTTGGTATCCCAGCAAGCGCCATATCCGCGCATATCAGCGCGTTGCATGCGCCAAGCGCGTTCCTTTTAATGCAAGGACATTCCACAAGTCCGGCCACGGGGTCGCACACAAGGCCCATAACGTTTTTCAGCGCCATAGCTGCCGCATGCAGGCACTTTTCGGGGCTGCCGCCGTCAAGCTCGCACAGCGCTGCCGCAGCCATTGCCGCGGCGGAGCCGGTCTCCGCCTGGCAGCCATGCTCCGCGCCGCTTATGCTTGCGTTTGCGGCTATTATGCTGCCTATGGCCCCCGCGCACAAAAGGCCGCTTATCAGCTTATCGTCGCTCCACACCCTTTCCTTGGCGCAGGTGAAAAGCGTGCCTGGCAATATGCCGCTTGCTCCGGCGGTGGGCGCGGCAACTATGCGGCCCATGGATGCGTTAACTTCAACAACGGCCATGCTTGCGGCCGCGGCCTCTGCCATTATGCTGCTGGAAAGCGCGTTACCCGCCCTGTCGTTTAACAGCATCGCGTCGCCTCCGGAAAGGCCTGAAACGCTTTCAAGCTCCTCGGTGAGGCCCTCGGTAACGCTTCTGCGCATGGCCTCAAGCGTTATTGAAAGCTCGTCAAGTATATGCTCGCGGCTTTCCTCGGTAAGCTCCGCCTGCCGCCTGAGCATAATCTCGCTTATGGGCGCAGAGTGTTTTTTGCAAAGGGCTGCAAGCTCGCAGCCTGATGTAAAGTTGTATCCGTTCATACGGCAAGCACCTCCGTAACGTCTTCGCTCCAATCGAGTATAAGCTGGCACACGCGCGGGCTGACGGGCGAATCAGTCTCTATCACCATGCATGCGTCCTGCCGCCTTGCGTGGCGGAATACGCGCATGAACGCCACGTTTATATGCTCGTTGGCAAGTATCATGGTGACTGTGTTTATAACGCCCGGCATGTCCCTGTGCCTTACTATAAGCGCCGGATAGTCGCCGCTAAGCTCAACGTCCATGCCGTTTATCTCGGTAATAAGTATGCTGCCGCCACCTATGGAGGCTCCCCTTACATGCGTCAGCTTTCCGCGGTCCGACTCTATGGATATCTCGGCCGTGTTAGGGTGATCGGGTATCTCGTCGCTGAAGTCGAGGGTTATGTCAACATCGGCTTCCTTTGCAAGCAGCATGGAATAGCGCAGCCTTTCATCGTCCGGCTCCATGCCGAGTATTCCGGCCACTATGGCCTTGTCGGTGCCGTGGCCCCTTCCGGTGGTGGCAAACGAACCGTAAAGCGTTATGTGCGCATGCTTAACGTTTCCGCCGGCTATCTTGTTTGCCATGCGGCCAAGGCGCGCCGCGCCTGCGGTGTGGCTGCTGGAAGGGCCTACCATGCGCGGCCCGATTATGTCAAATAGATCGTATGTCTGCATCTTTGCGTACCCCCTTATGCCTGTATGGATATCGTTTTGCCGTTAAGGTAGCTTAAAGGGCTAAGCTCGTCAAAGCCGAATTCAAGCCTTACCGCGGTGAGCTTAAGCCCCCTGTTGTGCCTGTCGAGCGGCCTGTCGCCATATTTATCGTCGCCTATTATAGGGTAGCCCTCATGCGCAAGGTGTGCGCGTATCTGGTGCGTCCTTCCGGTGACAAGCTCAACCTCTATAAGGGATTCCGTATCGCCTGCCTTAAGCACGCGGCATTTTGTTATTATCTCCTTGGCGTCCGCTCTTTTAGTGTCGTATATCTTCACCCTTGCGGCTTCGGCATCCTTGACAAGGTATGCCCTCAGCTCCTTTTGCTTAAAGTACGGCCTGCCGTGTACGGAGCAGATATAGTATTTTCTGATGCTCCTTTTTTCCATCGCGTTGTTAAGCTCGCCTTCGGCCTGCTCATTCCTTGCGAACAGCACCAATCCGCTTGTGGCAACGTCAAGCCTGTGCACGGGATATACCCTGCCCACGGAGGAAGCTAACCTTGCCTCAAGGGAGTCGCCGCCATCGGCCTGGACAACGCCCATGCCGGCGGGCTTGTTGCAGCATAGTATATTATCATCGGCATATACTATCCTTACGCCGGCAAGCAGCGCCCTAAGCTCGGTATCAAACGGCTTCCACGCCCTGCCCGAGGGAAGGGAGGTAAACGTCATCTCCTTTTTTAGCGTGGGGTGCTCTATCGTTAACGAATATGCCCACAAAGCCACCTGCTGGCCGGCTGTGGCCGCGCCGTTGTATCTTTGATCGCCCCATATGGGCAGCCCTGCGTTTGCAAGCTGGGCGCGTATCTGGTGATGCCTTCCGGTAAAAAGCTCTACGTCCACCAAGCTCAGCTCGTTCCTTTTTGTTAGCCTTGCGTATTCAAGCGCGGCGGGCTTTGCGCCGTCCGAAGGGCTTGATGATATTATGGCGTTGCCTGTGGCGCCATCTTTTTTTATAAAGCTTTCCAGCCTTTCAAACGGCTTTGGCTCGCCCTGGACTATCGCGGCGTAGCGCTTTTTCGCCCTGTGCGTTGCAAACTGCGGCATAAGCCTGCTTGCGGCCTTGCTTGTGCGCGCAAACACCATAACGCCGCCTACGGGCCTGTCTAAACGGTGAACAAGCCCGAGGAAGACTTCTCCGGGCTTGTTGTATTTTTGCTTTATGTAGCCTTTAAGCAGCGTGAGCATATCGTCGTCGCCGCTGGAGTCAGCCTGCACGGGTATGTTCACGGGCTTTTCGACCGCTATTATGTGATTGTCCTCATATAATATGTTCATTATATATCCACTGAGCCTTCAAACGAGAAGGCGGCGGGCCCGGTCATGAACACATGAGCGTTTTCGGCCCATTCTATGTTGAGGGAGCCAAGCTCGAGCCGGACTTCTACCCGCTTGCCCGTGTAGCCCGCCATTGCGCAGCATACCGCGGCGCTTGAGGAGCCGGTGCCGCAGGCAAGCGTGGGGCCGCAGCCGCGCTCGTATGTGCGCACCTCTATGGTATTATCGTCAACGACGTGGGTAAAGTTGACGTTCGTCTTTTTTGGGAAAAGCTCCGTCATAGGCTCTATAACGGAGCCATACTTCATTACCTCTTCAGCCGTGGGCAGATGATCCATGAATATGACCGTATGCGGCACGCCGAGCAGTATAGTGGAGAATGTAAATTCGCGGCCCATCGCGGAAAGCTTTTCAAGCTGGCATACGCCTTTGCCCGCTACGGGAATGTTTTCCCTGTTCGTTTCGGGAACGCCCATATCGACCCTGGCAGCAACGGCCGCCCCATCGCTTATCGTAAGGTCTATCAGCATAGGCCCTGCAAGCGTTTCTACCCTCATGCGCTCATGCTTGAATATGCCCTTGTCATAAACATATTTTGCAAAGCACCTTACGCCGTTGCCGCACATTTCAGCCTCGCTGCCATCGCTGTTGAATATCTGCATGCGCACGTCGCAGCAGTCGCTTTTGCGCACAAAAATAAGCCCGTCCGCGCCTATGCCCGTGCGCCTGTGGCAAAGCTTTTTGGCAAGCGCGCTTAGATCGCCGCTGAAATTGTTCTCTCTATCGTCGGTAATGATAAAATCGTTGCCAAGACCGTGGGCTTTGGTGAAGATCATACGGCTTCCTCCTGAAAATACATAGCGTTTTTTATCGCAATAAGCATTACGCAATAGTTATTATATATCGCAAAAGCGCAACGTGCAATAAGCGGCTTTGCCAAACGGCCCAACAAGAGCGTCCCCGCAAAAGAGGACGCTCTGAAGCAAAAGGCCTATCTGTTCCCGTATGTCCTTATAACTATCTCCCTGAGCAGCTCGCACATTTTTTCAAGGCTCTGCACCGGTATAAACTCCCTTGGCCCGTGGCAGTTATAGCCGCCCGTGCAAAGGTTGGGGCAGGGCAGCCCCATGTAGGAAAGTCTCGCCCCGTCGGTGCCGCCGCGAATAGGCACTATTTCAGGCGTTATGCCGAGGGCCTGCATGGCAGTCCTGGCGGTGTCGATAAGATGCATGTGCGGCAGGATCTTTTCCTTCATATTATAATAGCTGTCCTTAAGCTTAAGCAGCAGCGTGCCTTCGCCGTAGCGATTGTTTATAAAACCGGCTGCGCGCTGCATAAGCTCCTTGCGCTCCGTGAACCTTGCCATGTCGTGATCGCGTATTATGTATATGGCCTTTGTCTCCTCCACATTGCCCTGCATGTGCTCAAGGTGGAAGAAGCCCTCGTAGCCTTCGGTATGCTCAGGCCGCTCAAGTGCGGGCAGCAGCGCGTCAAACTCCTTGAACACATGCGCGGAGTTCACCATCTTGTCCTTGGCCGCGCCCGGGTGTATGTTCCTGCCGCGCACGGTTACTCTGGCGGTCGCGGCGTTGAAGTTTTCGTATTCTATCTCGCCTATCGGGCCGCCGTCCACGGTGTAGGCAAAATCGGCGCCGAAGCCCTTAACGTCAAACATGGTCGCGCCGTTGCCGACCTCCTCATCGGGGGTAAAGCCTATGGCTATGCGGCCGTGGCGTATGGACTTATCGTTTATAAGCATCTCGGCAAGGGTCATTATCTCGGCAACGCCGGCCTTGTCGTCCGCGCCAAGCACGGTGGTGCCGTCGGTAACTATTATATCCTGCCCTATAAGGCCGTTAAGGTATGGGAACTTGTCCTCCTCTATTGCGACGGAGGGGTTAAGATATATGTCCCCGCCGGGATAGTTTTCCACTATGCGCGGCAAAACGCACTGCTCGCCCTTCCATTCCACCGTGTCCATATGCGCTATGAAGCCCAGCGTCGGCAGCGATGGGTCAGTGGCAGGAACATATCCGTAAACATAGCAATGCTCATCTAATTTTACATTTTCAAGGCCCAGCTCCTTCATTTCGGCCTCTATCAGCCTTGCAAGGTCAAATTGCTTTTGGGTGCTTGGTATGGCGTCGGCATCGTCCCTGGAACGCGTGTCGACGGAAACATATTTAAGGAACCTTTTTACGACATTGGAAAGTTCTTTACTCATGTGCGGCCTCCTGAACTAAAAATTTGTTAGGGCGAAACAATTTATTTATATCATCTGTTGCACATTTTAACACAATAAGATATAATATGAAAGTACTAATTCGGGCCGGTGAGATCATGTGCCTCTGAGCACAGATACAAGCATGGCAATTCCAACGGGACCGAAAGGGGACTCAATGAATCACGTTGCAGGAGTGCGCTGCACAATATGCGGGCGCGTTATGCCGTATCAGGAGCAGATGACTTGCCCCCACTGCGGCGAAAAGGGAATTCTGGATATTCTTTTTGACTACGATTATATAAAAAAGGACTTTACAAAGAAGAGCCTTGCTGAGAACAGGGATAATTCCATGTTCCGCTATGCGCCGCTGATGCCTGTTGAACCGAGGGACTTTTCAAGCTTCCTCAGGGTCGGCTGGACGCCGCTGTATCCTTCAAACAGGCTGGGCGCGGAGCTTGGCATAAAAAAGCTGTACATCAAGGACGATGGCCTGAACCCGACGGCTTCGCTTAAAGATAGGGCGAGCGCGGTTGCCGTGGCTAAGGCGCTTGAGCTTGGCTACGATACGATAGCCTGCTCGTCAACGGGCAACGCCGCCTCCTCTTTGGCAGGCAACGCGGCAAGAATGGGCGTTAAGGCCGTTATATTCGTCCCCGAAAGGGCGCCGGAGGGCAAGGTGGCGCAGCTTATGATATTCGGCGCGACCGTTATAAGCGTTGAAGGCGACTACAGGCAGACGTTTGAGCTTTCCAGGGCGGCGATAGACAAATACGGCTATTATAACAGGAACGCCGGCATAAACCCGACGCTTACGGAGGGGAAAAAGACCGTCGCCTTAGAGATAGCCGAGCAGCTTAACTGGCGCGTTACCGACTGGGTGGCCGTATCCGTCGGCGACGGCTGCACCATAGGCGGCGTGTACAACGGCTTCCACGACCTGTATGAGCTTGGCTTTATAGAAAGGATACCCAGGATTTTGGGCGTACAGTCGACAGGCTGCTGCCCGTTTGTTGACGCTGCGGCAGAGAAGCGTGACCTTATACCTGCGGAGGAAAACACGATAGCCGATTCCATAGCCGTTGGCGTGCCGAGGAACCCCAAGAAGGCATTGCGCGCGGTCAGCGCATCAAACGGAGCGTGGGTCGCGGTATCGGACGAGGAGATACTCGGCATGATGGGCATTCTGGGCAGGAGCGAAGGCGTATTTGGCGAGCCTGCCGGCGTTACGGCAAGCGCAGGCGTCAGGAAAGCCGTTGAGCTTGGCATAATAAGGAGCGATGAAACCGTTACCGCAATAAGCACCGGCAGCGGGCTTAAGGACGTAAGGAATGCGCTGAAAGCCGCGGGCAGGCCGGTAAAATGCCAGCCCTCGATAGAAGCGCTTGAGGAAAAAGGGATACTTAAATGATCCCGGGCAATAACGATATGCCCGCCTGAAAAGGCGAGAATATAATTACAATAAAGAATAACAGGAGGAACTCAAGATGAAGAAACTGATTGCTGCCGCACTGGCGCTGGTTCTTGCCCTGGGCCTGGTCGCCTGCAGCGGTACCCCTGCCGAGAACAAAGGCAACAAAGATGCTAAGATAGGCATCATACTCGTACACGATGAGAACACCGGTTACGACGAAGCCCACATCAACGGCATAGTAAAGGCCCTTGAGAACTGCGGCATACCCAACGATGCAGACCACATCATCTGGAAGTATAACGTACCCGAGGATGAGAAATGCCACGACGCAGCTATCGACCTGGTCGAGCAGGGCTGCACCTACATCTTCTCCGACAGCTATGGCCATCAGACCTATATGCAGCAGGCTGCCGATGAAAACCCCGACGTAGTGTTCGCCTCCATGACCGGCGATACCGCTGCCGTCAGCGGACTGAAGAACTTCAAGAACGCTTTCTGCAACACCTATGAGTCCCGTTATGTTTCCGGCGTTGTTGCCGGCATGAAGCTTAAGCAGCTCGTAGACGAAGGCAAGGTCACCGATGCCAATATGGAAAACGGCAACATAAAGCTCGGTTACGTCGGCGCTTTCCCGTATGCTGAGGTCGTTTCCGGCTACACCGCCTACTATCTTGGCGTAAAGAGCATAGTTGAAAACGTTGTTATGGACGTTCTCTACACCAGCTCCTGGTTCGACCCCAATGCCGAGGCTGAGGCCGCCAACACCCTGATGAGCCGCGGCTGCATCATCATCAGCCAGCATGCCGACTCCACCGGCGCACCTTCCGCCTGTCAGGCCGCTCAGGAAGCCGGCACCACCGTGTACTGCGTAGGCTACAACATCGACATGCTGCCCGCCGCCCCCACCGCCGCGCTGACCAGCGCCCAGAACGATTGGAGCATATACTACACCTATGCCTTTAACTGCATACTTAAGGGCGAGGACATAAAGACCGACTGGGCCGAGGGTTACAACGAAGGCGCCAACATGATCTCCAAGCTTGGCGAAAGCTGCGCTCCCGGCACTGCCGAGAAGGTAGCCGAGGTCGAGGCCGCCATAAAGGACGGCAGCCTTAAGGTATTCAGCACCGATACCTTCACCGTTGGCGGCGAACATCTTACCACCTACACCGGCGCTTACGGTATGGACGGCAAGGAGCTCATCTCCGATGGTTACTTCCATGAGTCCGAGCTTCGTTCCGCTCCCGCCTTCGATCTGCGCATCGACGGTATAACCGAGCTGAACAACTAACGTCAACAGAACAGCAAAGGGAAGGCGGCAAAGCCGCTTTCCCTGATTTTTCATTTAATTCTCAATTTGACAGAGGGTCACTTAAGGATCATTGAAGGGCTTTATCTCCCCCCAAATTAGATAAAAGAGGTACACAGCATTGGATACTAACGTAGCAGTACGCATGGCGGGCATAACCAAGGACTTTGGTAAAGGGCTTGCCAACGATAATATTACATTGGAGATATATAAAGGAGAGATACTCTCACTCCTTGGTGAAAACGGCAGCGGCAAAACCACATTGATGAACATGCTTTCCGGCATATATTTTCCGGACAGCGGAAAGATATATGTAAACGGTAAGGAGGTCAGCATAGCCTCCCCGAGGGACGCTTTTGATCTGCATATAGGCATGATACACCAGCACTTCAAGCTGGTAGATGTGTTTACGGCGGCGGAGAACATAGTGCTTGGCCTCAATGAACACGTCAAGCTGGATCTTAAAAGCGTGCGTGCGGCCGTAAAGGATATATGCGCGCGCTATGGCTTTAACATAGACCCGGATAAAAAAGTATATGATATGTCGGTTTCCGAAAAGCAGACGCTTGAAATTGTGAAGGTGCTTTATCGCGGGGCGGACATTTTGATATTGGACGAGCCTACGGCGGTGCTCACACCGCAGGAGACGGACAGGCTTTTTGCCGTTATGCGCAACATGAAGGCGGACGGTAAGAGCATAGTCATAATAACCCACAAGCTGCATGAGGTCATGGAGATATCGGACAGGGTGGCCGTGCTTAGAAAGGGCAAGTACATAGGCGATATCGCTACCGCCGACACTAACCCGCAGCAGCTTACGGACATGATGGTGGGCAAATCCGTTACCCTGAATATAGACAGGCCGGAGCCTAAGGACCTTAAGGAAAGGCTTGTGGTCAAGAATCTTACCGTGCTTGATGCGGACGGGGTAAAGAAGCTTTCAAACCTCAGCTTCACCGCCTATGGCGGCGAGATACTCGGCATAGCCGGAATATCCGGCAGCGGGCAGAAGGAGCTGCTTGAGGCTATAGCCGGCCTGCAGAAGCCGGAGGAGGGCGCGAGCATACGCTTCATACCTCCCGATAAGCAGGAGACGGAGCTTGTAGGCAAAAATCCGGAGGATATATACAAGCAGGGCGTCAGCCTTGCCTTCGTGCCGGAGGACAGGTTTGGCATGGGCCTTGTGGGCAGCATGGATATTGTAGACAACGTCATGCTCAGAAGCTACAAGGAAGGCGTATCGCCGCTGGCTGACCGCAAACACCCCAAGGAGAGGGCCGAGAAAATAGTTGAAGAGCTTGAGGTGGTGACGCCCGGGCTTTCGACGCCGTTGAGGAAACTTAGCGGCGGCAACGTGCAGAAGATACTTGTGGGCAGGGAGATAGCCTCCGAGCCCGCGCTTCTGATGACCGCCTACGCCGTAAGGGGACTTGATATAAACACGTCATACACCATATATCATCTGCTCAACGAGCAAAAGGCAAGAGGAGCCGCCGTGGTATACGTCGGCGAGGATCTGGACGTGCTGCTTGAGCTGTGCGACAGGATACTGGTGCTGTGCGCAGGCCAACTCAGCGGCATAGTTGACGGCCGTGGCGCAAAGAAGGAGGAAGTCGGCTTGCTCATGACGAGGCTTGCCGAGAAGGAGGCTGCAAATGAGTAAGACCAAGCGACATACAGAGCCGTTGATGCACATAACCAAGCGTCCGGCGATAGCACTTTGGAAGAATTTGGGCATAAGAGGCATAGGTCTTGTGCTTGCGCTTATAGTATGCGCGATAGTGATATATGCGGTTACGAAGCTGAACCCGCTGGAGGTTTATGTCGCAATGTTCAAGGGTACCTTCGGCTCCCAGACAAGGGTGTGGTACATGCTGAGGGATACCGCGATGCTGCTGTGCATAGCCGTTGGCCTTGCGCCGGCCTTCAAAATGCGCTTTTGGAACATAGGCGCCGAAGGCCAGGTGCTTATGGGCGCCGTGGCTGCGGCGGCGTGCATGAAGTATGTTGCGCCGAACGTACCGCATGGGCTGTCGCTTGTGATAATGTTCGCGGCAAGCGCCATTGCGGGCGGGATATGGGGCTTCATACCGTCGGTATTCAAGGCGCGCTGGAACACCAACGAAACGTTGTTTACGCTTATGATGAATTACATCGCCATACAGATAACGTCATTCTGCGTATCGAAGTGGGAGGATCATTACGGCTCCAACACCGTTGGCGTAATAAACCAGCAGACTCATGCCGGTTGGTTTCCGCCCATATTAGGGCAGCAGTATCTGCTTAATGTGCTGATAGTCGCGGTAATAACCGTGTGCATGTATCTTTATCTTAAGGAGAGCAAGCATGGCTTTGAGATAGCGGTTGTAGGCGAAAGCACCAACACCGCGCGCTATGCCGCAATGAATGTAAGAAAGATAATAATAAGAACTGTGATAGTATCCGGCGCGATATGCGGAATAGCGGGCTTTATAGCCGTTGCCGGCGCAGGGCACACCATATCCACAAGCACCGCCGGAGGAAGGGGCTTCACGGCAATAATCGTTGCCTGGCTCTCCAAATTCAATACGTTTATTATGACGGGCGTTTCCGCGCTCATAGTGTTCCTGCAAAAGGGAGCGATACAGATAGCTTCGCAGTTTGGGCTTAACGACTTCGTGTCTGAAATGATAACGGGCATAATACTCTTCTTCATATTGGGCAGCGAATTCTTCATCAACTTTAAAGTCCGCTTCCGCAGCTCGAGAAAGGAGATCGAAAAATGATAAGCCAGATAGTTTCTCTTATTCAGGCAGCCGTGTATTTCGGCACGGTCATACTGTTTGGCTCCGTGGGTGAGATATTGGCGGAAAAATCCGGCAACCTCAACCTGGGCGTTCCCGGCATAATGTACATGGGCGGCATAGCCGGACTTATCGCGGCGTTTTTGTATGAGAATAACGTCCCTGCCGCTGACCAGATGCCGGCTGTCGCGCTTATAATATCGCTTGGCGCCGCGTTTGTGGTGTCTATGATAGGCGGGCTGATATACTCTGTTTTGACCATAACGTTAAGGGCTAACCAGAACGTTACCGGCCTTACCCTGACCATATTCGGCAGCGGCTTTGCAAACTTCTTCGGCGGCTCGCTCAACAAGATGGCAGGCGGCGCGGGCCAGATATCGGTAGCGATGACGAGCGGCGCTTTCAGGACGAAGATACCCTTCCTTTCCGATAAGACCGGAATATTCGGGGATATATTCTTCTATTACGGCTTCCTTGCTTACGTTGCCATAGTGATAGCCTTTGTGGTAAGATGGTTCCTTAATAAGACCAGCGTGGGCCTTAACCTGCGGGCCGTGGGCGAGAACCCCGCAACGGCCGACGCTGCTGGCATAAACGTAACAAAGTACAAATACCTTGCCACCTGCGTAGGCGCGGGCATCAGCGGACTTGGCGGGCTGTACTACACCATGGATTACATTAAAGGCACCTGGGCTACGGACGGTAAGATAGAGCAGCTTGGCTGGCTTGCCGTGGCGCTTGTAATATTTGCCACGTGGAAGCCTAACCGCGCGATATGGGGCGCGTACCTGTTCGGCATGCTCAGCTGGATGTTCTATTATCTGCCCGGGCTTACCCGCTCCAGCCAGGAGATATTCAAGATGCTGCCGTATGCTGTTACGCTTGCGGTGCTTATAATAGTATCGCTCAGGCGCAGCAAGGAAAGCCAGCCGCCGGAAGCGCTGGGCCTTGCCTATTTCAGGGAGGACAGATAGCGCTTAATGATCGAAACTGCACCCTTTACGGGATTTACGGCCGATGGCTACAGGTTCCTTATGGAGCTTGAGTACAACAACGAAAAAGCCTTTGTTGAAGCTAACCGTAAAAGATATTATGACGGCGTAAGGGACCCCATGCGCAGCCTTGCAAGCGCGTTGGCGGAAACGGCGCTCGACATAGACCCGGACTTTAACACAAGGCTTACCGGCGTGGTATCGAGGCTGAACAGGGATACACGGTTTTCCAAAAACAAGCTGCCGTACAGGAACCATGCATGGCTGTGCTTTAAGCACCATGACGAATCCATAGGCGCGTGCTTCGGGCTGTATTTTGAGATACAGCCTGAGGGCTACGGCTACGGCGTTGGCCTGTATGCGCCCAATACGGAGCTTATGAACGGCTTCAGGTCAAGGATACTGGCAAAGCCCGCAAGCTTTTTGCAATACGCAGGCAGGGTGGAAGCTGCCGGCATGCTGCTTGAGGGCGAGCTGTTCAAAAGGGACAGGTTTAAGGCCGAGAAGGAGGAGCTTAAGCCATATTTGAACCGAAAAAGCATAGGCTGGAGCTTCTTTTCGGCAGCGCTGAAAAGAACGATGGAGCCTGAGCTTAAGGACGATGTCGAACAGGCGTTCAAGCTGATAAAGCCTTTATACAGGCTGCTTTGCGGGCTTGACCAATAAAGCAATAATGGGGCGGCGCGGCCGCTCCGTTTCTATGCAAAGGCGAAATAAAGATATACGGAGGCAAAAATGGAGCTTAAGGCATTGCAAAACGGCAGCGATATAAGGGGCATAGCCATAGCTATACCGGGCGGGAAGCCCGTGGACCTGAGCGAAAAGGCGGCTTACGCGATAGGCCGCGCGCTGGTGCGGCTGCTTAGAAAAAGGCTTGGCAAAAGCGAGCTTAAAATACTTGCGGGCCGCGATTCAAGGCTTAGCGGGCCGTCGCTTTGCAGGGCTATTGAGGCCGGCATAGCGGCTGAGGGCGCAAGGAGCTTCGATGCGGGTCTTGCCACTACGCCCGCAATGTTCATGGCAACGGTCACGGAGGGTTTTATGTTCGACGCTTCCGTTATGACAACGGCGAGCCATCTTCCATACGAAAGGAACGGCTTCAAGTTCTTTAGTGCAAAGGGCGGCTTTGAAAAGGACGATATAGCGGAGCTTTTGAAAATAGCCGAAACGATTCCGGACGAGGATATGGCGCTAATCTGCTCCGCTGCGGAAAAGGTCGATTTTATGCCGGTATATGCCAAGCAGTTGGTTGATGCAATACGCAGGGGAGCCGGCGAAGAAAAGCCGCTTGAAGGCATGCGCATAATAATAGACGCGGGCAACGGCGCGGGCGGCTTTTTTGAAAAAGAGGTGCTCAAAAAGCTGGGCGCCGATACGGACGGTAGCCTTTTTACCGAGCCGGACGGCTGTTTCCCCAACCATGCGCCAAATCCTGAGGACGCGCGTGCAATGGCGCATATAATAGACGCCGTAAAGCGCACCAACGCCGACCTTGGCATAATATTCGATACCGATGTTGACAGGGCGGGGGCAGTGCTCAGCGGCGGCAGGGAGCTGAACCGCAACAGGCTCATCGCCATGATAGCGGCAATAGAGCTTAAGGAGCATAAGGGTACGACCATAGTTACCGATTCCATAACATCAACGGGACTTGCCGAGTTTATAAAGGCGCATGGCGGCGTACACAGAAGGTTCAAGCGCGGCTACAGAAACGTTATAAACGAGGCTATAAGGCTGAACGGCTTGGGTCAGGACGCGCAGGTAGCCATGGAAACCAGCGGCCACGGCGCGTTAAAGGAGAATTACTTCCTTGATGACGGGGCGTACCTTATGGTAAAGCTTATAATTGAGCTTTCCAACGCGAAAAAGAGGGGAGAGGAGCTTGCGGCCCTGATAGATGGGCTCAGGGAGCCTGAGGAGGCCAGAGAATACCGCATGCCGCTTAACTGCGAGGGCTTTAAGGAATACGGCCAGGGCGTTATAGACGCGCTTGAAGGCTGGGCAAGGGGGCAGGACGGCATAAGCCTTCCCGAAGATAATTTTGAAGGCGTAAGGGTCAACTTTGACAAGGCTAACGGCAACGGCTGGTGCCTGCTGAGGCTTTCGCTGCATGAGCCGCTTATGCCGCTGAATATAGAAAGCGACGATGTTGGCGGCGTTGAGGTGATTGCGAAAAAGCTTTATCCCGTGCTAAGCAAATTTGACAGGCTTGACGTCAGGGAGCTTGGCTTATAGGCATAAAAACAGCCGTCCTACATGGTCCCAAAGGGCGAGTAAGGCGGCTTACCATATACCGGCATGTCCTGCGCTGCGTCGCTCCGCGTTACTCTTTCAGGCCGTCATACAGCCGCATATACTCCGCTGCTGAGGCTTTCCATGAAAAATCCTCAGCCATTGCCCTTGCCATAAGCCCGTTCCAAAGCGGCGCGTTATGATAATCCTCGGTTGCCTGGCGGATAGCGTACAACAGCTCGTGCGCATTGTAGTTGGCGAAGGAATAGCCGTTGCCCGTGTTTTCATAGCGGTTGAAGGGCTTTACGGAATCCTTAAGTCCGCCGGTCTCCCTGACTATGGGTATGGCGCCGTAGCGCATGGCTATCATCTGGGTAAGGCCGCAAGGCTCAAACAGGGAAGGCATAAGGAACATATCCGCGCCCGCGTAAATCCTTCTTGCAAGCGCGTCGTTATACTCTATCCTTGCCGCAAAGCGCGATGTGTAACGCCGCTGCGCAAAGCGGAACAGGTTCTCGTAGCGGGCCTCTCCCGTGCCAAGAACCACAAGCTGAATGGGCAGCTGCATTATCTCATCAAGCACGCGCTCGACGAGGTCAAGCCCCTTTTGCCCCGTGAGCCTTGATACTATTGCGGCTATGGGAACATAGGGATTGGCTTCAAGCCCAAGCTCGCTTTGCAGCGCGGCCTTGCACAGGGTCTTGCCCTGCATATTTCCCGGGTAATAGTTGGTATGCAGCGCGGCGTCCGTCCTCGGGTCGAAGGAAACGGTGTCTATGCCGTTAAGTATGCCGCGGGTGTCCTCAGCTCTTTCCCTCAGCACGCCGTCCATGCCCTCGCCAAAGAAGGCGGTCTTTATCTCCTCAGCATATGTGGGCGATACGGTGGTAAGCTTGTCGGCATACACAAGGCCGCCCTTAAGATAATTAACGCTGCCGTAAAACTCAAGCTTTTTGATGTTAAACGCAGGTTCGCCCAGGCTTAAAAGCTCATCGCAGAAGCCCCTGTCAAACACGCCCTGGAATTTCAAATTATGTATGGTAAGGACGGATTTTATGCCGGAATACAGCGGCAGCTTTTCGTATTGAAGCTTAAGCAGCGCCGCGGCCATAGCGGTCTGCCAATCGTTAAGGTGCAGTATGTCCGGAACGAAGCCTATGCGCGGCAGCATCTCAAGCAGCGCCTTTGAAAAGAAGCCGAAGCGCTCCGCCTCGTCGCAGTTGAAAACGCCGTATACATAATCGCGCCCGAAATAGTATTCGTTATCTATAAAGTAGTACGTTATCCCCCTTTGCTCAAGCATCTCTATTCCGCAATACTGGTTGCGCCACCCAAGCTTTATGTTAAAATCGCACAGATGATGCATATGCATGCCGTATTTGGCCTTTATCCTTGCGTAAAGCGGAAGCGCAACGCGTATATCCGCACCGTCCTGCTTAAGCTGAATGGGCAATGCCGAGGCAACGTCCGCAAGGCCGCCGGTCTTTATAAACGGCGCGGCCTCGCTCGCGGCAAAGAGTATCCTTGTATTCGTCATACTATACCGCCTTTCCTTATGGTAACCGGGAATGTTTCGTAGCCCGCAAGCCTTCTTCCCGGCCTTACCTGCACGCCCTTATCGAGTATGGCGTAATCGAGCGCGCAGTTTTCCCTTATCTCGCTTGCCTGCATCACTATGCAGTTTTTAAGCTGAGAGCCCTTGCCTACCTGAACGCCCCTGAAGAGTATGCAGTTTTCTATGCTGCCTTCTATTATGCAGCCGTCCGCAACAAGGCTGCTTTTTACCTTTGCATCTGCGCCGTAGCGGGCGGGGGCCTCGTCCTTTACTTTTGTGTATATGGGGTGCTGCGCATTGAAAAGATCGGCGCGCACAGCTTCGTTAAACAGGGCCATATTATGCTTGAAATAGCTTGAAAGCGAATCCATGCGCGCAACATAGCCCTCATAACGCCAGCCGTTTATGTTGAGCCTGCCCACGTTTCTTACCAGCACATCGCGCACAAAGTCGGTGTATGCGTGGCTTGCGGCCTCTTCAATAAGATATTCCAGCATGCTCTTTTCCATAACAAATGCATCGCAGGAGCGCAGATTGCTTTGCGGTATATAGGGATCGATCTGCATATCCGTTATCCTGCCGCCCGCGCCTATGGTGAGCCTGAGATCATCGTAGCGGCCGTTTGGGTCAAACTCCTTTTCTTCGGAGTACATTATGGTTATGTCCGCGCCGCTTTGTATATGGCTCGCTATCATGCCGTCATATGTAGAGTTGTATATGGTGTGGCTGCCGGTCAGTATAACGTATCTTTGCGAGGAGCGCCTGACATAGCCCATGACGGAGCGTATAGCGTCAACGGTGCCCCTGTATATGCCGGTATTGTCCCTTGTCAAAAACGGGGGCAGTATAAAAAGCCCGTCGCGCTTCCTGTGCAGGTCCCACTCCTTGCCTGAGCCGAGATGATCCATAAGCGAGTGATAGTTGCGCTGCGCTATAACGCCGACGTTGGTCACGCCGGTGTTTACAAGGTTGCTCAGAATAAAGTCTATGCAGCGGTATCTTCCGCCAAACGGCACCGCCGCGATGGAGCGACTGTATGTTATGTCCCTAAGCTGGTTGTTGGATTCGCCCGTGTAGATAAGTCCGAAGGCCTTTTCCATATTAGTTGCCCTCCTTTTTGGCGCTTGCATCGCTCACTATCATGCCTGCCGGTATTATTGAGGCGTCCTTTATCCTTGCGCCTCCCGCTATAAGCGTTATGTCGCCCGTAAGCGAGGTATCGTAGCTTATGCTCTCGCTGGGGCTTTCGCCTATGCGCGCATGCTTGCCGACGTATGCGTTCTCGCCCAGTATGGCCTTTTTAATCACGGCTCCATCCGCGATCTTAGCGCCGGGCATAACCACGCTGTTTTCTATAACGGCGCCCCTGCCCACCTTTACCCCGGTGAAAAGGACGCTCCTCGACACGCTGCCGTTTATGTCGCAGCCCTCGCTGACTATGCTGCTTTCCACCTGGCCGTCGGCGCCTATGTAGTGGGCCGGCATTATGGGACTGCGGCTGTATATGCGCCACTGGCTGTCGTTAAGGTCGAGCGCGGCAGGCTCGTCGATAAGATCCATGTTGGCTTCCCAAAGGCTCTTCACCGTGCCGACGTCCTTCCAGTAGCCGTTGAAGCCATAGGCCGCTACTCTTTTGCCGTCCTTAAGCAGCTTTGGTATTATGTCCTTGCCAAAGTCATGGGAAGAGGTTTCGTTATGCTCGTCCTCGGTAAGGTATTTTTCCAATATGTCATAGCTGAATATGTATATGCCCATTGAGGCTTTGTCGCTTTGCGGCTGCTTTGGCTTTTCCCAGAAATCGGTTATAAGGCCCTCCTCGTTCGTTTTCATTATGCCGAAGCGGTGCGCCTCTTCAATAGGGACCCTGAGCACGGCTATGGTGGCGTCCGCCTGCTTTTCCATATGGCAGCGCAGCATGGCCGCATAATTCATTTTGTATATATGGTCGCCGCTTAGTATAAGCACATACTTTGGCGAATACTGCCTTAAGAAAGCAAGGTTCTGATATATCGCGTTTGCCGTGCCGGAATACCATTCGCCCCTGCTGCCGCTGACATACGGCGGCAAAACATATACGCCGCCGGAGTTGCGGTCAAGGTCCCAGGCGGAGCCGTTGCCAAGATATGCGTTAAGCTCAAGCGGGGAATACTGCGTAAGCACGCCCACGGTGTCTATATCCGAATTTACGCAGTTTGACAAGGGAAAATCTATTATCCTGTATTTTCCCCCGAATGGCACCGCGGGTTTAGCGGTGCGGTTAGTAAGCACGCCGAGCCTTGTTCCCTGACCGCCTGCAAGCAGCATCGCGACCATTCGCTTTGTTACCATAGACATTCCCTCCAATTATTCTGTTGTATGCCGTGTTTTAAAGTATGTTCACTGCGTAATATGCAGCCTCGTAGCCCTTTAGCGGCAGCAGAGCCACACAGCCTTCAGGCTCAGGCTCCGTTATAACCTGCGGCTGCGGCTGCTCTATGCTGCTCATCACCCGCCTCAGCGTGCAGGGGTATGGAAGATGCACGGGGTAGCCGGCATGCGCGACGGGGGTAAAATTGAATATGCACAACAGCTCCCTGCCCATATCGTCCCTGCGGCAGAAGGCGATAATGCTGTGCGCGGCGTCGTCGACAACGCGCCACTCAAACCCCTGCCAGCTATCGTCCCTTGCATACAGCGCGGGGCAGGAGGTATAGAACCTGTTTAGCGCCTTAACAAACTCGCGCATCGCGGCATGATGGTCATATTCAAGCAGCAGCCAGTCAAGAGACGTGCGGAAGTTCCATTCGCTGAACTGCGCAAACTCGCCGCCCATGAACAGCAGCTTTTTGCCGGGCATGGCGTATTGGAGCATATATAGCTCCCTTAGCTGAAGGAACATTTCATCATATGTTCCCTTCATGCGCCCGATGAGCGAATTTTTAAGATGCACCACCTCGTCATGCGAAAGCGGCAGAATAAAATGCTCGCTGAAGGCATAGCACATGGGGAAGGTAAGCTTATCATGGTTGAATTTTCTAAAGTAGCTGTCAAGCTTCATATAGGAAAGCACGTCGTTCATCCAGCCCATGTTCCATTTGAAGCTGAAGCCGAGCCCGCCGTCGCGGGCAGGCGATGTTACCGCAGGAAAAGCGGTGCTTTCCTCCGCAATAAGCATGCAGCCGGGGCAATGCCTTTCTATCGCAATGCTCAGCGTCCTGAAAAAGTCTATGGCGCCAAGGTTTTCCCGGCCGCCGTGCGGGTTGGGCAAAAAGCTGCCGTCGTCCTTGCCGTAATCCAAATACAGCATGCTGCTTACGGCGTCGGCTCTTAAGGCGTCTATGTGGTATTCGTTGAACCAGAATACGGCGTTGGACACCAAAAAGCTCACGACCTCGGTGCGCTCAAGGTTGAATTGCAGCGTGCCCCATTGCGGCTGCTCGCTGCGCCTGGGGTCGGCATGCTCGTATAAAGCGGCGCCGTCAAAGCGCCTTAAGCCGTGCGCATCCTTTGTAAAGTGTGCGCACACCCAATCGAGTATAACGCCTATGCCGGCCTGATGGCATGCGTCTATAAGCGCCATAAGCTCTTTCGGCTCGCCATAGCGCGAGGTTGCGGAATAGTAGCCGGAGGCCTGATAGCCCCAGCTGTCGTCCAGTGGATATTCGCTCAGCGGCATAAGCTCAATATGCGTATAGCCCATGTCAATAACGTAGTCCACAAGCTCCCTTGCAAGCTCGCTGTAGCCAAGCCCCTTGCGCCAGGAGCCAAGATGCACCTCGTATATGCTCATTGGCGAATTTACCCTGTCTATATCGTTTGAAGTTAGCCTCTGCATATAGGCGCCGTCATGCCAGGCATAGCCTTCAAGCTCGTATATTATGGATGCCGTGTCCGGCCTGAGCTGAGAATAGAAGGCATAGGGATCGGCCTTATATATAAGCTCGCCATCATGAGTATATATTGCGTATTTATAAAGATCGCCAACGTGCGCAGAGCGTACATGCGCCTGCCATACGCCCGTGGCGGAGCAGGGGCGCATCATATCCGCATTAACGTCCCAATTATTAAAGCTGCCTACTACGCTTACGCTTAAGGCGTTTGGGGCCCATACCGCGAATCTGTATGCCTGGGAGCCGTCCTCCATTGCTACCCTGTGGCAGCCGAGCGCCTTGTAGGCAAAGGCGTTTTTTCCTTCGTTAAAAAGATAAAGCTCTGTTTCACTTAAATACGCGCCCATAATAAACACCGCCTTATTTTTTAACTACATTTTACTCCATACGGACAACTTTTGGTAGCCCCATTATGCGCTCACCGGCAAAGGATGAAAAGCATATATTGTTGTATAAGAGCATATAGCCAAATATTGCGGAGGTACGTCACTTATGGCTGCTGTTACAACAAACCTATGGGAGCTTGGCGTAGGTTCAAGCGCCCGCATAAAACCTTATAACGCCTCGCTCCCTATGGTGCGCAGGCTTATGGATATAGGCTTTACCGAGGGGACGGAGGTAAAATGCGTGCTTGCCGCTCCATCGGGCGAGCCGAAGGCATACCTTGTAAGGGGGAGCGTTATAGCGCTGAGAAGGGAGGACGCGCAGCTGATAGAAACGGCGGCGCGGACGCTGCAATGAGCGAGGAGACGGCAGTTTTGGCGCTTTGCGGCAACCCGAATGTTGGCAAAAGCACGCTGTTTAACGCATTGACCGGGCTTAGGCAGCACACGGGGAACTGGCCGGGCAAGACCGTAGGGCTTGCGGAGGGGGAGTGCCGGCACGGGGAGAGGAGCTACAGGATAGTGGACCTGCCCGGCACATATTCGCTTTTTGCCCATTCCAAGGAGGAGGAGATAGCGCGCGATTTTATAGAAGCAAAAAATGCCGACGCAGCAATAGTGATATGCGACGCCACCTGCCTTGAAAGGGGGCTGAACCTTGCCATGCAGGTGATGAGCCGCGGGGGCAGGACGGTGATATGCGTTAATCTGATGGACGAGGCTGAAAAAAGAGGCATAAGCGTAGATATAGCCGAGCTTGAAAGGCTTATGGGCGTGCCTGCGGCCGGAATATCGGCAAGGGGCGAAACTGGGCTTGACGGGCTTTTTGAAGCCATAGAAAGGGCTTTAGATACGCCGGAAGCGGACAAATGCGACAATATATGCACCGGCTGCGCGGACTGCCCGCACAAGGCCTTTTGCATTGCGGAGAATATAGTGAGAGCCTGCGTTGAAAAAAGAAGAAGCACCGGCGACGAAAAGCAGCTTAAGATAGACAAGGTGCTTACCGGCAAGTACACCGCAATACCTATAATGCTGATATTGCTCGCCATAGTGTTCTACATAACGCTTGAAGGGGCTAACTATCCCTCGCAATGGCTGAGCGCGCTTTTGTTCAGGCTTGAGAAGCCCATACACTCGGCGCTTTGCGCCATCGGCCTGCCTGAGGTTATAACGGCGGCCGTGTCAAAGGGCGCATACCGCGTACTTGCGTGGGTGGTCTCCGTCATGCTGCCGCCTATGGCGATATTCTTCCCGCTGTTCACCTTTCTTGAGGAGCTTGGCTACCTTCCGCGGGCGGCATTCAATATGGATAACGCCTTCAAAAAGAGCGGCGCGTGCGGCAAGCAGGCGCTGACGATGCTGATGGGCCTTGGCTGCAATGCTGCCGCCGCCGTTGGCTGCCGCATAATAGACAGCCCGAGGGAGCGTATAATAGCGCTCGTTACAAACTGCTTTATGCCCTGCAACGGCCGGTTTCCGGCGCTTATAGCCGTTTTGAGCATGTTCTTTGCCTTTTCCGGAGCGTTAGGCGGCATTGGGGCGGCGCTGCTGCTTACGGGGCTTATAGTTTTGGGCGTGCTTGCAACGCTTTTGTCATCAAGGCTGCTAAGTATTACAATACTTAAAGGGCAAAGAAGCTCCTTTACGCTTGAGCTGCCGCCGTTCAGGGCGCCGCGGATAGGCAGGCTGATAGTAAGGAGCGTGCTTGACAGGACGTTGTTCGTGCTTGGCAGGGCGGCTGCCGTGGCGGCGCCTGCGGGACTTATAATATATATACTTGCAAATGTAAGCATAAACGGCGCTACGCTGCTTTCAATATGCACGGAGCTGCTTGAGCCTGTAGGCCGGGTGATTGGCCTTGACGGCACCATACTGATATCATTCGTTCTTGGTTTCCCCGCCAACGAGATAGTTCTGCCCATAGCCATAATGGCATACACGGCCTCCGGCTCCCTGGAAAGCCTGCCTGCATTAAATGACATGCGCGAGCTGCTCGTAATGCATGGCTGGAGCATAAAAACGGCAGTATGCTTCCTTATATTCTGCCTCATGCATTGGCCCTGCTCGACAACGCTTATGACCATAAAAAAGGAAACGGGCAGCATTAAATGGACGCTGCTCGCCTTCGCCCTGCCCACAGTGCTTGGCTTTGTAATGTGCCTTGCTGCAAACATGATAATGACGGCCGTGGGCTTATAAGCGGCATAGCCGCGCCAGATTAAGCAGGAATAAAAGTGGCGTTCAGCCACTTTTTCGACACTCTAAAAGCGGGCTAACGCCCGCTTTATTCATATTTATTCCGTTACGCCTGCCATCACTCATTCAAGCGGCGCTTCACCTGCCTTATTCTACCGGAACCTCTATAAGCGGGGCGGCACCCTCGCCAAGGCTTACGCGCGGAAGCTGGCCGTCCCATTTTTCTATGGTCTTGTACTTCAATACGCTTTCGTTAAGGGATTCGGTTATTATCCGGTTGGCTTCGGCCGTAGCCTCAGCCTCTATGCGTATACGCTCGGCCTCAGCCTTTGCGGCTATTATCGCGCTGTCGGAATCTGCCTGCGCGGCTATGCGCTTCTTCTCGGCCTCGGCATTGGCTATGACTATCTGCTCCTCCTGCTCCGTGCGGGTCTTTATAAGATTCTGCTCGGCGACCTGCTTGGCCTCAACTGCGGCTATGTATTCGGCAGAAAAGTCCCAATCTATTATGTTAAGATCCTCAATGAATATGCCCCTTGAGTTCAGCTTGCTGTTAAGCTCCTCGTCGAGCATAACGCTTACCTCGCTCCTGCTGGCGACAAGGTCGCTTGCGGTGTATTTGGCCACTACGGCCTTAAGCACCTCGTTGACCGCCGGCATGACAAGCACCTCCTCAAAGCCGGAGCCGACCTCCTTATATATTGAGTAGGACATGTTTTTGGCTATCCTGTAGTTCACGGCAAGCACCGTGGAAACGGTCTGCAGATCCTTGCTGAAGGCGTCCGTTGCCACCTCAAGCTTTACTATGCGGTTGTCTATCTGCACAATCTCCTGAACAAAGGGGGCCTTAAAGTGGAAGCCCTCCTGCAGCACGCTTTCGCTTACGCGCCCCATGTTTACAACAACGCCGGTATGTCCCGCCGGAACCACGGTAAAGCAGCTTGCAATAATAACCAATACAGCTATTATTGCCACCGCCGCCGCGATGATCTTGCCCAAGCTCAGCTGGCCGTTTTTATTCCTGAACATGCATTTTCCTCCCAAAATAAAGTTAAAATCAACTATAAAGATTATAGCATATGCGTTCAAAACAGAGTGTGAAAAATAAGGGAAATTGTTATTTTATGTGTTTACCGATTATTCAAAGCATATAAGGGCAGTTTGTGATATAATATACGCAGTATCACTAAAAAGATGGGAGCGCACCATGCCCAAGGGAATACAAAAGCTTATACAAAGAGCAAAGCTCAGCTTAAAGCGCAGCATATTGAGGAGCCGCAAAAGAAGGGCGGCCTTCAAAAAAGCGGGCGGCTTCAGGTATGCCTGCTCCGGCTTTATAAGGGCTATTCGTGCGCGCTCGCCAAGGGCTTTTATGTCGCTTGCAGGCATTTTGCTGATGCTGGCGCTTGTTATTATAATACCCGTAACATTGGCGCAGGGGGGCAGGGACGCCGGGAAAGGGGCCGAGCCTATCGTGCTTTCGGAAAATGCGGTCAACATAGCGGACATGCTCACGCCGGCGCCTACGCAGCGATGGATAGAGCCTACCCCCGTACCTACGCCTACGCCCGTTTCAATGGGTAAGGGCGCCACCGGCGCGGAGGTGAAGGCCGTTCAGCAAAGGCTGATGGAGCTTGGCTATATGGATTACGATGAGCCTACCGAAAAATACGGCAGCATAACAAAAGAAGCCGTTGAGGTGTTCCAAAGAAGGCATGGGCTGACCGTGGACGGCTACATAGGCCAGGAAACGTATGACAGGCTGATGCGCGAGGACGCAATGCCATACATGGCCACCATCGGCGACGAGGGAACGGACATAGAGGAGCTGCAAAAGCGCCTTGTGGAGCTTGACTATATGAAGCACGCCACAGGCTATTTCGGGGACGAGACTGCGGCCGCCGTTAAGGACTTTCAGGACAGGAACCATCTTTCCGTTGACGGCATGATAGGCAATATAACAAAAGAAGCCCTTTACAGCGAGGATGCGATACCGCGCTCCCTGTCATACGGCGAAAAGAGCGAGGACGTGCTTAAATATCAAAAGAGGCTGTTCAAGCTGGGCTATCTTACCACCGAGCCGGACGGGACCTTCGGCAAGGATACCGTGGCGGCCGTTAAGCTGTTTCAGGAGCTTAACGGGCTTATAGCGGACGGCCATATAGGCCCGCAGACAAAAAGCGAGCTTATGTCGAGCAGCGCGCAGGCGAACGCGCTCACCATAGGCATGAACGGCGATACGGTGAAAAGCATGCAGAAGCTGCTTAAAAAGCTCGGCTATCTTTCCAGTGCGGACGGTTACTTTGGCTCCGGCACAGAGGCTGCCGTAAGAGCCTTCCAGAAGCAGAACGGCCTCAGCGTGGACGGCAAGGTGGGTCGCGCAACGATGACAAAGCTGGTCTCGGGCAATGCAAAGGCCGCGCCCTCCAACCAGCCAGCCTCCACGCCGGGCAGCGGCGGCGGCAGCAGCAACAGCGGCGGCTCAAGCAGCTATTCCTCCGGCGCAAGCGCGGACAGGCTTATAGAGATCGCGCTTTCCAAGCTCGGCTGCCGTTACCGCACGGGCGCAAAGGGCCCCAGCACATTCGATTGCTCAGGCTTTGTATACTGGTGCCTTAATCAGGCCGGCGTAAGGCAGGGCTATATGACAAGCAAAACATGGCGCTCTGTAAGCAAATATAAAAAGATAAGCTCGATAGACAGCGTGCAGAAGGGCGATATACTGGTGTTCCGCATGTCGTCAAGCAAGGGCCATGTAGGCATAGCCATAAACGGCTCCGAAATGGTGGATGCGTCAAGCGGCGAAGGCTGTGTGGTGCGCCGCTCCTATAAGACCGATTATTGGCGCAGGTACTTCTATTGCGCGTACAGGATATTCTAAAAATATATCAAAACGAGGTGTTTTGTGTGTACAAGGTAGACCTTAATTCGGATCTTGGCGAGAGCTTCGGCGCGTACAGGATAGGCTGCGATGAGGAAGTACTTGATTTCGTAACCAGCGCAAACGTTGCCTGCGGCTTCCACGCGGGCGACCCTGCGGTGATGAACAGCACCGTGCTGACGGCCAGGCAGAAGGGCGTCATGATAGGCGCGCACCCGGGCTATGCTGACCTGATGGGCTTTGGAAGAAGGAATATGAGCGTATCGAAGGCCGATATGCACGATTATGTGCTTTATCAGCTTGGCGCGCTGCATGCTTTTTTAAGGGCGCACGGCGCGATCTTGCAGCATGTTAAGCCGCATGGCGCCATGTATAACATGGCGGCGAAGGATAAGGCGCTTGCGGCAGCCATATGCGCGGCGGTCAAGGAGTTCGACAAGGACGTGATATTGTTAGGGCTTGCCGGCAGCAAGCTTATAGAGGCCGCGGACGAGGCCGGCTTAAGATGCGCAAGCGAGGTGTTTGCAGACAGGGCGTATATGGAGGATGGCTCGCTTGTGCCGCGCACGCAAAGCGGGGCGATGATAGAGGACGAAAACGAGGCCATTGCGCGGGTGATAGGCATGGTAAAGAACGGCGTCGTAAAAGCCGTTACCGGAAAGGAAATAAGGGTCAGGGCTGATTCCATATGCGTGCATGGGGACGGCGCAAAGGCGCTTGCATTTACAAAAAGGATACGCACGGCGTTGGAGGCTGAGGGGATAACCGTAGCCCCACTGTGCAGCTTTATAAAATAATACTGCTATTATGGATTACGAAGCAAGGATACTAACACTTTCTGACAACGCTGTGACCGTGCAGTTTGGGGAAACGATAGACCCGGAAATAAACTTAAGGGTGCAGCTTGCCTATAAAATGATAAATGCAAGCGGTATCAGAGGCATAATTGAGCTTGTGCCGACGTACCGCTCGCTTAGCGTATACTATGATCCGGCCGAGCTGAGCCTTTCTGCGCTTAAGGCTGAAATAGAGCCGCTTATAAAGGATATCAAGGCCGCTGCTGATGAAAGGGGAGAGCTTATAAGGATACCCGTTGCCTACGGCGGAAAATACGGCGAGGATCTAAGCCGTGTAGCCGGGCTTAACGGGCTGAGCGAGCAGGAGGTAATAAGCATACATACCGAGCCAGAGTACCCGATATACATGCTCGGCTTTTTGCCCGGGTTCTGCTATCTTGGCGGAATGGACAAGCGCATAGCCGCGCCAAGGTTGGCTACGCCAAGGGTGAAAATAGCGGCAGGGAGCGTCGGCATAGCCGGAAGCCAAACCGGCATATACCCTATCGATTCGCCAGGCGGCTGGCAGCTTATAGGCAGGACGCCCAAAAAGCTTTATGACCCGAACAGGGAGAAGCCGATATTGCTCGAGGCCGGTATGCGGATAAAGTTTTACAGCATAGATGAAGAAGAGTTTTTGCGCATAAGCAGGCTTGAAGGCGGCGATGAACCATGATAAGCTTCATTAAATCCGGATTGATGACCACCGTTCAGGACGGCGGAAGGACAGGCTATCAGCGCTTCGGCATGCCAACGGCCGGAGCTATGGACAGATACGCCATGTACCTTGCCAACACCCTTGTTGGCAACGATATGGACGCGGCTGTTTTGGAGGCTACCGTTTCCGGCCCCAAGCTGCTTTTTCAAACGGGCTGCGCCTTTGCCATAACGGGCGCGGATATGCAGGCCCGGCTTGACGGCATGCCCGTTGAGCCAAACCGGGCGTACAGCGCGCAAAAAGGCTCGCTGCTGGAGCTTAGGTATGCTATGTCCGGCTGCAGGAGCTATATAGCGTTTGCAGGCGGCTTGGCTGTGCAAAGCGTGATGGGCAGCTGCTCAACGTATACCAAGGCAAAAATAGGCGGCATAGACGGCAGAAGGGCTAACGACGGCGATACCATAAAGCTGCTTTCGCCTAAAAAGACGCTTAAGAACATGGCGTTAAGGCACGCGGGCGGCGCGCTGATACCCGCTTACGGAAGCGGCGTCACCCTGCGCGTAACGCTTGGGCCTCAGCAGGATCGCTTTACGGAGGCCGGCCTGGCTGCGCTCTTTTCCGAAGAATATACCGTGACAAGCGAAAGCGACCGCATGGGCTGCCGGCTTATGGGGAAGGAGCTTGAGCTTGCAGGAAATAAAACGGCCGATATTGTATCGGACGCGGTGGCGTTCGGCTCGGTGCAGGCGCCTAATGGCAGGCCGATAATCATGATGGCCGATCATCAGACGACGGGCGGCTACGCAAAGCCCTGCTGCGTCATAACGGCGGATATACCGCTGGCGGCCCAGCTAAAGCCGGGCGATAAGGTTAGGTTTATGCCAATAAGCGTTGAGCAGGCGCAAAGCATACATCTGGAGCACATGAAAAGGCTGAAGGCGTTTTCGGACACGATAGAACATGGCTTCCTGCTGAAGCACAGGCCGCTATTGATGCACCTTGCGGGCAGAGGCTTTAATATACAAGTTGACGAGGTATTAAAAACCTAATGCTGTATGCGGAGCGGAGGAGATGACGGTATGCTTGATCTGATAATCAAAAATGCAAAGGTGATAGACGGCAGCGGAAGCCCCTGGCGCAAGGCCGACGTCGCCGTAAAAGACGGCAGGATAGTAAGCGTTGGCCTTATAGGCGATGCCGAGGCGGAGGAGATTATAGACGCCGAGGGCTTGTTCCTTGCGCCCGGGTTTATTGATATACATTCCCACTCCGATCAGGGCGTGCTTGCTCACCCGAGGGCGGAAAGCAGGATATTGCAGGGCGTGACTACCGAGCTTGTCGGCAACTGCGGAATAAGCATGGCGCCCTCTAACGATGACCATGTTGATATGCTAAAGGGCTATACAGACGGCGCAGGCGACTACTCATGGCGCAGCATGTCCGATTTTATAGATAAGCTTGATGAGATAAGGCCAAGCACGAATATAGCCTGCATGCTGGGCCACGGCACGCTGAGGATAGCCGCTATGGGCTACAGCGCGGAAAGGCCGGACAAAAAGCAGCTTGACGCCATGCGCGCGCTTGCAAAGGAGGGCATGGAGGATGGCGCCTTTGGCATAACGAGCGGCCTTATATACCCGCCCGGAAGCTACGCGGATGCTGATGAGCTGGCATATGTTATATCGGCCGTTGCGCCCTACGGCGGCTTTTACGCGACGCATATGCGCAACGAGGAGGCGCTTATAGTGGAATCCGTAAAAGAATCCATAGACACCGCCGTCAGAGCCGGAGTTCCGCTTCAGATATCGCACCACAAGACCTGCTATAAGCCGGATTGGCGCGTTACGCCAAAGATGACGATAGCTATGATAGAAAGGGCCAGAAGAGAGGGCCATGACGTTACCTGCGACCAATATCCGTATTGCGCCACGGCGACCACGCTTTCCGTAAACATACCGGACTGGGCCTTTGAAGGCGGCTTTGAGGCGGTGAAGAGAAGGCTTGCGGATAAGGAGACGAGGGCGCGCATAAAGCGCGAGGTAAACGATAGCATAGGCGATAGCTGGGATGATTACTTTGTATCCAGCCTTGCGAGCAGGGAAAACGCATGGCAGATGGGGAAGTCCATACCGGAGATTGCCCAAAAGCTTGGCTTGGAGCCGACGGAGGCATTTTTCAAAATAATAGTTGACGAGGATAACCACGTTAACGAGGTACACTTTGCCATGTGCGAAGAAGATGTTGAGTACATAATGCAAAGGCCGTTCGTGATGATAGGCTCTGACGGGTGGTGCATGGATATGGACGCCCCCGGCAAGCCGCACCCGAGAAATTACGGCACCTTCCCGCGGGTGATAAGCCGCTATTGCCGCGAAAGGCAGCTTTTCACGCTTGAGGAGGCGATACGCAAGATGACCGGCATGAGCGCCAACAGGGCCGGACTTAAGGACCGCGGCTACATAATGGAAGGCATGTGGGCGGATATGGTGCTGTTCGATTTTGAAAAGATAAACGACGATCCGGATTTCCAGCAGCCGCAGCGGCCATGCTCCGGAATAAAAAGGGTGTATGTCAACGGCGTATTGACCGCCAGGGACGGCGTGCATACCGGCGCAAGAGCCGGCGTGGCGTTGAGAAAAAACAGGCAATAGACTCATTAAAAAGAGCGGTTCAAGGCGAGCCGCTCTCAGCCTGTCGATAAACCATGGGGGTTGTTAAGGGGCGGCTGCCCCTTAAGCTTTATTCCGGCTCTGACGGCATGCATGTCAGAACGGATGAAAACCTTTAGGTTTTCGTACCTTGCGGGTTTTGCCGCCCGGGAGCGTGAGCGAGAGGCAAAACCCGTGAAAACTCGAAAAAGTGGCGCTCAGCCACTTTTTTGACATTCTCAGAGCGGTTCAAGGCGAGCCGCTCTTTTGATAATGGCGATAATGGCTTTACAGCTCTATTTTGCTCCATTTACCCTTATGGAAGCGGGCGTAGTTCAATACAAGCCTTGTACACTGGTCAACTATAAAGCCTATCCACGCGCCGTACACCCCAAGGCCGATGGGGTAGCACAGCAGGTAGGAAAGCCCCACCCTGAACGTGCCTATGCTCAAAAGGCTTGTGAGCGCAACATAGCGCGAATCGCCGGCCCCTCTCAGGCAGCCGGATATCACCACCTGAGACGTTTGTATCATGCACACAACGGCAACGAAGTAGCATAGCTTCATGCCAAGCGCTATAACGTGCGGATCGTTGCTAAAAAGGCCGTAAAGCTGCCGCCTGAATACTATCAGCAGCGCGGCGAGCGAGATGCCTATCAGCATGGAGCAGCGCTGGCCTATCTTGCCGTATATCGTGGACAGGTCGGGCCTTTTCATGCCGAGCGATTGGCCGACAAGGCTGCTTGAGGCCACGCCAAGGCCATCGGCAAAGGAGAATATGAGTTGGCTCAGGCTCATGCTTATCTGATGCGTTGCAAACTGTATCGTGCCCAGCCTTGCGATTATGCTTGAAAAGGCGAAAAGTCCGGCCCTTAGGCTTATCTGCTCGGTAAACGCACCGCCGGCAACGCGGCATACGCTTGAAAGCGTCTTTTTGTCAAAGCTCCATTTACCGCCGTCCACAAGATTTATGTCCCCCTTATGCGGATGGACCACGCTGTATAACGCCATCAGGAAAGCTACGAACGAGCCTATAGCCGTTGCTATAGCCGCGCCTACCACCTCGAGCCTTGGGAATATCCAACGCCCGTTTATAAGAAAGTAGTTGAATATTATGTTAACTATGTTCGCCGTAACGTTGGAGCGCATGCTGACCTTTGTGTTGCCGCAGCCTCTTTGCGCGGCGTTTATCGTCATGCCTATGCAGGCGAAGAACTGGCCGCTCATTATTATGCGGAAATATGTTGTGGAGTCGGCGATATATTCGTCCTGCGCACCGGCAAGGCGCATTATTGGCTCTGTCAAAAAGCAGGATATTGCCACCATTATCAGCCCCAACAGCACGCTTATTATAAGCGACTGCTTAAGCGTTCTTGACGCGCCTATCATGTCGCCCTCGCCGCGCCTTCTTGCGACAACGGCCGTGACGCCCATGTTGAGGGAAAGTATGCACGCCATCATCAGCATGCGCGGCTGACCCGTAACGCCGACGGCTGATATCGCCCTTGGGCCTAAGCTGCTGACCATCATGGTGTCCACGCTTGAAACAAGCGCCACAAGCACGCTTTCCACCGCGCTTGGCCACGCTATCGAAAGGCATCTTCCGTATGCCTGCTTAGCCGAAGGAAGCTCCCCCCGAATAAGGGAGGGAGCTACCATTTCCTTTGGTGAAAACAGTTTTTTTAACGGATTAGCCATAGCTTATTTCATCTTTATCTTGCTCCAGGCTTCGTTGTACACGCTTACAAACTCGCCAAGGTCGTGGAAAACGGTGCAGCGGTCCAGCACCTCTTTGGGAGGGTTGTAGGTCTCGTTTTCGGTAAAGTATTCGTCCAGCCTGTCCATAGCGGCCTGGTTGGGGGTGGAGTAGTATATGAACTCCGTATTGCGGGCGGCTATTGCGCCGTCATTCAAAAAATTGATGAAGGCATGCGCGGCTTCTGTGTTCTTGGCAGTCTTTGGTATAACTACGTTATCGAACCAAACGTTGCTCCCCTCCATGGGCACGGCGTAGGCAAGATCCTCGTTTTCGTCCATGCAGCAGAAGGCGTCGCCCGAGTATATAACGGCCATTGCCGCCTTACCGTTTACCATAGAGGAGCGCATATTGTCCGTACCAAAGCCCTTCCTCAACGGCTTTTGAGCTATGAGCAGGTCGCGCGCCTCGGCTATTTCTTCAGGGTTCCTTGTGTTAAGGTCATAGCCAAGATACTTAAGCGTTATGCCTATGGAGTCGCGCACGCTGTCGTACATCCATATCTGGCCGGCGTACTTTTCGTCCCAAAGTACGCTCCAGCTTGTTACGGGCTCCTCAACCATCTTTGTGTTGTACAGTATGCCTACCGTGCCCCACATATAGGGCAGGGAGTACTTGTTGCCGGGATCGAAGCTGTCGGTTATCTCAAGCTTGTCGGCGGCTATGTTCTTGGCGTTGGGCAGCTTATCCATGTCAAGCGGCATGAGCAGGTCGCTTGCTATAAGCTGCTCTATTATGTATTCGGAAGGGAAGCACATGTCGTACACGCAGTCTGAGGACTTGAGCTTTATCAGCATTTCCTCATTGCTGGTCATTTCGACATAGTTGACCTTTACGCCCGTTTCTTCTTCAAAAAGGGTTATGAGCTCGGGGTCGATATACTCGCCCCAGTTGAGTATGTTAAGCTCGCCGCCTATCTGGCCGTACTGGTCGCCGTCGGCAAAAACCTCGCCGTTATTGTTGTTGGCATCGTTTGCGCTGCCGCAGCCGGCAAAGGAGGCAAGCATCAAAAGGGCTAACACAGAGCAAAAGAATTTTTTCATTTTTGATTATCCTTTCATCTTTACTTTTTTGTTCTGTATCTCGTCCTCGCGCTCCTTGCTGATGCGCCTGAGGTTGACTATCAGCAAAAGGGTCACGAGCGGGATAAATATGATAGTTGCGAGCGCGGGATTCACGCCCTTTGCCCCGCGCGCGGCGGAGTAGATGTATACCGAAAGCGTACTCCTGAGATCCGAAACGAAGTAGCTTACCACAAAGTCGTCAAGCGACATAGTGAGCGCCATTATAAAGCCCGAGGTTATGCCCGGCATGATATCCGGTATCACCACCCGCCACATGGCCTGCATGGGCGAGCAGCCAAGATCGAGCGCCGCTTCGTAGAGCATGGAGGAGCTTTGCTTGAGCCTTGGCATCACCGAGAATATCACATACGGTATGCTGAAGGATATGTGCGCTATCAAAAGCTTCACTATATCGCTCACCCGCGCTATGCCGGATTTGGCAAGGATGCCGTTTACAAATGCGAACAGCATCATAAACGTTATGCCGGTAACAAGATCGGGATTTACCATGGGCAGTTGGGATATGTTCAGTATAAGGCTTCTTGTGCGCTTGCGCATCGCGTTTATGCCTATGGCTGCGGCGGTGCCTATCACGGTAGCTACGATGCTTGATATTATGGCGATTTCTATGGTCAAAAGCAGCGCGCTTCCGGCTTCTCCCGAAAACAGGTTTGAATAGTTTGCAAGCGTGAAGCCCTTCCACAGGCCAAGGTTAGCATACGACGTTCTTCTTCCGGAGGAAAAATCGTTGAACGAAAACACTATAAGATATAGTATCGGAAGATAGAGGAAGACGAGCATAAGCGCCAGATAAACATATTTGAAGGAGCCTTTGAGCCTTTTCACAGCAGGTTACCCCCTTCCTCATGGTCCTTGTCAAAGCGGTTCATTATGGCGGTGCTTATAAAAACGCACAGCAGCAATATTATGGAAAGCGTGCTGCCCACTGAATAATCGGCGGCGCCGCTTGAGCCGGCAGCCTGCTTAAAGGCCATCTCTATCTCGTTGCCGTAAAGGTTGTAGTTGCCGTTGCCTATAAGCGCGGGCACGGTGAAGGCCGTTATCGCCGGAATGAACACCATTGTTATGCCGGAAACTATGCCGGGTACGGACAGCGGGAGCACCACCTTGAAAAACGTCATTCTCTTGTTTGCGCCAAGGTCGCCAGAGGCCTCGATAAGGCTTTTATCTATTTTTGAAAGGCTGTTGTATAACGGCATAACCATAAACGGTATAAAGTTATACACAAGCACCATCATCACCGAGCCTACGCTGCCGGTCAGCGTTTTGTCCGCCCAGCCGAGCAGGTTGGGTATGGCGTATTCGAGTATGGCCTGCCATGCGTATGTGCGCAGGACGAAATTCATCCACATCGGCACAAAGAACAATACCGATATAAAGCCGGCCACGGATCTTCTCATATTCGAAAGTATGTATGCTACGGGATAGCCAAGAAGCAGGCAGAACACCGTTGTGCCGAAGGCTATCTCTATGCTTACCCAAAGCACGCGCCACTTTTCAGGATCGCTCAGCGTAGCCCAGAATTTTGAAAAGCTGAACGAACCGTCCACATTAAACGCATAGTAAAATATGAACAGCATAGGCACGGCTATAAAAAGTACCATCCACACTATGTATGGGTAGGCGAATACCTTGCGCTTCATTCGGCCTTATCCTCCAGCTCGGCGTCCATCTCCGCTTCCAGCAGCTCGTCTGCCGTGGTAAAATCAAGCTCCTCCGGCTTAAGGCTCTTGTGCATTATGTGTATGGCGTCGGGAAGTATCACTATGCCTACGTCGGTTCCCGGCTCAACATAGTCGGTAGAGTGTATCGTGAGCGTAACGCTGCCGCACTCCACCCTGAATTCATAATGCACGCCCATGAACAGCACGCTCTTTACCGTGCCGTAAAGATGCGCGCTTGCGCTGCCCTTGGGCACCATGTCTATATCCTCGGGCCTTACGACAACGTCAACAGGCTCGTTCCTTAAAAAGCCGGAGTCAACGCATTCGAAGTCCCTGCCCATAAAGCTCACAAGCAGATCCTTTTTCATTATGCCGGGCAGTATGTTGCTTTCGCCTATGAATTTGGCTACAAAAACGTTTTTAGGCTCGTTGTATACGTCGATAGGGGTGCCTATCTGCTGTATCTGGCCTTCGTTCATCACCACCACGGTATCGCTCATGGTGAGCGCCTCCTCCTGGTCGTGCGTTACGAATATAAACGTTATGCCGAGCCTCTGCTGCATCTTTTTAAGCTCCATCTGCATGCCCTTGCGCAGCTTAAGGTCAAGCGCGCCGAGCGGCTCGTCAAGCAGCAGCACCTGAGGGCGGTTTACAAGAGCCCTTGCTATTGCAACGCGCTGCTGCTGCCCGCCGGAAAGCTGGTCTATCCACCTTTTGCCGTAGCCCTTAAGGTTAACAAGCTCGAGCATTTCGTTTACCCGCGAATCTATCTCGTCCTTCGGCAGCTTTTGTATCTTCAGCCCGAACGCCACGTTGTCGTATACGTTAAGATGCGGGAAAAGCGCGTATTTCTGGAACACCGTATTGACCCTGCGCTTATATGGAGGGATGGAGGATACGTCCTTGCCGTCTATAAGTATCCTGCCCTCCGTAGGCATGGTAAAGCCCGCGATAAGCCTGAGCATGGTCGTCTTGCCGCAGCCGGAAGGCCCTAACAGCGTAAGGAACTCGCCGTCCCTTATATAAAGATTGATCTTTTTAAGGGCGTCGTCTTCCCCATAGGTCTTGCGTATATCGATAAGGTCAATAAGATGTTTTGACATAGGCTTATACCCCGCTTACAAAATAATGATTAAAAGCTTGGCGGCGTGGATACCCAAAGCACCAGCGCCTCGCGCTTGGAATCGTTGGTTATATAATGCACGGCAGTCGGCTTGAAGCAGAAGCTCGAGCCGCGCCTTACCTTAAAGCTTTCGCCCCCAAGATGCAGCGTAATGCCGCCGGAAAGCACATAGCCGAACTCCTCCCCCTCATGGGGATCGTCCTCCCACGTTTTGCCGCCAGGCAAAAGGCTGACGAGTATAGGCTCAAGCGAGTTTTTCTGCGCGTTGGGGATAAGCCAGTGTATGGAATGGCCGGCCTCCTCATCTTCCTTTACAAAAACATCGTCCGCGCCGAAAACGACCTTCTCCTGAGCCGAGCTTTCGCTGAAAAAATCAGCCAGGCTCATACCCAGCGCTTCCAGTATATCGGTAAGTGTAGCGATAGACGGGGAGGTAAGGTCGCGCTCCACCTGAGAGATGAAGCCCTTTGAAAGCTCCACCCTTGCGGCAAGCTCCTCCTGCGTAAGGCCAAGACTTACGCGCCTGCGCTTTATCTTTTCGCCTATTTCAAGCATCGTCATGCCTCCGTTTCCAATATCTAAACCGCAAGTTTAGAAACCCTAAACCGCCAGAGGATATTAAACCACGTTTGCCGAAACTTGTCAATATAGTATACATAAACTTTTGGTTTAGAAATACGTTTTTATAGTAAAATCGGATATGCGCGGCTGCAAAAGGCTTTTTTGCCCAGCGCACGGCCTTGGGCGCAGGCTGAGGGAAGCGGCTGAAAAACGCCGCGTTCTTAACATATCCTTACAAAGTGGACAACGGAGAGCAATAGAGGTATAATAGCTTAAATTGCTGAGGAAACGCGGATTTATCCGGCGCGGCGCCACGGCGGCTGATCGCCCTGCCGCAGCTCCCGTTTTATCGGTGCTTTCCTGAAAAACGCTCAAAAGGAGGCTGTCGTTGGGGGAATGAAGATAGTTATTGTCGGCGATGGCAAAGTAGGCTACACCCTTGCAAAAACCCTTTCGCAGGAGGGGCATGATATAGTTGTTATAGACAACAACAAAAGAATATTGCAGGAGTCTCAGGACGCGCTTGACGTGGCGGTGGTGGAGGGCAACGGCGCCAGCGTGGAGGTGCAGAGGGAGGTCGACGTTGCAAATTCCGACCTTCTTATAGCAGCCACGAACGGGGACGAGACCAACCTGTTATGCTGCATGGTGGCAAAAAAGCTCGGCTGCAAGCACACCATAGCAAGGGTAAGGAATCCTGAATACGATCAGCAGATACGCTTTATGCGCGAGGAGCTTGGCCTGTCCATGGTGATAAATCCGGAAAAGACCGCCGCGCTTGAGATATTCAGACTTTTGCAGTTCCCCTCCTTCTTAAAGCGGGACTCGTTCGCAAGGGGCAGCGCCGAGCTTGTCGAGCTTAAGCTGAAAAAGGATAATCCGTTATGCGGCAAGGCGCTCATGCAGTTCAGGAACGTTGCCGACGTTAACGCGCTCGTCTGCGCGGTCGACAGATCCGGAAGGATATCCATACCAAAGGGCGATTTTGTCCTCGAGGCCGGTGACAAGATATCCATAGCCACCGATTCTGCCGACCTTGTAAGGCTTATAAAGAATCTTGGCGTATATTCGCCTAAGGCTCAGCATGTTATGATAGTTGGCGGAAGCAGGACGGCGACCTATCTTGCGCAAAGGCTGATAAGGAGCAAAACCAAGCTGACCATAATAGAGCAGGATCAAAAGCGGTGCGAGGATCTGTCGGAAGCGCTGCCGGCGGCCACTATAATACACGGCAACGGCACCGAGCAGGAGCTGCTTTTGAGCGAGGGCATAGCGAGCATGGACGCCGTTGTGACCCTTACCGGCATAGATGAAGAGAACCTTATAGTATCCATGTTTGCAAACTATCTTGGCGTGCCTAAAACGATAACCAAGATAAACCGCACCGAGTATAACAGCATACTTGAAAGCAAGGGCATAGACAGCATAGTGAGCCCTAAGCTTTTGACCGCCAACGAGATAGTGCGCTATGTACGCGCCATGGAGGATACTATGGGCGGCAGCATATTGACCCTTTACAGAATTGCCGAATCGAGGGCCGAGGCGCTTGAATTCTCCGTAAAGGGAGAAGCGAGCTTTGTCAACATGCCTCTATACAGCCTGAGGCTGAAGCCGAGCGTGCTCGTTGCGGCCATAATAAGGGCAAGAAAGGTGATAATCCCTTCCGGCGCGGACGTTATGCAAAAGGGCGACAATGTGATAGTCGTCACGGCGGCCGATCATGCGATACGCGACCTTAAGGATATCTTTATGGGCGAAGCATGAACATAAAAGCTGTTGGATACTACATAGGCCATGTGTTAAGGCTTATAGCTGTAATGATGCTTCCGGCGCTGCTCATCGCCTTTTTCGGCAGGGAGGAGGGCACGGTGCTGGCGTTTGCGCTGAGCATGGGCATAACGATGGCTGCCGGCTGCCTTATGTTTTTGCTGAAAAGGCCTGGCGAGGGCGGCGTAAGGCCCGTTGAGGGCTTTATAACGGTCTCTTTGAGCTGGATACTGATATCCTTATTCGGCGCGCTGCCTTTTTATATAAGCGGCCAGATACCGCGTTTTATAGATTGCTTTTTTGAAACCGTGTCCGGCTTTACGACCACCGGCGCCACGATACTGACGAATATCGAGGGGCTTTCGCGCAGCCTGCTGTACTGGCGCTCATTTACGCATTGGATAGGCGGCATGGGCGTACTGGTGTTCATGCTGGCCATAGTTCCGCTATCCAAGGGCAACGGCGAAAGCATGCACCTGCTAAGGGCTGAAAGCCCGGGGCCGGCCGTGGGCAAGCTAACGGCAAAAATGTCCAGTTCTACAAGGGTATTATATCTGATATATGTGGCGATGACCGCCGTATTGGTGATATTGCTGCTGCTTGGCGGCATGCCGCTGTTTGACAGCATAGTAAACGCCTTTGCAACGGCGGGAACAGGCGGCTTTGCCATAAAGAATGCGAGCATAGCCGCGTACCCCAGCCACTATCTGCAAACGGTGATAGCCATAGGCATGGTGCTGTTCGGCGTGAACTTCAATGTGTATTACTTTATACTTATAGGAAAGGGAGTGCAGGCGCTAAAGGGGGACGAGTTCAGGGCTTATATTGGCATAATAGCGGCTTCAACTCTGCTCATAGCCGTCAATATAATGCCCATATACAATAGCTTCGGCGAGTCGCTTCACCAAAGCTTCTTCCAGGTATCGAGCATAATAACAACGACGGGCTTTGTCACCACCGACTTTGATAAGTGGCCGGAGCTTTCAAGAATGATAATAGTCGCCCTTATGATAATAGGCGCGTCGGCAGGCTCAACGGGCGGCGGCGTTAAGATAGCAAGGGTGGTTATGCTGTTCAAATCCCTTAAGGTAGAGGTGCTGCGCGCCGTGCGCCCAAGAAGGGTGGAGACGATATGCATGGACGGCAAGCGCATAGACGCTTCCACAATGGGCGGGGTTTACGGCTACTTTGCGGCATTCGCAGCGATATGCGGCGCATCTATGCTTGTGCTGTCGCTTGACAATTTTGATTTTACTACTACCGTAACAGGGGTGCTGACGTGCATAGGCAATGTTGGCCCGGGACTGTCCATGGTGGGGCCTTCGGGCAACTTCAGCGCGATGTCCGACCTCAGCAAGATTGTGCTGTCGCTTGATATGCTGTTCGGCAGGCTGGAGATATTCCCGCTTATACTTCTGTTCAGCCCAAGGGTATGGAGAAGGAAGGGCTGATAAAAACGATGGCCGCCGCCCGTTCAGTGCGGCGGCCTTTTGCTTTTTCAGGCCTTGTCGCCTATTATCTTATCTATCTGCTCTTCTATGTGCAATAGCGAGCCCCTGTCTATAAGATAGTTAAAGGGTATAAGCTGCCCTCCGGCGGAGGTGTAGTCGTCAAGCAGCGTGCCTGTGGCCGACGGCTCGAATATGGGCGAATTTGGCGCGGCTATTATTGCGGAGAACCTGCGCATGAAGCGGCGTATCGCCTTTGTGTCCGTATCGAAGCATACGGGCACGTTTTTGCGGTGGCTCGCAAACACCTCAAGCTGCTCCATTATTAGGTTTGCAAATTTGTTGCTTTGGCACAGTATGCCAAGACTGCACTCGTGAGGCAGCGCGCATATGCTGACTATGGTTTTTCTGCTCAAGGATACGTCCGCAGCCATGAGCTTTTCCTTGTTCCCTGTAAGGCTGTTTGCGACCGTGTCATAATGCGTTACCGTGGTCAGGACAAGGTCAAAGTCGTTCATAAGCTCGTCCGCATCGTCGTCCATTATTATAGTATCAACGAAAAAAGACGATACGACTATGCCTGGAATATAGCTGAGCTGGTTTTTTATGATTGAAAGCGATTCCGGGTTGCAGTCTATTACGGCGACCCTTGCGAAGCTTTCCGGCGGAGCTTTTTTGGCGAGCGCTATGTGCAAAAGCATGCCTATCTCCTTGTGGCTCAGGCCCATAGCGGTCATTTTATCGTATGTTTCCTCCATCAGCCTTGCCGCGCGCGCCCTGCGCTCAAGATCGGGGGCCTCTTTGTCGTTGTATACATAGCTGCCGCTGCCGTGTATCACCTCAATGATATTGTTATCGCTAAGCTCCTTGTAGGCGCGCTTTACCGTTCCCCTTGCAACGTCAAGCCTTTCGGCAAGCTCCCTTTCCGTAGGCAGCCTGTCCCCCGGCTTAAGCTCGCCGGACTTTATTGAGCGCGTGAGCTGCTCGACAAGCTGTTTATATATGGGCGTTTTTTTGTTAAAGTCTATGGTTATCATAATAATCTCCCAAAGTGGTATAGCATTTGGCGCGGAAGTGATACCAATTCAAGCTCAGTATTGGCCTGAAAAAACGATTGGTACATTATTGCCGGCTAAAATTGATATATTTGTACCCATAATCTATAATTAGAGTATACCAATTCAACCGTACCAATTCAATATCGATTTGAAGGGAGCAATATTTATGATACTGTTAAACGGCCGCGAGCTTACCGTGGAGCAGGTGATACGCGTAAGCAGAGGATATGAGAAGGCGGCTATAGCCGAGGAAGCCAAGGGGCCTATGGATACAGCCCGTGCCTACGTTGAAAAGAAGGTTGAGGAAAACGCCGTTGTCTACGGCCTGACTACAGGCTTTGGCAAATTTCAGGATAAATATATATCGAAAGAGGATACCGCCGCATTGCAGCGCAACCTTATAGTATCGCACGCCTGCGCGATGGGCGAGCCGTTCCCCGAGGACGTGACAAGGGGCATAATGCTTTTAAGGTGCAACGCGCTTTGCCGCGGCAATTCCGGCATACGCAGAAGCACAGTCGAAACGCTTCTGGCCATGCTCAACGCGGGCGTTACCCCCGTTATACCGCAGAAGGGCAGCCTTGGCGCCAGCGGAGACCTTGCGCCGCTTGCGCACATGGTGCTTGTTATGATAGGCGAGGGCGAGGCCGTATACAGGGGAGAAAGACTGAGCGGGGCAGAGGCGATGAAGCGCGCCGGCATACCCGCGGTGCAGCTCGCCGCAAAAGAGGGGCTTGCGCTTATAAACGGCACGCAGGTGATGACCTCCGCCGGCCTTCATGCGCTGTATGGGGCGATGAAGCTTATGAAGACCGCGGATATAGCCTCCGCAATGACTACGGAGGCGCAGCTTGGCATAACCAAGGCGTTCGATAAAAGGGTGCATGAGCTCAGGGGCCACGCGGGCCAGCTTGAAAGCGCCGAAAACATAGCCAGGCTGCTGCAGGGCAGCAAGCTTTCGTTCCCCACGCAGCCGAACAAGGTTCAGGACGCCTATTCGATACGCTGCGCACCGCAGATACACGGCGCCAGCAGGGACGCCATAGGCTATGTTTACTCCGCCGTTTCGCGCGAGATAAACGCGGTTACAGACAATCCCATAATATTTCCCGATGACGACGACGCTATATCCGGCGGCAACTTCCACGGCCAGCCTATGGCCCTTGCGTTCGATTTTTTGGGCATAGCCGTAAGCGAGCTTGCGGACGTTTCCGAAAGAAGGCTTGAAAGAATGGTGAATCCTCAGCTTTCAAACGGCCTGCCCGCCTTCCTTACAAAGGACGGCGGCCTCAACTCCGGCTTTATGATAGCCCAGTACGCCGCGGCCAGCATGGTGAGCGAAAACAAGGTATACGCCCACCCTGCAAGCGTGGACTCCATACCTTCAAGCGCGAATCAGGAGGATCATGTGAGCATGGGAACTACCGCCGCAAGAAAAGCAGGAATGATACTTGATAACGCCGAAAAAGTAATAGCGATAGAGCTGTTTGCGGCGTTCCAGGCGCTGTACCTGAGGGGCAGCGAAAAGCTTGCGCCGGCAACTAAGGCGGTATGGGACGAGATAGCCGGGGCGGTAGAGCCCGTTAAAAAGGACGTTGTAATGTACCCCAGGCTCAACGCGCTTGAAAAGCTTGTAAGGGACGGCAGCATAATAAAGGCGGCCGAGAGCGTTTGCGGCGAGCTTAACTGAGCTTAACAAAACGACACGGACAAGATAAAATACAAAATAACAGGGAGGAAGAAAACATGAGCAACATGGACGCGGCAAAGGCAATGACGATAAAGCTTGACGCTGTTTTGCCCGAATACCCGGGGTTTGTCGAGGGTATAAGGCGCGCGCCGGACAGGGGCTTCAGACTGACAAAGGCGCAGGCTGAGACGGCGCTGAGGAACGCGCTGCGCTATGTTCCGGAGGAGCTGCATGAAGAGCTTGCGAGCGAATTTATGGAGGAGCTTGTTACCCGCGGCCGCATATATGCATATAGATTCCGCCCTCAGGGGCGCATATACGGCAAGCCCATAGATCAATACAAGGGCAACTGCATCGAGGGCAAGGCCTTTCAGGTGATGATGGATAACAACCTTGATTTTGAGATAGCGCTTTATCCATACGAGCTTGTAACATACGGCGAGACCGGCTCCGTATGCCAGAACTGGCTGCAATACAGGCTGATAAAGAAATATCTTGAGCAGCTTACCGAAAATCAGACCCTTGTTGTGGAGTCGGGGCACCCGCTGGGCCTGTTCCCGTCGCGCCCAGAATCGCCAAGGGTGATAATTACCAACGCGCTCATGGTAGGCATGTTCGATAATGCGAAGGATTGGGAGATTGCGGAGGAGATGGGCGTTGCCAACTACGGCCAGATGACCGCGGGCGGCTGGATGTACATAGGGCCGCAGGGCATAGTACACGGCACGTTCAACACCATACTCGGCGCGGGCAGGAAGTTCCTTGGCATAGACGAAAAGGACGATCTGCACGGGCGTCTGTTCGTATCCAGCGGCCTTGGCGGCATGAGCGGAGCCCAGCCCAAAGCGGCCAACATAGCAAACGCCGTCGGCGTATTTGCCGAGGTTGACCGCAGCAGGATAGACACCCGCTTTAATCAGGGCTGGGTAGACAGGGTCAGCGGCAGCCTTGAAGAGGTGTTCGCTATGGCGAAGCAGGCGCTTGAGGCGCAGAAGGGGCTTTCCATAGCGTATCACGGCAACATAGTGGACCTGCTTGAGTATGCCGTGAAGAACGATATACACATAGACCTTTTAAGCGACCAGACCTCCTGCCACAATGCGTACGAGGGCGGCTATTGCCCCGTTGCGCTCACGTTTGAACAGAGGACGGAGCTGTTGCACAGCGACAGGGAAAGGTTCTGCAGGCTTGTTGACGAATCGCTGCACAGGCACTTCCGCGCCATACAGGCGCTTTGCAAAAAGGGCACATATTTCTTTGACTACGGCAATTCCTTCATGAAGGCGGTGTATGACAGCGGGGTAAAGGAGATATCCAAAAACGGCCATGACGAAAAGGACGGCTTCATATTCCCCTCCTATGTTGAGGATATAATGGGGCCGGAGCTGTTCGATTATGGCTATGGGCCGTTCCGCTGGGTATGCCTGTCCGGCAGGAGCGAGGATCTTGACAAGACCGATATGGCCGCGATGAGCTGTATAGACCCGAACAGGCGCTTTCAGGACAGGGATAACTATATATGGATACGCGACGCAAAGAAGAACAGGCTCGTAGTAGGCACTCAGGCGAGGATACTGTATCAGGATGAGCTTGGCAGAATGAGGATAGCGTTAAAGTTCAACGAAATGGTGAGGAACGGCGAGATAGGCCCCGTAATGCTCGGCAGGGACCATCACGATGTTTCCGGCACCGATTCGCCGTTCAGGGAGACCAGCAACATAAAGGACGGCTCAAACGTTATGGCGGATATGGCGGTGCAGTGCTTTGCAGGCAATGCGGCAAGGGGCATGAGCCTGTGCGCGCTGCATAACGGCGGCGGCGTGGGCATAGGCAAGGCCATAAACGGCGGCTTCGGCCTTGTGCTTGACGGCAGCGAAAGGGTGGATAACGTTATACGCTCCGCCATGAGCTGGGACGTTATGGGCGGCGTTGCCAGAAGGAGCTGGGCAAGGAATCCGCACGGCATAGAGACGGCTATCGATTACAACGCAAGAAGGGCCGGCGAGGGCCACATAACCATACCCTATACGGTCGATGACGATATAATCGAAAAGGCCGTAAGCGCAAAGCTGTAAGGAAGCATATACGGCCGTATTGGCCGCAGAACTAAAACAGAAAGGACTACCCCTTAAAATGGAAAGAATAGTTGAATGTGTACCTAATATAAGCGAGGGCAGAAGGAAAGAGGTTGTTGAGGCCGTGGTGAACGAGGTCCGCTCGACAGCCAACGTTACCCTGCTTGATTATTCAAGCGATGAAAGCCACAACCGCTCCGTCATCACCTTTATAGGCGAGCCGGAAAGCGTTGTTGAGGCGGCGGTGAAGCTTGCCAAAAAGGCCGCTGAGCTTATCGACCTTACCAGGCATACCGGCGAACACCCGAGAATGGGCGCAGTAGACGTTATACCGCTTATACCCATAAGGGGCATATCAAAAGAAGAGACGGTGGAGCTTTCCAAAAAGCTTGCTGAAAGGGTGTGCGAAGAGGCCGGTATGCCCGTGTTCCTATATGAGGAGAGCGCGTCGGCTCCAAACAGGGTCAATCTTGCCTCCATACGCAAGGGCCAGTTTGAAGGCATGGCCCAGAAGGTACTTGAGCCTGAATGGGAGCCTGACTTCGGCGGCAGAAGGATAAACCCGACCGCCGGCGTGGCAGCGGTTGGCTGCCGCATGCCGCTCGTTGCGTTCAACATAAACCTTTCAACGGACGATGTGAGCATAGCAAGCAGGATAGCCAAGATAATCAGGCGTTCCTCCGGCGGACTTGACTGCGTGAAGGCGCTCGGCATAATGCTTGAGGAGCGCAATATCGCCCAGGTGTCCATAAACATGACGGATTTTACAAGGACGCCGCTATACAGGGTGCTTGAGATGGTCCGCTTTGAGGCTGCGCGTTACGGCGTGCATGTCATAGGCACCGAGATAATAGGCCTTACGCCCATGCGCGCGTTGGTGGACTGCGCGGAATACTATCTGCAAATAGAAAACTTCAGCGCGGATAAGCAGGTGCTTGAAAACTACATTCAGTAAGCCGCAAGCCGGATATAAAGCAACAGGAGACTTTAATATGCCTACCTTAGTATATAACATAGGTATTTTGCAAACCGCTTTGGGAAGCTCCCCCTTAAGGGGGGAGGCCCAGGGCGTCAATAAAAAATATAAAAACGCCGCGGTGCTTATTGAGGACGGCGTTATACAGGCCGTGTATGAAAACGGCGAAACGCCCGCGCTCGGCGACGACGCCGTATTGATAGACGCTAAGGGCAGGCTTGCAACGGCGGGCTTTATAGATGCGCACACGCACCTTGTCTTTGGCGGCTGGCGGCAGAATGAGATACCCTTAAAGCTTAAGGGGGCAAGCTATCTTGACATATTAAATGCCGGCGGCGGCATACTTTCAACCGTAAGGGCCACAAGGAGCACGGGCGAAAACGAGCTTTTTGAAAGGAGCATGGGCTTCCTTGACGAGCTTATGGGCCAGGGCGTTACAACCGTTGAGATAAAAAGCGGCTATGGGCTTGACAAGACCAACGAGCTTAAGCAGCTTAATGTGATAAAAAGGCTTGCCAATAGCCATAAGATAGGCGTTGTGGCGACATATCTGGGCGCGCATGCCATACCCGAAGAATACAGGGGCAGGGCCGCAGAGTATATCGATTTTATAATAAAAGAGGTGCTGCCCATAGTAAAAGCGGAGCAGCTTGCCGAATTTTGCGACGTATTCCTTGAAACAGGCGTATTCGATGCGGAGCAGAGCAGAAGGCTGCTTACCGCCGCAAAGAATATGGGCTTTAGCATTAAGATACATGCGGACGAGATAGACGAGCTTGGCGGCAGCCGCCTTGCGGGCGAGCTTAAGGCTGTTAGCGCGGAGCATCTTATAGCGACGGGGGAGGAAGGTATGCAGGCGCTGAGCGAGGGCGGCGTTATAGCGGCGATTTTGCCGTGTACCTCGCTTTACCTTAACAAGACCTTCGCAAGGGCGAGGGACATGATAGCCCATAATATCCCCGTCGCCGTTGCTACGGACTTTAACCCGGGAAGCTGCCCCTCGCTTAACATGGGGCTTTGCGTTACCATGGCGTATCTGAAGTACCGCATGACTCCGGAGGAGATACTTTCCGCGGTGACTATAAACGCCGCCTGCGCATTGAACAGGGGCGACAGCCTTGGCACGGTTGAGGCCGGAAAGCGCGCAGACATGGTGATATGGAACGCATATGATATGGAGACGCTTTGCTACAGAATGGGCTCCAACCTTGCCGCAACGGTTATAAAGGACGGCTGCATAGCCTGCACGAACGATAGATGAATATAGGGGAGCCCTGAGCTTCGGCACGGCGTCACGGCGGCCGAACATTGCGTCACAGCTCATGCAAAAAGCCTCTATGCAGCTTGCGCTTTTTTGCACCGCTCTGACAAAGAACCGTATCGCCATGCTGCCGCGCCACGCTTGATGGGCGCTTCCATAGCCATATGCCGCAAAACGCGGCGGAATAACAAAGGAGGATATCAATATGCTTAGCGAACTAAGTATAAAAGAATACATGCAGCTGCTTGCAAGCGACGCCCCGGCTCCTGGCGGCGGGAGCGCGAGCGCGCTGTGCGGCGCGCAGGGTGCGGGACTCTGCGCCATGGTTGCGGCGCTTACCGTTGGCAAAAAGAAATATGAGGAGCATCACGAGCTTTGCGCCGGTGTGTTTGAGGAGGCGCGCCGGCTCACAAGCAGCATGACAAAGCTGATAGATGAGGACACGGCCGCGTTCAACCTTGTTTCCGCCGCATACAAGCTGCCCAAGGAGACGGACGAGCAGAAGGCGGAAAGGAGCAAAGCCATAGCTGAGGCTATGCTCAGCGCGACTATGGTGCCGTATGAAACGCTCACCCTTTCGCTTGAGGCGTTAAAGCTGTGCCAAAGGCTGATAGGCAAAAGCAACCCAAACTGCGCAAGCGATATAGGCGTGGGCGCGCTGAATCTTTTATCATGCGCCAGGGGGGCATGGCTAAACGTGCTAATAAACCTGCCTTCCCTTGCGGATAAGGAGCATGCTGAAAGGCTAAGAGCCGGCGGGGCGGGCATAGTAAGCGAATGCGAAAAGCTTGCGGGCGAGATATATTCCGCAATAGAAGCGGCAATGGCGAATTGAAGGCTAAGACATGCGCGATATGGGAATTAAGGAGCTGCGCGGCGCGCCCGTGGCTGCCGGGATAGCGGAAACGCTCAAGCCGAGGATAGCCGCGCTTGCGGCGCAAAACAGCATACCATGCCTGGGCGTGCTGCGCTTTGGCCAAAGGGAAGAGGATATAGCATACGAAAAGGGCCTGACTAAGCGCTTTAATGCGGCGGGGGCCTGCGTAAAGGTAAAGGCCCTGCCTGAAGATGCGGACGGGCTTGCCGCTCAAGCCGCGCTTACGGAGCTTAACGACGATAAATCGGTACACGGTATATTGGTGTTAAGGCCGCTGCCGGCCCGTATAGATGAAGATAAGCTTATGCGCCTGATACCTGCCGAAAAGGATGTGGACGGCATGGGCATGCTCAATGCCGGCCTGCTGCTTATGGGCAAAAGCTGCTTTGCGCCCTGCACGGCGCAGGCGGTAATGGAGCTTATAAGCTATTATGGCATAGAGCTTAATGGCAAAGCCGTATGCATTATAGGCCGCAGCAATGTTGCCGGCAAGCCGCTCGCCATGCTGCTGCTGAAGGAAAACGCTACGCCTACCATATGCCACACCAAAACGGCGGATATAAAAAAGGCCTGCCTTGACGCGGACATCATAATTGCCTCCGCAGGGAGCGCGGGAATGTTAAAGACGGATATGGTGAACGAAGCAAGCGTGCTTATAGACGTAGGCATAAACCTCGTTGGCGGCAGGCTCACAGGCGACGTGTCAAGGGAAGCCTGCGAAAGGGCCGCAATGTATACGCCCGTGCCCGGAGGCATAGGCGCGGTCACTACGGCTGTGCTGCTCATGCATACTGTGGAGGCTGCCGAGAAGGCGCAAGCATAAGCCTAAGCTTTTGTTATTTGGAGGAATGATGTGAAAAGGACTGCGCTCATTATTCTGGCGCTTGTTGTGCTCGTTTTGCTCACGGCCTGCCAAAAGAAGGTTGCAACATATACCATAACCATGCAGGACGGCACGCCGTATACGGTAAACACCTCGGCAAAAACGGTGTTTGACGGCATGTACACATATGCATATGAGTTTTACGGAAACTCCGAAAACTATACCCTGACCCTTACCTATCCGGACTCAAGCACATACTCTTACCGTATGCAGGCAGGAGCATTGGTTGGCTATGGGGCTGCTTTTGACGGGGCGAGCGGCTATGCCGAGCCTGACATACTAAAAGAAGCGCTCTCCCAAGCCGCGCCGAGCAAGCGCACGCCGGAGCGCACAGCTATAATAATTGTGCTTATACTGGCCGGAGCCATAACCCTGGCTGCGCCGAGGTTTGCATGGTTCATAGGCTACGGCTGGCGCTTCAAGGATTCAGAGCCTGGCGAATCGACGCTGATTATAAACCGCATAGGCGGCGCCATAGCGATAATAGTCGGCATCGCCATGATAATATTCAAATGAATTAAACAGCCAAAGCACAAAGCCGCCCTGACAAAGCCTTTACGGGCGGCTCATCTGAATATGGCGGCATCGTCTATGGGGCAGGTGCGCACCGCCACGCGGCCGATTATGCGCTCCGCGCTTATTATCAGGGCTTCAGGCTCCGATGAAACAAGCTCTTCCCTTTTATCGGGCAGCAGCAGAAAGAAGCCCTGCTCTATTTCTGCCGCCGGCATATCGAGCCTTGATGCGGAACCGGTGTAGTCCTCCTCAAGCAGGCAGCCGTTTATGTATACCTTCCCGCAGGCTATCTCAGCCTGCTCGTTTGGCAGCGCTATGACGCGGCCGGTGTATATATCGCCGCCCAAAGGGGCGCGGTAGCAAACCATGTCCCCCCTTTTTGGTGAGGAGAAGAACAAAGCCAGCTTGTCGCAAAGAACTATGTCCCCCCTGTTGAGCGTTGGCGACATGCCGTTGTCCTGAATGGCTACGGCTGTGAACCAAAGCGTAAATATCAGCGCCACAACGGCGCCCGCAGCGAGTATGCAGGCAGCAAGCGTGTATATGTTAAGCTTAAGGTAGCTTTTTTTGTTCCTGGAGGATCTTGGGGAAAGCTCCATCAATTATACGCTCCTTCTTGCGTTAAGCGGCCATATGACGTAGTGAGCACGGGCTGCTACCCTTTCGTAGGGTATGGAGCCAACGCCCCAGGCGCGGCTGTCGCGGCTGTAGTTGCGGTTATCGCCGACAACAAAAACGCTGTTTTCGGGTATCACGGTTTCCCCCATGTCAAGGGCTATATTGCCGCGCTCGTCCCAATATTCGGATTCGTCAAGCTCCTCGCCGTTAACGTAAAGTATGCCGTTTGTTATGCTTACCGTGTCCCCTGGCAGGCCTATCACGCGCTTGACGCAGCTTGCGGTATAGCCGGGATAGTAGCATATGACTATTTCCCCGCGCTTAGGCGGCTCAAACCACAGGCTGACCTTTTCAACAAACAGCCTTTCATTGTTCTTAAGGGTAGGCCACATGCTATCGCCGTCCACACGAACAGGCTCGGTTATAAAAAGCCTTATTGAAAGCGCTATAGCCAGCACCATTATAAGATACAGCACGAACTGTATGTTTGAATCCCTTTTGTAGGGCGCGTCGTTTTCATGCGCCGCCTCAGCGGACTTCTTAAGACTGCTGAGCTGAGCCTTTGTTAATTGCTTTGCCTGTTCCATCATTCGTTTTTCCCTTCGGCAGTTTCTGATATTGCAGCCTGTGCCGCGCCCTGTGCGGCGGCTATGATGCGCTTTGCCCGCTTCAAAAACTCCACCCTGTCCATCATCACCACGCGCGCGCAGCCGCAGCATTTCAGCTTGACGTCCGCGCCGGTCCGTATTACGAGCCAGTCGTTGCAGCCGCACGCATGCGGCTTCCTCATCTCTATCCTGTCCCCTAAGCCAAAGTTGGTTATCATATCCGGCTCCTAAAATGAGTATTTTGCCGTTAAACGGCCGCTGTAAAGGGTATGCGCGGCTTAGTTAGCCCCTTCGTCATAGCGTGACGGCGGGCAGCCGCAGCCTGCAAGCTTCACGCCCTCCTTAACGAATCGCGCATATATCCTTTCCGTAAGCTCGCGCTGCACGGCCCAATGCTCAAGCGGCTTTACCGGCATTATCATTCTAAGCGTTTTTGCATAGGCTGAAACAGCGTTTACGCCCAGCATTTGCGGCTTTGCTGCGGCCCTGTCCTTAAGCTCGTCAAACATGCGTTCACCCTCTTCAAGCATTATCGCCTTGACCCTTTCACAATCGGCGTCTATCGCTACCGGCGCATCTATTACGGCAAGCGAATCGGAGCGCGAATAGTTGGTCAGCGCCTTTATGGAGCCGTTAGGCACAACGCTTATCTCTCCGGTAAATGCGCGGATGGTAGTTGTTCTCAATGTTATGGCCTCCACCGTGCCGGTTATGCCGGAGATAGAAACGTAATCGCCAACGCAGAACTGATCCTCAAACAGCAGGAAGAAGCCGCTGACTATATCCGATATAAGGCTCTGCGCGCCTATGCCGAGCACTACGCCGCCTATTCCGGCGGCAGCCAACAAGGAGCGCACGCTTGAGCCGAAGCCAAGCTCGCTTGCTATAAGCGCCGCCGCCATAAAGTAGGTGATGTATTTGATTATGCTGACGACAAGCGTGCGGAGCGTTTGTATTTTATTCTGCCTTGCCTGGTCAAGGTGCAGCTTGCTGAGCTTAAAGGCCTTGTTTAGGACATGCCTGAGCAGAAACGCCACCAAAAATGTCGCCAGCAGTATAAGCGCTATATCGATTATAGTGGAAACGAAGCCAAGGCCCTTTTCGGCCAACGCCTTATCCACGGAGGTTATAAACAGCGCCATAGCCCCTCCAAATGCCCATGATACGCAAAGCGCAAAGGACATGACTTTTTATTGAAATATTATACCAGCGCTTATATTGCGCGTCAATCAATCCTCAGCCTCGCCGTCAAAGCCCATCATGCCGCCGCTGAACAGGCCGCCGCCGCTTGGCGTCTGATAGCTGTAATCAGGAACGCTTACATTGGTCCGCGTCAGTCCGGCTTCCGCGTAGGCAAGGTCGAGCAGCTCGTTCATCTGGGCCGAATAGATGTCAAGATACGGCTTACATTCGCGCCTTATGGCTGTCTTAAGCTCGCCCCTTAATGATGAAAGCCTGCTTTTTGTGCCGCTTGAAATATAGCTGCCGTAGCTTTGCACAAAGCTTTTTGCTTCATTATATAGATTGGCTGCCGTGTAAAGCTCGTTTTGTATAGCGGCATTGTTGAGCGCGGCATTGGCCAATATGGCTTCGCCGTCAACCTCGGGGTCTATTATAACGTCGGCATTGAAAACGTCTTTTATAAGCGTTTTAAGCTTCTCCGCGTCAACGAGCCATACGTCCCTTTGATAAAGGCTGGCAAATTTTCCTTTTACCATATGCCTGTTCAGCTGCTCGCTGTCCATGCGCACGGCTATAAGCGAAAGCGAGCATATCTGCTCAAAGGAAAGGTCTGTGTCAATGCAGTCCGATACGGCCTTGTATATCTTTGGCATGTTGGCTATCTGGCCGGTGGACTTCATCTGCTCGAATATAGCCATAAGCATACGCTGCTGCCTGTCCGCCCTTGCGGTGTCGCTGCTGCCCTTCCTTTGCCTGCAATAGTCAAGCACGGCCTGGCCGTCAAGGTGCTGCAGGCCCGGGTGCAGCTCACGCCCGTTCATGTATACGTCTATATCCACCTCATAATCCACGCCGCCCATAGCGTCAACTATTTCCTTAACGGCGTTCATATCAAAGCTTACATAATAGCTTACCGGTATGCCGCCTATAAGCCGGCTCACGGTGTTCATCTCGCTTTGATAGCCGCCGTGCTTCATCATGCCTCCCCTTGAAAATGCCTCGTTTATCTTATTGAAGGGATCAAGCTCGTCTATAAGCAGGCCGTCCTTGCCATAAAGCTTGACATAGCTGTCCCTGGGGAAGGTTATCATGTCAACATCGCCCGTTTTGAAGTTGACCGTTACAAGTATTATCGTATCCGAGCGGAAGGAGTTGGACTCCGCCCTCTCCACGCTCCTGTCTATACCCATAACAAGTATGTTGACACGGTTATTCATAAAGGAAAGGTCGGCCATGCCCTCAAGCTCGGCCTCGCTGATCGGCGTTGCGGTAGGCTCAGGCGTAGGCTCAACAGGCGCCGCCGAAGCTTCCGGCGGGGCTGCGGGCGGAGTCTGTGTAACGGTAGCCTCCGGCGCAACGGTCACCGGCTCGCGTGTTACGGGCGCATCGGCAAACACGTTGCCCGGGTCGTTCACGCGCAGATAGAATATCGCTATGGCGCCAAGACAAACGAGCAGCGCGGCGGCCAAGACTATCAATATTGTTTTAAGAGTCTTTTTCATCGATTTATGCCTTTCCAGCGGCGCAAATGCTTTTAGCGCCGGCCAAACGGAATTATACATCATTATAACAGATATGGCTATAAACAAACCGGCGCCGAAAATGAACTGTTTTTGAATTTTCCGCGCCGCAGAAAAAGGGCTGAATGTGGCGCAGGATACCATGGATATATTATATATAATTTCTTGACTTTTTTGTGAAAACACCGTTGACATTGGGATTATATATATGTATAATACACGCATTAGAGTGTTTGCGATGTCTGACCTGCATAGGTATATATCAGACAACCTTATAATATATATTATAATATACTATAACCATATCGAGCTGTATCGGTATGTTGTAGCTGTATTATGATTATAAATTGTTTTGTTTTAATAAAAAACAGGAGGTATCCCATGGACAATCAGTTGAAGAAAAAGTATGGTTTGTTCACAGCCATATGCATGGTAGTCGGCATCGTAATAGGCTCCGGCGTGTTCTTTAAGGCGCAGACCATATTGAACATTACGATGGGCGATCTGCCGCTGGGCATATTGGCGTGGATAATCGGCGGCGTGATAATGCTTATATGCGTTCTTGCGTTTTCCATGATGGCGCAAAAGTACGTTAAGGTGAACGGCATAGTGGACTATGCTGAAGCTACTGTAGGCAAAAAATACGGCTATTATGTCGGCTGGTTCATGACGACCATCTATTATCCAACGCTTACAAGTGTGCTTTGCTGGCTCTCCGCAAGATATACGCTTGTATTCATAACCTCCTGCTGGCCTGACTTTCCGCTTATAATCCCCGCTGCGGAGGGCGGCTGCGTAATAGGGCCTGAATGTATAGCGCTCATGCTGTTCTATATGTGCTGCGCATACTTTGTAAACGCAATATCGCCCAAGCTTGCAGGCAAGTTCCAGACCAGCACTACCGTTATAAAGCTTATCCCTCTCGGGCTGATGGCTGTGGTAGGCATAATAGCCGGCCTTGTCAGCCCGACCCATATGCTTGTAAACAACTTTACCGCCGCGCAGAATATTATACTGCCGGACGGTACGACTAAAACCTCCCTGCTGCTTGCGGCGGTTTGCGCAACGGCCTTCGCCTATGAGGGCTGGATAATAGCCACCAGCATAAACGCGGAGCTTAAGGATGCGAAGAAGAACCTGCCAAAGGCCCTTACTATCGGCGCGATAGTAGTAGTTTCCGTGTACATAGCATACTACCTTGGCGTGGCCGGCGGCGCAAGCGTAGAGACCCTTATGCAGGACGGCGCGACCACGGCGTTTACGAACATATTCGGCGGCGTGCTTGGCAATATACTCAACCTGTTCATAGCGATATCCTGCATGGGTACTATGAACGGCCTTATGCTCGGCTGCACACGCGGCATGTACGCGCTTGCTACCAGGGGCGAAGGCCCAAAGCCCGAGGTGTTTGCCCAGATAGACCCCGAGACCAACATGCCCAACAACGCCTCCATATTCGCGCTGCTCATGTGCGGCTTCTGGGGACTGTACTTCTATCTGGCGTGTCTGGCTGGAACGTGGAGCGGCCCGTTCGCGTTCGATTCGTCTGAGCTGCCCATAATAACCATATACCTTCTTTACATTCCCATATTCATAGTATGGATGAAGAAGGAGAAGGACGAAAAAGCTTTCAAGCGCTTTGTGCTGCCGATACTCGGCGTATTAGCCAGCATGTTCATGGTGTATGCCAGCATAGTCGGCCACGGCATGGAGAACGTTTGGTACCTTATAGTATTTGCCGTATTCATGGCTATAGGCTGGCTGGTCAACAGAAAGAATAAAAAGATCTAAAGCGGCATAAGCAAGCCGGAACAACAAACGACAGTATATCCCCGCAGCCGATGCTGCGGGGATACAGAGTTTCGAAAAAGTGGCTATTCGCCACTTTTTCCAGTTTTTACGGGCTTTGCCTCTCGCTCAAGCTCCCGGGCGGCAAAACCCGTAAAGTACGAAAACCTCTGGGTTTTCATCCGTTCTGACGTGCATGCTGTCAGAGACGGAATAAAGCTTAAGGGGCTTGCGCCCCTTAACAACCCCGCGGTTTATCTGCATGGATAATTATATGGATTAGATTACAGCATATAAGGCGATCAATCATTGTTAAAATCAATAATAACCATTCTTTATTCAAAAGCAGAATTAGCCAATTCATGCTATACATTCTATAATTAACTCAAGGAAGCACTGATCGAACCGGCGCGGCGTCATGGCTGCTGATCATTCCGTCACAGCTTATGCAAAAAGCCTCGACATAGCTCCGCTGTGCCTGCGTTTTTTGCCCGGCTCAGACAAAAACCATCTCACCTGCCGCCGTCTCTTATTTGATCGGCACTTCCTCAGCGCGGCATGTACGCGCTATGGAATTTTATTTTATTGTAGGAGATACGCATATGAAAAAGGTAAACTGGTTGGTCGTTATCGCCGGCGCAATAGTCGGCATTGCGGCTGTGCTGCTCACCGTGCTTGGCAACCCCAAGAACATGGGCTTCTGCATAGCCTGCTTTTTGAGGGACATTGCCGGCGCGTGCAAGCTGCATGGCGCGACTGTTGTTCAGTATGTAAGGCCTGAGATAATAGGCCTTGTCCTTGGTTCCTGCATAATGGCGCTGATAACCGGCGAATGGCGCTCAAAGGGCGGCTCTTCACCGGCTACAAGGTTCGTTCTCGGCGCGTTTGTTATGATAGGGGCGCTTGCGTTCCTCGGCTGCCCGCTGCGCATGGTAATACGCCTTGGCGGCGGCGATCTTAACGCGCTTGTCGGCCTTATCGGCTTTACGATAGGCATTTTCATAGGAGTTCAGTTCACAAAGCGCGGCTTTTCCCTTAAGCGCAACTATACACTCGCTGTCACCGAGGGCAGCGTCCTCCCTGCGCTTATGATAGGACTCCTCATATTGGTTATCGCCGTACCCTCGCTCTTTAATTCAAGCGAAAAAGGCCCCGGCACAATGCATGCCAATATGTTCATCGCCCTGGGCATAGCGCTTATAGTTGGCGCGCTTGCGCAGAGGAGCCGTCTTTGCATGGTTGGCGGCATACGCGATGGCATGATGTTTGGCGATTTCAAGCTGCTGTATGGCTTTGTGGCCATATTCCTCGTGGTGCTTATAGGCAATCTTGCGCTTGGCAGCTTCAAGCTCGGCTTCAGCGGTCAGCCTGTTGCGCATAGCGACCATGTTTGGAATCTGCTCGGCATGCTGCTGGTCGGCTGGGGCTCGGTATTGCTCGGCGGCTGCCCGCTCAGGCAGCTTATACTTGCGGGCGAGGGCAATGGCGATAGCGCCATAGCCGTGCTTGGCATGATAGCCGGAGCTGCGTTTGCGCACAACTTTGGCCTTGCCGGAGCCGCCGCAACGGCCGAGGCTGCCGGCGGCGTAGGCACAAACGGCAGGATAGCGGTAATACTTGGCATAGCCGTAGTGCTTGTCATCTCGCTTGCCAACATGCCCAAGAAAGAAGCTGCAAAGGCTGAGTAAGCCTGAGCTTACAGCAAAAAGACTATTTGACTGATTGAAAGGAATATACTACCATGGTAGATGCAAGAGGTCTTGTGTGCCCAATGCCCGTGGCAATGGTGCAGAAGGAAGTCAAAAAGAACGCTCCGGCGGAGCTTACGGTGCTTGTTGACGATAAGTGCGCGGTAGAGAACATAAGCCGCTTCGCTTCAAACGCCGGATATGAGGTCAGCGTGGAGAAGGAAGGAACGGATTACCGTTTAACGCTTAAAAAGTGAGTGAGTTCATAGCAACGTTTCATACGCACCTTGCCGCCATAATGGCGGACAGGCAGCTTAAGGCGCTCGGCTTGCGCTCAACTATGCTGCCCGTGCCGAGGGCGCTTAGCTCCTCCTGCGGTACTGCCGTAAGATACGCGGCTGATTCCGCGCACATAGATGCGCTTGGCGAGGATGCCGAAAGGGCGTACAGGATATTGCCGGACGGCAAAAAGGAAACGTACGAGCTGCTTTACGAAAACGAGTAGCTTCCACAAAGGACTGAAAGCTGATATAATTAAATCAGCCTAAGCCGAAAGGAAGCAAAACGATGAACAAAAGCTTATTGAGAGACATACCTAAGGTGGACGATCTTATCAGGTCGTCCGCCTTAGCGTATTTATTTGAAGATATGCCCAGGGCTACGGCGATAGAGGCTATAAGGGAGGAGCTTGAAGCCCTCCGCCGGGCCGTGTTTTCAGGCGATATTGAGGCTATGCCATCGCAAAAGAGCATAATCGAAAACGCTTACGAGCGCGCAAAGCTGAAAGCCAGGCCGAGCCTCAGGGGCGTGATAAACGGCACGGGGGTTGTGCTGCACACGAATCTTGGCAGGGCGTGTATTCCGGCCGAGGCTGTGGCCGCGATAGTAAACGCGGCAAGGGGCTATTCAACGCTTGAATACGATGTTGCTTCAGGCTCTAGGGGAGAAAGGTATTCTCATATAGAAAAGCTTTTGTGCTCGCTTACCGGCGCCGAAAGCGCAATGGCTGTGAATAACAACGCCGCCGCGGTGCTGCTGGTGCTTTCCGCATTGACTTCCGGTGGAGAAGTGATAGTGAGCAGGGGCGAGCTTGTTGAAATAGGCGGCAGCTTCAGGGTGCCTGAGATAATGGAAAGCTGCGGCGCAAAGCTTAAAGAGGTAGGCACGACGAACAAAACGCATATAAGCGATTACGAAAACGCCATAACGGAGCAGACGCGGGCCATAATGAAGGTGCATACGAGCAATTACAGGATAGTCGGCTTTACCGAGACCGTATCGAGGCAGGCTATGGCCGAGACCGCGCACAAAAACGGACTGGTGTTCATAGAGGATCTTGGCAGCGGCAGCCTTGTCGATCTTAACCTGTTCGGCATAAGGGAGGAGCCTACGGTGCTTGACCCGGTACGGGCCGGGGCGGACGTGGTTTCCTTTTCCGGCGATAAGCTGCTCGGCGGGCCGCAGGCCGGCATCATAATAGGGAAAAAGAAGTATATCGATATATTAAAAAAGCACCCGCTCACAAGGGCGATGCGCATAGATAAGCTTACGCTTGCCGCGCTTGAGGCCACATTAAGATGCTATGCCGAAAACAGGCAGCTTGAGGCCATACCCACGCTCAGGATGCTTGCCTGTTCTGAGCAGGAGCTTAAGGAAAAGGCTGAAAGGCTGGCGGCAATGCTGAACGAAAGCGGGATACGGGCGGAAGCCGTGGCCGTAGAGGATCAGGTGGGCGGCGGCAGCGTGCCTATGCAGCTTCTTAAGGCATATGCCGTGGCCGTATATACTGACAAGCTGACGCCGGAGCAGCTTGAAAAAAAGCTCAGGCTGTCTGAGCCGCCCATAATAGGGCGCATAGATCACGACAGATATCTGCTGCATGTGCGCACAATAGAGCAGGCGCAGTTTGAATGCATTGCTTCCGCGGCATGCGCGGCAGTTGCGGAGGGCTAATGATGAAGCATGTGATAATAGGCACCGCCGGCCATGTGGATCATGGCAAGACGCTTTTGATAAAGGCGCTTACAGGCATAGATACGGACAGGCTGATAGAGGAAAAAAAGCGCGGTATAACGATTGAGCTTGGCTTTGCGCACATAGACTGGCCGGACGGCACGCAGGCCGGTATAGTTGACGTTCCCGGGCACGAAAAGTTCATCAAAAACATGCTTGCCGGCGCAGGCGGCATAGACCTTGCCATGCTTGTTGTTGCGGCGGACGAAGGCTTTATGCCGCAGACGGTGGAGCATCTTAACATATTGACGCTGCTTGGCGTGAAGGACGGGCTTATAGTCATAACCAAAAAGGATATGGTGGACGAGGAATGGCTCGACATGATAAAGGAGGAGGTGCGGCAAAGGGCCGTAGGCTCATTCCTTGAAAACAAGCCCGTAATATGCGTTTCGGCATACACGGGCGAGGGGATACCGCAGCTTAAGCAGGCGCTGTATGAGCTTGTGAACAAGGCGAGTGAAAAAAGCGTGAGGGTGGCGTTCAGACTGCCTATAGACAGGGTGTTTTCCGTAGACGGCTTCGGCACGGTGGTAACAGGCACGCTTATAGAGGGCTGCATGAACGAGGGCGACGCCGCCGAGCTTGTGCCAAGCGGCGTACAGACGAGGGTGCGCAACCTTCAGGTGCATGGCAACACGGTCAAAACAGCATACGCGGGCCAGAGGGTAGCGGTCAACCTTGCTTCCGTCAAAAAAACCGACGTGCAGAGGGGGGACTGCGTAGCCAAGCCAAACAGCGTGAGGGTATCGCGCATGCTCGATGTCAAGCTGAACAATCTTAAGGATTCCGGCAGGGTCATAACCAACGATATGCAGGTGCATCTTTATCACGGCTCGGCCGTTATGCTCGCCAAGGTTGTGTTGCTGGATAAGGACGCGCTGCAGCCGGGCGAAAGCGGCTACGCTCAGCTTAGAATGACGGAGCCTATCGCCACAAAAAACGGGGACAGGTTCGTTATAAGGTTCTATTCCCCGCTTGAGACCATAGGCGGCGGCGTGATACTTGACGATGCGCCCATAAAGCATAAGCGCAACGCCGCGGGCGTTATAGAGGCGCTTAAAATCAAAGAAAGCGGCACCGCTTCCGACAGGGTGCTTCAGCTTATAAACGAGTTCGGCACGGCATTGCCAACGGCGGAAAAGCTGAACGCCAAGCTTATGATAGACAATGACGAGCTTGATGCGGAGCTTGGGGAGCTTATCTCCTGCGGAAGGGCGGTGGAGCCGATAAGAGGCAGGTACATATCGTCGCTTGCGCTGGATAAGGTTGCGGAGGCTGCAAGGCAGGCGCTGAATCAATACCACAGGCAGAATCCGCTGCATGCCGGCATGAAGGCTGCCGAGCTTAGGCAAAAGGTGTTCAAATCGCCCGATCAGGCGATAAGCGATGCGCTCATCGCGGAGCTTTGCAGGGAGGGCACGATAAAAAAGACGGGCGAGCGCTATGCCGCAGCGGATTTTGAGGTGCGCTATACCAAGCGGCAAAACGGCATACGCGCCAAGCTGATAAGCTACTATGATGGCGCCGGAATAGAGCCTGTAACGGTTGACGAGGTAATGGCCGCATATCCCGTGAACGAGCGAACGGACTTTAAGCAGGTGCTCGACAGCGTGGTAAGCTCCGGCGATATCGTGATGCTAACGCCGCAGATATGCTATTCCAAGCAGGCCTACGATAAGGCGTGCGAAGCCGCAAAGCGGCATTTTTCAGAGCATGACACAATGACGCTTGCCGAGTTCAGGGACGCGCTTTCAACCTCAAGAAAGTATGCGCTTGCGGTGCTTGAATACTTTGACAAGCTTGGCATAACAAGAAAAGACGGCGATTACAGAAGGCTGAACAAGGGCTTTGCGGAATAAAGCATATTCGTGCTTGCCCAAAGGCATAAAGCCATGCTATAATACCCCAGCATATGGGAGCAGATAAGTGCTGGTGTGCTTCGCGGTCTTCAAAACCGTTGCAGGTGGTGAAGAGCTGCCCAGGTGGGTTCGATTCCCACATGCTCTCGCCAGTAAAGGGGTCTTGCCCGGCAAGCCCGAAGGTTGTCGAAAAAGTGGCTGTTCGCCACTTTTTCGAGTTTTTAGGCTTCTTATCCTGAGGCACGGCTCCTTCGGCTTAATTCTCAGCCGACCCTTAACGCCCCCCGTTTATTTTGACAGACTCATTGTTAGTATTTGCAAGAAATACCGTATATTGTGAATCGTCTAATTTTTAACACAACATACAGACGTGTTATCGTGATTTCCGATAATAAGGGGGATTTTTATTGACATTCAGGCGTTTATAAGCTATTGTATATGATGTGAGGAAGGTCATTGCTTCACAAGCTAACTGAATAGCTTCGGAAGATGGTTACAGGAGATCCGCTTAGACGGAGCCGAAGGAATAAGCTCAGTACCGGCCAAGGCTGGGCGAACATCTCAGGCAAACGGACTGCAACCTGACAAGCTCTGGAAAGCGAAAGCACCGAAGGCGCAACCCGAATGAAATGGGGAATCTCTCAGGTAAATTCACAGAGTCTGGCACTGGTATTAAGTATTACCGTTTGCCGGCTCTGTTTTTGATTTACGGAATATGCCGGCGGCGGGCGGAGGCTGCACGAGACATGAAAAACGGGCGCGATTTCCTGATAATCACCAATAATCCGCTGGTGGAAAGGTGCCTTAGGGAATACTATGAGGTATCGTTTTTGCCTGATGAAAGCTACAGGGGAATACTGGTGCTCGTGCGGGATAAGATATACTTGGGGCATAAGCTATATACGCATCCGCTTTCAGGCAGCGTTAAGCCGAACGAGACGCCGTACAAATCGGTGGTTATATCCAAGGCCGTGCATGGGTTTGACGCCGGCGAGGCCGAGATAATATCCAACTGCATCGCTGCGTTTGACAAGTTCAGCCCCAGGAAAAGGCCGCTTAGCGACAAGATACTTAACGACTTTCAACTAATAGACTATACCCTGCTTTGCGGCGCGCTTGATTACGACGCGGCGGCGGGTCTTAGTAAAATAAATACCCCAATATAACCATGCAAAAAAACTAAGGAGGAGGTGTTCGCTTTGAAATTGGAATTGGGCTTTATAGAGATTAAAGACATTCAATTCTCAAACGAATCCAAAGTTGAAAACGGAACGCTTTTCATCAACGCCGATGCCGTGAAGGAGTTCGTATATCAGGACGACGACGTTAAGGCTTGTGTTAAGTCTGTGAGCTTTGATATCGCAAAGCCGGGCGAAAGCGTTCGCATTACCCCTGTCAAGGACGTTATCGAGCCTCGCGTTAAGGTAGAAGGCCCGGGCGGCGAGTTCCCCGGCGTCATCGCCAAGGTCGATACCGTAGGCAGCGGTAAGACCCATGTCCTGCGCGGCATGGCCATAGTGACCGCCGGCCCTATAGTCGGCTTCCAGGAAGGCATAATAGACATGACGGGCCCTGGCGCGGATTACACCCCGTTCTCCAAGCTGAACAACCTCGTTATGGTATGCCAGCCCGTTGAAGGCGTGCATCAGCATGAGTATGAGCATGCCGTGCGTATAGCCGGTCTGCGCGCCGCTACGTTCGTGGGCGAGCTTGGCCGCAATGTCACCCCCGATGAGAGCAAGACATATGAAACGCTTGGCATACGCGAAGGGCTTGAAAAGTACCCCAACCTGCCGCGCGTTGGCTATGTCCACATGCTGCAGAGCCAGGGCCTGCTCCACGACACTTATGTTTACGGCGTGGACGCAAAGCGCACCCTTACCACTATCATCTATCCTACCGAGACGATGGACGGCGCTATCATAAGCGGCAACTGCGTGTCTGCCTGCGACAAGAACACCACCTATCATCATCAGAACAACCCTGTCGTTGCCGACCTGTTCGAGCAGCACGGCAAGACGCTCAACTACGTCTGCAACATAATCACCAACGAGAACGTATACCTTGCAGACAAGCAGCGTTCCTCCGACTGGAGCGCCAAGCTTTGCCGCCTGCTTGACCTTGACGGCGTTATAGTGAGCCAGGAGGGCTTCGGCAACCCCGATACCGACCTTATCATGAATACCAAGAAGATAGAGCAGGTTGGCGTTAAGACCACCATAATCACCGACGAGTACGCCGGTCAGGACGGTAAGAGCCAGTCCCTTGCCGACGCTGATCCTCTGGCGGACGCCGTCGTTACCGGCGGCAATGCCAATATGCCCATAGTCCTGCCCAAGCTTGACAAGGTCATAGGCACTCTTGATTACGTTGACAAGATCGCCGGCGGCCATGCGGGCTCGCTCAGGCCTGACGGTTCAATAGAGGCGGAGCTGCAGGTAATAACCGGCGCCACCAATGAGATGGGCTTCAACCGCCTCAGCGCGAGATAAGCCGGAAAGGAGATTAAAGAAGCATGAGTTATCGTGTAGTACACTACATCAACCAGTTCTTCGCCCAGATAGGCGGCGAGGAAATGGCTCATATCGCTCCTGAGCTGAGGGAAGGCGCCGTAGGCCCGGGCATGGCGCTCAACATGGCTTGGAAGGGCGAGGCTGAGATAGTCAACACCATCGTGTGCGGCGACTCTCACTTTGCCGAGCATGAAAAAGAGGCCAAGGCCCAGATACTTGCCTGGGTCAAGGAGATAAATCCGGATCTGTTCATAGCGGGTCCCGCGTTCAACGCCGGCCGTTACGGCTATGCCTGCGCCAACGTTGCGCTTGCGGTAAAGGAGGAGCTTGGCATCCCCGTGCTTACCGGTATGTATGAGGAAAACCCCGGCGCCGACCTTAAGGATAAGCTCCTCATAGTCGCCACCACCAACAACGCCGCGGGCATGCGTAAGGCTGCGCCCACTATGGCAAAGCTTGCGCTTAAGCTGCTTAAGGGTGAAAAGCTCGGCGCTTCCTGCGAAGACGGTTATATGAACAACGGCGTCCGCGTCAACTTCTTTGAGAAGGAGCGCGGCTCGGAGCGTGCCGTGAAGATGCTGCTCAACAAGCTTGCTGACAAGCCCTTCACCACAGAGTACCCGATGCCTTCATTTGACCGCGTTGCCCCCAATCCTGCCGTTAAGGATCTGAGCCACGCCGTAGTGGCGCTGTGCACAAGCGGCGGCATCGTACCCAAGGGCAACCCCGACCATATCGAGTCCTCATCCGCCTCTCACTATGGCGAATACTGCATAGCGGGCGTGGAGTCGCTGACTTCCGATAAGTATGAGACCGCTCACGGCGGCTATGACCCTGTATATGCAAACGAAGACCCGAACCGCGTGCTGCCTGTTGACGTTTTGCGCGAGTTTGAGCGCGAAGGCAGGATAGGCAAGCTGTATGATTACTTCTATACCACCGTCGGTAACGGAACCGCCGTCGCCAATGCTAAAAAGTTCGCTGCGGAATATGCTCAGAAGCTTAAGCAGGCCGGTGTAAACGCCGTTATCATGACATCGACCTGAGGAACCTGCACGCGTTGCGGTGCAACGATGGTCAAAGAAATCGAAAGGGCTGGTATACCTGTGGTTCACATGTGTACCGTTACCCCAATATCCATGACGGTCGGCGCGAACAGGATAGTTCCCACCATCGCCATACCTCACCCCCTTGGCAACCCCGCGCTTACTCCTGAGGAGGAATATGCCCTCCGTAAGAAGCTGGTAAGCCGCGCTCTTGAGGCGCTGACTACCGAGGTAAAGGATCAGACCATATTCGAGGTTTGATCCGGGGCTCAACAATGAACTCATGTCCCGCGGCTTTATGCCGCGGGACGGGGAAATATAATTGATTCGGAGCAGAAAAATGAGCAAGATCTACGACGTTATAGTCCTTGGCGCAGGCCCTGCGGGTCTTACCGCCGGCCTTTATGCCGGCCGCGCCCGCCTGAGTACCCTTATAATCGAAAAAGGCCAGGATGGCGGCCAAATTGCCATCACCAATGAGATCGAGAATTACCCCGGCGCACAGCTTGAGGGCGAGTCCGGCCCCAGCCTCATCGCCCGTATGACAAAGCAGGCCGAAAAATTCGGCACCGAGCGTGCGCGCGATTGTATAAAGAGCATAGAGCTTTCTGGAGACGTCAAGAAGCTTGTCGGCTCAAAGGGCGAAGAGTATTACGCGAAGACCGTTATACTTGCCACCGGCGCATTCCCGCGCCCGATAGGCTGCAAGAACGAAAGCAAGTTCGTAGGCAAGGGCATATCCTTCTGCGCCACATGCGACGCCGCATTCTTTGAAGATTTTGAGGTATATGTGGTCGGCGGCGGCGACGCTGCTGTTGAGGAGGCCATGTATCTTACCAAGTTCGCACGCAAGGTGACAATAATACACAGGCGTGACGAGCTGCGCGCCGCCAAGTCCATTCAGGAGAAGGCATTCAAGAATGAGAAGCTCCACTTCATGTGGAACACCGTTGTTGAAGAGGTAGACGGCGACGAGATACTTTCCAAGATGATAGTTAAGAACACCAAAACCGGAGAGCTTACCACCATAGAGGCTGACGAGGAGGACGGCATGTTCGGCCTGTTCGGCTTTATAGGCCTGCTGCCAAACACCGCGCTGTATGAGGGCCAGATAGATATGGAGAATGGCTATATACGCACGGATGACGACATGCACACCAATATCCCGGGCGTGTTTGCCGCGGGCGATCTGCGCGTGAAGAGCCTGCGCCAGGTGGTAACGGCCGCTGCCGACGGCGCGATAGCCGCCATGCAGGCTGAAAAATATATTGCCGATCTGAAATAAGCTTATATATACCAAGGAATATATCAAGGAGGATGATTACAATGTTGGAAGTTGATAAGAACACATTTGAAGCGGAAGTGCTTCAGGCTCCCGGCAAGGTGCTGGTGGACTTCTATGGCGATGGCTGCGTTCCCTGCGCGGCGCTCATGCCCTATGTGCATGGCTTTGCAGATACCTATGGCGACAAGCTCAAGTTCTGCGCCCTTAACACCACCAAGGCCCGCAGGCTCGCAATATCCCAGAAGGTACTGGGCCTGCCCGTCATAGCCATATATGAGAATGGCGAGATGGTAGACTCCCTCGTAAAGGACGACGCTACCCCCGAAAACGTGGAGAACATGATAAAGAAGCACATCTGAGCTGAACAGGGCGATGTGCGCATACGGCCGCGATAAAGGCGGCAAACAAAGGTAGAATGTCCGCAAGGGCTTCTATAAATAAGGGAAAAGGAGGATGTGGCATGAGCATTTTGGCTGGCAAGAAGGTCATCATAATCGGTGACCGTGACGGCGTTCCAGGACAAGCTATCGAACTGTGCGCAAAGAGCGCAGGTGCAGATGTTGTCTTCTCCTCTACGGAGTGCTTTGTCTGAACGTCCGCCGGTGCAATGGATCTGGAGAATCAGAGGCGCGTTAAAGCTTTGGCCGAGCAGTATGGCCCCGAGAACACGGTTGTTCTTCTGGGCGCTGCCGAGGGCGAGGCTGCCGGTCTCGCTGCCGAGACCGTGACTAACGGCGACCCCACCTTCGCCGGTCCGTTGACAGGAGTCCAGTTGGGACTCAGGGTGTATCATGTGTGCGAGCCTGAAGTAAAGGCTGAGTTCGATCCTGACGTGTATAGCGAGCAGGTAGAGATGATGGAGATGGTACTTGATGTTGACGATATAGTCAACGAGATGACCGCCATCCGCGAACAGTACTGCAAGTATTAAGGCGTTCACACTAAGGGGCGCAGGCGCCAGCCCGCGCCCCGACCTTTCCCATAAAAGTATTAAAGGGAAAGGCCGAAGCATTGGATTAAGTAAACAAAGGCGCATATGCGCTTTACAATAAATCAAACTTGAAAGGATAGATACAACATGAAGAGCGTAATAAAAGGCGCGGGTTATATACTCGTACATACTCCGGATATGGTGATACATAACGGCACCACCCAGACCACGGAGCGCATCGTCAATCCGGAAAGCGAATACCTTAAGGAGCTGCCTTCGCATATTCGCAGCTTTGAGCAGGTTCTTGCCTATTATCCCAACCAGGTGTATATAGGCAACGTTACTCCCGACGAGCTTGCCGAGATACCTCAGCCCTGGTCTGACAAGGCTTGCCCCAGCCACGAGCGTTACGGCCAGTTTGGCCAGATAATGCCGCAGGAGGAGTTCATATTGCTCATGCAGGCTTGCGACGTGTTTGAGCTTGTCCTGCTTGACAGGAGCTTCGTCGCCAAATATAAGGATCAGCTTGCCGCCAACCCCATCGTTGACGAAAGCATAATGGCCCGCGTAAACGAGGGCGTGGACATTGCCGAGATAGAGCGCCTCGTTGCCGAGGAGCATTCCGAGGGCATATATGATAACAACGTGCTTGTCGGCTGCGTTAACCGCGCCCACGATATAGACGTCAACCTTTCGGCCCATACCATGCTTGAAAACATAGTATCCAAGGCTTCAAGCGTTGTCGCGCTGATAAGCGCCATAAAGAACGCCGGCATCAATAAAGAGGACGTCGAGTATGTCATAGACTGCTGCGAGGAGGCTTGCGGCGACATGAACCAGCGCGGCGGCGGCAACTTTGCCAAGGCCACTGCCGAGATAGCGGGCCTTGCCAATGCAACCGGTTCCGATACGCGCGGCTTCTGCGCAGGCCCCGCCCACGCAATGGTAGAGGCGGCCTCCCTGGTAGCGTCAGGAGCGTATAAGACCGTTGTGGTCACCGCCGGCGGCTGCACGGCCAAGCTAGGCATGAACGGCAAGGACCATGTTAAGAAGGGCCTGCCGATACTTGAGGATATGCTCGGCGGCTTTGCCGTAGTAGTGACCCAGGATGATGGCGTAAGCCCCGTTATAGACCTGAGCATACTTGGCCGCCACACCGTAGGCACCGGCTCCGCGCCGCAGAACGTTATAGGCAGCCTTGTGACAGACCCTCTTGACAGGGTTGGCCTTAAGGTAACGGATATAGACAAGTTCTCGCCCGAGATGCAGAATCCTGATATCACCAAGCCCGCCGGCGCAGGCGACGTGCCTCTTGCCAACTACAAGATGATAGCGGCTCTGGCCGTAAAGCGCGGCGATATACAGAAGAGCGAGCTTGCCTCCTTCACCAAGGAGCATGGCCTTACCGGTTGGGCTCCTACTCAGGGCCATATCCCCTCCGGCGTGCCTTATATAGGCTTTGCCAGGAACGACATAATGGCCGGAAAGCTGAACAGGGTAATGATAATAGGCAAGGGCTCGCTGTTCCTTGGCCGTATGACCAACCTGTTTGACGGCGTATCCTTCGTTATAGAGGCCAACAACGGCAACACCAACGCTGAGGCCGGAGTGAGCGAGGATGAGGTCAAGAAGATGATAGCCAAGGCCATGCGCGAGTTTGCATCCTCCCTCATGGGGCAGGAAGAATAAGGCAGGTGCGGGATATGGGCAGCATTGAAAAGATAATAGCGCAGTCTTTTTTGAAGATGGCCGATGGGCTTGAGACGGGCGCCTTCATGGACCGCCCGAAGTTCGCCCTTACCGGCATGGGCAGCGAGCATGGCGAGCAAAACGCTATGGCCGCCGCCGTAATGGCAGCCAAGCGCGGCATAGACGTTTACTATATAGGCACCCTTACCGCCGAAGGCGTTACCACCGTTCCCGTGGCCAATGATGAAGAGGGCCACAGGAAGATGGAGCAGATGCTAAACGACCATCAGGTGGACGGCGCAGTTACCATGCATTATCCTTTCCCTATAGGCGTATCCACCGTTGGCCGCGCCATAACCCCCGCAAAGGGCAGGGAGATGTTTATAGCCAACACTACCGGCACATCAAGCTCTGAGCGTATAGAGGGCATGATAAAGAACGCCGTTTCCGGCATAATCGCGGCTAAGGCCTGCGGCATAGCCGACCCCACGGTGGGCATACTTAACGTGGACGGCGCAAGGCAGACCGAGATGGCGCTTAACCAGCTTAAGGAGAACGGCTATGGTTTCACCTGGGCGGAATCCGCCAGGGCGGACGGCGGCGCAATCATGCGCGGCAACGACGTGCTTGAAGGCACTCCCGATGTGCTTGTCACAGATTCGCTTACAGGCAACGTGCTTATAAAGATGCTTGCTGCGTTTACCACCGGCGGCAGCTTTGAATCCACCGGCTTTGGCTACGGCCCGGGCATAGGCAGCGGCTATGACAAGCTGATACTCATAATAAGCCGCGCTTCCGGCGCTCCCCTTATTGCCAACGCCATACAGTACGCGGCCGAGCTTGTGCGCGGGAAGGTGTTCGACAGGGCAAAGGAGGAATTCGCCAATGCCGAAAAGGCCGGTCTTACGCGGATACTTGAGGCGCGCAAGGCCGCCGCAAAGCCTGCCGCCGAAGAGAAGGTAGAAATGCCTCCCGCCGAGCCATGCACGGCTTCAATAGCGGGCATAGAGGTAATGGACCTTGAGGACGCCGCAAGGGCGCTTTGGAAGCAGGGCATATATGCCGAGACCGGCATGGGCTGCACCGGCCCGTTGGTGATGATGAGCGAAGCCAACCACGAGCGTGCGCTTGAGATACTTAAGAAGGCCGGTTATGTCGGCTGAGGAGAGGCTATGAAGGTAAACGATCTTATACAGAAGTGCGAACGTGACCTTACCACTGCCGAGCTTATAGACATGGTTGCAAGGCAGAACCGCCAGGTCGATCTTGTTTTTGCCGAAAAGCGCACCGATGAAGCCGGCTATCTCACCTGGGACGCTGAGAATTGGACCAGTGTGGACGGTAAGCGCTTCATAGTCACATATTCCCTGCAAGGCCGCGTGCTCAGCGAATACGGCACCTACAACAAATACGACATGAAGGGCGTGTTCGAGCCTGAAAAGGCCAAGGAGATAAGGCTGAACTGAATTAAAGAGGCTAAGCCTGCATAAACAAAACCGCTTCAAAGCCGCCTTTTCGGGCGGCTTTTGCATGGCCTGCTCCGCAGGTTTGTGCTGAGCCGCTTCTGCGCTTATTGGGCTTTTGCATAAAAATTTGCTCTATGGGCTATTTTGACATTGCACAGGCGGCAATGTGTGGTATAATAACCAAAAATCCTTTCTGAAAGCAGGTGCAATAATGGGAAAATTTCTTGTAAAGCATACCAAGAGCGGCATAAAGTTCGACCTTAAGGCCGCAAATGGAGAGACGATTGCAACGTCGGAAGTTTATACCAGCGAAGCCGCGTGCATGAACGGAGTGGAGAGCGTGCGCAAAAACTCAGCAATAGCCAATATAGAGGATCAGACTGTAGAAGGCTTTGAGGCCCAGACGCACCCCAAGTTTGAAATGTATCAGGACAAGGCCGGGGAGTATCGCTTCAGGCTCAAGGCCCGCAATGGCGAGATAATAGCCGTATCCGAAGGCTACAAGGCCAAGGCGAGCTGCCTTAACGGCATAGACAGCGTGCGCAGGAACGCGCCTGAGGCCCAGATTGTAAAAGAAGAGGCGTAATACAATGGACATTAAGAACCTCAGCTTTGACGGGCTTGTAGGCAAGGCGGAAGAGCTTGCCAAAAAGATAGGGGCGGACAAGTAGCTGCTCGCAAGCTTCACCAGGGAACCTGTTAAGACGCTTGAGGCCAAGCTCGGCATAGACCTGCCTGATGAGCAGCTCAACAAGCTGGCGGACGCTATAAAGGCCAAACTCAATCTTGACAAAGCCGGCGATATGCTCGGCGGCATAGGCAAGCTGTTCGGCTAAAAGAAAGCATATAAAGTGGCTGCGCAAAGCGGCCTTGGAGCATCGAAAAAAGTGGCATTTCGCCACTTTTTTCTATAGCTTAAGGGACGGCGCTTGCCGTCCCCCTTTTGTCATGCTGGTACGGTATGCTTATGCCAATACTATGGCTTACCTTCCGGCGGCCGTGGCGGCGCGCTGCCGCCTTTTGGCGGGTATGACTGCGCCCATAAGGCCGCATATGGCGGCAGGCAGTATCCACTCAAGATCAAGGGAAGCAAGCGGCAGCTTTTCAATTATGGGTATATTCGCGCCAAAGTCGCAGGCAACGCCAAGCACGCAGGTTATAAGCGCGCCAAAAGCCGCGCCGCGGAATACATAGTCGTTATGTATCTTTTCGTTGAAAAAGCTCAAGACTATCTGGGTGAGCATTATGGGGTATATCGTGTTGAGCAGCGGGGTGGCAATAGCTATCATCGTGGAGATGCCAACGTTGCTTATTATAGTCGCTATGGCGCATATTATGCCGACCATAACGGGATAGCTTATCTTGTTCTTTGTAATGCGGGAGAAGAACTCAGCGGATGATGAAACAAGGCCGATTGCTGTGGTAAGGCAGGCAAAGAGCACTATTACTGCAAGCAGCACTACGCCGAAGCGGCTGAGCAGCCTTTCTGTTATTGTCACAACCAGGCCGGCCTGGTTGATATCGCCAAGCTGAAGCTCGCTCGATGTGGCGCCGAGAAACGTGAGCGCGCAGTATACGAAGAACAGCCCGAGCACGGCAACAAGGCTCGATTTCGATATCATGCTGAATTGGCTTTTTGCGCCGGTGTAACCCTTTCCCTTTACGGTGTTGACCACAACAAGCGTTATGGCGAGCGCGCCGAAAACGTCCATCGTCTGATAACCGGCGTGGAAGCCCTCTTTGGCGACCTGCGCGCCCTCCTGAGCGGTTGTAATGTCGCCGATGGGTGATACTATGCCCTTCACAAAAAGCACCGCCAGCGTCAGCAGGAGGGCCGGAGTGAGGAATTTGCCTATTATATCTATTACGGCGCTGGGCTTAACGGTAAGAATAAACACGGCGGCAAAGAATATTGCGCCAAATACCCAGGAGCTGCAAGCCGGTATAAGCGGCAGCACGCCCAATTCAAAGGTGGTTGCGCATGTGCGCGGTATGCAGAGCAAAGGCCCCACGCAAAGCATGGATATCACGGCAAGTATGGCGGCAGCGGGCTTGGAAAGCCTTTTAAGCACACACCATATCGTGCCGTCGTAGCGTATCATGGCAAGCACGGTAATTATGGCAAGGCCGGCATCGGCAACGATAAAGCATATGAAGCCCTTGAACCATTCCTCGCCGGATACCATGCCAAGATATGGCGGGAATATAAGGTTTCCCGCGCCAAAGAATATGGCGAACATGGCAAAGCCAACAACTATAACGTCCCTAAAAGAGCGCTTACCCGGGTTTTCCATAAAAGCAGTGTCTCCTCCGTATAGTCAACAAATTAACGAGCCTTATAAACAATACTCTGGCTAAACCGATTATGCAAATAATATACTTTTATGCCGATGAAAACTATGCAGGAAAAAGTTTATCCATAATAGAATTATTACTGATTGGGCAGAATAGAGTGAACGACTCCCTTCCGCATAAGCCGCCCCCAATGCAAAAAGTTGATTTATACGATACAAGCTTATGAAAGGCAAACTGGGTATGAAGGATATAAACGCGCATATAGGCGCACGGATAAGGTTGTATAGAAAAGCAAAAAAGCTTACGCTCACGGCGCTTTCCGGCATGATACACAAGAGCAAGGCGACGATATCAAAGTATGAGACCGGCGATATAGCTATTGACGTTGAAACGCTGTATGACATTGCGTCGGCGCTTGATGTGAACATTGCTCAGCTTATGGATTACAGCCCGGAGCCGTCAAAGCATTCCAGCCAGCTCGGCGGCTTCTTCCCGCAGGAGCGTATATATGTATACTTCTATGATGGCCGCACGGGCAAGATTGTGTGCAACCTGCTGGAGCTTAACAGGACGCTCAGCCCATGTGCCGCCATATTTTACCTTGACGTGCCTTCGTTTGATTCGCTGGCGGATTGCCGCAGCCTGTATTATGGAACGGCCGAGTATTTTGACACGGTAACTAACTTTTCATTTGCTAACCAGACCAACAGGATAGAGCACGTTTCGCTCTGCGCCGTAAACCCCTTTGACAGGGTGGAGCAGGTGCAGGGCATGCTTACGGGCATATCGCGCTATCCGCTGCTGCCGGTGTCGATAAAGTGCGTGCTTTCGCCAAACATGCTTGCATTGAATAAGGAGCTTGAAGAAAGGCTGATACTTTCAAAAAGGGACATGAAGCTAATAAAGAGCCTTAACATGTTTGCTGTGGAGCAGGAATAAAGCTTATCGTGACTGCGATTCAAGCGACGAGAGCGCACAAACGTCCCGAAGCAGGGATTTAGGGCTTGTGCGCTTGCCGTCTGATGCTAACGTTGAATAAGCATGAAATAAGCGGGATCGGAGAGGCCCCGCTTTTTAAGGCTGGTTCTGACTTATACAGCCTTAAGTATCATGTACATGCTCTGGTTTTTGCTGCCTGAGCTGTCAGCGCAGGTGATTATTACCATAACCTTGTTGCTGCTGTTGATCGTGCCAAGGGTAGCGCCATAGTACTTGGAATTGCAGTAGCTCATCATGACGTTGAGCCAGTTCTGCAGGTCGGAGCCGGTGAGCCTGGAGTTCCAGGAAGCGAAGTTCTGGATCTTCTTACGGTCGGAAGCGCTTTTCATGGTCTTGCTGGAAAGCTCGAAGAAACCGACCAGCTTCCAGGTGGAAGCGCCGTTGTAGTTGATGTTGAACGTATCGGTCTTTGCGCCGGAGCAGGAACGCTTGCAGTATTCGCACTTGTCTTTGCCGAGCCAAGCGTTCTGGACGTGATGCAGCTCATGCAGGCCAAGGTTGGTGGTCTGCTTCTTGGCGGACTTTCTCATATTGTGACCGTATATAACGGATATGGGATCGCCTAAATAGCTGAGGGCATACAGGTAGTTCTTGCTGGAGGAATAAGCGTTGTAGTAGAACTGGCCCTTGCTGTTTATTGCGTTGCAATAGATGTTGTCTTTGATGTTCGTGCCTGCTACGGCCATTGAGCCCCAGATGTCGCTTGAGGTGCCGGTGTAGTTAGCGTACTTAGCCTGCGCTGAAGCGGACGTGTTGGTGGGGGTCAAGCCGTTGGAGGAGGGGGTGTTGACGCCGGAGCTGCTGCCGCTGGCGAGCTTTACATAATCGGCAGTGAGATAACCGGTATAACCGTTATACTGCACCTTGTACCAGCCGCTGAGGGTCTCAAGAATAGTAACGGTAGAGCCCTTGGGGACCTTGTTGCAGCCGCTTACCTTGGCGGACTTGGCGTCCGGCTTGGTACGGAAGTTGATGTTGCCGGTGGTCACGCCGGTAACGGTAGTAACAGTGCTGTTGCTGCTGTTGGAGCCGGTAGAGCTGCCGCTGCCAAAGAGACCGCTGCCGGTTGAGCTTGAACCGCCGAAGCCGGTGCTGCCGCTGCTGGAACCGCTGCCAAAGAGACCGCTGCCGGTTGAGCTTGAACCGCCGAAGCCGGTGCTGCCGCTGCTGGAACCGCTGCCGAACAGACCGCTGCCGGAGGAACCGCTGCCGAACAGGCCGCCGGAGGTAGTGCCGGAGGAGGTTGAACCGCCGAAGCCGATACCGCCTGAGGCACCCCAGCCTATGCTGCTGCCGGTGCCGTAACCATAGCCATAACCGGTGCCGTAGCCGGTATTGCCGCCCACAACAACGTTGCCATACTGGCTGCTGCCGGTGCCGGCCGCAGTGGTGACCCTAACATAATCTGCGCTCATGTAGCCGACATAGCTGCCGTACTGGAGCTTATACCAGCCGTTGTTCCTCGTGGAATCCTCAAGTATGGTAACCTGGGCATTCTTGGGGAGGGTGGGGCAGCCGGAGACCTTGGCGTAGCTTTTGCCCGGGCCCTGACGGAAGTTGACGTTGCTGGCGGTAACTACGCCGGTAGCGTACTGGGACTGGGTCTGGTAAGTGGGAGTAGCGGCAACGATCTTGCCATAGGCATTTACGGTGCCGTTCTTAAGAACTATACCGCTGCGAAGCTCTACTATAAGGTCGCTGGAGCGCATATAGCCTTCAAACATACCATAGGCTACTCTGCACCACTGAAGGTCGTCAGTGATATCAAAAATGTACATCTTGGTGCCGCTAAGCACGAAAGGACTGTGGTTTTCAACGGTGATGGTGGAATAGTTGGTTCCAGGACCCGCGTAAAGGGGGCTGTTGCCATCGGCCTCGGCAAAGCCTATATAGTACTTAGGCGTATCTGCCATCGTGACCGACATTACGCTGAGTGCCGTTAATGCCGCCATCATCAGCGCAAAGATACGAAGACTTTTTTTCATCGTAATGATTCCTTTCCTTTTTTCTTTTAGTGATATATGCTATGGCCTCGGCCCGTCGAGCGTTGGCGCATCTCACACGGTCTAATTACGGGAAGCTTACTCCCCGTCGTTATTGCTGTTGCTATCGTCCTTATCGTCGTCCTCATCGTCAAAAACGAAGGCGGAACGCATCTTTTCCTGCTGTTTGCGTATCATCTCCTCATCTTTGGCTTTCTGCTCGGCAGCAAGCGCGGCACGGTCGGTCATTACAGCGCTGAACACCATCAGCCCGACAAGGGCCGCGAGCCCCGCCCACCATAAGACGACTCCAATTACCTGCAAGGTTGCATTTTCATAGCAAAAATATTCGAAAGCCGCATTAGCAAGCACGAGCAGTGCGCCAAGCCCCGCTATAAGCCGCATATACAGGTTGAACTTTTTACGTTCAATCTTGATATGCTTGTTTTCGAGTATCTTGCCCTTGCCAAGCGCTGCCACATAAAGGAGGTAGAGAACTATAATCAACTTGAATATTGGGATATAGTTCAGCGTACCGTCGTTCGCGGTCAGGTTGGGATTGGTCTCCATGGCTAATTTAACCAGATCTAAGCCTTTCATTCACACTTTCTCCATTTCCATTGAATATAATACCAATTAAGGCGGCAGTTATAAATAGCATACCGCCAATGTTCAAAGATTGTTAACGCAATTTAGAGCTTCTTAAGCTTTGCGCCTTCCTTGGAGTCCTCAACCGCAAAGCCCATCGCCTTGAGCGCCTCCCTTATTTCGTCCGCACGCGCCCAGTTCTTTTCGGCTCTCGCCCTGGTGCGTTCTTCAAGCAGCTTAAGCGCCTCTTCGGGGAAGTCGTCAGCCTTTTTATGCTGCAATATGCCAAATACGCCGCACATATCGTCAAAGAGCGACTTAGCATGCTTAAGCGCTTCCTCGCCGCGCTTTTCGGTTACGAAGGTGTTGAGCGCGCGCATGTAGTCGAACATCACGCCCAGCGCGTCCGCTGTGTTGAGGTCGTCGTCCATAGCCTCTTCCCACTTTTTGCGCAGCTCGTTTGCCTGCCCGATAAACGGCTTGTCGGCCGCTGTAGCTTCTTTGGCGGGGCTCTTCATCGCATCGTTAAGCCTTTCGCCCGCCGTGCGTATGCGGTTTAGCGCGGCGTCCGCCTGCTCAACAAGCTCGCGTGAGAAGTTGACGGGATTCCTGTACTGCGCGCTGAGCAGGAATAGCCTTACGGCTTCAAGGTCGAACTGGCTGGATATATCCCTGACCAGCATAAAGTTGCCAAGGCTCTTTGACATCTTTTGATTGTTTACGTTTATGTAGCCATTGTGCAGCCAATAGCGCGCAAAGGGCTTGCCTGTTGCGGCCTCGCTTTGCGCTATCTCATTTTCGTGATGCGGGAATATAAGATCCTGCCCGCCGGCATGCACGTCAAAGGATTCGCCAAGTATGCTCATGCTCATGGCGCTGCATTCTATGTGCCAGCCCGGCCTTCCCTTGCCCCAGGGCGTATCCCAGCTCGGCTCGCCGGGCTTTGCGCCCTTCCATATGGCAAAATCGAGGGGATCCTTCTTCTGCTCGGTCGGGTCTATCCTTGCGCCGCTTTCAAGGCTGTCTATGCTCTGGCCGGAAAGCTTGCCGTAGCCGGGAAAGCTCCTTACGGAAAAATACACGTCGCCATTGTCGGCAGGGTAAGCATGGCCCATATCTATAAGCTTTTGCACAAGCTTTATTATGTCGTCGATATGCTCGGTAGCCCTCGGGTTGCATGCGGCTCTTTCGGCGCCAAGCCCGTCGGCATCGGTATAGTATTCTTTTATGTACTTTTCAGCAAGCGCGGGAACGGTGGTGTTCTCCTCATTGGCTCTTCTTATCAGCTTGTCGTCTATATCGGTAAAGTTGGATACAAATTCAACCTTGTAGCCCCTGTATTCAAGGTAGCGGCGCATCGTATCGAACACCACAAGCGGCCTTGCGTTGCCTATGTGTATAAAGTTATATACGGTAGGCCCGCATACATACATTTTTATTACGCCCGGGGTCATCGGCACAAGCTCCTCCTTGCGCCGCGTCATCGTGTTATATACATACATATATCCGTTTCTCCTTATAGAATAAAACTTAATTAAATTATTAAAGCTATTGAACCGTTATTCATGCTCTGCCATGTAGCGCTGCGCTATAAGCTTTGCGGCAGGTATGTTAAGCTCGTCATGCGCGTCAAGCTGGTAATCAACCGATGCGTTCCTTATCCAGCCCAAGTCAGCCTGCAAGTAGGGCGCCTGCGCCTCAACAAGCTCCTTAACGGTATTAACAAAAGCATCAAGCTCCAGCTTATCCATAGCTATTTTTACCACAAACTCCTCCATGCCGGAGGCGCTTGTGCCGGTCGCGACGGGCAGCACATTATCCGGCAGCCCGCCGCCGGTACAGGCGCACAGCAACGGGCTCCACAGCGGAGAATAAGCGTCCGCATTTTCAATGAGCAGCATGAACCTCAGCGGCTGTGCGCTCAGCCTTTCAAAAAGTCTGTGCACATCAGCGCCCGCCATAGGCTCTATTATTACTGCCCTAAGCTCAGGAAATTCATCTGCCATGCTTAATGCAAGCTCAGTTTTACCTATGGCCTTAGGCCCGTGTATAAGCACGGGCAGCGGCCTTGAGCCGCGCATGAACGCGATAATTCGCTCGCCTAAAGCCTGCTTGGCATTATCCTGTACGCTCAGGGCAACGGCCTCATGCCTTGCGGCCGCCAAGCCGAGAGTACCGCCCGCGCACTTAAGCAGCCTTGTCTTTAGGAATATGCCCGAGCCTGACGAGGCGAACAGGTTGAAAAGATCCTCGGCCATTCCGCGCCAATCGGGCGATTCCATGAGCCTTATGTATATCTCCTCAAGCACCTCGTCCGCGGCGTATTCGCCCCTCGGCTCCTTTTCGCCATAGCTCCAGCTCAGCCACTCGCTTTCGCTTGGCGGCGGCAGCGGGGCGGCAGCGTCCCCGGGCAGCGGCACGTCCTTTTGCTGAGGCTTCGGCCTCGGCTCGGTGCCGGTCCATGCGGCGGAGGACATGACGGATATATCGTCCCTTGCATAGCGGGACTTCGCCTGAAGCTCGCGGTATCTTTCGGCGCACATTCTGTATATGTCGTGCCAATCAAGGCTTGCAAGCTCGCCAAGCGCGGCAAGGTCGCTGCGGAAGGACATAAGCAGCGCCTCGTCAAGCTCGCCCCTTGCGGAGCTTTTTGCAAACGCATGCTCCCTTTCGACCGCAAGCCATATAAGATGATCCATAAACATATCGCCGCTAACCCTGCGAGCAGGTGAGAGCAGAAGCCTCCTTGCGCAGTCGTGATATAGCTTATATGCGCCCATGCAGTCGCCCGCTATTATTGCAAACGCGGCGTCTTTGATAAGGGAAAGCGCGTTGGGCTCCTTCTCCTCATTCAAAAGCGTGATGTGTGATATCAGCGATATTATCTTGGCCGCGCCGTCCCGCGGCAGGCAATCACGGAAGGACCGCATAATACACCCCTCTGTCAGGCGGCAAAACGCCTATTATCTTATATATGATACCACATTAGTTTTGTTTTGGCATCACATACGCCCAAATATTCGAAAATTTCATTAACAATGCATTAACTGCCCCGTTTTTGCAACCTTTATAAGCCCGCTTATGTTATAATACATGAAGAAGAAAAACACCTCGGACTATTCAGCCTGAGGGCGAAAGGACGGTACTTTATATATGAACATAAAAAGGCTTTGCGCTATGGCTATGGCGCTTATGCTCTTATGCTGCGGCTGCACGCTGAACGTTTTACGGCCGAGCGGCGAACTTGCGACTAACGTTCCAAACCCCATAGTCAATGTGGATTCGGCAGAAGCTTTTGCAGGCACGGGCGTTAGCATAGACGCGCCCGTTGACGCAGGCGATGTGAGCTATTCCATAATAGACGGTACTCTGGCCCAGGTGAGCTTTACATATGACTCGCTTGAGTACATATACAGGGCTTCAGCCTCAGCAACGGATATCGATGGCATATACTACAATAAAAAGGCCGAATACGTGCTTAGCGTTATATGCGACGGCTTTAATGTTGACGCCACCATCTATTCCGCCGAAGGACACGGCATGCTCGCTTTGTGGGAGCATGACGGCATAAGCTATTCGCTTTGGCATGAGGGCGAGGTGAGCGACGAGGCGCTTCAGGCTGCTGTGCTTGGCGTGATGGGCAGGAGCTTCCAGGGAGTGCAGGCGGACAGCAGCGCAAGCCCAATAGATTTTGCCGAGAGCAAGCAGTGCGAGGCTGACCTTGATGGCGACGGTTTTGCCGAAAGGATAAGCTATGAGACAGTAAGCGGCGAGCCTATGGGCATGCTTGATTACTGCCTTCTCAGCATAACGGGGGCCGACGGCAATGAGCATAAGGCCAAGCTTGACGCACAGTGGCTTGACACGGCGCTTTGCTATGATTACGATGCCGACGGCCGCATAGAGATATTCTTGAGCGGGGACGTGATGAGCGACGATTATGTAAGCTGGGTGCTGCGCTTTGACGGCAAGGAGCTTATCGCCGCAGAATCGGCCATCCCTGCAGAGCCTGATACGGAAGCTGGCGGCAAGGATAAAAACACAGAGGGCGTTAACGCTTCCGAGCCCGAGGCCGTTACGACCCTGCAGCCGAGCTTTAGGGGTACTATAACGCGCGTCAACGACAATTCCCTGATCGTTACCTGCATAATAGACATACTCGGAACGCGCGCGGGAACGACCACGTTCCTTCCCGCAAGCGACAGGTTTGCCTTTGACAAGGACCCAGGCACCGCATGGAGCTTTTATTTTGACGCTTCAAACGAAGAGGATTGGCAGTATATAGCGATAGAAACCTCCGCCGAGTTCCCCGTGCGCATGGACGGCACAAGCGAAGATGCGACCCTGCCTATTGGCACGAGAATAGGCATAACCGAAATGAACAAAAATGGCGAGGAATACATATGCCGCTTCATAACCCGCTCCGGCGAGGAGGGTGCGATAACTTTGACCTTCTCCGATAAGGAGGACGATTGGGGCTATCTGATAAACGGCGTTAAGGAAGAGGATTGCTTCACGCAGCTGCGTTATGCGGGTTGAGACTTAGAGAGCGTCGAAAAAGCGGCGACCAGCCACTTTTTTGACACTCTGAGAGCTGTTCATAGCGAACGGCTCTCAGTCTGTCAAAAAAGCCCGGGGTTGATAAGGGGCCGCAGCCCCTTATGTTCAATCCGGCTCTGACGACATGTGCGTCAGAACGGATGAAAACCCAGAGGTTTTCGTACTTTGCGCTGAGAGCCGTTCATAGCGAACGGCTCTTTTCTGTAATACCATAATTGCGCCGGCTTTTATCCGCAGTAATATGGGCAAGCTTTTTTTATGCATTGCTTGTTTTCGGCGGAAAAGGTGCATTTAATCCCTTGAGGCATATCGAGTTCAACGCCGAGCGACTCGCGGAACACACCGGCCGCGGCTATGACTGCCGTAAACGAATCGCGCTTGCAGCAGCGCGGCCCGCCAAGCCTGCCTATCGCGTCAAGCGCCCTTGCCGTGGCCATGTTTGCAAGGCCCCAGGTTTTGCCGCTTAAGGGCGTGGTTTCTGTTATTATGCTTACGCACATGCCAACGCTTACCGCCGCGCCGCAGCAGCCCCAAAACCCGCATGAGCCGCCCGGGTATCTTGAGCCGCGCTTCTTCATTTCCTCAAGCGCCTTGTCAAGCTCTATCTTGCCGCCGAAGTTTTTGTATGCCGTAATCAGCGCCGCGCCCACCATTATGTGATGCTCAGGCCCGTGCATATGGATATACGGATTGTTCATCATGTCCATCAGCATGGCGACAGGGTCTTTTTTCTGCGATGCGCTGCAGTAGCCGATTATACCCTCTATTCCTTTTTTTGCATGGCAGGCGTCGCAAACATAATGCCCGCTTTGGCATTTGGCGTAGCTTGGCTCCTCCTTGCCGCAGAAGCTGCACTTCATAGGCTCGGCTTCGTTAAGATAAACAAGCGGTTCCCCGCACACAAGGCATGCGCCTTTTGCTCTTTGCATAGCGGTTGCTCCTTATATGTTTTTACCAAGTATAAGTATATTAAAAATGCCGTGCAATGACAAGCAAAAAACCTACGCTCAATAGCCCTTTTTCACGTCGATTATGCTCCCGTCCACAGCATTTATGGTAAGCAGGGAATACACGTCCGGCATTGTCAGGGTTTGGCCGTCGGCATAGGTTATAGTCTCGTATCCGTAAAAGTCCCAAACGGGTATGAGCAGCCCGCTTTCCACGTTGTCGCGCTCCATTATGCGCCTTAGACTCAGCACGGCGCGCTCTATTGTGTAATCGTGCCTTACGCGGCTGTCCAGCCCGTCCGTGCGCGGCTTGACAGGGTCATCCTGCGGCTCATGCGTAACGCGGAACATCAGCTTGAACACGTTTGCTATATCGCTGAAGGGCAAAAGCGCGCTGTCCTCGGTGAACACGTCCGTGATCTCATGCGGCGAAAACCATTCTACTGAGTATATCCCGTCCGCGCATACCGAAATGCTCAGGCGCTCATACCTCCATTGCTTGCCCCACGCATCGTCCACATAGCTCGAACCCTCGTCCGTTGTAACGATTACCCCGTTCACCTCGCGGAAAAAACTGATAATATATCCCATGCCCAAGAGGTCGTCGTCGCGCCTGTGTGCAAACAGGCCGGCGTACGCCTGCTCCGGGTCGGAGGAAGCGAATATCATGCTTTCGTGAAGCTCAGGCGTTATGTATGCTTCCGGCTGTATGTACACGGGCTTCATGCAGTCAACGTTTACGGCTTTGAGAAAATCCTCCGCAGTACGGAGCGCTATCGCTGCGTTAAAGCCGTTAAGAGCCGCATCGCTTGGCCATTGTGCCGCGTACAGCTTATTGCTGCTGGTTATATTGACTATGCCGTCGGAGAAGGTGAAGGGATCGTACTCTATGCCGCAGAATCTGTACAATAGCCCGGGATCATGATAACGCAGATGCGCACCGCGCGAGGCGGTATCTATCACATTGAAGCCTCCGCTCTTTTCCTGGATTATTACATCGCTGCCGGTGTTGTTCTGAGCAACGCCGAAGTACTTCCCCCCTGCCGCCTACGTCCATGGGGTATTCGTACACATTGACCCCTGTATATGACTTCTGTTCCTTGCCGGTTTGCAGGTCGCGTATTGTTATGGTGCGAAGCTGCGAACTTCCTATGGCATGCTCAACACTTTCGGGAGCTTTTTCGTAATACTCTTTAAGCTCCTCTATTGCCTCGTTAATCTGCTCGATGGTGTCATTTGCAGGTTGTGTTGTGCCGCTGCCGCCGCTTTTGATGCTTGATAGCTCCTGCTGCAGCATAAGTATTGTTTCCTCAATATCCTTCTTAGAGCGCAGGGTATCGGAATTATACATCACCGTGTTGCCCACAAGGTAGTTATATATATTCGTAATAAGCTCCTGCTCAAAGTCCGCTGGCTTAACGTGTGCCATGGGCAGCCTGCCTGTGTCAGGAAGCTCCACGGGAGCGTCCGCGCTTACCGTAAAAATATCCGAATAGGCCTCGTTTACTATAAAAGCATCCGGTATTCCAAGCCTGGCCTTAAGGCCGCCTTGGTTTTGCATGGCGCTCCCTACCGGCTCCGGCGTGGCCTGCGCCTTTTCAATAAGCTGCGCCATGTCCTTTTGCACAACTGCCTGTTTTTCGGGCGTGGGGTGGCAGGCGGCGAGCAAAATAATGCAAATTAGCATGATTGCTGCAAGCTTTTTCATATTAAATAGCCCTCCTTTGGGAGGATTATAGCATTACGATGTAAACGAAATGTTTTCAAAGCGGAGAACGGAATATTGTTAACAGATTGTTAATTAACATCATAAAAACAGCCGCTCCGCATGGAACGGCTGTTGCGTTTAAGCAATAAGCTTATTTGACCTCGATAGTGGCGCCAACTTCCTTGAACATAGCCACGATCTTGTCGCACTCTTCCTTGGGGAGGCCTTCCTTGATGGGCTTGGGAGCGTTGTCCACCAGGTCCTTGGCTTCCTTCAGGCCCAGACCGGTCAGCTCGCGGACGGTCTTGATGACCTTGATCTTCTCGGGACCGACATCCTTGAGTATGCAGTCGAACTCGGTCTTTTCCTCAACCTCGGCGGCGGGACCGGCGGCGGGGCCGGCAACGGCGACGGCGGCGGTGGCGGATACGCCAAACTCCTCTTCAAGAGCCTTGACCAGGTCGGCCAGCTCAAGAACGGTCATAGCTTTGATATCAGCAATAAGCTGCTCTTTATTCATTATCTTGTTCCTCCTGTATTATTTTAGGTCCTTTGGGAAATTACTCTGCCGCTTCCGCGGGAGCTGCATCGGAGCCGCCTTTCTGCTCCAAAATCTGCCCGAGTGCAACGGCCAGCTTGGAAACGGGGCTCATCATGCTGCCAAGCAGCCTTGCGATAAGCTGCTCTTTGCTGGGCAGGTCAGCCAGGGTGTTCATGCCTGCCGCGTCTGTTACCACGCCATTGATTATACCGCCCTTGATCTCACACTTCTTGAGCTTCTTAACGGCGTCCTTCAATATGCGGGCGGGAGCGACGGCATCTTCATAACCGAATGCGAAAGCGGACGGTCCCTTCAGATAGTTATGGAAGCTATCGTCTATGCCGTTCGCCTGAGCGGCGCGGTTGACTATGTGGTTCTTAAGAACTACATACTCAACGCCGGCCTTGCGCATTTCGCTGCGCAGGTTGGTTACCTCCTCAACGGTCAGTCCGCGATAATCAAAAACTACCACCGACTGCGCCTTTTCGAGCTTTTCGCGGATCTCCTCGACCTGTTTCGCCTTTACCTCGATATTTGCGGGGTTTGCCATGGTTTCACCTCCTTACAAAATGAAAATCCTTTGCCCAAGACAAAGGATCGGAGCTTGCTTAATAAGCTTGCTACTTACCTCGGCAGGAAATTAAGCCTTTTATACGGGCGCCTGCTGTCTTCGGCCAATATTTGATTTCCACGAGGCAGTATACTATACCGCCCCGCAGTTGTCAACAATTTTTTGCCCATTCTATTAGAGAATATTTAAGAACAGGCTCGATTCCGGCTCCGGTGATTTATTCGCCGGAACGGATGAAAGGCATATCGCCTTTAGAACTTCATGCTGTTGAACTTGACGCCGGGACCCATGGTGGTGGAAACGACCAGGCTCTTGATGTAAGTACCCTTGGCGGTAGCGGGCTTGGCCTTTATTATAGCCTCCATAAGGGTGTTAAGGTTCTCCACCAGCTTGTCTGCGCCGAAGGATACCTTGCCCACGGGAACATGCACGATAGAGGTCTTATCAACGCGGTACTCGACCTTACCGGCCTTGATGTCGGCAATGGCCTTCGCCACGTCCATGGTAACGGTGCCGCTCTTGGGGTTAGGCATGAGGCCCTTGGGTCCCAGTATACGAGCTATACGGCCGATGGTGCCCATCATATCCGGAGTAGCTACGCAAACGTCAAAACCAAACCAGTTCTCGGTCTGGATCTTCTTTACCAGATCGTCATCGCCAACGAAATCGGCGCCGGCAGCTTCGGCTTCCTTAGCCTTGTCGCCCTTGGCGAAAACCAGCACGCGCACCTTTTTGCCTGTGCCGTGGGGCAGAACGACCGCGCCGCGAACCTGCTGATCAGCGTGACGGGGGTCTACGCCCAGACGTATGGAAGCTTCCACGGTCTCGTCAAACTTGGCCTTGGCGGTGGAAAGCACCGTCTCAATGCCTTCGCGGGGATCGTAAAGCTTCTGCTTTTCGACCAGCTTTATGCTGTCTTGATACTTCTTGCCATGCTTCATATTCTATATTCCTTCCTGTGGTAATAACGGCTTATGCCTCCCACATCTCCTTTAGGCTTGTTCAGTCCTCAACCGTGATACCCATGCTGCGGGCGGTACCGGCTACCATGCTCATGGCGGCTTCCACGCTGGCGGCGTTAAGGTCGGGCATCTTGATGGTGGCGATCTCCCTCACCTGATCGCGGGTCAGCTTGGCTACCTTCTGGGTGTTGGGGCGGCCGGAAGCGGACTGCAGACCGCAGGCCTTCTTGATAAGAACGGCCGCGGGAGGGGTCTTGGTCACAAAGGTGTAGGAACGGTCCTGATACACCGTGATGACTACGGGAATGATCATGCCGGCGTCCTTGGCGGTGCGCTCGTTGAACTCCTTGCAGAAGCCCATTATGTTGAGCTGATGCTGACCAAGTGCGGGGCCTACCGGCGGTGCAGGCGTCGCTTTGCCGGCGGGGATCTGAAGCTTCACAAAGCCTGTGATCTTCTTTGCCATTTGAATTTCCTCCTAAAAATAATGTGGTGCGAGCGGCCCTCCCCTTCGGGCGGGCCTCCCACTATGCAAGCTCCCGCTTTTGCGGGAACGCATAATCGTTGCTTTGGCGAAGCGCGCTTCGCCTTTTATCAGAGCTTCTGGACCTGTATGTAATCCAGCTCCACCGGAGTATCGCGGTTGAATATGGAAACGGTGAGCTTGACCTTCTGCCTTTCGGGGTCAAGCGCCTCCACGGTGCCGATGAAGTTTTCAAGCGGCCCGCTTATCACGCGCACGCTTTCGCCGATGGAAAGATCCAGCTCTATAGGTATGTATTCAACACCAAGCTTGGTGACCTCTTCATCGCTCAGCGGCACGGGCTTTGATCCCGGGCCGACAAAGCCGGTAACGCCCCTTGTGTTGCGCACTATGTACCAGGTCTTGTCGTTCATTATCATCTTTATCATGACATAGCCCGGCAAAAGCTTGCGCGTAACGACCTTGCGCTTACCGTCCTTCATCTCCACCACTTCCTCGGTGGGGTAGCTTACTTCCAGTATCATGTCCTGAAGGCCGCGGTTCTCTACCGTTTTCTCCAGGTCCTCCTTGACCTTGTTCTCATAGCCCGAATAGGTATGGGCAACATACCATTTGGCTTCCTCGGCCATATTCGGCGCTCCGATTATATCATACCGAGGAAAGCGTCCGCCAAAGCGGTGCTGTCCCCGGATTTGCCGGCCAGGCTGCCAAGAAGGGTGAATCCCTGGCCGAACAGGAAATCAAGAACGCCTATAACAACGGCGAAAAGCACTATAAACGCAAGCACGGTTGCCGTATACTTTGCAAGCTCCTTTCCGGTAGGCCAGGTGAGCTTCTTAAGCTCGCCTACGACGTCCTTAAAAAAGCGGCCGATACGTGCGAACAGATTGGGCTTCTTATCCTTTTTGTTGGCTGTTTTTGCTACTTCGTTTGCCATTGTCGCTATACTGTCCTTTCAGGCTTACTTGGCTTCCCTGTGAATGGTGTGCTTACGGCAGAAACGGCAGTACTTGGAGAACTCAAGCCTGTCCGGATCGTTCTTCTTGTTCTTGAAGGTATTGTAGTTACGCTGCTTACATTCGGTGCAGGCCAAGGTGATTTTTACGCGCATAGTAGTGTTAGCTCCTCTCATTTATGGCTGAAAGCGAAAGCTTTAAGCCCATTGAATCCATTTGCACGGCTTGAAACCGTACCTAAATAAACCCCCCAACTGGGGGTTGCTTAGTTAATTTACCACAGCTTGCGCCGCTTGTCAACGCAAAAAACGGTTTTATCAGCATTTTTTATAGATATTCTCGGGCATTGTGCATGCTTTAAGGCGCTATACAAGATATGGTATAGCGCTTCAGAGTGCCGAGAAAGCGGCCGAGCGCCACCTTTCCGAGTTTTTACGGGTTTTGCCTCTCGCTCACGCTCCCATACCGCAAAGCCCGCTATTTTCTCTGCCCATGCCCGCGGCTGTTCATTCTGCATCTGTTGCATTTCTGCTGCGGCTGCGGAAAATGCTGCGCGGGGAAAACTGCGTTCCTTGGCGCAGGCGGCACAGGCTCGCGCTGAGGAGCATTTGTGCCTGCTTTGCTTTGGGCGCTTTCATTATCGCGCACATACGGCCTGGGTATAAACGGCTCCGCGTTATCATCGGGAGGCGCGAACAGCTTATTTGATCTTAGCAGCAACTCCTTGGCCACCTTGCTTTTTGGCTCGGGGTCTTCGTACGCGCCTGCTGCGCCGGCCGCCGGCTTTGATGTGCTTTGCGGCGCTATATTCGCTTCGGCTTTGCTGGCGGCGCCGCTTGCTATGGTATTATTGGGCTTTATATTGGCAGGGGCATTATCGGCTTGCTTATTTTGCCTTTGCACAGCGCCGGAGTCTGATACGGCGGGCGGCTCGGCCTGCTCGGCCGGCATGGGCTTGACGGAGCGGACGCTTTTGCCCAACGATATCCTTGCCGACGTAAGCGCCTTATCCATATCCAAGTTGCTTATGCCAAAGGAAGCCATTGCCGCAAGCGACGTGCCTGAGGCTATTATCGCGCCGCGCACAAGATGGAAGCCTGCTTCGGCAAGGAAGCTGCCGTCGCTTCTGAGGACGGCTTTTATTATATTGCCGCCCGTAAGCAGCATGAACGCGCACGGCTCGGCTAAGCTGCCGCTTTGTATGCATAGCCTGAGCGCCGTTGAGCCGCCCTCGCTCGTGAGCCGCATGACTCCCCTGACTTTGTTTTTGCCCAGGCTCCTGAGCGGTAATATACGCTGCGCCGCCATATCACACCTGCTTTCCGCCTCTATTGCTTTATATTATTTATATAGTTATATTTAATGCGGCTTGTTTTATGATATAATTCAATTAACTAACCTTTTGCTGCTAAGCTTTTTAGGAGGTTTGCTTGCTATGGAAGAATCGAACAACAGGGAATTAAGAAACGAGAAGGGGCAGACGCTTGCGGAGTTCCTTGAGGCATATGATGAGAATAAGTACCCCAGGCCCTCGGCAACGGTGGATATGGCGGTGTTCACGCTTAATGAAAATGCACAGCTTTCGGTAATGCTTATAAAGCGGCGCAACCACCCGTTCATAGGGCATTGGGCGCTGCCGGGAGGCTTCGTTAACGTTGACGAGGAGCTTGAGGCTGCCGCCGCGCGCGAGCTTGAGGAGGAAACGGGGGTAAAGGGGCTTCCGATGCGCCCCTACGGCTCCTTTGGCGCCGTGGACAGGGACCCGAGGACCAGGGTGATAACCAGCGCGTTTTATGCCGTGGCGCCTATGGGCAGCATAGCGCCGGCGGCGGGGGACGATGCGGCGGACGCCAAGCTGTTTACAATAAATACGGCGCTTGAAGCGTACACGCCCTCGGCGGAAAGGTACAGGCTCACGTTAAGCTCAGATGAAGCGACGCTGCATCCGCGGGCGCTTATAAGATACGATGAGCTTGGCTCGGCTGAGGCAATGGCCGTGCCTATGGGCAAGGGCGTGCTTGGCGGGGATCATGACCTTGTGCTGTTCTGCGCATTAAGAAGGCTCAACGACCTGCCGAGGGAGCGGGTCGCGCTGATACTGAGCAAAAACGATCCGGACAGGTTTGTTGAAGCCGTGCGCGCGCTGGACATAGCGCTCGGCGCAATACCGGAGAGCAGATGATATGAAAAAGGCCGTTTGCTTCACGCTGCTTATAATAGCGTCGCTGCTGCTGATAACAGCCATGCTTTTCACCTGCCTTCAGTTCTGCATGAACCAAAGGGAATGGTATTATAAAAGCTATGTTAAATACGGAACGTCAAGGGAGACCGGAATAAGCGACGAGGATATGACCGAGGCGATATTCAGGCTTATAGACTATATGGAGGGCAGGGCGGATTCCATACAGCTGAGCGTTAGCGAAAACGGGAGCGTTGTTGAAATGTACAACCAGCAGGAGATAGAGCACATGATAGATGTGCGCGCGCTGTATCAGGCGTGGAAAAACGTAAGGGATTACGGAGCTGCCGCAGCCGCCGCGATAATTGCGCTGTGCATATGCATGACGGCGCCCGGCGGGCGGATACGGCTCATGAGCAGGGCTTTCATAACCGCGTCCGCAATATTCGGCATAGCGCTCGCCGCGCTCGGCATATGGGTGGCGGTTGATTTCAACAGCTTCTGGAACGGCTTCCACAGGCTGTTTTTCACCAATGACCTTTGGCTCATGGATTACAACACCTGCCGCATGATACGCATATGCCCCCTACAGCTTTTCAACGATATAGTGATAAGATTTGCGCTTATGTTCATGGCGCCCTTCCTGCTGCTTTTGATATTTGCAACAGCGTTCGCAAGGCGGAGGCAAAAATGAGGCTTGGCTATTATGATGAGGCTATAAAAAATGCCTGCGAATACAGAAAAAAAGAAGCGCCCGTAATGCTTGCCATAGAAAGCTCCTGCGATGAGACGGCCGCAAGCGTGGTAAGGGGAGGGCGCGACGTGCTTTCCATGAGCGTTTATACCCAGATACCCATACATAGAAAATACGGCGGCGTGGTGCCGGAGCTTGCTTCGCGCTCGCATGTGGAAAAGGTGGCCGGCGTTGTGGACGATGCGCTTGAGAAGGCGAACATGACGATAAATGATGTTGACGCCGTATCCGCCACATACGGGCCGGGGCTCGTGGGTGCGCTGCTGGTCGGCCTGAGCTACGCAAAGGGCCTTGCCTATGCCTCAAACAAGCCCTTTATAGGCGCGGATCACATTGCCGGCCACATAGCGGCGAATTACCTGAGCTATAAGGAGCTTGAGCCGCCGTTCGTGTGCCTTGTTGCGAGCGGAGGGCACAGCCATATAATTCTGGTGGAAGGCTACAACAGCTTTAAGCTTTTGGGCCGCACAAGGGACGACGCGGCCGGCGAAGCCTTTGACAAGGTGGCGCGCGCATTGGGCTTGAGCTATCCTGGCGGGCCGGAGCTTGAAAAGCTCGCAAGGGAGGGCGACGCAAACGCGTTTTCCTTCAGGGGCGGCTTTAACGATGGCGACAGCCTGGATTTCAGCTTTTCCGGAATAAAGACGGCGGTTGTGAACCTTATGCACAACGCGGAGCAGAAGGGCGAAAAGCTGAACAGGGCCGACATAGCCGCAAGTTTTCAAAGAAGCGTTGTTGATACGCTATGTACAAAGGCCGTGCGCGCCGCGAAGCACAACGGCGTATCGACGCTTGCGCTGGCAGGGGGGGTGAGCGCAAACACCGCGCTGCGCACCGCGCTTGAGGCGGAGGCAAAAAAGGCCGGACTCAGGTTTTGCAGGCCGGACATGCGCTTCTGCACGGATAATGCGGCTATGATTGCCTGCGCCGCGCATTATGCGCTTATGGAGGCAGGGCCGAGCGAGCTTAGCCTTAATGCGCAGCCTTCCAAGGAGCTTGCGGAATAATCGATTGCAATACAATAATAAAAAGAAGCGGATCTGACCGCTTCTTTCAGTCTGTCAAAAAAACCGGGGTTGATAAGGGGCCGCAGCCCCTTATGCTCAATCCGGCTCTGACGGCATGCACGTCAGAACGGATGAAAACCTTTAGGTTTTCGTACCTTGCGGGTTTTGCCGCCCGGGAGCGATAGCTATAGGCAAAACCCGTGAAAACTCGAAAAAGTGGCGCTCAGCCACTTTTTCGACACTCTCAGAAGCGGACGTGACCGCTTCTTTTTGCATTACCGGATGGAGCTTTTTGTTAAGCTATCGCCTTGATGCGCGCTTCCTTATGCAGCATATTATGATAAGCGCCGCTATTCCGGCGGATACGCTAAGATACGGCAGCAGTATATCCGCATCTCCGCTTTGCGGCACAGTAATGATTTCCGCAGGAGGGTTCGTGTCAACAGGCGGCTTTGGCGGATCGGGCCTATACGGCGCGGGCGGAGTTGGAGTCGGCGTCGGCGTTGACGTTGGCTGCGGCGTCGGCTGCGGCGGATACTCCTTCTCGCTGTTGTAAACGGTCACGGTCTCGCCTGATACGGCCTTTATCCTTTCGCTGCTGAGCACATAGCCCTCGGGCGCTTCCGTCTCTACAAAATAATAGCTGCCGCCGGTGTTCAACTCAGCAAGCATATCGATATGCACTTCGCCCTTTTCGTCCGTTATAAGCTCGTCAGCCACAAGCACGGCGCTGCCCTGCTCAGGCTCATACCAAAGCTGAAATTTTGCGCCCTTCACAGGGGTGGTGGTCGCTACGCCATTTACGTTGGCCAGCTTTTTAAGCGAATAGCTGTTCCAGTTATCCTCTATTTTAAGCTGCTTGCTGCCGTGTATTGGCGTCATGCCGGAAGCTACGCCAACAAAGCTCTGCGCCACCTGCCATCCGCCAAACGGCTCATAGAAGTAAGCGCCCTTTTCAAGATACTGCCTGCCGGAAAGCGAAGCCGTTATTTCGCTGCCGAAGGGCACGCCTTTGATATCGAACACGGCGGTCGATTCGCCGCTTTTCAGCCTCCTTGCCTCATCGCCTATGGTTATGGTTATGTCGTCGTTCTGCGATGCGGCGGCGTTGAGCTGAACCATGACGCGAATGTCGGCCTTGCTTTGGTCGGAGGATATCTTGTATACCTGATAGGTGATATCGTTTATGACCATGCTGGCGGCGTTGGAGCCATTCGAGGCGCAGCCGTCAAGATAGGCCTTTATCGTCTTTATGTTCGCCGCAACATCGGGATTGGACGTATCCCAAGCGCCGTGGAACGGCTCTACGGGAGCGATGGCGGAATCGAACTTGCTCCACTTCTGGGTGATGTTGTAGTCAAGGTCGTGCTGGCCGTTGGCATATTTCCATATGCTCGTCTGTACGGCCGTAACGAGCTGGCCAACGTCAAGCTTGCCGTGGAATACGCAGCCTGCGTTCACCATGTTGGCTATCATTTCTTCACAGGATATGAACGGATAGGCGCTTTCCACTATGCCCCTTATCCTCTTCGCCATAGCGGGCTCGTAGTAGCCGGCGTCCTCAAGGTTGAGCCTTTTATAATAGTGGACCTGCTTAGGCACGTTTGTGTCAACGTCGCAGCAATACACGGTGTCGTAGCCTGAGCCGTTTGCAAGCGCATATGCGCTGCAGGAATAGGTGTATTGCCCAAAGGCTATCCTGTGCGGGCTTATGTTATAGTAGCTTGATGCGGGATCAAACTCATATACATAGCCAAGCTTTGCCGTTGCAGCGTCCGGAGCTGTATAAGCGGGCGCCGGATTCTTCGGCTGGGGAGCGCCTATAACCTCCACGGTATAGGCTTTTTTACATACGTTGCAGGTGTAGGTGATCGCGCTGCCGTCAAATGCGGCGGCAAATGCGCCCGTGCAGCCGGGATCATCGTGCGGATAGCCTTCGCCATCGGCAAGCGCGGTGCTGCATAGCAGCATGCTCAGCAGCGCCGTCGCAAGGAAAGCTGCCAGCAGCCTGATTGTTCTTGTGTTCAATGCTATTAACCCCTCTCTTTTTTATATACCCATTGGGTGGAAATATAATGTGGTACAGTTAAAAAGTATATAATGGCGCATATGCTCCATCAAGCGAAATGAATGGCGAAAAGCCGCTTATTTGCATGTATCTTGGCGGCATGACTTCAGGCATAAGCAGAACGGCTTAAGAAAAATGGTGCTATTATGGATATTATGCCGCAAAATAAGCCCTTTTCACAGACTGCTCAGGAATAAATAAAGAGCAAAAGCGAGCCTTGCGCCCGCTTTTGTTTTGCATCAACTTGTGTTATTCGTCCCTTACGGTATCGCGCCGGCCGTCACGGCGGCAAAGAAGCGCTATGCCCCATATGCCCGCAAGCCCTACAAGAGTGTAGATTATGCGGGAAAAGGTCGCTGCGCCGCTGCCGAATATGGCCGCTACAAGATCAAACTGGAATATGCCCACAAGGCCCCAGTTGACCGCGCCGATTATCATCAGGATCAGCGATAATGTATCCATATAAACACTCCTTTTATGTTGATACCGTTATAATTTACAGCTTTGAGCAAATATATTATAGGAAATATCTTATATGGATTATTATGTAAAATCAGGATCGCTTATCGCTGTTCTTCTTTTCAGGGAAAAGCTGAACCGTGAATTTATTGAAGCTTACGCTTTCCATAAAATCAGACGGCAAAAACGTGGTGTGCCTGAAATGGTTAAGCTCGTTGAGGTGCTTTTTTAATATAAGCGGGCGCGAAAGGTCAAGCTCACGGCAAAGCTCGCCTATGACCCTGTTCCAATCGTCCTCGTTTTTTGCGGGGGCAAAGTCCATAACGGTCTCGCTCAGTATCCTGTTCATGTCGCGTGTTGCGGCCCATATCCTCATTGCTGTTCACCTTCTCTGCTTTCTATGCACTGATTTATATATTAAAGCATGCCGCCATGCTTGTTGCAAGCGGTATTGTGGTATAATCATAATATGGATAACAGCAACGAACTCATCAAAAAAAGATTTATTGAGCTTTCAAAACGGGCCGGCGAGCGCGGCTGCTTACTGTACACCGGCTTCCTTTCGCTTAACGAGCAGGCGCTGCTTTGCTCGCTCGCAAGGTTCCTTTATTCAGAATATGCGCTATACGGCGGGGCTGACGGCTGCGAAAGGCGCATGGCGCGCTTTGGGCACAGCGGAGAAGAAGGGTTTTCCGATTTCCCCATAGAGTGCGTTGAAATAGCCGCAAAAAGCGAAAAATTCTCTGCTCCGCTCACGCACAGGGACTGCCTTGGCGCGCTTATGAGCATGGGCGTGGAGCGGGAGAAGATAGGCGATATAGTTGTGCGCGGCAAAAAGGCGTATGTGTTTACAGACAGGCAGCTTGCTCACTTTTTTGCCGGCGGGCTTGACTCCGTAGGCCGCACGAGCGTTGCATGCAGCGTAGGCGCGCACCTTCCTGAAGGCGAGCTTTATAAAACGGAGGAGGTCGCGATAAGGGTGGCCAGCCTCAGATCGGACAGCATGATAGCGCAGCTGTTCAGGCTGTCAAGAGGGGATGCTGCGGCGCTGTTTGCAAAGGAGCTTGTTTTTATAAACGGGGGCATGGCAAAAAGCGCATCGTCCGCGCCAAAAGAGGGCGACATAGTAAGCGTGCGCGGCTACGGAAGGTTTATATTTGAAGGGGTGAGCGGCGAAAGCAAAAAGGGGAAGCTGATAGTCAAGCTTAAAAGATTTGTATAATAAAAAGGGAGAGTTTTGAAAAAGTGGCTGGTCGCCACTTTTTCAAAACTTTCAGGCCCTTTATAGGGCTGCCGCTTTTATTTAAGAAGGATCCACAAAGCGGGCGAACATGCCCTGCCATGCGAGGTTAACGGTCTTAAGCGGGCCGTTTCTGTTCTTTGCAACTATTACTTCTGCGCTGTTGTCCTCTATTTCCTCGTTGGGGGCGCCGGAGGCGGAATCGTCCTTGCGGTTGCGCATGGCAAGCGCTTTTCTGTACAGCAGCAGCACAAGGTCGGCATCCTGCTCTATTGCGCCGGAGTCCCTGAGGTCGGCAAGTATGGGCCTGTAGCCGTTCTCCTTCCTTGATTCGGAGCCTCTTGAAAGCTGGCACAGCAGCATTATGGGCACCTCAAGCTCCTTTGCAAGTATCTTAAGCGCCCTGGTAGCCTCCGCTATGTCCGCAACAAGGCTGCCGCGCTTGCTGGTAAGCTGAAGCAGGCCGAGATAGTCCACCACAACAAGGTCCAGGCCATAGCGCGTCTTTTGCCTGCGGCAGCGGCTGCGTATATCCGCAACGCTGAGGTTGCCGCTGTCGTCGATATACATTTTTGAATCGCTGAGCGTGAGCAGAGCATCGCTCAGCACAAGAAGGTCCTCCTCCGTAGTTTCGCCGGAATTGACCTTTTGCATATCCACCTTCGCCTGGGAGCAAAGCATGCGCGTGGTAAGCTGCTCCCGGCTCATCTCAAGGCTGAACACAGCGACGCGCTTGCCCGCCGTGGTGGCGGCATATTCGGCTATGTTCATGGCGAATGTTGATTTGCCCACGCTCGGCCTTGCCGCGACTATGATAAGGTCGCCCTTTTGAAGCCCGGAGGTAAGCTCGTCAAGCTCCCTAAAGCCCGTAGGCACCCCGCTTATCTGGCCCCTTGTGCGCATAAGCTCGCCTATTCGCATATATGCCGCCATTGCGCTTTTATCCACCGGAACGAGGGTTTCCTCGTTTTTTTTCATCGATATGCTGAATACGCGCCTTTCAGCCTCGTCCAAAATATCGGTCACGGGCGAATCGGAGGTAGAAGCTTCGTTCATTATCTCGCCGCCGGCCTTTATAAGCTGGCGAAGCACGCTCCTGTCCTCGACTATGTTTATATAATAGCTTACGTTGGCGGCGCTCGGCACGAACAATGAAAGCTCCGCTATGTAGCCAAGGCCGCCTGCGGAGGCAAGCTTGCCTGCACGCTCCAGCGCGTCAACTATGGTCACGCTGTCAACAGGCTGGGCGCGGGATACAAGCTCCGTCATGGCCTCAAATATATCCTGATGCTGAGGCACATAAAAGTCGGAAGCGGAAAGCATCTCGGCAGCCAGCTCGGCAGCGTCCCTGCTTATGAGCATGCTGCCGAGCACGCTTTTTTCGGCCTCCAGGGAATGGGGAGGGGTTCTCGGTGTCTGATCCAATGTTGCCTCCGTTCAGCCCTGCATGGAAGTCAGGGCAGCATAAAGTATAAGTTGTTATAAGCCGGTGCAAAATGCAAAGGGCTCAGCCCTGCTGAAGGGGGAGCACCTCAACGTCAAACCTGGCGTCAGCGTCCTCATAAAGGTGGGCTGTTACCTTAACGGTGCCAAGCGCCTTTATTGGCTCGTCGAGGCGAATCTTTTTCCTGTCAACGTCAAGCCCGTGCTGCTCCTTTAGGCCTGCGGCTATTTCCGCAGCGCCTATAGAGCCGAACAGTCTGCCGCCTTCGCCGCACTTGGCGTACACCTTGACGTTAAGCCCGTTCATGCCGGCAGCAAGCTCCCTTGCGCGCTTGCGCTGCATATCCAGTCTGTGCGCTTCGGCCTGCTTTTTTATGTTGGCTGCATTTATGCTGTTTGCATCGGCGGGAAGCGCAAGCTTCTGGGGTATGAGATAGTTGCGGGCGTAACCGTCGTTAACGTTTACAATGTCTCCGGCCTTGCCTGTACCCTTTACGTCCTTTTGAAGAATCACCTTCATATTGATAAACCTCCTAATGGTGTTTTTGCTTTTTATAAGCTGCGTATTTATTGCATCGCTCAGCTGTCTTGAGCGCCGGCTGAAGCAAGCTCGTTGAGGTAAGAGTATATGCTGTCAGTAAGCATGGATACGGCCTGCTCCATATCGACGTCCTTAAGCTGGGCGCCCGCCACGGCAAGATGACCGCCGCCGCCTATGCGCTCAAGAATGAGCTGCACGTTTATCTGGCCCAGGCTGCGGCCGCTTATGCTCACGCCGGACGCGCCTTCGGCAAGCACGAAGGAAGCCTGTATGCCCTTTATTGAAAGCAGCGAATCCGCCGCCTGCGCGGCTATGAGCGAATTGTTGGGCATATCCTTGGGGCAGGTGGATATGGCAATGCCGCCGTCCATTATGGTTGCGTTTTCAACTACCTTTGCGCGGTTCCTGAAGGTCGTCATATCGTCCTGATACATAAGCTTGACCATGCTTGAATCCGCCCCGCAGCGCCTGAGGAAGCCTGCCGCCTCAAACGTCCTTGCGCCGGTGTTTACGGCAAAGCTCTTCGTATCCATGGTCATGCCGGCAAGCAGCGCGCTCGATTCAAACGGTGTGGGCTTCAAACCGTCGGCAAAATACTGCATAAGCTCCGTTACCATTTCGCACGCGGAGCTTGCGCCGGCTTCATAGTAGTTGAGCGTTGGCGCGCTGAGCGAATCGACGGGCCTTCTGTGATGATCGATTATAACGGTTTTGGCAGCCTTTGCATAAAGCTGGGGCGACAGCACGGAGCTTGTTCTTTGCGTATCCACAACGACCAGCACGCTGCCCGGCCTTATGAGCTGCATAGCCTGCTCCGGCGTCCTTATACAATCGTGATACTGCTTGCTTTCGGCAATGCTGTTCAATGCGCCTTCTATCATTGCGTTGGCATCGTCAAGCACTATATAGCCCCTTCTGTTTGCGCATTGGGAAAGGCGCATCAGCCCCAATGCCGCGCCTATGCAGTCCATATCAGCATATTTGTGGCCCATGACGAACACCATGTCGCTGTTTTCCATAAGCTGCCTTAAGGCCTTTGCAAACAGCCTTGCCTTTACCCTGGACTGCCTTGAGGGCGCGATCTGCTTTTGCCCGCCATAGAAGGAGTAGTTTGTGCCGCGCTTCACTACGGCCTGATCGCCGCCCCTGCCGAGCGCAAGCTCCATAGCCTGCCTTGCGGATTCATCGCTCGTCGCGACGTGGCTTTCAGCGCCTACGGCTATTGAAAGGGTAACCGTCTGCTCCGTACCCGTGTCTATGGAGTGCGCAAGCTCCAGCAGCTTAAAGCGCTCCTTTTCAAGCTCATCCATGTATTTGGCCTCAAACACGAGGAAGAAGCGGGCGTTTTCATATCTTCTGTATGTACCCTGTATGGAAGAAGCAAGCTTGCTCACAAGGCCCTCAACCTCGGATAGCACGGTGTTCCTGTGGAACTGCTTATCGGCCGTAAGCTCTTCATAATTATCGACATATATAAGCGCCACAACGGGCATGTTCTCTTCATACAGCCTTGTATAATGCAGCACCTCCGTCCTATCCAGCCAATACTGGAAGGTGAGCTTATGCGCGGATTGATGCTCCCTTTTTACCGCTATGCTCATCACCTGGTAGGCTCTGCCGTTAAGCTCCATGGTCGTGGCCTGCGCAGGCAGATGCGGATCGAGTGAGGGGATAAGCTTTTTTATATCGCGCCCCATATAAAGCTCGTCAAGCGCCTCGTTGGACCATATTATCCTGCCAAGCTCGTCGAATATAAGCGCCGGAACATCAATTGTATTTATAATAGAAGCCGCGGCGGAGGAGTTTTCAAGAAAAATATCGTCGCACTCCTGCTGGAGCTGACGCCAGCGCGCGCCGACTATCACCATGCCGACAGCCAGAGCCGTAAGCGCGAGCGCCATAGCCAATAAGCCTAACCATACGGGCTTAACAAGCAGCAGCAGCGCGCCGCCTGCGGCAAGGCTTACAGCAAGCAGCGGGAAAAGCGCCGCATATGGTTTTTTATCCATAGGAATCCGTCCTTTCCGCAAAAATCACTTACCGTTTTTATCGTTATCGTTATCTCTATCGCTGTTGTCGCGGCTGCCGGCGGCGCTGTTCCTTTTGCTCGGGACATATCGCCTGCGCACCTTCATTATCCTGTCAAGCAGGCCGACCAGCGCAAGCACGGTCGTCCTGCCGGGGAAGACGATAACGAATATATACAGCACTATCCTTTTTGCCTTGCTGCCGGGCCTGCCTATCTTGGTCAGGAAGTCAAGGTAGCAGAACCCCATCAAGGCCAGAGGCCCCATTATCACATTTTCTGCAACGCTCAAAACGGCGTCTGCATTGTTTAAGCCGGCTATAAGCGTAACAACGGCGCCAAGCAGCGCAAAGCCTGCGGCATAGTTATAGTTGTTTGAAAGCTGCCACAGCGGCATTGGCGCCATTGGGCGTATATCGTTATTGACCCTGCGGGTAAGGCTCCTGGCTATAAGCGTATCGATAAGCGCGGCTATCATAGAGCCTGCCGTGAGGTACTGCATGGTCATCTTTCCGGCATATTCCTCCGCGTCTGCGAAGAGCAGCTTTATAAGCTTTATCGTATCGGCCGATGCGCCGCCGGCTTCAAGCGCGGCAGCAAGCTCGCTTGAAAGCTCGGATACCGTGGCCGCTATGCCGGCAAAAGGCTCAAGCCCCTGAAGTATGGAGGGCAGGCATATATTGGCATAAAGCCCAAGCCCCATGAGCAGCGCGCCAAGGCTGACAGCCGTTCTCCACGGCTTTTTCTTCATTATAATAAAACCAATGGCAAACGACGCGGGCAGCACGCACGCCATCATATAAACGGAAGCTGATGCGCCGCCTACAAGATAGGCGGTTGCAGCATAGCTTATAAGTCCGACGGCCCCCACGCCGTATCCCCATGCGGAAAAAGCGCAGGATAGAAACGCAGGCGCAACAAGCAGCGCCGTTACAGAATACGCGCCCAGGGCGGCGGAGAGTACGCCGGAAATTATGCTGATCACTATACCCTTTGCTATGGGCGCAGTCCTTTTTTCCAAATCAGATCCTCCGTTCAGGCGGCAAATACATGCCGGCTGATAATTATAGATACTATATTATAACGCTTTATCAACAGCAGGGCAACCGAAACAGCGCATAATGCGCTCCGGAACGTGCAAAAAGAGGCTGAGCGCAGTTTTTTATGGTTTTTACAGGCTTTGCCTCTTACCCATGCTCCAGGGCGGCAAAACCCGTAAAGCAGCAGAATGTAAAGGCTTTCATACGCTCTGACGTGCGAGCCGTCAGGGCCGGAATCGGCTTAAGGGGCAGCTTCCGCCTAATGGCCCAAGAGCTTATTGAACGGCTTCGCATATAATACGCTCACATAAAAGGAGAGCGCGTATGAATTATGTAGAATGTGTAAATTAAGCGCTGCCGGTTTGCGGTAAGGCTCAGATTATGATATGATATGCACGAGATTCTGCACATGCAGGACGAATGGAGGAATGGATTAGATGAAAAAGCTAATTGCGGCGCTTGTGGCGGTATTGATGGTCATGGCGCTTTTCGCGGGATGTATGGGCGGCGATCAGGACAATAACCTTCCCGTCAACGTTGGGGACGCCACGCCCAAGCCTGACACTACCGGCGACCCGACGGGCACGGGCGACCAAACCGTACTTGCTGAGCTTACGCGCGAACCGCTCGGCGGCAAGGGCATGATAGCCGCGGGCAGCATACACAATGTTGGACTAAGGACCAACGGCACCGTTATATCCGCAGGACATGATCAGTACGGCCAGCGCAGGCTGAGCGATTGGCAGGATATAACGTTCGTTGCGGTCAACAAGAGCGCGACGATAGGCGTAAAGGCGGACGGAAGCGCGCTCTTCGCCGGCCAAATGACCGGAAGCGAGGCGGTAAGCGGCTGGGGCAACGTATACATGGTCGCTATGGGCGGCGATTTTGCTGCGGCCCTCCTTAACGACGGTACCGTGACGGCCACCAGCGGCGCACCCGCCGAGATAGCCTCTTGGAGCGATATAGTATGGCTCGCCGCAGGCGAGAGCTTTGTCATAGGCCTCAAGAGCGACAGCACCGTTGTGGCGTCAAACGGCGCGCCGGACGTATCGGGCTGGAAGGGCATGGTAAAGATTGCCGCCGGCGCTGACCGTGCGGCGGCTATAACCACAGAGGGCAAGATTGTTGCTACGGTAGATACCGCTGCCTTCGACGCCAACAGCGACTATGTTGACGTATCTGTAGGCCAAGCCGGCATGGCGGCTGTCCGTCAGGACGGCAGCGTTGTTGCAGCCATAGAGGCTCAGCCGAACAACGATCCTTTGATACCCGCCGATTCCAAGGATATAATCGCGGTCAGCAACGCCGTTTCGGTAAGCGTCGGCGAAAAGCATGCCGTGGTGATGGACAGGAACGGTAATGCCATAGCCTACGGCGACAATACTGAGCTTCAGTGCGACGTAGGCACGTTCAATTTAAGGCCCTACGTTGAAACCATAGACGGCGCAAACTATGTGCGCGGCCTTGACGTGGGCATGAACGTGGCCCGGGCTAAGGAGCTTGTGGCGCTGTTCACCAACGCCTCTGAGGTTAAGATAGCCAAGGCTGACGGCAGCGACGCCGCCGATGCGGACATCGTCGCCACCGGCATGAAGGTGAGCGCAGACGGCAGCGAGATAGGCGCGATAGTTATAATGGGCGACGGAAACGGAGACGGCGCAATAACTGCGGACGATGTTTCGCTCGTTGACGCCATAGTGACAAATAAGAGCGAGCTTTCCGGCGCGAACCTGAGGGCCATGCAGCTTAGCAGGTCCTATGAGGGCAACAAGCCCGCGTGCCTTGTGCAGGATAGAAGCACCCTTAATGATTACATCGCCGGAACCGGCAGGATAGACCAGTTCGGCAAAAAATCAAGGGATACTTATACCGACAGGTATATGGACGCCTATAACGCCAATCCGGATACCGTTGGCTATATACAGATACTTGGCACCAATATCGACTATCAGATAATGTTCGATAAGACTACGGGCAAGTGGTATTACAATGACCATACCCCCGAAAAAAAGGCGGCCGAATCCGGCTCCATCTATGCTTACTACTACGGCCAGCAGAAGAACAACGTGGTGACCGGCCATAACTCAAGGCCTTCAGGCTCCATGTTCCATCAGCTCCATCATATTCAGGAGTTCAATCTTGGCAAGACCACCTGCGACCATAAGAAGCACTGCGGCAAGGAGCTTAGCAACCTGCCTGATCTCAATATCTACGCCGAGCGCGTATGGGACATATATCTGTATGGCGAGGAAGCCCGCTATGAGATATTCGGCATGTTTGAGACCTCCGCCCCCAGCTCAATGGAGGTGCTGAAGGAGTATACCTGGTATGGCGACCATGAAAAGACCACGGATGAAGAAATACAGAAGTGGCTGGACGAGGTCAAGAAGAATACCAAGGATATAAGCGGGATGGAGTTTGATTCCGAAGTCACCGTGAACGACCAGTATATGACCATATTCACCTGCGGCAACGAGCATGACGACGCCGCAAAGTTCGCAAGGCTTTACTTCATGCTCAAGAAGGTCGATTATTGATGCGGCGCTTAAGAGCCATATAAGCAGATGCAACCCGGGGAGCGGGATTCACCGCTCCCTGTTTTCATTGCAAACAGGCAGCTTTGAAGCGCTCAAAATTTTTTATTCAACTTTTTTTGAGAAATGTGTTGACAATTGATAAGTGATTTGGTATGCTTATCAAGCGCGCTGAGGGAACGGACGAGAGTGCGGGAGCTTAGGGCGCAGGGCGCACCTTGAAAACTATATAGTGCAAAAGATCGAGAAACAAGCAAGTAATTCAGGAAACGGTCGAGCAGGTTGGAAGGACCTGCGAGG